>JAYOCQ010000016.1:6400-49453 GCA_038105525.1 Opitutales bacterium | reverse complement strand
CGGAGGCTCGCCGGGAAAAGATTTTTCGCCCTCGGGCTCAAAAAGTCGCAGAACTTCTTGTGGATTCCAATGACGCAGTTATTGGTGACGTTGGCGCTGGATACGGACTGTTCCTCGAAGAGTTGAAAAAACTCAAAAAAGGCCTTCATGCGGTAGCCATTGAACCGAGTCCTCAGATGGCGCAAATCTGCCGTTCGAAAGACCTTGAGGTGATTGAATGCATTATTGAAAAAGTCGAGGGCAATGATGAAAGCTTTGACTTTCTTTGCTCCTTCGAATTGTTCGAGCATCTGCGCACCCCAAAGACCATGATTGAAGGGGCGTTCAAGTTGCTTAAGCCAGGGGGCAAGTTCTTGCTTACCACTCTCAATGGTTTGGGATTCGACGTTTTGTTGATGTGGAAAGAATCAAAAGCCGTTTTTCCCCCGCACCATTTGAACCTAAGCAATCCAAAGGCGGTTTCTTCAATGCTCGAAAAAGTTGGTTTCGAGGTCATTCAATCCGAGACCCCCGGCGAGCTGGATTGGGACATCATCGAGAGCAATGTGGAAAGAGGAAGTTTTTCCGCTGATCGTTTCTGGACTTTTCTCGCTCATCATGGAACCGAAAAAGCCAAGCGCGACCTTCAGTCATGGATACGCAAGCATGGGTTGAGTTCGCATATGAGCCTAATTGCTCGCAAGCCCGTGTCCTTATGAAATCGAAAATCGTGGCCGTAATTCCAGCTCGCATGGCATCGTCTCGTTTCCCTGGCAAACCCATCGCCGAGATTGCCGGATTGCCCATGATCGAGCACGTAAGAAGAAGAACTCTTCTATGCTCTGCCATCGATCAGGTTATTGTCGCGACTTGTGACAGGGAAATTTATGACTTGGTCGAAAAGAAAGGCGGTATGGCGGTGATGACTTCCGACCGACACGAAAGATGCACCGATCGGGTGGCAGAGGCGGTCAAGCATTTGGAAGCTGACGTCGTACTCAACGTTCAAGGAGACGAACCGTTGCTTGAGCCCGATCACTTGGAGGCTTTGATCGAACCATTGACCTGTGATGACTCGCTGCTTTGTTCCAACCTGATAGCCAGAATTCCTGAAGAGATGGCTTCCAATCCCAATTTGGTCAAGGTCGTGTTCGATAACCATCATCGCGCCCTGTATTTTTCCCGAGAGCCCATTCCCTCCAAGAGAAAATCCGGGGCCCTGCCCATTGATTTCTTCAGGCAGTTGGGCATTATTGCCTTTCGCAGATCTTTTTTAGACGAGTTTCTTGCTCTTTCTCCCACTCCTCTGGAAGCCATCGAGTCTTGTGATATGATGCGGGCAGTCGAGCACGGTATCGAAGTTCGGCTTGTTCAAGTCGATTTCGACAAGTTTGGAGTGGATACGCCTGAAGATTTAAAGCTTGCCGATTTGGCCATGCAAACTGATCCATTGTTTGATCGCTATCGTTGATGGACAAGAAAAAATTTAAGGTTGGAATCGCCGGATACGGTGTGGTTGGAAAAAGGCGTCGCAAATACGTCGACTTGCATCCGTCCTTGGAGGTGGTTGCCGTGTGCGATACTTCCTTTGCTTCAAATGGTTCTTTTCAGGATGGGGTCAGGTATTATCGCGAATACCGAGATTTGCTTTCAGAGAACTTGGAGGCGCTCTTTGTTTGTTTGCCTAATTATCTCGCTCCTGAAGTTACCGTTGCCGGCCTTGAATCTGGCATGCACGTCTTTTGCGAAAAACCTCCCGGCAAGACCGTTGGGGACATCGCTCGAGTTATTGAGACCGAGCGAAAGCATCCTGATTTAAGACTCAAGTATGGATTCAATCATCGCTATCACCATTCGGTGAGGGATGCACTGGCCCTTGTGAAATCGAACGAACTGGGTTCCGTAGTCGATTTGCGCGGAGTCTACGGCAAATCAAAGATCATCAGCTTTGATTCGACTTGGAGAACAAAGAGAGATCAGTGCGGAGGTGGAATTCTCTTGGATCAAGGAATACACATGGTGGACATGATGCGCCTGTTTGCCGGTGAGTTTTCCGAGGTCAACAGTTTCATATCCAATCGGTTTTGGAAGCATGACGTCGAGGACAACGCCTATGCATTGATGAGAACCGATAATGGGGTTGTTGCCATGCTTCATTCTTCCGCCACCCAGTGGAGGCATCGTTTTCAACTGGAGATCACCTTGACCAAGGGGCAAATCATTCTCGATGGTATTCTTTCCAGCTCCAAAAGCTACGGGGCGGAAACCATGACCGTTGCCTATGCTTCTGCGGATCATGCCGGCGATCCATTGGAAAAGACCATCAGGTACAACGAAGACCCTTCCTGGAAGGATGAGATCTATGATTTCGCGGATGCCATTCTGCAGAACCGAGAAATCTCAGAAGGTTCTTCCGGCGATGCTCTAAAGACGATGCAGCTAGTTTACAAAATCTACTGCGCCGATGACGAATGGAGAAAGAAATATGACCTTTTTGATGAAGCGCCGTGATCATTGGAAGGGTCTCCGATAATCTGACACCAGGCGAAGCAATTGGATTCTGAAACAACATGAAGGGGAAAAGAGTACTTGTAACGGGCGCCAGTCGAGGAATCGGGCAAGGGATTGCCCGACTCTTCCATGAGCGGGGCGCCTTTGTCGTAGGGACTGCCACGAGCCCTCCGGAAGTTCATGACGGATGCGTATCGGAATGGATGAGAGCCGATTTTTCAGAGGATCTATCCCTAAAAGAATTTTGCTCACAATTGTCTCTGAGCGAAGGTTTCGACGTTTGCGTCAACAACGCGGGCATTAACGTCATCAAGCCACTGGATAAAGTTGGAGACGCCGACTACCAACGAGTGCACAAGATCGACCTGGAAGCGCCTTACAAGATCATTCAGGCAGTATCAAAGGGGATGCAATCGCGCGGGGGTGGAAAGATCGTAAACGTCGCCTCCATCTGGAGTTGCATAACCAAGCCTCAGCGCAGCTTGTATACATCCGCCAAAAGCGGCCTGGTTGGCATGACTCGGGCGCTTGCCGTGGAATTGGCCCCCTCGAACGTTTTGATCAATGCGGTTTCGCCTGGTTTCACGCTAACGGATTTGACCCGCCAATCTCTATCGGAAGCTCAGGCGCAGGAACTTTCTGCAATGGTGCCGCTGGGGAGGTTTGCTCAAGTGGGTGAAATCGCCCGAGTCGTCCACTTTTTATGCAGTGAGGAGAATACCTACTTGACGGGTCAGAACCTAGTGGTGGACGGAGGGTTTTCCATCGTCTGATGCCTTTACGGCTTACATGAAAATAAAATCTTACCGAGGAGAATACGAAATCGTCTTTACCAATGATTTCGTCGATTGCCTCAAGCAAGACACCCAGGAGATGGACGTCTTCTTGGTTGATGAGCAGGTTAATGCTCTCTATGTTGAGCCTCTTGAGGGATTGCGGCAGTCTCATCCGTTTATCGTCCTTCCGAGTGGTGAAATGACCAAGAGCTTTGATGCTGCGGGAAATTTGATCGAGAAACTGATGCAAATGAACTTCAAGCGGAATCACCGCTTGGTTGCGATTGGTGGAGGTATCGTTCAGGACGCGGTAGCCTTCGTCGCCTCCATCTTGTTTAGGGGCGTGGATTGGTATTTTGTTCCCACTACTTTGCTTGCACAGGGAGATAGTTGCATCGGAAGCAAAACCTCCGTCAATTTCGGAGATTGCAAAAACCTGCTGGGGGGGTTTCATCCGCCCTCCAAAGTTTTCGTAGATCCCGGGTTCTTGAGTTCTCTCGAAGAAAGAGAGATTCGGTCGGGTCTTGGAGAGATGCTGCACTTTTTCATGATCTCGGGCAGCGAAGACGTTGCTTTCTTTCGGGAAAATTTCCGCAAATGCTTGACTGAACCCCTTCAGACCAATGCGCTTACTCGCCGAAGCTTGGAAATAAAGAAGGCAATGATTGAAATGGATGAATTTGATCAGGGACCCAGAAAAGTATTCAATTACGGCCACACTTTCGGGCACGCCTTGGAGGGGATAACCGATTATGCCATTCCTCATGGATTGGCAGTTTGCTACGGGATGGACTTGGCCAACCACGTCTCGGCCCACCTTGGGTTTCTCGATGAAAAAGTCTGTATGAACTGCAGGGAGCTTTTGGCGGAAGTTTGGCAGGGGTGGGAGTTCCCCGCCATACAAACGGATCGTTATTTGACGCTGCTTTCCAAGGACAAGAAGAACGTCGGCAACAAGCTCAACCTCATCCTCACTCGCGGACTGGGAGAGATGTTCATGTTCGAGGTTGAGCCGGACGAGGCTTTTGCAGGAGTGATCGAGCAATGCCTGGCATCGTACCCAGTGCCAGCTATGCGCGCCCGATGAAAATTTGGAAGAATACGAAGACTTTGGATCACTTGGTTCCCGAATTGCTCGAAACGGTTGACCCTGCGGATGCGGAAATAGCGGTTATCGGAAGCGGGCCGATCGATCTTTCGCTCATGCCTAGACTCAAGACGATTTTCAAATGCGGGGTCGGCACCGACAACGTGCCCTTCGATGAAGCAAATACCAGAGGCATAGAGGTTGTTTTGCCTTCGGAGAAAACCAAATCCTATATTTTCGAGGAAACCGCAAATTTTGCCGTTCAACTGGTTCTCCGGATGCTTTATCGGGATTTGGGTTCGGTCGAAGGTTGGCAAAAGAAGCAGCGTCCCTTCCTCGGCAAAAAGAAAGTGCTGGTGGTCGGACAGGGAAACATAGGCAGGCTGGTCGTCGGTAAACTCCACTCATTGACCGACGTGCTGACCTACGATCCTCTTCAGAACGAAGAAGATGAACTGAAGGGCTTGATTCGGCAAGCGGATGCGCTCACTCTGCACCTGCCTTTGATAGAAAATACCAGAGGCTTTATTGATGCCGAAAAGCTATCCTGGATGAAGGACGGGGCCGCGCTCATCAATACCGCTCGTGGGCCTATCGTCGATGAACTGGCATTGTATGAGGAAATTAAAAACAAGAGAATCTTCGCCGCTTTTGACGTCTTTTGGCAGGAACCATATGAAGGAATTCTAGCCGAGTTTCATCCCCACCGATTTTTCATGACCCCGCATGTGGCCAGCAACTGCAGCGACTTTCTGGAGGGTCTCGCGAGGGACTTTCATCAACTGGAAAAGACTTGAAACTAATAGACGTATCCGGTTTCGGGCATTCAGGTAAGACCGCGGTCGCGGATCTGCTTCGGGAGTGTCAAAACGTCCAAGTGCATGATCATTCATTTGAGTTCGGGCTGATGCGCTTGCCGGACGGCATCCTTGATTTGGAGCATCATTTATGCGACAGCTGGTCACCTCTGAGAAGCGACCGGGCCATAAAGAGGTTCCGAAAGCTTTGCCAAATCTTAAGCTCGGGTTATCACAAAAACTTGAACGAAAGATTTTTGGAAAAATCATTGGATTACTTAGATTCCTTGATTGAGGGAAAATTATTCGTCGATGGTTGGTTCGATCCCATATACGAACCTACTCCCGCCGATCCAGTTCGTCAGGTTCTGAAGAGAATGGGATTGTTGGGCATTGCCCGGAATCTGTCTTCGATCTTTTCCTCGCGAGCCAAGCCAGAGCCACGAAAATGCGAGGTCTTCTTATCTTCACCGGTCGATTTCATCGAGAAAACGAAAAAGTATCTCGAGGAGATTCTTTTCGGAGGAATGACCGGGGGAAATGGGGTGGTGGTAACGAACAACATGATGGAACCTTTTTCACCGGAGCGATCTCTAAAGTTTTTTGATGACGTCTATTGCGTGGCCGTCGAACGAGATCCCAGAGACGTTTACGCCTCAGTTGTTGATTACGAAAAATCCTTCGTTCCTTCCTTCGAGGCAAACAATCCAAAGTACAGCATGGAATTTCTCAAAAACCTGAAGAAGGATATGCTGGGTGTGGACGATCTTGCTTCGTTTATCCTTCGTCAAAGCATATATCACCGAGAAACTTTCAGAAATGAAAATGCGGATCGAATCATTCGAGTACAGTATGAAGAGCTCGTTCTGAATTACGATGAAACAATTGACGCGCTTTTTACCCAACTTGGCTTGGAGCGCAACGTTCACATGCACAAGAAACGATTTTTCGATCCCGAAAAGTCCAAGCAAAACGTCGGAATCTGGAAAAAAACGATAGATTCTCCATCGATCCGGCGAATTGAAAATGAATTGTCCGAATTGCTCTACTTGCGATGAACGCCCCAATTGCTTTCTGGGGATCCTTGCCCTCTGCCCCATTGCATCGTAGAAGTATCGAAGAATGAAAAGAATCAGAGAATTGAACGGCGTTTTTCTTCACGACCTTGCCGAAGTTTATTCCAGTTCAATCGGTTTGGGAACAAGAATTTGGCAATGGTCTCTGGTTCTGGAGGGCGCTAACATCGGATCGGACTGTAACTTGTGCGCCCACACCCTTGTCGAAGGGGATGTGATCATTGGCGACGAAGTGACCTTGAAATCGGGAGTATATCTTTGGGACGGAATGCGCGTCGGATCGCGGGTGTTCATCGGGCCAAACGCCACTTTCACTAATGACAGGTACCCGCGATCGAAGCAAAAGCCTGCAAGGTTTGAAAACACCTTTTTAGCGGACGGCTGTTCGATTGGAGCCAACGCAACCATATTATGCGGGATACGCATTGGAGAAAACGCATTGGTTGGAGCTGGTAGTGTCGTCACCAGAGACGTGCCGGACAACGCCAAGGTATACGGCAATCCCGCGCGTATCGTAGAGGAATTGGCCTAAGGAGATTCATGCATTGGAGTTGAACTCATCTTGTATCGTATTTTATTTCCCCTACCGCTCCATCGGCGGAGTATCGGTTCTGTTTCTTAGGATTGCCCGGATGCTCTGCAAGGATCGAAAGGTAATTCTCATGGATCTTGTTGACGGGTACATGGCTCGTCACCTTCCTGCTGGAGTTGATTTTGTTCCAATCGATCAAAAGCATAGACTCCCAGTCAATTCCGTTTTGGTCATGCAGGGATGTTATCCGTGGAGGATTCCGGGTTTTGAGAAATTTCCTTCTTCTTCAAGAATCCTGTTTTGGAACCTGCATCCGGATAATTTTTTCCCTCATCTTTTTTACGGCATGAGAAATCATCCGATTAAAAGGTTTATTTACCTTCTTTGTACCTATTTTCGCATGAAGAGGGGTCGTGAATTCATCAATCACCTTATCGAAAGAAATTCCCTTCAGTTTATGGATGCGCCCAATTTCATGGGGACCTGCTCGCATTTGGGCATCACTCCAAGCAAGCCCAAATCTTACCTTAGAATTATGACTGACGACCCCATGCCGATTAAGCGGGCAGCTAAGAATTGCGAGTCATCATCCTTGAGGCGTTTTGGATGGCTGGGACGAATCGAAGATTTCAAAACACCGATCCTGATGCACCTGCTTTTAAGATTAAGCCAGCTGAAACTCGAGAATATTGAGTTTGTGGTTATTGGATCGGGTGGAGATTTGGAAAAGGTGAGAAGCTTTGCCAATGACTTAAAGGAGATGAAAGTCGAATTTGTCGGGGAAGTCCCATTCGAGGAAGCCACCCTGCATATCAGTCGACTCGATCTTCTTTTTGCCATGGGTACGAGCGCCTTGGAGGGAGCGAAGCAATCCGTGCCGACCGTATTGACCGATTACTCCTTTGATGCAATCAAAGGATTGTACCGGTTTCAGATGATATACCAAAAGGAAGGCTACAGCGTGGGGGAAAGAATCGCGTCCGATCACCTGGAAAGCGAATGCTCCCTTATTTCCTTGATCCAGGAAGTTTGCAACCACCGGGAACTGCATGGACAAAGATGTTACGATTATTGGAAGGAAAATTTCTCGCCCGAGGTCTTCTTGCGCGAATTTCCTCCCATTTTGGAGCGTGCCCTGATGACTTGCGGTGAGGTAGTAGAATCAGGCATTCATCGGCCCGATTTCATAACCCGACTCGTTTATGGAATTCGCAAGTTGCTCGGGAAATCGAGACCGCGGGAAGGGTGGGCTTACTAATGAAGAGTTTCAAGGGGAAGAAGGTGTTGGTTACCGGACATACCGGATTCAAGGGTAGTTGGTTGAGCGCCTGGCTTTCAAAGTTGGGAGCCAGGGTGACCGGAGTTTCCGACCGCGTTCCTACCGAGCCCAGTCATTACGAATTAGTGAAGCAATGCCTGTTCAAGGATTTGAGAATGAATTTGAGCGATGGTCTTGGAGTCATGGAATTGCTCAAGGCCGAGCGGCCCGACTACATCTTTCACCTCGCCGCCCAGCCGATCGTTTTGGAATCTTACCAAGATCCATTGGGTACCATTCAAACGAATTGCATGGGGACCGCCAACGTGTTGGAAGGCTTGAGAAAGGCGGATTTTCCATGTGTCGTAGTTTTGGTCACAAGTGACAAATCTTATGACAACCTAGAAAGAAGGGAGGGGTACAAGGAAGACGATCGATTGGGCGGGAAAGATCCCTACAGCGGATCAAAAGGAGCGACTGAATTGATCATCAGGTGTTATTTCGAGTCCTTTTTCAAATCATCGGACTGCAGGATCAAATTAGGCGTAGGAAGGGCCGGAAACGTCATCGGAGGGGGAGACTGGGCTCCCAGCAGAATTGTTCCGGATTGCGTCCGGGCATGGGCCGAGGGGTCCGTTCCCCAGATCCGAAGTCCTTTTTCCACCCGTCCCTGGCAGCACGTTCTAGAACCGCTGGGCGGATACCTTTCCTTGGCCCGAAAGCTCGGTTGTTCCTCCGAGACGAGCGGACAAGCATTCAACTTCGGGCCGTTCGAAAAGGATGATCGCACCGTTTCCGATCTTATCCGGGAAATGCTCAAGCACTGGCCCGGCAAGGACTGGGAGGACGTTTCAAGTCAAGAGACGGGTCCGTACGAGGCTAGCCTGCTCAAGCTCGATTGCGAGAAGGCTCACAAGCATCTCGAATGGAGAAGCGCCCTTGGCTTTGATGAAACGGCCGAATGGACCAGCCGTTGGTACCGCGCCTTTTACGAAGAAGGATCCGACAGGGCCTTCGATCTGACCAGTGAGCAAATCGAACAATACATGATCTTGTCCGAAGAACGCTGCTCCATGCCAAGCTTTCCAAACGGATGATTCACGGAGTCGAGCTGACGGACTTGTCCATGGTTGAGGGCGAAAGCGGGGCGGTTCTTCATTTCATGAGAGCGTCCGATCCCCGGTTTGTGGGTTTTGGTGAAGTTTATTTTTCCACTATTGATCGGGGAGCCGTTCGAGCTTGGAAAATGCACCGAAGGATGACTCTGAATTTAGTCGTCCCGATCGGACGGGTTCTCTTTAACTTTCTTGACCTTAGGGAGGACTCGCCCAGTTGTGGAGAATCATTCGCTTTTGTCCTTTCTCGGAGGCCATGGCAGAGGTTGACGGTTTCTCCTGGCATTTGGTTCGGCTTCAAAGGATTGGATCATGGAACCAATCTGATTTGCAACCAAGCGGATCTTGTTCATGATCCCGATGAAGTGATGAGAAAACCTTTGAATGCAATAGAGGCGGATTGGAGCTCTAAATGAAAGTAGTGATACTGGCTGGAGGATTCGGAACGCGTTTGTCGGAATATACCGAATCGATTCCCAAGCCAATGGTGACGGTTGGGGGCAAACCGATTCTTTGGCATATAATGAATTCCTATGCAAAGGCCGGCTTCAACGAATTCATTTTGGCTTTGGGCTTCAAAGCCGATTCCATCAAGCGATATTTTGCCTCCCTTCGATTGATGGAATCGGATGCAACCATCGATTTTTCATGCGGCGATACCTTGCACCACACGGATTCGGCTTGCGATTGGAAGGTGACGATGGTGGATACCGGACTGGAAAGCATGACCGGGGGAAGGCTTGGTCGATTGAGGAATTATTTGGCTGATCAACCATTCATGCTCACCTATGGGGACGGGTTGTCCGACGTCCCGTTGCAGGACTTGTTGCATTTCCACCAAGCGCATGGAAAAAAAGCCACGATTACCGCAGTTCGACCGGTTGCTCGGTTCGGAGAGTTGCAACTTGAGGGAACCTTGGTCACGCGATTTCGAGAAAAGCCCCAAGTCACCCGATCTTGGATCAACGGCGGATTTTTCGTTCTTCAGCCGGAAGTCCTGGATTTGATTTCGGGGGATGAAACCGTTCTCGAGAGAGAGCCTTTGGAGCAATTGGCTGAAGAAGGCGAATTGATGGCATACAAACACGAAGGCTTTTGGCAGTGCATGGACACGAAGCGAGACCGAGACTTTCTTGAAGAGCTGTGGGGATCGGGGCGGGCGGCTTGGGTGACTTGAAGAACAGAAGCTTGATCAGGCTGTCCAAATCCTGCATCGGTGAGGAAGAAAAAGCCGCGGTGATGAAAGTGCTCGACAAGGAGTTTCTGGGCATGGGAGAGGAAGTCGGGGAGTTTGAACGCTTACTTTCCGTATATTTTGGGCGTCCCACGATATGCGTAGCCAGTGGAACCGCTGCCTTGCAACTAGCCTTGCAAGGAGCCGGAGTCGGGCCAGGTGACGAGGTTCTCGTCCCTACGATCACTTATCTTGCCTCCTTTCAAAGCGTTACGGCAAACGGGGCGGTTCCGGTCGCTTGTGACGTCGATGAGAATACTTGCCTGATCGATTTGAACGATGCTGCCAAGCGAGTGACAAATAGGACCAAGGCGATCATGCCGGTGCATTATGCGGGTCAACCGGTTGATTTTACCGCATTGATGAAGTTGGCTCAGGAGAATGATCTCAGGGTCATCGAGGATGCCGCTCATGCCTTTGGTTCGCGCTGTAATGGAGATCGGATCGGGTCCTTCGGTGACGTTTCTTGTTTCAGTTTCGATGGAATCAAGAACGTAACCTGCGGAGAAGGGGGATGCGTGGTCAGTGACGATGAGGTTTTGCTGAACAAGGTACGGGATGCACGGCTGCTCGGCGTTGAGGGAGACTCAAGCAAGCGATTCGTCAACCAACGATCTTGGTCTTTCGAGGTGCAGGAGCAGGGTTGGCGTTACCACATGAGCAATTTGATGGCTGCGATCGGGATTGAGCAATTGGCCAAGTTTGAACAAGCTTCCCGCAAGAGGGTCTTGCTGGCCGGAGAATACCTGAGATTGTTGACGATGGCTTGCTGCCCATGCATTCGACCTGTTCTTCAAAACCTGGACCAAGTCGTTCCTCATATCTTTCCCCTCCGTATTCTCGGCATGAATGACCGAAAGCGCTTGGTTGGTGAAATGCTTGCTTGCGGAATACAAGTCGGGTTGCATTACCAGCCTAATCATCTGCTGCGCTTTTTCAGCGGAAATGATTGTCCTTCGCTGCCGGTTGCCGAAAGAGTCTTTCCCGAGTTGCTCACTTTACCTCTTCATCCCGATCTGGAAGTCGACGATTGTTCCTACGTCGTGGAAAAGCTCTTGGAAATGATAGAGCAGGGCATCCCTTTTTCCTCTTGAGCTCAGTTCCGACTTTTTCCGTCATCATCAATTGTCTGAATGCGGAGAAATATCTTCGTGAAGCCATTGATTCCGTATATGCCCAAACCTTTTCCGACTGGGAAATCATTCTTTGGGACAATTGCTCGACGGATGATACTGCCGGTATTGCCAAGGGCTACGACGAACGCCTGAGGTATTTCAAAGGAGAAAAAACGATTCCGTTGGGCGCCGCCCGCAATCGAGCAATCGAAAAATCACAAGGGAGATTCATTGCCTTCTTGGATTCCGACGATTGGTGGTTCGAGAAGAGACTGGAGAAGTCCCTGCAGGCATTTTCCGACGAAAAAATCGGGCTAGTGTACGCCAATTGTTCGATTGTTTATTCAAACGGAAAAGAGAAGGCCCTCTATCCGGATGATTGGGAACCTCCCCGAGGCAAGATCTTTTCAAAATTAATGGAACGTCCTTTCATCAATTTCCAGTCCGTAGTGGTGAGGAGAGATCTGCTCAACTGTATGGATCATTGGTTTGACGAAACATTGGAGGTGGCTGAAGACCTCGATTTTTTGCTCCGCTTTTCTCTTCTTGCCGACGCGGTCGGTCTGCCCGAAAAGCTCTGTTCGTACCGGATACACTCCGAAAGTTTCACTTGGAGAAAATCTGGGCTCTTCATTGAAGAAAAACTTCGAATTCTAGACAAACTGGAAGCTTCTTCAGCGTTGTCCGGCGAACAACGCAAATCGCGGGAAGGAAGGTTTTTGCGTTCCTCCTACAAGACACACGGAATAGGATGCGCCTACCTTGGGAACCGTTCCGAAGCGCTCGCCAATTTGCTGGCCGTGGACCGAAAGGATTTCAAGGTCGTTTGTTTGATTGGCATGATCCTTCTCCTCCCTTCTTCTTTGATGAAGATGATTATCGAAAGGCGTTTCTTTTCCTGAATGATCTCGGAATGAGTCCAGCCGATCCTTTGCTGAAGATTCTGTCCGTCGAGCCCGGTTCCGAAAAAACCAACAATATGATATTCGCTCGCCGGCAAAACGATGCCTTGAGCAAGCGTGGAATAGCCTGCAAATCTGTGGCAGTTGCGCATGCAAGAACCCTATCCGATTTTGTCGGTCACCTCCTTTTCTTGCACCGGGAGATGAGGGAATTCAAACCATCGATCGTTCATGCCCAATACGGAACTTACAACGCTTTTCTGTGCTCATTTTTTTCCTTGCGATGCAAATTCGTCATTTCTTTTCGCGGTTCCGATTTGAATCTGGAGGCCAATATCGGAAACACCAATTTCCTTAGAGGCTTGCTTGGCCACTTTCTTTCTCAGGCAAGCGCGCTTTTTGCTCATCGCATCATTTGCGTAAGCCAACGCCTGGCGAGAAAACTCTGGTGGGGAAGGTCGAAAACCTCTGTCATTCCCGACGGAGTCGACCTTGCTAGCTTCGTTTCAGGATCTCTTCAAGAAGCTCGTGTGCGAATTGGAGTTCCCGAGGACGCTCGCGTCCTTTTTTTCAACGCCGGCTACAACCCGAGGGTGAAGCGCAAGGATTTGTCCGACGCGGTCGCCGAAATCCTTCAATCCAGAATCCAAGGCTTCCAGTATCTCGTGATGGAAGGACAAATCGCTCCGGAGGAGGTGCCTGCTTTTTTGCAAGCTTCCGATTGTCTGCTGATCACCAGCGACAATGAAGGTTCTCCCTGCATCGTCAAGGAAGCTCTTGCTTGCGAATTGCCTATCGTTTCGGTTGACGTCGGAGACGTTTCTCAAATGGTGCAAGGAGTTTCGCAATGCTGCGTGGAGGAGCGTAACGTCAAGGTGTTGGCGGATCGAGTGGAGGAAATCATTCGTCTCGGAATCCGATCGGATGGCAGGAAGTTCAGCCACCGTTATGACATGGATCGATGCATCGATCGCTTGATCGGGGTCTATCTTTGCCTAGTGGGGGATCAATGAAGAGAGTAACCTTGATTTCCTCCGAATATAGGCCCATGCCTGCAGCGGCTTCGACCCGAATTTCCGCATGGGTCGAAGAGTTGAGTTCTCACGGTTTCAGCGCTTTTGTCCTGACCGCGCTTTCGGCTCAGGCGGCTCCGGGAATCGATCGTTCGGTTTTTCGTACGCCGGACAACCGGGCCAGCTTGCCGATTCGTTTTCTGCAGGAAGCGCTGCTTGGTTTGGACTTGGGCTGTCGCTTGTTTTTGAGGAGAAGAAAAACGGATTTTTGCATCATTACCTCTCCACCTTTCTTCATGGCGTTCATTTGTTCCCTGTTTGCAAGGTTGGGGAAAATCGCTTACTTCTTCGATGCGCGAGACCGTTATCCGAGCGTCCTTTTTGATCTTGGAATTCTTTCCCCCCGTGGCGTGCTGCCACGGCTTTTGCTTAAAATGGAAAGAACCATCTATGAAAATGCCGTTCAGGTAACCACGGTCACGAACGGACTTCTGGAAACTTTTCGAAAGGATTTTCCACGAGTTGACTTTCGCTTGTTGAGAAACGGCTTTGACGAGAACGCCTTCGACAAAAGTAGCGCGAGCGTGGTCAAGCATGATCGTTTTACGATTGTTTACCACGGTCGGTTGGGCCGCTTTTACGACCTGATTCTCTTGAAAAGAACCATTGAATTGGTCGGGCGCATGGATCCGGAGATAAGGTTTTTGCTGATCGGTGACTTGCCTGATGAGATTCACGACTTCGGGCAGGACAACCTGGTGATTCTTCCAGCCATGCCATCCCATAAGCTGGCGCAGGAGTTGGCGCCCTGTCATCTTGGAATTTGTCTGCTCAAGGATCTTCCCGCTATGCGCAGCGCCTTTCCGGCCAAGGCCTACGATTTCATCGGAGCAGGCTTGCCCCTGATTGTCGGATCAACCGGCGAGCTGGCGGATTTGGTTCGTCAAAGTGGTTGCGGGCTCGTTTTCGAAGGGCATTGCCCGGAAAAGGTTGCTTCTGAGATCGTTGCACTCAAGAACGACTTCAAGCGCATGAAGACAATGATTTCGGAAGTGTTGAAAGTTCGTGAACTTTATGGCAGGCGGACTTGTCTGCGTGAGTATTTGTCCACCATGGAGCAAAGGCAGGATGGAAGCTAGGCAACATTGGAACTTGGGCAAGATAGCCAAAATGCTGAGCTGTCTTTTTCTAAGCGCCGGTTCCTGCCTAGTCGTAACGCTGTTTTTCTCCCCCGACAGCGAAACTCTCCTTCAGGTCAGTCCCGATCGACTCTTTCTGTATTCGATCCTCTACGGCATGCTTTTTCTTTTGGCCGGAGAAATGATGGGCGTTTTTGAAAGCAGTCGCTTGGTTGCAGCCTGGAAGCGGGGTATGACCTGCTTTTTCTCTGCCGCATCCAGCACCTTCGGATTGCTAGTGGTGGTTTGGTTGGTTGAGTTCGACTTCATCGGAAGGTTCGTCATTCTCAAGATGACTCTTTGCTCTGGATCGGGCGTCTTAGTTTTTCTGGAAAGCCTTCATTTCTTGGCCAATCGTAATCCATGGCGCGTTCTTGCATTGGTTGATTCTCGGCGCAGGGTCATGCTTGCAGAATCTTCCCGCGATCAAATGGCCGCCTTTGAATGGATCGACTCCGATCCTCAGTTCGATCCTGATCAATTTTCATCTTTTCTTGAGCGCTGCCGGACCAAGGGGATTGACATTTTGGTTGTCGAGGGAAGGGAATCCGCGATCAAGGAATCGCAGGTAATGGAGCTTCTTGCCTCGGGCGTTCGAGTCATGTTGGCATCCGATTTCATCGAGACTTTTTGCCGAAAGATTCCGCACGCTGACCTCGATCATCGCTGGTTGGCCCGATTGAACCTTCGCCAACGCGATCCTTTGCTTCGCAGAATCAAGCGAATGGTTGATTTGTCCGTTTCTTTCCTTGGATTGATCCTTTCCTTCCCCATCCTTGTGTTGGCCTGCGTCGCCATCGTCCTCGAATCGGGATTCCCCGTTTTCTTCACCCAACCCAGAAGCGGGCTTCTGGGAAGGCCGTACACCCTATACAAATTGCGCACCATGAGGAGGCATGCGGAAGAGCATGGGGCGGAGTGGGCCAAGGAAAAGGATGACAGGGTGACGCGAGTGGGAAGGTTTCTGCGCCGGACCAGAATCGACGAAATTCCTCAATTTTGGAACGTGATCAAAGGAGAGATGTCCATCGTCGGGCCCCGTCCCGAGCGGCCGGAATTGGAAGCAGCGATAGAGGATCGCTTGCCGTATTGGAAGTGTCGCTACCTGTTGAAGCCTGGAGTCACGGGTTGGGCTCAAATTCGGTTCCAATACGCATCCGATCTGGAAAGCTCGGAAGAAAAGTTGGCGTATGATCTGTTCTACGTTAAGAACGCCTCCTTTTTTCTGGACTTGGAAATTATTCTCGCCACCCTCCGCTCGCTCACCAAAGGCAGTCGATGAAAAAAATTCTGGTAACCGGAGGCGCTGGCTACATAGGGAGTCATGCCACCCTGGCCTTGCTGGAAGCCGGTTACGAGGTGCTGGTTCTGGATAACTTCTCCAACTCTTGCGCCGAGGCGTTGGTCAGGGTGGGGAAGTTGGCCGGCAGGGCTCCTCTCGTCATCGAGGGAGACCTTGGGGACGGGCTTCTGCTTGAAGATCTTTTCAGCAGGCATGAGGGCATTGACTCGGTAATGCATTTTGCGGCGCTGAAAGCGGTGGGCGAATCGACGCAGCATCCGTTGAAATATTATCGGAACAACGTGGCCGGATCCATTGCCTTGCTTGAAGCGATGCAAAAAGCAGGCGTATGCAAGCTGGTCTTTAGTTCCTCATGCACGGTTTACGGCGAACCGAATCGTCTTCCGCTGGACGAGGCTCATCCTACCGGTGGAGTTTCCAGTCCTTACGGCCGAACGAAACACCAAATGGAGGAAATCATTCGGGATCACGCTGTTGCCGACCCTTCCTTCCGTCCGGCGATTCTTCGTTATTTCAATCCGGTGGGGGCTCATTGCAGCGGACAAATCGGAGAAGATCCTCTCGGTATCCCGGACAACCTTGTTCCCTTCGTTTGTCAAGTGGCTGGCGGGAAACGAACAAAGCTCATGATATTCGGCAACGACTACAAAACGCCGGACGGAACTCCCATTCGTGACTATCTGCACGTAACCGACCTTGTCGAGGCTCACTTGAAGGCGCTGCAAGCCCTGGAAGCAAACCGAGAAGGCTTCACCTGCAACCTTGGCACCGGGAAGGGATCAAGCGTATTGGAACTTGTCTCCGCTTTCGAAAAAGTCACGGGGATTGAAATTCCCCGTGAATTCGCCGCCCGCAGGCCCGGTGACGTCACCGAGGCATGGGCCGATCCGTCTCTTGCGCAAAGCCTGCTTGGATGGAAGGCAAAGCGCAACCTCGAGGAGATGCTCGCCGATGCTTGGCATTGGCAATGCCAAAATCCGTATGGTTACCGATCCGGATCAGGGAGGCCGAAGCTCGCGGGCGAGTAACCGCTCTTCCGTACTGAGTCGGCGACCATTTGCAGGTCGATGCGGTCTCCTATACCGATTCCCAATCGCGCGAATTCTCCGGCTCCCAGTTCCACGACGAATTTGAGGTTTCTCGACTTGGATGGCATCCCCGACAAGTCGAACGGTCGACCGTAATGCAATTCCTTTAGTTTCCCATCTGGTCCGAAGTATCCGACGTCCAAGGCAATTCTGGTGTTTTTCATCCAAAAACGCATGGGCTGGGTTTCTTCAAAAACAAACAGCATTCCGCATGCATGGTCCAATTCGTCGCGATGCATCAAGCCTCGTTGCCTCTGTTCCGGATTCAAGGCCAATTCGAGGGCAAGAATTTTGGATTCGATGGCGATGGGGAAGGTTACGGTTTGCGGGTCGATCGAATCAGCTGAAATTTCCCTCTTGCAGGAGGTCGACGTTCCGAGAAGGATCGCGATTGGCAGAATCGAAAACAAACGCAACATGAGATGCTTAATAGATGAAACAACTGCTTGAACAGATCAAGAGCGTTCGCGTACTGGTGATAGGTGACGTCATGCTCGACCGGTACGTCATCGGCGAGGTTACCAGAATCTCACCGGAAGCGCCCGTGCCCGTACTCTCCGTCAGCGAGGAACGATCCGTTGCGGGCGGGGCGGCAAACGTCGCCTTGAACCTATCGGCTTTGGGGGCCAAGGTGGAGACCATCGGCTGGTTCGGGGCGGACGAACGCGGAGGTGAGTTGATCGAAATTTTAAAGGGAGCCGAGGTAAGCATCGACCCCAGCCTGAGATTCCCTTCCGCTCCTACCATCAGCAAGTCTCGGATCACTGCCTCCAACCAGCAGATATGTCGGGTCGATCGAGAAGCCGGCAGCGAGCGCTATTGTCCGGATTTGGCTGAGATCGGCGATATGATTTCCCGTAAGGCAAGCGCATGTGACGCTGTGATCGTTTCCGATTACGGCAAGGGATTTGTGACCGACGAACTGCTTGCCCTTTTGCGTCCTGTCGCTCGATTTCTTGCAATTGACCCAAAACCGAGCAGAAGGTTGGCTTACTTCGAGCCGGACCTGTTGACTCCCAATCGGATGGAAGCGCTTGAAATGACCGGCTTCTCACGGCAGACCAAAGATCCCTTTCCCGAGGAAGAGGTGATCACTGGAATTTTCGAACGTTTTTCACCCCGTTTGCTGGCCATCACCCTGGGAGCTCAAGGGATGTTGCTTGCCCGAGAGGGAAGGGCAGAGAGAACGATTCCCACTTCCGCTCGGGAGGTCTTCGACGTTTCCGGAGCGGGCGACACCGTTATTGCCTCCTTGTCCTTGGCCTTGGTTGCGGGCAAGTCCTTCGAAGAGGCTGCCGTATTCGCCAATCTGGCGGCTGGAATCGTCGTCGGCAAGGCAGGGACCGCCACGGTGACTCCGGCGGAAATTTTATCTCGCTGCTGAGCGATGTCGAATCAACCGGCGCTGTTTCTCGATCGTGACGGCACCCTTATCAAGGATGCTCACTACTTGCGCGATCCGGATCAGTTGGAGACCTTTTCCGAAGCGGGAGCCGCTCTGAAGAAAGCCAGAAAAAACGGATTCCTTCTTTTCTTGCACACCAACCAATCGGGAATCGCCCGGGGATACTTTTCACTGTCGGAGGTTCATGCGTGCAACGCCCGCATGATGCGGCAATTCGATTGGAGTGAAGACTTCCTGACCGAGATTTGCATTGCTCCGGAAGCTCCCGAAGAGCTCGGTGGCTTTCGCAAGCC
Organism: Opitutales bacterium; assembly: GCA_038105525.1. Lineage (GTDB taxonomy): Bacteria > Verrucomicrobiota > Verrucomicrobiia > Opitutales > Seribacteraceae > Chordibacter. Next base: position 30,791 of record JAYOCQ010000016.1, on the reverse strand, counting down.
CTCTCCTCGATTCGAACTGGAAATGGCGAGGAAGTATGGATTGGATTCATCGGCGAGCTGGGTGGTTGGAGACAAATGGAGCGATGCTCAGACGGGTTTGTCGGCCGGGATGAGAGGAGCGCTCGTACGTACCGGTAAACCGATAGACCGAAAGACGGAGCTGTTGTCGGAGGAAAAGGGAGTGAAAATACACTTGAACCTCTGGCAATTCGTAACCGAGGAATTGGGGCTATGAGAGAACCCAACCTCCCTAGTTCATGGGAACTCATAACTGACGAGCTTCATGCTGATTGCAGAATCTTCGAGGTGAGAAAACGTCGTTTTCGCAGGCGATCGGATCAATTGGAGGGAGATTTTTACGTGCTCGACACCAATGACTGGGTGAACGTTCTGGCCATTACGCCCGAGGAGCAAATCGTGCTGGTCAGGCAGTTCAGGTACGGGAGCCGGGAGAACTCCCTGGAACCGCCCGGAGGCGTGGTGGAAAAAGGAGAGAGCCCATTGGTCGCCGGGTTGCGCGAATTACGGGAAGAGACCGGATACGAAGGGGAGAACCCCGAATTGATAGGCGTCGTCCGTCCGAATTCAGCCATTCTGTCGAATCGATGTCATCTTGTATTGGTCCGAAACGCGCAAAAGACCTCCCAGCTTGAATTTGACGAGCATGAGGAACTTACCACGGAATTATATCCCTTGAACCAGTTGAAGGATTTGATCCGCAAGGGCGATATCAGCCACTCCATCGGACTGAATGCGATTTTATTTTTGCTCTTGCGCGCCAGTGACTCGAAGTGATGGAGAGCTTGCGAATGAAGGCGGCAAGCTTTGCGTCTTTACCAAGTTATTCACAATGGCTAATATGATCTTTTTTTCATGAGTGATCTTCTTTCAACGATTTTGGAAACCGCAGATCCCAGACCCGAGGTTCTGAGCAAGATACTGGGGCGCTCTCGCGAGGAGGTGGAAGCGGAAATACAGGACTTGCGCGACCAAGGCACCTTGCTTGGTTGGATGCCTCTGCTTGACCCGGCGAAGAGCGAAAGCGATCAAGTTCGCGCAGTGATCGAAGTCAGAATTACTCCCGAGCGCGAAGGTGGGTTCGATCGTCTGGCCAACCGAATTTCAAAATTCGAAGAGGTGGAAGCCTGCCACTTGATGTCAGGCGGGTATGATCTTCTGGTGATTGTCAGGGGAAAAAACCTGCATGCCGTAGCCAGTTTCGTTTCCGAACGCCTCGCAACTATCGAAGGGGTTCTTTCCACTGCCACTCATTTTCTTCTGCGTTCCTACAAGGAGCATGGGCGCCTGCTCGGCAACGAGAGTGAGAATACGGAAAAACCGGCGGTCAGCGCCTGAACGCTCCATGAATCCGTCGGATTACGTAGCCGAACACGTCCTGGGATTGCCAAGATCGGGAATCCGTGACTTTTTTGCAATTGTCTCTGAAATGCCTCAGGCAATTTCCCTGGGTATCGGCGAGCCCGATTTCGTCACGCCTTGGAAAATACGCGAATCCGCCATCTTCGCTTTGGAACGAGGCAAAACCTCTTACACGGACAATCGAGGACTTTTCTCGTTGAGGAAGGAGATTTCCTCCTATGTGGAGAGACATTTCGGACCGACCTATGATCCCAGGTCCGAGATCCTGGTCACGGTGGGAGTGTCGGAAGCGATCGACGTCGCTTTGCGAGCCTTGCTCAACCCAGGAGACAAGGTTCTCTACCACGAACCTTGCTACGTATCGTATGCGCCCAGCATTTCCCTGGCTTTTGGCGAGGCCATTGCCGTTGGCACCAACCCGGACGACTTCTTTGCCTTGGATCCCGATGCCTTTGTTCAGGCCTGGGAACCGGGATGCAAGGTCTTGATGCTCAATTTCCCGACCAATCCGACCGGAGGCACGGCAGACCGCGCTAAGCTCGAGAAACTGGCCAAGTTCGCGGTCGAAAGGGATTTGATCGTGATCAGCGACGAAATCTATGCGGAACTCACCTACGAGGGCGAGCACCTCAGCATTGCCTCGTTTCCCGGAATGCAGGAACGCACCATCTTTCTTCACGGCTTCTCCAAGGCTTTCGCCATGACGGGGTTTCGAGTGGGGTTCGCCTGCGGTCCCGACTGGCTGATTGATGCGATGATGAAAATCCACCAATATTGCATGATGTGCGCCCCTATTCTCAGCCAGGAAGCGGCCTTGGAGGCCTTGAGGAACGGGTCCGACGACGTCGCCCGGATGCGTGATCAATATGCGAAGAGGAGGGATTTCATCGTCCGCCGCTTCAATGAAATGGGGTTTGATTGCCACCTCCCGCGAGGGTCCTTCTACGCCTTTCCCTCGGTCTCCTCCTGCACGGGCCTTGACGAAGTCGAGTTTTGCCATCGCTTGCTGCGAGAGGCGGAAGTTGCCGTCGTTCCCGGAACCGCCTTCGGGGCTCATGGAAAAGGTCACGTCCGGGCGAGCTTTTCCACCTCCTTCGAAAGACTGGTTGAAGCCACCGATCGGATGGAACGATTCGTCGATCAAGCAAGGATCGAAGATCGAGCCATTCCTGCCGCGGGCTGATTTGGTTTGTTCCTGCCTGTTCATCGGTGAATCCCAGTATTGCCATCGTGGGCCGACCGAACGTCGGCAAAAGTCGATTGTTCAATCGCTTGGCGGGCAAACGCATATCCATCGTGCACGACCGCCCCGGAGTTACGCGCGACGTCGTGGTTGCGGACAGTCCCGAAGGGTATACCCTCATGGATACGGGAGGCATTGGAATGATTCCCGAAATGACCCCTGCGGAGATTCAGGTAGCAACCGAAGACCAAGCGGATTTCGCCATTCGGGCGGCAGACCTGCTTTTGTTTGTGGTGGACGGTCGAGCAGGTTCGCTTCCACTCGATCAGATGTTGGCGGAAAAGTTTCGCAAAATGGGCAAAGAGCCCGTTCTCGTGGTCAACAAGATGGACGAGCCCGAAAACGATTACCGATTCGCCGATTTCAGGGGATTGGGATTGCGTCACCTTTTCAGGGTATCTGCGGAGCATGGACACGGTTTCGAGGGGTTGGTGAATTTCTTTCGCGAGAACCTTCCCTCACCCGAAATCTCGTCCGATGGCTTGGCGGACAAACGAACCAGCATTGCATTCATCGGTCGACCGAACGTAGGCAAGTCTTCGCTTTGCAATCGTTTGCTGGATATGAAACGATTGATCGTCAGCGACGTGCCCGGAACCACTCGCGAAACCGTGGAGCTTGATCTGGACTATCAGATCGAGGGAAGCGACGAGCCCTGGCGTTTTCGTTTGTTCGACACCGCCGGTCTTAAGCGACGCAACCGAGTCGATACCTCCCTGGATTATTTTTCGGCCGTACGCACCAAGCATGCGATCGCGGAGGTCGAGGTCGTCTTTTTGGTTCTCGATGCCAGGGAAGGTGTGACCAAGCAGGACAAGCTGCTGGCGGGGCACGTTCTCGAAGAGGGAAAGGCCTTGGCGATCCTGATCAACAAATGGGACCTCGCTTTGGACGGTTTTCGCAAGAATCCCTTGTCCGGATACGAGGATGAGAAGGATTTTCGAAAAGCCTATCTGAAATCCGTCCGCAAGGAACTGATCTTTCTGCCTGAGTCTCCCGTCTGCTTCGTTTCCGCTCAGGCAGGATACGCCATGCAGGAATTTCTGCAAGTGGCCAGAGACTTGGACGCCCGCATGGAAAAGACCATGTCCACTTCGGCCTTGAACAAGCTTCTGCGAGAGATGTTCGAGCATCGTCCTCCTGCAAAGGTGAAGGGCAAGCGATTCAAGATCTTTTACGCCGTACAGGTCGAAAGGCGACCCTTTCGCATCAAGTTGTTTTGCAACCGGGAGCAAAAGCTGGAGGAACCCTATCGTCGCTACCTGGAAAAGGGCATCCAACGAAAATTCGGACTTTCCGGTTGCCCCCTTAAGTTTTCGCTTGCCGGCAAGGAAGCTCGTTTTCGGGAGGAAAAGTAAGTTTCTTTCCGCAGCTCTTCATCGCTTTGGCAAGCTTGAATCGAACCGCCTTTACGGGCGGTTTTTTTTGCAGGATAAAGAATTTTGCCGATGAGGCAAAAGCTTGCTAGCCTTCTCCCTTGTCATGTCAAAAAGCAAACCCAGAAAAGTCGTCTTTTTCGGTTCCGATGAAATTGCCCTGCCTTTGCTCGAAGCCATGCAGGACAGGCGGGATCTATGGGAGTTTTGCGGAGTGCTGACTCAGCCCGATCGAGCGGCCGGGCGTGGAAGAAAACTTCGGGCAAACCCGATCAAGCGATGGGCCCTCGAATCGGAGATCCCCTTTCTTGATCCTGCGGTTCCGGATTCCTCTCACGTCAGATGGGTATGTTCCCTGGGCGCGGAGATCGCGCTGGTCATGGCCTATGGATGCATTCTTAAGCGAGCCATGTTGGAAGCGACCCCATTTGGTTGTTTGAACTTGCATGCATCGCTGCTTCCCAAGTACCGAGGGTCGTCGCCTGTGGAAACCGCATTGGCCATGGGAGAATCTCGAACCGGGGTAACCTTGATGCAGGTCGTTCCGCAACTCGATGCGGGCCCGATACTTGATTTCGAGACCGTTGAAATCGGCGCGAGCGAAACCGGTTCCTCACTGCGAGAAAAACTTGCGGATGCCTGTGTTCCGCTGATCCTGCGATCTCTTCCCCGCATTTTTTCGGGTGAGCTTGCCCCGACTGCTCAAGACTCGAGTGATGCGACTTTCTGTCGCAAATTGCTCAAGTCGGACGGTCGTTTGGACTTCTCCTTGTCAGCGGTGGAATTGGAGCGAAGAATTCGGGCATTTTCCACTTGGCCAGGATCCTTTTTCCTCGACCGAGGATCGGCCATCCGAGTTGGTCGAGCGAAAGTGACGGAGAACTTCAAGGATTTGAAAGCCGGTCAATTGCATGCCGACGAAGGAGCGGGGCTTCTTCTCATCGGCACCGGTTCAGGCAGCCTGCAAATTTTGAGTCTTCAGAAACCGGGTGGCAAGATGTTGCCTATTTCGGATTTTCTGCGCGGATATCGATTTTCCTCCGAAGCGGACCTTGCTTTGCCTGATGAATCGGTTCCCTTGCTTCGATCGCTTTAATTTTTATGAAAAGTTTCTTGATTCATCCGCATGGGTTCGTACTTTTGAGAACGTGGTACTGAAGGTTGGGAAGCGATTTCTCCTTTCTTTCCTGCTCGCGATTTCGACGAGTGGGCAGGTCGCGTTCGGGCAATCCGATGCCAAGGTCCTCCTTGCCAACCTCAAGCAGGACCTTGAGATGGTCACCCGGGAAGTATCGGGTTTGAGGACCGAGGTGGAAAGCCTCAGAAGGGAAAATGCTCAGCTACGGATGGCGGTGGATCAATCCCAACGGGCCTCGGCTCATCCCTCGGCAGGAGCGAGCGCTTTGGTTCTCGAGCTGCAGAACCGCGTGCAATCGCTCGATTTGGCATTCAAGCAAAGCGAACGAGCCCGAAACCTCATGCAAGAGGAAATAAACGGAAAGTTCAAGGAGATCGTCGAGCAAATGAACAAAGGCTTCGGTCAGCTTGCCGAGCTCAAATCTGGTCCTTCGACCCCCGCTGAGCCTTCCTTTTCCTCGAATTACCCCAAGAACGGGTTCGTTCACAAAGTGGAGAAGGGGGAGACCGTCAGCAGCATTGCCCAGAAGTACAAATCGAAAATCGATTGGATCATCAATGCCAACTCGATATCCGACCCAACCAAGGTTTTCGTAGGTCGGGAGCTTTTCGTTCCTCAAAAATGAATGCCGCCGCTCCACGTTTGGGAAGAGGTTTGGGGAGCTTGATCGCTGGGGGGGGCGCAGTTTCGTCCATCCGGGCGAACGATCCGCCTTCCTCCCCTTCGCCCGGCTCGGAGGATCCTCCCGCCCTGCCTGCTCCTGTTTCCTCGCTTCCTGGCGACAACCGCCTGATCGAGGTTCCGGTCGATCAAGTCGTTCCCAATCGGCGGCAACCGCGAAAGGTCATCGACCCGCAAGCCGTAAGCGAACTGGCCGCCAGTATTGCCTCCGAAGGATTGCTTCAACCCATTGTGATTCGTCCCACGGGGGATGGATACGAACTGATTGCCGGAGAACGACGCTTGCGGGCTCATCAGCACTTGGGTCGGAGCGTCATCCTGGCTCGCATCATCGAAGCCACCGACGTATCCTCAGCCAGTCTTTCTCTGATTGAAAACCTCCAACGCGAACAGCTCAATCCATTGGAGGAGGCGCTTGGATATCAATGCTTGGTTTCCGACTTCAACCTTACTCAGCAGGAAGTGGCGGATCGGATGGGAAAGAGTAGGGCGCACGTCACCAATCTTCTTCGTTTGCTGCAACTGGACGACGAGTTGCGTCGATTGGTTGCCGACAGCGAGCTTTCGGTTGGTCACGCGAAGGTTCTGCTTGGCGTCGATGACGTTGAACTGCGGACAAGTTTGGGGCGTCGAGCCGCTTTGGAGGGGTGGACCGTCAGGCAGGTCGAAGATGCCGTTTCTTCGCCCCTTGCCTCGGAGCCCGGTTCCATTCGCAGGACTCATGAATTCACTTCCTCCGCTTACCGAAAATTGGCTCGTGAGCTTCGCAAGAGCATGGGTAGAAAAGTCAAAATCAAGTCCAACCCTCGCGGGGAAGGGCTGCTCACGCTTTCATTTGGCGATGAAGAGGATTTGCTTTCATTGGTTTCTCGCCTGACCGACTGATCGGACCGATCAGGAGCCGGTTGGTAATGGAGGTTGCCTTTTTTTTCGCAGGCACCAACATGGAAAGTCCTTTTTCTCAATCATGATCGTATTCATCACCACGCTACTCATTCTGCTTTGTCTCGTAATCGTTCTGCTTGTTCTCATTCAGCGTACCTCCGGAGGCATGGGCTCCGCTCTCGGAGGCGGAGCGGCGGATCAATACCTCGGGGCGGATTCCGCAGCTCAACTTTCAAAGATCACCGTCTGGGGCATTTTGTTCTTCTTCATTCTCTCCTTCGGATTGTACGCCCTCTACCAAAACGAATCCGGGGCTCATGATCAGCTCTTGCGAACCTCCGGAACCGAAAGCTCGGCATCCGAAGAAGCGCTGTCGCCCTCCGCCCCCGACTCCTCGCAGGCTTCCGTTTCATCCCCTTCCTCTTCGACCGATCCTTCTCTGGATTCCGAGGATCTTTCCTCTCCCGAACTTTCCCTTCCTCTCGAGGTCTCCGGGCCTCCTGAATCAAGCGAGCGGAAGGATTCCAACGCCACGCAATAAAGGAAATTGATCGGGGCCAAGCGTTCCCATCAACACAGTGACAACAGTCAGGATCTTCCTTCCCTGCATCGCGCTTGGCTGGGTGGTTGCTTCCTGCTTCGGGCAATCTTTTCCCGCTCGCGGATTTTCCTCCATTCTAGACGAGAGTCAGGCCCGGGCGCAATTGAACGGATTCAATGAACTGTTCTTTTCCAAAGGGGATGAAGTTGGGTTTCACCGATGCTTCGTCTACCGGCTTCGGTTCGTCCATTACCCGAAGAAAGGACCGATATCCACGGCAAGCGCTCTGCTTTCGGGGCCGGACCCGCAGGGGTCCGTCTTGCGCATGGACGTGTTCGATGGAAGTTCATTCAACCACCGAAACGTCAGCTGCCTTTTGCGCCGCAGCCTGCAAAATCCAAGAGTTTGGCGATGGAAACCCGAAGAAAGCGAAACCCGCATACTGGAACCCGAAAAATGGCTCGATGCGTGGATTTTTGGCTTGAATCACACTCCTTTTGACCTGCTTTTGCCTTTTGCCGGCTGGGACTCTTCCTATGATGCATCCGGTCGCGTCAGCGGGCGACCGGCTCATCTATACGTATTCAGACCACGAGAGAACGAGCGTTCACGCGGATCGGTGGTTTCCATTCGCCTAGCCATAGACAACGCCTACCATGCTCCCTTGCGCATCGAAATGATGGACGGAGGCATTCTTCCAGCCCGTACCCTCTCTTTGCAGAGCTTCAAGCAAATCGATGAACATTGGGTGGTGAAAGCCATCGACGCAAGGGACCGTGATTCGTCCTCGCGCACCCGCATGGAAATCGTCGAAGCCGCTCATTCCCTCGATTTGCCCTCGTTGATTTTCGAGCCTGTCGGTCTGGGGATGCCGCTGCCCTTGGATTCAATCGAATTTCTCAGCTTGTGAGTTGCGGCCCTCAACCAATCGCGCCCTCAATTCTTTCTTGAAGCATCGGAACTTTCCCATTTTTTTCAGTCTTCCATAACATGAACACGGATTACCTCTCCACTTGGGCGAAGAACATCGCCCCTTCTCCCACGCTTGCCGTCGATGCAAAAGCCAAGGCCCTCAAGGCCGCCGGAGAGGACGTCTGCGGGTTCGGGGCCGGCGAGCCTGACTTCGATACCCCGGAATTCATCAAGCAGGCTTGTTCGGAGGCCCTTGCCTCCGGCAAGACCAAATATGCGCCCGCCCCCGGGTTGCCGGAATTGCGTCAAGCGTTGGCGGACCAATATCGACAATATGGAGTTCTTGCTCAGGCCAACCCCGCTCAAGTGGTGGTCAGCCCCGGAGGCAAGTACTCCTGCTATCTTGCCATTTTGGCCACTTGCGGCCCTGGGGACGAAGTGATCATTCCAGCTCCGTTTTGGGTAAGCTACCCGGAGATGGTCAAGCTTGCCGGGGCCACCCCGAAAATCATCTTCGCCGGGGACGACCAAGGCTTCAAGGTTTCCGTCGAGCAAATCGAGGATGCCCTTACACCCTCTTCCAAACTGATCATTCTCAACAGTCCTTCCAATCCCACCGGTTGCCTCTACGAGAGGTCGGAAATGGAAGCGATCGTCGATTTGGCCGAAAGGAAGAACCTGCTGGTCATGTCGGACGAAATCTACGAGCATTTGCTCTATGACGGATCCGTTCATCATCGTCCCGCTTCCTTTTCCCGGGAGGCCCGGCAGCGGGTCATCACCGTTTCCGGGTTCAGCAAGACCTTCTCCATGACCGGTTGGCGCTTGGGAACCCTGGTTGCCGATCCGGCCATTGCCACGGCAGTTGCCGACCTGCAGAGTCAGACCGCTTCCAATGCGACCACCTTCGCTCAGTACGGAGCCTTGGCCGCCCTTAGACATTGGGACCAATCGATGCAGGCGGTAAAAGAGATGCTGTTGCATTTCGATCGACGTCGCATCCGTCTGCTCGATGGGCTCAATGCGATACCTGGTGTTGAATGCCTCCGTTCCCAAGGGGCGTTTTATCTTTTCCCCAAAGTTTCCTCCTTCGGCTTGTCTTCGGAGGAGTTTTCCTCCCGCCTGCTCGAACGGCAAAAGGTGGCGGTAGTTTCCGGACATGCCTTCGGGGCGGAAGGATACGTGCGTTTGAGTTACGCCACTTCCGACGTGGTAATTGAAAAAGGACTTGCCCGATTGACCGAATTTTGTTCATCCCTGTAGGAGAGAATCATGAAATTTATCCTTTCGCTGCTTTTATCGTTGGTTTTTTTGGTTGGCTTGCATGCCCAAAACCCAACTTTTTCCAACTACGAGAAGACCTACTCCGTTCGTCCTACAATTGGTCTTGAGCCCAAGGACGCTCCTGGCGGCTGGATTCCGGTAGGAGACTTGCGAGACGGCAGATTGCCCCAATACTACCTCGAACCGACGGGTGACTTGCGAAAGGGGGTGACCCCGGGTTATTACCTCGGCTTCAAAAGCATGGTTGACGAATTGAGAATTTTTAATCGTCCGCCAAGCGAACAACGACAAAACAGCTTTTTCAATTCCCTCTACCTTGATTTCCGTTATTCGAACCAGGTTTTCAATACCGGCTTTTACGAACCAGGAGCGCTTGTAATTTTCGATACGAATTCCTCACCTGAAAATTATGATCCGGACGGTTACCTCCCTGGAAACGTAGAGCATGACATGTACGGCATCACCTTAGGCTTTTCCCTGGGAGCCAACCCCAATCTTGACGTCAAGATTCCTCTTGCAGCGAGCCGCTTCGCAGTGGATGGGTTGAAGGACACCGGGTTCACCGGTGGAATTGAACTGTTTCCGAATTATCGAATCAACGATTACGTCGCCTGGGGGGTCAACCTGGCTTACATCAATTCGGTGAGCGACTTTCCGATCTTCGACGAATCCATGACCAGCGTCTCCTTCGAAGCCATGGCAGAATCCCATCCCGCTTATGGGATCAATTGGTCCGGACGACTGTCCATCGGACATTACTATCCCAGCAACGATGATTCCTTCTGGTTGTACAAAGGTAACCTTGCACTGCATTTTCAGCTGCACCCAAGCTTCACCTTTTCCCCCTTCATCGGTGTGAATCTGTCGCCTGATGAGCTTGTCGTTTCCGACGGACTTTGGATGAACTACGGGATCGAATTCGCCTTTCTGCCGCTCGATTTTTTCAATTTCAGTCTGGGGATGGCGGGAGTCGGTGGTCATGACGTCATCGACAACAGTTTGGAGTTTTATCTTTCCACCAAAGTCAATTTCTAATTTCGGAGGGATTTTAAACAATGAAAACAGTCACTCCCTTGCTCATTCTTTGCCTCCTCTTGTTCGGTTCCTGCACCCGGACGGCAAATAAACTTTCCATTCTTCCTTATCCGGCCATAACCAATGACGTCGATATCGGGGAAGAGGTGCGCGGGCAAGGCACGCGGGCTCAATTGCTCGGTTTCATCCATTGGGGGGATCCGGGAAGAGCGAGCTTCGACGCCCGCCCCCAAGAGAGCGATCTCGGAGGAAGGGTAGTCAAGCAGTCGATGCAGGCCGCGGTGTACGATGCCTTGGAAGGAAAACCCGATCATTTTATCGTCGACCCTCATTTCCATACCGTCGAGCACAATTTTTTTGTTTTCAAGACAGCCACCACTTCGGTGGTGGGTCGAAAGGCGAAAAATGAAAATTACCGACAGGTCAAACGCTTCAACACCGACAATACGGAGACCCTGCTTCTGCAGGATGCCGCCCAAGAAGTCACCATTGATCGCAACGGCAAGGAATCGACCAAGTTGACTACTTCTCCGTTCGGTTCTCCGGACGTCATCAAGTCGGTCAAGTTGCACGACGTTTCCGATTTGTCCGGAAAGCTCAGCGATTTCAGGGTCTATGAGGTCAGTGACAGTGTCTCTGTTGCGCCGTCAGCCTCGAGCTCGGCAAGCGGGTTTTCCGGGGGAAGTTCTTCTTCCGCTCCATCGGCGGACGCGCGCAAAGCCTACCAAGGCAAGTACGATCAAATTCAAAATGATTTGGAAAGAAACAACCGTTCCTACAAAACCCTGCAGGAACGATTGGAAAACTTGAATCGTCGTTTGAACAGCTACTCTCGAAGCACGCGGAATCCCGACTGATTCGGAACCTTCGATCCTTATTCCAATTCGTTGGACGGTTCGCTTAGGAATCGAACCACTCCGTAAGCAAGAATCACGGCCATGGGTCCGATTACGAACCCTTGCGGTCCGTAGGAAAGAATCCCGCCGATTATTGCCAGAAAGAGAAGGAAGCTCAACCATGCTCCTTGTTCATGCAGGCGCTTGCCCATGCCGGCTCTTCCTCTGCTTATCAAGTGGTTAAGAACAAGGCAAAGCAAGGCGATGATTACGGCGCTTGCCGGTTCGTCCCGCCCCCAAACGATGGAAGATACAGGCAGCCATACCATGGCGCTGCCCACCACCGGAACGAGTCCTACGAAGGATCCGATGATGAAGATCGGAAGAAAGGGGAATCCGGCAACCCAATGAGCCGTCAGTCCCATCGCTACCCCTCGCAGAAGGGAAGTGAGAATCGTGTCGCTGAGCAGGCGAAGAGTGATCTTGCGATGCAGGGCGAACCATGCATCCGCCTCCTTATTGCTGAATCCTCCTGCGTTAAGGGCTCCACGCACGAATTTGCCTCCGTGAGCATAGAGAAAGGACAAGGCAATGAGAGCCAGAGTCAGTTCGGCAACGAACCCCCTCGTTCCCTTGAAGAGAAAGGCAATGAAAGTTCCTGAAAATTCACGAGTGTCACCAACCAAGTTGGAGACGAAATTCAGTATCTTTTGCTCGTCAACCGGCAAGCGGGGAAAAATGGAGCGAATCTCTTGAACTTGATCCGATACTCCTTGCAGTAGGATCCTCTTGCCCGATTCTTCGCCCAAGGCAAGCGACCAAGCGATCTCAGCCAAACTCTGCTTTTCACCCGAAGCATTCCACAAGAGAAGCAAAAGTGGCGAAACCAGCAAAAACAAGAGGCAGATCGTCGACAACACCGCGCACAACTCGGACAGTCTCTGATCAGGTATCGAACCAAAGACGGTTTTCCCGAAATGCCTGATGGGAACGAAAAAGATGGGAAAGGTCAGGGTTGCCAGGGAAACGGCAAAGAGAATGAACTCGAACAAGGGTGAAAAGGTTCCGTACAGGGGAACCAGAAGGATCATCAAGGCAAGAAGAAGCAGCGCTCTGCGCTTCCAAAGGTGCCAAAAAGCGCTTCTTTTGACGCTTAGAAGATCGTTGTCCTCCGGTTGATCGCCTTCATGCTCTTGCGAAGTATCGTGCATCATGCTTCCTTTATGAGAATTGGGCCAGGCGCTTGGCAAGGAATTTTCCCGTTGGGGTAGGGGCCTGAGCCAATTCATCGGGGGGGCCTTCAAAGACAAGACCACCTCCGTTTTCTCCGCCTCCCGGACCAATTTCGATTACGTGATCCGCCAGTCGGATCACGTCGAGGTTGTGTTCAATGACGACCAGACTGTTGCCGGCGTCTCGAAGTTTGAAGAGGAGATCCAGCAGTCGCTGTACGTCGACCCAGTGCAGGCCGGTAGTGGGTTCGTCCAGAAGATAAAGCGTTCTTCCGTTTTGTCTTCTGCTAAGTTCGAGGGAAAGTTTCAGTCGCTGAGCCTCTCCGCCGGACAAGGTGTTGGAAGGCTGACCGAGTTTGAGGTATCCCAATCCAACTGCCTCCAAAGTTTCCAGTTTTCCGGCTATCGGCGGGTGCTTGGCGAACAAATCCGCAGCTTCGGTCACGGTCAAATCCAAAGCCTCGGCCACGTTCTTTCCCCGGTACCTTACTTCGAGCGTCTCTCGGTTGTACCTTTTGCCGCGACAGCTTTCGCATTCAACGTAAACGTCAGCCAGAAATTGCATGTCCAGCTTGACCACTCCATCTCCCTTGCAACGTTCGCACCTGCCCCCCGGAAGGTTGAAACTGAATCGTCCCGGGCCATATCCTCGCACCTTGCTCAGGGAGCATCTGGCAAAAAGCGTTCGCAACTGATCGAACAGCTTGACGTAGGTCGCCGGATTGGAGCGAGGGCTTTTGCCGATGGGGGACTGATCGATTCGCACAACTTGGTCGAATAGTTCCAATCCATCGATTCCTCCATGGGCTCCGGGCAACTGTTTGGACCTGTGCAACCGATGAGCGGCGGATTTGGCGAGGACCTCGTTGACCAGCGAACTTTTTCCCGAACCTGAGACTCCGCATACCACGGTCAGCAATCCCACCGGAAAAGAAACGTCGATTCCCCGCAGGTTGTTGGCTTGAGCATTCCTTACCAAGACTTGTTCCTTGCCCGGAAGTTTGGGCTTGCCCGCTCTTTCTATGCGTTCACTGCCGCAAAGAAACGGACCGCTTGCGCTTTCCTTGGAATGCAAGCAATCTTGCAGGTTTCCTGAATAGACGATTGTCCCGCCCTGAGTTCCTGCTCCGGGCCCGACCTCGATCAAGTGATCGCATGAAAGGAGGGTTTCAGCGTCGTGCTCGACCACGATCACCGTATTTCCACGATCGCGCAAGCCGAGGAGCACACGGATCAAACGGTCGTGATCGGCTGGGTGCAGCCCGACACTAGGCTCGTCCAAGGTGTAGATGACTCCCACCAATCCCATCCCCAGTTGCGTGGCCAGCCGGGCTCGTTGAGCTTCGCCCCCACTGAGCGAGCGGTAGGGCCTGTCCAGCCCGAGATAGCCCAAGCCGACCTCGTTGATGAAAGCCAGTCGATCGTGCAAACCATGCAGGGCATCCGGCACTTGCCGGCAGTTCTCGTCCTTGAGCGTATCTTCACGCAGGTATCGGAGAGCCTGATCGGCTGAACAAGAGAAGAAGTCATTCAAGGAACGTCCTGCCAGCAACACCGATCGGGCATATGCCGACAGCCGACTGCCGTTGCATTCTTCGCACATGGTACCGTATTGGTAGGTCAGCAGCTTGTTTCGTAGGCTCTCGCTGGTTGTGGACTTCATGGTTTGCTCCAAGTCCTTGATGATTCCGGGAAAAAGTTGCGACTTTGCCCTTTTCCCCCGCCCGATCTCCAGTTTGATCTCGAATACCTGATTATCCGAGCCCCGCAGGAGGAATGATTTCGTCTCTTCCGGCAAATTTGCCCAAGGCATCTTCAAGTCTATCTCCATTTGTCGGGCAAGATCCTTGAGGAGGTTCTTGCGCAAATTGACCATCTTGCGCGAACCCAAGCGCCAAGGTTTTACGGCGCCGGCATTAAGCGAGAGATCGGGGTCGGGAATGATCAGGTCTTCTCTGAATCGGAGCACTTCGCCCAGGCCTCCGCAAGTCGAACAGGCCCCATCCGGATGATTCCAGGAAAAGAGCCTGGGAGTGGGCGCCGGGAAGGAATTTCCGCAACTCGAGCAGGAGAAGCCTTGGGAAAGGATCAATTCATCGAATTTTGCTTGATCGTTTTCGACAAGCGCGATCGCCCTTTGTTCCCCTTCTTCGAATGCCAGTTCCAGAGAATCGGCCAAGCGACTGCGTGAACCCTCCTCGACCACCAGGCGATCGACGACCAAATCCACCTCGATTTCCCTTCCTCTGGATGCTTTGGGAATCAGATCGTAGTCCTCCAAGCGCTTGATCTCTCCATCCACGCGCAGCCGTTGGTAACCTCTTCTTTCCAAGCTTTCGATCTCTTCGCGCAAGATCGAAGCCTTGCCTTTCATCCACGGAGCCAGCAGGATCATTCTCCGGCCCAAAGCCTTTGTCATTATTTCCTCCACGCAAAGATCAAGGGAACCTCTTTTCACGGGAGAACCGTCGAGCGGACAATGAGGGGTACCGGCGTTTGCCCAGAGCAAGCGGGCGTAATCCGCTATTTCCGTAGCCGTCGCCACCGTACTTCTCGGGCCTGCGGAACGGACCGAACTCTGTTCGATGGAGAGAACAGGAGACAGTCCCTCTACGAAATCCACTTCCGGCCGCGAAACCTTTTCCATTGCCTGCCGAGCTTTGGTCGAAAGGCTCTCGACGTATTTTCGATGTCCCTCCGCGGCCAACACGTCAAACACCAGCGAAGACTTGCCCGATCCGCTGACGCCGGTCACACCGGTCATTTTTCCTCTTGGAAAACGGACCGTTGCCTCCTTCAAATTGTTCTCTCTCGCCCCCTTTACCAGGATCGAATTTTCATTGGTCTGATTCTCACCTTGGTATTCGTTCATTTCGCGGTGTCATCATGTTGTCACATGGAACCGGGCACAAGTCCGATCGCTTAAATTGTTTGCGAAATCCGCAATCTCCTATTGAGTTGATTCTGTGAAACGCCCGGTATTATACGTCAAGCAAGGATGTCCTTGGTGCTCCGACGCGATGGAGTACTTCCGCAAAGTCGGACTGACCTATGATCTGGTGGACGTCCGACTCGATCCAAGCCGCTTGACGGAGTTGGAGTCGGTCAGCGGACAAACCAAGACGCCCACCTTGAAGAACGGAAACTTCGTGGTAGCCGATTTTGACGTCGAGGAATTCAAGCAGGCCCTGAGGAACAACCCTGACGAAGCGGCCAAGCTCGAAATCGGACTGTAGCGGGTCAGGGCGCCTCGATGCCTTGCCTGTCAAATCGTTTGACCGCGGCTCCAAGATCAATCGGCATCGTGAATCCTCACCCTGTCCCACATGCGCGAGCAGTTTTGCACGAACGCCAAGTGGATCGGGTCTACCTGGTATGCGTCATGCGCTTGAACGTCTTCCAGTAGCACGGTCAGACAATAATCGTAGGAACTCTCCACAACCGGACGTTTCTGGGTGTTTGCCGGCGTGCCCACGAATAGCTCTGTGACGGAAGGAATCTCACTCAGTCCCCTGAGCTGATTCTCGAAGGATGCTCGATCTTCCTCGGTAAGATCTTCTTTCAACCAAAACAAAACGGAATGGATCATGGGACGTCTCATAAGATTGAAAATCGTGTTTTTCAGGTTTTATTCAAGCAATTTGATTGAATTGATTTTAATCACGTCCTATAAGCTTCAGATGACAATTCGAAAAACTACCCTCTTATTGATTAGCGTTATTTCGGTCGCGTTCGCTTTTGCGCAGAATACCGAAGACAAATCCAAGTTGCAACTGGTCAAAGTAGCCTCGTTGAACACCATTGAAGCCAACAAGGAATTTCAAAGAAACGTTCAGCTTGTTCAGCAGCAGCGCGCCTTGGCCGCCCAATTGCTCAGCAAAATGGAAAACGTTCAGGACTTGGATGAACGCGAAAAATTGGAGAAGGAATTCAACGCTCTTGAACAAAAATTGAATGAAAACAACGAGCTGATGTTCAAGACTTACGGATTTTCCCTGAACAGAAATTACGTTTTGACGGTGGAGAAGTCGCACATTCACATGTGGGTCACCCCAGAAGAAGCCAAAAAGATCGATCAAGCCGCCGATTCCCGCGAAAAAGCGAAAAAGTCCAAGTAGTTCAAATTCGGTCTCATGTACATCTTGAATCGTATTTCGAGAATAGTCTATTGGTATTTTTGGAAAGCCCGCTGGGAATGAACCAGCGGGCTTTTTTGCAAATACGTCCTATTCGATCGAATAAATAGTCAAGCATTTCACGGCTCCCTTTTTTGTTTAAATAGTTGCAATTCGAATTTTCCCCACTTAAAAATTTTTTTCCCCTCTCCTACCTCTATGCTTTTGATTTCACGTCATTCGACGATTCACCCAAACAACTCATGCAAGATTTCATGAAAATGCGCTTCCTCCTACTCGCATCGGTGCTCTTCGCCTCTTCGGCGTTGCATGCCCGCTACCAAGTCGAATGCTCAATCGGTTTGCGTACCATCGCAGAATCCTTCGTTCGCTCGCATCCCGGACTGGCTGGTCAGGATATGTCCGATGGCTTGCGCAAGCACCTTGTCGAAAAAGGCTATACCTTTGCCCAGGTATCTCTTGCGAGAAAAGCCGGGCAGGACGTCCTGATCGTTCAGGAGGGCCTCATGGGCTCGACCACTGTCAAGGGGAACAAATACCTGTCCAGCGCCGGAATTGCGGAGTACCTGAACTGGGAGCATGGCAAATCCTTCAATTTCGGAAGTTTTCAGCGGAGCGCCGCGGCCTTGAACCGCCACCGTTTCGTCGAGGTTGATGCAAAGCTTGCGCCAACCAGGGGCAAAGACGGAGAGATCATCGTAGATGCCGAATTATCCGCTCAAGACTCTCTTCCTGTCGGCGGCTCCTTTAACGTTCGCGGGAACGTTGGGTTCGAAGAAAAGGAAAACAATGATTTTCGAGCGACCGTTGGCTTCGAATATTGGGAACCCTTTCTGGACAACGACCGCTTGTCAGGTTCCGTTACTTTCGACCCTTCCAGCAGCTCCATTGCGAAAGACGGGGATTTGTTTTCGCTCGGACTACAGTATAAATTCGGTCCGAAGGAATACTCGCAATTACTATACGGCGGCTACTTCGAGTCGGATTCGGTCGTCAGCGTCGACTCTGGTAATTTGGCGCTTTCCACCTTGATTGACACGCTCAATCCCTCAGGTAAAGGATTTCACATGGGCTATCAGGGTTCCTACGACTTCGGTGAGGATCAAGGTCTCGTCGATGATCTGGGATTGATCTATGGAGTCACTTACCTGGACGTTTACTCCAAGCCGGATTCGCTGACTCCGAAATCCCAGCTCACGCTGTATCTTCCCCGTCTCGGATTTCGTGGAAGCTTGGAAAATCCCGGGCCTTTCGGGCGGGGCAGAAATTTCTGGGCGGTCAGCGCCACCTCGGATTTTTCCACTACCAAAAACAGTCAGCTGAGAAAGCAATCCGAAGCCGCCCGGAGAGGATTTTATTTCGTTGATTTGCATTTAACTTCCTTTCAGCCAATTACTTTGGATTACGTCGGGGGTGGGTTGCTCGTTCGTTTTGGGGGGCGTTACACCTCTGACGTCCTTCCGAACCTCATCAAGCACCGGATAGGAGGCAGCTTTAATTCCGGAGGGGTTCGTGGATACACCGAAAGTGAAGACAGTGGAGACAGGGGCTTGAGCGTCAGTGTGGAATACCGATTGGACGAGTACGAAGTGACGATTCCCGGAATCGACCTCAAACTACAGAATTTCGCCTTTTATGACTACGGTTACGTCGAGGAATTGGGGTACGTCCTCAACGGGGTCACCAGCAAACACACAAAGAACGACTTGCAAAGCGTGGGAGCTGGAGTCATCGGCAACCTCAATTCGGCTTTGGATTTCAATCTCAACGTCGGGGTGCCCATCATCGACGGTGCGGATGGCGTCACCGAAAAGTGGGATCCCCGCGTACATTTTGATCTCACCTGGAAGTTCTGATCTTAATTTCTTTCCCTTACACCTACATGAAGACTACTACATCCTTCGCAAAATCCCTTCGCAGGTTTCACAACCAACACCGCAGACAGATACGCATCTGTCGCGAACGAGTGGTCGGCTCGGTTCGAGCGGTCATGATGAGCGCCGGACTCTTCGGGTTCGTGCTCGGAGCGCCCGGCGCCGCGCTCGCTTCCAATTTGCCTACCGGGGCGAAAGTGGTCAGCGGGGACGTCAACGTCAACCAACTCGGCGCCGACGTCATGCGAATCGTTCAGGGGTCTCAGTCCGCCATCGTCAACTGGCAGAGCTTCGACATCGGTCACGGTGCTCTGGTCGACGTGGTTCAACCGAACGTCGATGCCGCCATGTTGTCCCGTGTTGTCGGAAACAATCTTTCCGAAATCTACGGAACACTGAATGCAAACGGACATCTATACCTCATCAACCCCAATGGTATACTTTTCGGAAGTGACGCTCAGGTAAACGTTTACGCATTGATCGCTTCCACTTTGGATATTGCAGACACCGACTTTTTGTCCGGCAACCTTCATTTCGCAGGCGACACCGAAGCCGCCGTAATCAATCTTGGGTCCATCAATGCGGAAAAATTCGCCGCTTTGGTTGCTGGAGAAGTCGTGAACGAGGGAGATTTGGTCGTGCCCGGGGGTGACGCCGCTCTTCTGTCCGGGGATGCGGTGATTGAAGTCGGCGAAGCAGCCGGCGGTAAGATCACTCTGGATTTGTCCGGTCTCCTTGGAGGTTCTTCCAGCAATTCGGGCACGATTGACGTCTCTTCCGATTCTACTGGAGGAACGGTCGCAATTATTGGCGAATCCGTCAATAATTCCGGTGTAATCGACGCTTCCGGAGCGACGGGAGGCGGCGAGGTTTTGATCGGTGGCGATTATTTGGGAGGAAACGATGCGCTTTCCAACGCCAAGAACACTATTCTCTCGGGTACGGTGATTGCAAATGCCATTGATTCTGGTGACGGTGGTCGTGTCATCGTTTGGTCGGACGATTATACAAAATTTACCGGCAGCATACAAGTGCTTGGTGGAAATGGTTTTGTAGAAACTTCATCCAGCAACAACCTGCAGGCAAGCGGTTCGGTGACTGCTCCCGGAGGCCAATGGTTGCTCGATCCCAACAACATCGAAATCGTATCCGGTTCAGCAAACGTCAACATCAGCGGATCCTTTGATTCCAGTGACGATTCAGCGCAAGTGGGAGTCGATAACATCATCGCGGCTCTGAACCTTGGAACCGACGTCACAATACAAACCCAATCAGCTGGCGCCAATTCTCAGCCAGGTGACATCACTGTGAGCGCTTCGATCGACGTCGGTCCTGGAGCTACGGACCCCACCCTTACTTTTAACGCCGCCAACGATATCATCATCAACGATTCCATCGAGTCTTCGGGGACACAAGATCTTAACGTGGTTCTTAATGCGGGAGGCAATGTGTTGATCAACAGTCAGATCGATACGAAAGGGGGAGATTTTACCAGTTCAGGGGTAAATTTCACCAACGTCGGTCCTTTTGGTTTTGTTCTCACTTCTGGGGGAAACATTAGCATCAATCACACGGGTGCGGTCAGCATCGGTGGAACGATTGCAACAGGAGGAGGAGCTTTCCTTTCTGCGGGATCCACTTTCGATAATTCTCAACCCATCAATACTTCCGGTGGCGATTTCACTTTAAATCACACCGGTGCGATTACTTTTGCTAACACAGTGGACTCATCTGGCGCAGTCGGAACCATTACACTAAACGCAGACGGTAGCGTTGATATCGACAACTCCCTCACTTCAGGCACAGGAGGGTTCATAATCAACGATACTGCAGGCACGGTTTCTCTTAACGGAGCCATCACCACTGGATCCGGTGGCAACCTCGACTTTGGAGATAATCCTGTTGTTTTGGAAAGTTCCAAGACCCTGGAAGCAGGTGGGGGGGGAAGCGTTGTTTTCGGGTCCACTCTCAATGGAGATGGTGGATCGGACACTCTGACCATCACCTCAAGCACCGGACCAGTCACTTTCAGTGGAGCCATTGGTGGAACGGAGGGTCTTGCTGGTTTGACGATTAACTCAACCAGTGGAACGGTTTCCTTTGCCGGAGCGATCGACGACACCAACTCTCGCGGAACAGCCATTGACGTTAACGCGGGAAGCGGAGCGGTTACCTTATCTGGAGCAGTGGGAGCGACCAGTGGCATCGCTTCACTTTCTATCGATGGTGCAGGTGTCAGTTTGGCCGATCTTGGCGATGGCGACACGGTTGGGGTAAGCGGTGCCGTAACGCTTGCGGACTCAGGTACCACCACTTACAACGGAACGATCTACAAAGCGGGATCCTTTGCGCTTGGGGCAACGACCTCGCACTCGGTTGCCGGTGGTGGCTCGGCGGTTGCCTTCACTTCAACTGGTGACACCGTTTTCAGCGGGGCTGATCTGGCGCTGTCCGACGGAGCCAGCATTTCCGTTACCTCTTCCGGTGGAGCGATTACGACAAATGCCATACAAGGCGCTTCCGATGAGGACGTCACTCTCAACGCCAACGGTACCTTGACGATTGGAGCCATCGGGGACGGGACGGGCATAAATGACGTCACTTTGACCGGAGGCACCGTCAACCTGACCGGAAACATACAAACTTCCGACGATGGCGCGGACAACGGTTTGGTTTCGGTTACCGGCAGCGCCTTTGCCAAAACGAACTTGTCCATTGATACTTCTGACGGCGGCGGAGCGATAACTTTCAACAATTCGATCAATGCGGATGGCTCCGCCCGTTCCCTCACCGTTGATGCGGGAAGCGGTGACATTGTCTTCACGGGCGCCGTTGGTGGAGCCGACCCCTTCAGCTCCATCTCAATCACAAACGCCAACGACGTCACTTTCTCCAGCACCGTATCCTCGGACGGCGCTCTTGCTCAAACCGCCGGCGCCGGCACCACGACGTTTTCCGGAGCCGCCAGCGCCGCTAGTTTCGACCTTACTGCAACCACCGGCATCGTCGCTTCCAGTACCCTCACTGCTACCGGTGGTGGCAACATCAGTTTGGCATCTGATGAACTCGATTTTAATGGAGGTGCTAACAGCATCATCGGTACAGGCACTTTGACTCTCAAACAAGCGACTGCTGCTGCCACGATCGGTATTGGTTCTGGAGCTGGGCAAACATTGGATCTTACCGATACGGACATCGCCGCTCTTAAGGACGGTTTCTCTTCAATTACCATTGGGGATGCTGCCAGTGGAAATCTTGTGGTTGACGGAGCGGCGTTCGTTGATCCGATAACTATTATCTCTGGTGGTGATCTAACGGTGCAAACTGCTGCATTGTCTACAAGTGAAGGCGCCATCAGTCTGTCTGCGGATGGTGCCGTCACCATAAATCATTCGGTCGACGCCACCACTACGGTTGCGATAACTGCAGATGTCGATGGATCTGGAGATGAAGACATCACCATCAATGCTGGTGACAACGGTTCTTCAACGATTGCAGGTACCACCGTTACCTTGTCTTCCGGCGGCGCTGCCACTGATGTCGTTCATACCGATAATTTTGACAATGCAGAAGGAGGAATCACCTACACTGACGGGCTCGCAACCCTAGTTTTCAACACCAATGGCGGAATCGATGCCGAAGGAGCGGTCAATACCGGAGACAATGCTATTACATTAAACGCCAATGCCACCTTTGATACTGATCAAGCAGATGACGAAGGTGCGAATAATCTGACTATTGGAGGCACTGTTACTCTTGGCTCATCAACTCTTACCCTCGATGCCGGTACAGGAACTATTGCTCTATACGGCGCTACTGCAGTTGATGCTAGTGGCGGTAAGATTACGATTGCCGATGCTGATCTACTCCAACTTACCGGTGGTGACGTAATCATTGATGCTGAAATCGACAACGATGCGGGAGAGTTTCTCGAGGGACTTACAACTGGCAACACCATTCAAGTCACAGGCAACGGTGCCTCCTTGCAGACCCGCAACGATGTCATCGACCTCACCGGATTCAACATCATTGGTGATGCCGACGATGATTCCCTGACCATAAACAGCAACAATGCTGCCATCACTCTGGCATCGGTCGGACAAGGTGGCGGAGACAACGACATCGGTGCCTTCACCGTAGATGCTGGCGACTCAAGCAATGCCATCAACCTTACTGCCGACGTAACCGCTGCCGGAAATGTGGAGTTTACCAACACTTCCGAGCTCGACATTGCGGCAGGAGTCGACGTCACCGCTACTGGCGCAAGCGACATTCTCGCGAACACTGGAGTAACCGCTATTGACTTCAGTGATGGAGCCGCCGGAACCAACGTTTTTACAGCTGGCCAAGACATTACATTCGGTGCTTCCCTTACTGACTCAGGTGCAGGACCTGCTACGATCACTTTAGCTCCTGCTCGCAACTTGACACTTGCCGGAGCTACTCTTGACGGCGGCAGCAACCCGACTCTTGATATTGACGTTGGCACGAGCGCTGCGGGTACTCTTGCATTCGGCACGGCTACGGTTTCCGCGGCATCCATAGACGTCGATGGAACAGGTGATGATGACACGGTTGACGTTGATCAAGATTTGACCGCATCCGTGGGAGCCCTGGATATCGCTGGCGTATCGGCAATTAACATTGATGGCTCTGGAGCGAGAACTCTCCAATCCGCAGGTGCACTCGGTTTGAACACGGCATCAGCGGACATCGTAATAGACAACGGATCAAGCGCAGTTACCATTCAAAATACTGCCGGTGATGCCGCCGTAGTTTTAAGCAAAAGCATCACAGCCGCCGGTGAAAACGCCTTGACCATTAATTCGACCGGAAACATCACAGTTGCCGGAATCGATCTTTACAACGCTACTTCCGGCGGTGCATTGACCATGAATGTGGACAGCAATGACGGAGCTACTGGAGTGATCACTGTAAACGGCAATTGGGAGGTCGGTCAAATTGACGTAAACGGAGGTACCACGACAAACAACTTTGATGTTACCGGAGCCTATACTATCACTAGTAAAGCTGGAGGCATCGAAATTGCCGATGGCGGAGACATTGCTATCGTATTGAGCGGAAGCGGAACCACTACAGTCATCACCAATGATTCATCTGCTTCGCCCGACGTCGTGCTTGGAGACGTTGACGGAGACAATGCCGGGGCCGGCAATGAAGCAAGTTTGACTGTCAACAGCACCGGAAACATTACCGTCGGAGCCGTAGATCTTTGGGATTCGGGTACAGGGGGAGGTACCCTTACCGCCAACTTTGATACCGATGGGGGCGAAACCGAATCACTGACCCTCGGCGCCTTGACGGTTGGCGGCTTGAGCCTTTCTGGAAATGCCGACAAGGATGAGACTTACACTGCATCGGGAGCGCTCGAAACCAAAGCCAGCGGTTCGAACATAACCCTGAGCAATTTCGGAACCGTTACTTTCCAAGATAATGTTACCTCGGCTGGCGGTATCTCGATCAGCGACGTTACCAGCGTAGTCCTGGACACGAATGCCAAAGGAGGCAACATCACTCTGACTGCAAGCAGCGGCGACGTTGCCATCAACACGAACATCGGAGCAATTACTGCTAGCGATAACAATAACGGGCACGATGTTATCTTCGTAACCAGTGGAGGCACTGGCGATATTTCTCTTTTCGGATTCGATGGCGATGATGCAGCCAATGCAACGGACGCCGATCTGACCTTTAATGCCGGAGGTAGTTCGGGTGTCGTTTCCGTTGGCACGATTTCTGATGTTGGCACGGTAACGGTAACGCAGTCAGGAGGAACGACCTTTAGTTCGACGGTGGATGCAGCGACGGTTGCATTGA
>JAYOCQ010000016.1:0-6300 GCA_038105525.1 Opitutales bacterium | reverse complement strand
GTTCCACTTTTGCAGGTGGATTGGACACGACAGCAGGAGGAACAGAAAACTTTGCAGGAACCGTCCAGACGGAGGGTGCTCAAATGGACTTGGGGGCAGTTACTTTGGCTGCGGCGACAATACTCAAAACCGATGGAAATTCAGCTACTGCCAATGCAGATATAAATATTGGTGCAGTTAGCGTTACCGCCAATGACAACCTGACCATCACTTCAACGGGAACGATCGACTTCCAAGGAGCGGTAAATCTTGGAAGCGGAAACCTGGACGTAACCATCGATACCGCAACCGAAGGATCTGATACTTTGCAAATTGATCAGACCATCACCGCCGGGTCTATTGATATTACTGGTAGTGGTGCCGCTGGTGGTGACACC
Source organism: Opitutales bacterium (assembly GCA_038105525.1). Taxonomy (GTDB): domain Bacteria; phylum Verrucomicrobiota; class Verrucomicrobiia; order Opitutales; family Seribacteraceae; genus Chordibacter. The sequence continues at coordinate 5,923 of JAYOCQ010000016.1, read as the reverse complement.
CTCGATGTTGATCAGAACCTCGCCGCCGGAACTTCCCTGACCTTGGATAATTTGCAAACCATTGCGGTTGCTCAGGATGTTGATCTGTCTGCAGCCAATGGAGATTTGTCCGCAACCACTAACATTGGATCAATTACACTTGATGGCACTGCCGGTGAAAACGAAATCAAGACAACCGGTGGTACTGGTAACGTTACTCTGAGTGCAATCGGCAATTCCGGGACTGCGTCCGATTTGATCGTCACCACTGCCGCTGGAACCACTTCCGGTGATATTACCCTAAACGGTGCCGTAACCGGGGTAGGCTATGTTACCATCAATGCTGGATCTACTGCATCCGGAAATACTGGTGACGTTGCAATTAATGCCAATATAACTGCAGCGGACGCCAACGGTGGAATCGGAATCGATATTGATGCGACCAATGACGTAACGATTGCCGGAACGCTGACCACTACTGATGGTGGTACTGCGCTTGACATCGATATCGATGCCGGAAATGAATTCACCCTGTCATCCGGCGGTATCGACTCTGATGACGACGTGTTCATCACCGCAACCACAGACGACGTGAACTTGGCAGCAGGAGTCACTGCGGATGGTAACGTCGATCTAGATGCCGGAGCAAACCTCCTGCAAACCGCGGGAGACATCTTGGCCGGAGGCAACGTCGCATTGGATGCCGCTACCTTGATTGATTTGGATGGAACAATCGGTTCTGGTTCGGCAATCGTAGGTGACGTTACGATTGGAACGAACACGGAACCATCCACTGGAGTGGACATGGCGTCTGCTTCTTTGATTAATGCAGGCGGTGACGTTACCATTGAAGGCGGAGCATTGACTTTAGATGCGATTACCTCGGCCGGATCGACGGGTATAACCGTCACAGCTTCAACTGGCGCCCTTACTTTAAACGACAACTTAACCACAAGCGATGGAGATGATGCTGGTTCGATTGCAGTTACAGCCACCGCTGGTTCGATAACCGACGGATCGGCTATTACCTTGGATTCAGACGACAACGTTGTTTTGAGTGCCGGAACTAATATTACCTTGAACGCAAGTACGACTGTTCAAGCCGACGACGACCTCACCATTAATGGCGGTGTCGCAGGTGGCGCCGCCGGTGTAGACACACTTACCCTCGGAATTCTCACATCTGGGCACGATGGGGTTGCCGGTAACACCGTAATCGGAGGCGTCGATGCGGATCCAAGCGTCACTTTAGCTGGAGCACTCTCCGCCAACGGTGGTTATGTGGACATCCGTGGTCATGACGTATCGATCAATGCAAACGTGACCGCCAATGCTGCCAACGTCAGCAAGGGTATTTACGTATTGGGCGGCAATGACGTCACGGTTGCCGGCACGCTTACCACCGCCGATGGAGGCAGTGCGCTTGATATCGATATCGATGCCGGAAATGAATTCACCCTGTCATCCGGCGGTATCGACTCTGATGACGACGTGTTCATCACCGCAACCACAGACGACGTGAACTTGGCAGCAGGAGTCACTGCGGATGGTAACGTCGATCTAGATGCCGGAGCAAACCTTCTGCAGACAGCCGGCAACATCTTGGCCGGAGGAAACGTAAACTTTGATGCCGCAACCACGGTTGATTTGGACGGTACGGTCGGTTCCGGAACCGCGATTGGCGGAAATTTTGCCATCGGCGCTACTACCACGAGCGCTGCCGTGGATATCGCAGGGGCTGTTTCGGTCGATGGATCGGTTGCCATTACGGGAGCGAACGTCACCACCAATGCTGCCATCCGAGCAGATGCAGATTCTGCAGGAGATGAGACCTTGGCGCTCAGCTCGACCAATGGAGCAACTGACGTGCTTACGGTTAACCAAACACTGACCACAGTGGTTGGGGCAGTAACCTTGAATGCCAAGGACGACGTTGTGTTCGGCGCTTCCGGTGCCATCGCTTCGACTTCCGGAAACGTTTCGGTCACCGCCGACTCCGATACTTCCGGTGGAGGAACCGGTGGATCGATAATCATGGCTTCTGCATCCACCATCAATGCCGGTAGTGGTACCATTACTTTGCTTGCGGATGAAAACGTCGTTCTTCATGGATTGACTACCACCAATGCTACCGGTTCTGCGGTGGCGGTGACTTCCACCAATGGGTCCATAACCGAGGCGGGTGGAGCAACAGAAATCACTGCCAATTCGGTAGGAGCTGTAACCACGTTGACCGCAAAGGGCAGCATCGGCGACGCCCATGCCGATCCGTTGCTTGACGCTACCGATCCTCTCGAGACCGCTGTATCCGCGCTTGCTGTCACCACGAACAACACGACTTCAGGCTCGGAGATTGCCATCGACAATACCTATGGATCCGAATTGGAGGTCAACTCCATCTCCTCTTCCGTCGGGCAGGATGCCAGTGTCTACATCAAGAGTTCCAACGGTGTGGACGTGGCTGACCTTTCCAACGTCGGGGACAACGACAACCTCGCCCTGATCGCTACTGCCGGAAACGTCGAAGTTGAGAACGGCGGGGCAGGTGTGATCGATGCAAACGGCGAATTGGAAAATGCGGATATTTCCGTCGGCACGGGTACCGTTCGCTTGGTTGCCGCATCCGGATTCGTCAAGGATTCCGCCGGTACCGCTCTGGCCATCAAGGCCGGTGACCTGCTGCTTAAGGCGGACCAGTTGAACAGCGAAACCGATTCAACTGACGTTAACGCTATCACCACCGATCTGGTTCCGCATTTGGCGGTGTTGCTTTCCGGTACTCTTGACGTCGACGTAAACGGCAATGGACAAGCCCTGACCATCGTCGGAGCCAACGACGGGACTGCCGAAGCCGGTCACTCTGCAGATCTGAAGATCGGGGACCTGGACGGTGACAGCAATGCGATCACCACGAACGCAGGAGAACTTAACGTTTTGGTTCTTAATGGTATCAGTGACGCAACCGCTGATGATGACGACATAGCTTCACCTACGTTGTTGCTCAATTCTGGAGCCGTTAACACCTACAACGCCGACGTCACCCTCAGGGTTGCAGGTAACGCAGTAACCAATTACAGCGCCAACGGTCAAACCGAGGGGGCCATACAAATCAATGCCGCCGCCAGCTTGGTTTCGGATGACACGGCAGATGATCTTGGCTCCATCAACGTCGGAGGAAACGTGGTGCTTAATGGTACGGTGCATGCAAATACCGGAGAAACCATCAATCTTTATGGTCCGGCCGCGGATATCATCATTACTTCCGCAATGGTAGGCGCAAATGCAGTCACGCTCGATCCAGGCGGATTCGACGTAATCGTCAAGAACACCGGTTCACTGCAAGTTGGCGGGGCTACTGCCAGCTTGACCATCAGCAATGCCGATGAACTGGTCTTGGAAAGCAGCGGCGGAAGCGCTGGCATCATAAGCGTGAGTGACAGTAACCCGGGAGATGGAACCGACGGAGACATCAACATCCAAGGAATTCGTTCCATCTACATGCAGGGTGGCACCAAGCTTTCTGCTACCGGTAACATTACCATCGGTAAGGATGGCGCGACCTACGCTGCAAATTCCGATAAAGCCCAAGACCTCTACATGGAAAACACCGCAGAACTTTCTGCAGGTGGGAACGTAATGGTATACATTGACAACAAGGAGTACACAAGCGGAGCAGATGCCGATTTGGGCCGGACTCCAGACGATTCCTACGTCAACGATCCCAATGGAGACTCTGATCTTTCCGATGCGTACACCCAATTTGCCGGTGGCATTCAACTGGGCAAGATCACCGCCGATAATGACACAAGCGGTGGCGGAGACGTCACGATTGTTGTCAATAACGATGGTGCCACAGGTAACTTGAAACTGGTTGGAGATATCAACGTCAATGACAGCGGTTCCGTAAGCAACGACGTCTCCCTTACGTCAGCCGGGTCGATTACACGATCTGGCTCCAGTTCAATCACTGCAACGGAAACGCTTAGCTTCAATGCTGCAGGAGATTTGGGTGAGAGTGGCAGCTACCTGACCTTCGTTGCCGAAAACGTGTCCTTGAATATTTCCGGTTCCGGAAACGACGCCTACTTGAACAATACCCCGACTGCTTCTGTCGTGACCATCGAAGGCACGACCAATGATGGAGACGTCCGCTATTCCCAAACGGGTTCCGATCTAAACGTTGGTGACGTGACTGGCGGGGCAAGTGCTGCTGGACTAACTGTGGGAACCGGCGCCATTCTTCTTTCCGGCAGCGTAGTCAACCTGGACGTCGACAGCTCGGTTTCCGCGAGTGGTGGTTCATTCTCCATATCAGGGGTAACCACGAGCATCGACGTCGATGCGGACGTCGACGTTGCAGGGGGAAGCATCACTTTGGTTACCGATGGAGCAATTAACCTTGGTTCCTCTGCCGGCGACTTGATAGCTTCCGGCGCGGGTACCATTACGTTGACCGCCGATAACGACGGAAATTCTGCCGGTAACATCACCATCAGCAATGGTGGGGCAGACGGCAGCGAAAGAATTCGTACCGGATCCGGAACGATTACCTTGGAAGGCGTTGACGTCGTGGTCGACGATTACTCGGTCCTCTCTACAGGTACGGTTTCCATTGTCGCCAGCGGAGGAGTTTACAGCTCCAATGCAGCCGATGCAGCCACCGACATCGAGGCGGCAACCTTGGATATAGAAGCTGCTTCAGTCGGACAAGCAGGAGATGGAACCCTTAAATTCCTTGCTTCAACCAAGCTCGACGTCGAGTCGGGCGGAGCGGTCACCCTTTATTCCTCCGGCGACCTTCCTCTTGGAAAAGTTGAAATTACGGGAGCTGCCGCCAGCGTCTCGATTACCTCAACCGGTAACATTACCGACGTGGACGGCACTACGGCGGATGACGTCGTAAATGCCGACAGCCTTAGTTTGATTGCAGCGTCAGGCATTGGATCAACCGGTAAAACCGGGGCAATCGAGTTTGATGCCACGACCCTGGCAAACGTTACCAATTCCACAAGTGGTGGCGTTTTCCTCAATGCCAAGGGAACGGGTGGCCTCACGGTTACAACCCTTGCCGCCAACACCGCCGGAAACGTCGAATTGTATGCTGAAGAAGACATTCAAGTCGGCAGCATCTCGGCGGCAGCAGGCAACGTAATGATCGATACCGATGGTGCGATTGACGGCATCACCAATGATGATACCGCAGATCTTTCGGGCGCAAACGTTACGCTCACCGCAAATGCAGGAGGAATCGGGGCAACCGATCGATTGGAAATTACTGCTACCGGCACCTTGGCTGCCGACACCTCCGACGATAATGGCCTCATCCAAATTGATTCCATCGGAGCGGTCGCTCTTGGATTGATCGATGCGGGCTCCGGTAACGTAAACCTCGATTCCACCGGAGCGATCACCGACGACAACGGAGCGACCAACAACGTTGTTGCTGCCACCCTCACTATCACCGGTGATCAGGCAGTCACAGACATCGAGACAAATGTAGATACTCTTGCGCTGACGACTGCAGCAACGAGCATTAATGAAAACGATGGTGTTGACTTCGCAGCATCTACGATCTCTTCCAACCTCGCAATTACTGCCGGTGGTGCCGTAACTGACACGGGCAAGTTGGACATTACTGGAACCACTGGAATCTCCGCAACTGGTCAAACCGTGACCTTGGATGATGCAACCAATGAGTTTGGTGGAACCGTAACCGTAGCCGCCGGAGCGACAACCTTGAAGGATGCGGACAACTTGGTCGCAGCCTTGACTACAACAGGAACAACTGAACTTACCGCAGTGGGAACCTTGGGAGTGTCTGGAAGTGCGACGGGTGATCTTACCACGAATGCAGCGGCCACAACCTTTGGAGCCACAACCGTAGGAGGAAACCTCGCAATTACTGCCGGTGGTGCCGTAACTGACACGGGCAAGTTGGACATTA
>JAYOCQ010000015.1:0-52172 GCA_038105525.1 Opitutales bacterium | reverse complement strand
GCCCTTACTCAGGTAAGTGTCAACGAAAGCCCATTGACCGACAACCTCGAGTACCTCAAGGCATTGTACCTTGGCATGTTTGACCGCGAACCGACCAACTCCGAATACAAGAGATATTTTTACAAACTAGAAGATGGGTCGATGACCCGTGAACAAGTAATTACCGACTTACGTACCCGGGGCGAGTTCATTGCTGCACGCGATATCCTTATCGCTAGTAAGACTCTGGATGGTGAATGGGGCAAGTTTCCCAATGTCTTGCATGTCACCGACCAGCCCGGCTATGACCCGACTCAAGCAACCGCCACCGATACTGCCGGAGCGGAAAATGGAAACCATGGAAAAACCGAGGAAACCGCCACGATTTTATCCATGAATGAGCCCAGCATTCCTATCAGCTTTGACGAACCTTTAGACCATGCCACTTTTAAGATTATGAGCCTGGGCGATGGAATGGATGGTACATTAACTATTTATCTGAATAAACAGGGAGTTCCTGCCAATGTGAGAAGAATTCAAAGGAACCCATCTACTCAAGAAATACGATGGGGAGGTAGAGGAACGATTACAGCCAAACTTCATAATGGATCCTATGAACCAATTTCCTTTTTCGCTCAAAATAATTTGTTTCAAGAGAACTGGGATTCTTGGCTCACTTTTGATCTTAGCAGTCAGAAAGAGGTTGAGTATTACCTTGTTGAAATTACGGGTGACGATACCGCACCATTTTCTTTAGGAACACTTTCAATGAGACTTTCCAATGAGGTGGTTTTGGAAAACATGGCAAACCAGGAAGAGGAAGGGGCTGAAGATCCTCAATTCGAACAGATCAATTCCAAGGTCAATGGGTTTGATATTCTCGCGGGATTAAATTTCCAGACCAGTTCCTTTGCTTATTCCGACCAGTACGGAGCGATCGGCACCCACAATCCGGAAGTATTCTTCACCCGCTTGTTCCGCAACAAGTATGAGCAGGATCCAAACCCAACGCAGGTGGCTCGCGGGGTGGAACTGTTAAACCGCGGGGATCGTACCCAACTGGAATTTCTCAACGATTTTGCGCTCGAAAATGCGGTCCTCACGGTGGGTTCGTACAACTACACGCAAAGCGACGGTAACGGATCCAGCCTGTCCATCCCCAACGTGCCCCTCGATGCTGCCGCCTTTGGTGAGACCGCCCTGGTTTACTCCGCCCTGATCGGCAAGTCACCCAGCAGGGAACAGGTGGCCAGGCTTACCCTGACTCCGCACTACGAAGTACGCCCACTGGAGGAGCGGGCCCGTATGATCATGGAGATGCCGGAATTTGGCGCCCGTTACGGATTGGCCATGCCCGAAGTCGCATTCGTGGGCGTGGCCAACGGCAAGGCCTACCCGACCGGCAGCGAACCGAAAATCAAGGTGGACGCAACCTCGCTGGGAGCGGACGATCTGGCCGGAACCATGGACGATGGCAAGATCCGCTCGGTCAAGCTCTTGATCAATGGCAAGACCCAGGAAACGCTGACCGATGAACCGAACGGTTACTTCTATGAATTCATCCTGCCGCAAGATCTCGCCAGCGGTGCATACCGCATCGAGGCGGTGGCCGAGGACGTCAACGGCATGGAGTCTCGGGCGGAGCGCCGGATCCGTCTGGTTTCACAAGGAGACGCTATGGTTTCGATCACCGCTCCGGCCATCGGGGAGGTTCTTTACTTCGAAGACGAAGCGGTCTTTTCCTTTGAGGCCAACGAAAGCGTAACCGCTTATTTGGAGATCGACGGACGCATGCCCTGGCAGGGACGGTTGGGCTTCGACGGCACCGATCTGCCCACGGACGGTTCCATTCTCACCCTTTCCGACGGAACCGGCCGGGATCCGGTGGTCTTCGAATTCGACGCCGACCGTTCCGTCGCCACCACGCTCATCGATGAGGCCGAGGCCATGAGGGTAAATGGAACCGGGGCGCTGGCTTCCGGCGGAACCTACTCGGGCCTGGAGGAAAGGGAGTACTTGATCGAAATCGATGGGGACGGAACCACCGACACCTTCCGCTGGTCGGTGGACGGCGGAGCGAGTTTCAACGAATCGGACGTGCCCATTCCCGCCGGGCTGACCTACGGCTTGAGCGCCGGGCTCGCCATAACCTTCGACGACCAAACCTCTTACCTCGAGGGGGATCGCTGGCGCATCAAGGCATATCCGGCCAACGAGCGGGTGGAGGTGGATCCTTACGGCGCCTTCGCCGATCGACTGGAGGGAACCAAGCAAAACCTGATCCGGGCGATCAATCGGGCCCGCAACGCCGGCAAGCTGGCTCTGTACGCTCGCGAACTGAGCGATCTGACCGTCGGCGGATTCGCCATGCAAACCCTCAATCGCCGATCCATCGAATTGATCCATGACGGATCCTATCCCATTTCCGAGGTTCCGAGCATCGTTCCGGCGACCGATTCGACCATGGTCGCCGATGAACTGCTCGGATTGGTTTCGGCGAGCGGAAGGGAAGGAAACCTAACTCTGGATTTGGATCGTCTGTCCGTAATCGGGCCGGTGCTCCAGGTTCGGGTGGTGGCTTACGACGCCGCGGGCAACGCTTCCTATTCCGAACCAAGGGGCTTCGCAGTGCATGACCCCAATCGTTTGCGCCTGGAAATGCTCGATCCGATCGACGATCGACCGGTGGGGCGCCGGGCGGTGCTGCGCCTGCGTGATGACTTCGCCGGAGGCGGGTTGAGCGCAGCCGATATCGAGGTGATCGATCCGGGTTACGGTTACCCCTACGATTTCGAGGAGGGTGCGGACAATAATTTCAGCCTCAACTTCGTCAGTTTCGGGGGGAAAGACGCAAACGTCACCATTGCCATTGACGAAAACGGAACCTTCCTGCCCGATTCCCTGCTGGTGCATGACTCGGGAAGCGGATACGCCCTGGGAGACCTGGTTCTGGCTCCCGCGCCCCTCGTCTACGACGTGGGCAGCACCTTGGCTCTGCGGGCTCGGGTGAGCGATCCGCAGAACGAACTGGACCGCGTGGCCTTCTACGGAAACGGAGTCGAATTCAACGGCACCGTCGACGAATTCATCAACGACCATTCCACTTCCTTCACCGTGGAGTCCGAGGGGCTTTCCTTCATCACCGCCCGAGCACTTTACGGGGATGCCAGAGACAAGCCCCCCGCGGTCATGCCCGCCAACGGGTTCTCCGCCGCCCTGGAAAGACCCGGCGCCACCACCATTTCCCAAGTTCGTTGGGGATGGAGCAGGAATTGGCAGCAGCAGCACGTCGCCGGGTCCGACTATCCGGCCCCCGCATGGTACTGGGAACTGTTGGAGGATTACTGGACCTGGCCCCCCGAGTGGATGACCCTTCCTGAGTTGCCCGGCGCTCTCGCGGCCCAGTCACGCAGCTCTCTCGGAGAAGAGGGGGTTCTGCCCGGGTTCGCAGAATTGACCTTCGTGTTCCCCCAAACCAATTTCGGCAACCGTCTGGCCCCAAATTCCAGGATTCCCGTGATCGTGGACGCCCAGAGCGAAGAGGATTTCGAGGTGCATCTTTTCTCGCAGCACCTCAACGACGAAAACGAGACTCACCTCGGACAGATGTTCCAATACGGAGGCGGAAACGGAAGCTCCTACAGGACCGGCCGTTTCCACTACGTCATCAACCATCCCGATCCTGCGGTCGACAGCGCCACAATCGAGCGCAGCGGGGAACATACCCTGATCGCTCGAGCTTATCCTCTGGGTGAATTCAGTCTGGAGGCGTTCTTGACTCCCGACGACGATGAAAACGCCACCGAGGACAATGCCATGGGCGAAGCTTCCGCCAAGATCCGAATCAATCCCTTCAGCGGATCGCTTCCTCCTTTGGTTGGGATGGACCCCTTGCCTTACGATACCGCGACCTCCACCTCCGTCATGCCTCTTTCCGCCCGCGGAACCGATCCTGACGGCTACTTCGTAGGCGTGCAGTTCTACGTCAACGGACAAGCCTATGGCGACAAGGTGCTGCGTCCGACCGGGGCATCTCAGGAACTGGTCACCTATTTCTCTCGCCTGAACGTCGCCGACGTTCTTTCCGGACCGGGATTGGTGACGGTATTTGCCGTGGGATGGGACAACAGTGGAAATTACGTCATTTCCGAAATGCAGGCTTTTTCTGCGACCACCGGTATCCCGCCGGCGGAAATTTCGATCTCCAGCCGCCCGCTCAGCAGAAAGCTGCTTCCCGAAGAAGTCACGCTGTTTCTTTCCGGCACCGGTGAAATCACCGGCTTGGTCCTCGAAGACTCGGCCAAGGCTGCCTTGGAGGAATACGTCGATCTTCGAGTGGACGTTTCGGGAAGCGGACTCGGAGCCGAGATCATCCGAGTAGCCAATCCGACGACCGGCGGCTACGAGCTCGAGGTCGCCCATGAAGGGGAGGGCTACGACGAGAACACCTCCTTCACCCTGATCCCCACGGTGCGGGCGATCGCAGACGGTACTCCGGCCGAAATCGTCATGTTTACCGAACGTCAGTTCAATGCCGAAAGCGGACAAAACGAATTCCAAAGCAACTCCTTCCGTCTCGAAACCGATTTCAACGGCAACACCCTGGGGGGATTCGGCTATGCCATCTCTCCTTCCTTCCGAATGATTGACGCGAACGGTCTGTACGTGGTGGCCTACGTCGACCAAAGAAACTACTCGCGCCTGCCCCTGCTGGACACCAACGGCTCGGTCTCAAGCGTCGCTCCTTTCGAGGTGCAGCCGGACGGCCAAATGAGCGGGCACCTGCTTAGCGGCGGATTCACTCAGGCGCCCATGATCTTTCAATTCGAAGTGGAAAAGGCTTTGGAAGCGATCGACCGGGTCTTTTTGGTGGTCGACGGGCAGGTGGTGGACGTAAAGACCAAGCCGCCCTTCGCCTTTTCCATGATTCCTGACGAGGTAAAGGATTACACGATTTACGGGTTGGTCAGAGACAAGGCGGGCAATCTCAGCGCATCCGAGGAGACCGTGTTTGCGGTCGAGGAATTCATCGGGGGAGGAATCTTCGCCAGCTTGGAAATGTTCGATGGAATGGAGGTGGAATCCGATGAATCGATCCTGCTGATCGCTCGGGCCAATTCCGAATTCGGGGTAGAGGAAGTCGAGTTCTACGTCGATGGTGAATCAGTCGGGGTGGTAACCAGCGAAAACGGAGAAACGTTCGAACTTCTGCTCGACTTGAGCGAATGGGGCATAGGATTGGGCGAACATGAGGTTTCCATTCTCGCCCGCGATCAAGTGGGCAACCAGGCGGGCTCCTTCGGAACCCACCTGACCAGCATAACTTCCAGACAAAACAAGCGCTTTTACGTCACCACCGCCACGCCCAACAATCCGCCCGTGGTCGATTTCGTCTATCCTGCCGAATCCGAAAGCGTGATCATGCCCATCGGCTCTTCCCTTCGCCTGCAAGCAAAGGCGACCGATCCGGACGGAGAAATCACCGGGGTGCAGTTCTTCATCAACAAGAACCTCCAGACCGTCTGGAGCGGAAACCTGCGGTTTCTCGGATTTGACGCGCCGTGGTACGATGACGGCAACCTCACCATTACCGACGGCACCGGTCGCGAATCGGTGACCTTCACCTTGGACGTCAACGGAGTCATCGATTTCGGCGGAGGCGTGGTTGAAGCCCCGGGCGGTCAACCGACAAACAAACGCATCAATGACTTGAGCATCCATTCCGACACCGATTTCACGGGAGTGGATCACACCATCTACTTGGTGGAAATCGACAATGCCAACGACCCCAATACCTTCCGCTGGAGCAAGGACGGAGGACTGACTTACTTTGACGAACGAATCGCGATCACCGGCGAACCGCAGGAATTGGAACACCAATTGTTCATTGAATTCGCTCATGCAACCGGACATGCAGTCGGGGATTCCTGGACCATCGTGGCTCAGCCGCGCAACGTGGTTGTCCGGTTGCTGGATACGCCCAATGACGAGGTTGATCAGGAATTGATTCGCAACTCCTTGAGCATGGCCATTCTCGAACAAGCGCAATTGGATTTCCTTGCCCTAACGGTCGACGACAACGATTCCGTGGACACTTTGGTCATCCGACGCTCCATTTCTCAAGATCTTTCCTTTGTGGAAGAGGCTGAAATATCCGGCTCCCTCATAACCGATGGGATTCTCGAATGGCTTCCCGCGGAAGACGAATACATCAAGCCGGCCACGCTTTTCGGTAAAAGCGAAAATTCCTTCGGAATCACCTGGAAGCCCAATGCGGCGGGCGTTTACCTGATCAGTACCGTGGCCGAGGACGACATGGGCAATCGTGGAAGTTCTTCGCGCACGATCGAGGTGACCGATCCCAAGGTCAAGGGCTCTCCCCCCGTGATCGAACTCGAAAAGGTGGTGTCTCCCGTTGCTTTCAACGGAACTTTGGTTACCAGAACGCTGAGCGCCAGCGCCTACGACGATGACGGCTTGGTCTCCTGGGTCGATTTCTACCGCAATGGAGATCTTTTGCTCCGCGACTACGAAAGCCCCTACGAAGCGGAAGTGGAATTCAATGCCAGCGGGTTTTATGACCTCTATGCGGTGGCCCGCGACAATTCCAGCTACCTGGTTACCTCCGAGGTTCAGCAAATCCTGGTGCGCCCCCCGATGGAGATCGTCGAATCCTTGTCCATCGACTCCCCGAACGCGTTTTTCCTCGGATCACAGGCCGAGTTGTTCGCCACCTACGTTTCGGAGGACGGAGCCTATGCGGATGATCTTTTGGCCATGGTTCTGGTTGACGGCGTTTTCTCCGGATATGCTCAGGCCCTGCCGTACCTCAAGCCCGAACGTGGAATGCCTGACCCTGGACACGTTTTCGCTTATGACCTGGCCACCGGAGCGCTCGGCTCCAAAGAGGTGAGCTTCCTCATTCTGGACGGAAACCGGACTTTGAATCAAACCGTCCTGCTATCGATCGAAAACAGCCCGCTCACCCATGACTACGAATTTCTCAAAGCGCTCTACAACGGACTCTATGACCGGGATCCCGAAGTTTTCGAAATAGGAAGCTTTCTCAACGGCCTTGCCGACGGATCTCTGACTCGGGCTCAAGTGATCGAGGATTTGCGTTGTCTGGACGAGTTCGTCAAGGCCCGAGACAACCTCTTGCTGCACAAAACCCTGCTGGGAGAATGGCGAACCACGCAATTGGTTCTGGCGGATCAGCAGACGCCCGTGGGATCATTGAGCAATCCCGGCCAATCCGGCGGGAGCGAGCAGTCCGCGGATCGACCGGATGACGGTGACAATGCCAACACCGCAACCCTGGTCGGGATGAACGAAACCATCTACGCGTCGATCAACAACCTCGAAGACGTGGACTGGTTCCAGATTCAGGGCCGAGGAAGGGGCGAAGACGGGTTCATCTACTTGGAGGTGCCCGAGGGACACAGTGGAGTGGAGTACCTCAACACCTCGGACGGAATCTTTACCAAATACCTGGAGGTCTTTGAAGATTCATCGATGATTCCGACCCGGCAAATCGTTCCTAGCATTCACAGCGGAACGGGAGGATCCCAAGGCACAACCAAGGCGATCTACTACGGGTTCGATCTTTCTGTCGTGCAGGGAGCCAGTCCGATCTACAAGTTCCCGATAATTCTCAGCAACCAAGTGTCCGAAGACACCTTGGCCGCTCGAGGAGGGAATTACGTGCTGAAAATAAGAAACGATTCCTTTCTTCAAGTCGACGGGCCGGAGGAATCCTTGTTCGAAACGCTCGAATCCTTGGTGGAAGCTTACGATTCCCGGTCGGCATTGAACTACTTGACCGGCAAATTTTCCTACTCCAATCGATACGGACCAATAGAAAACCACAATGCGCAGGAGCTGTTCAATCGACTCTTTCTCAACAAATACGACCAGGAGCCCAGCCCGAAGCAAACGGCTCGCGGAATCGACTTGCTCAAGCGTGGTTCTTTTTCCCAAGCGGATTTCATTCACGCCTTCGCCATGGAGAACAAGGTGATCACTGCAGGGGGCTACAACTACACCGTTTCTTCGGAAATGCTTGCCATCCCCAACGTGCCATTGGATGCAACCGCCTTTGCCGAAACCGCTCTTGTCTACTCCGCTCTTCTCGGAAAGGGGCCCAGTCGGGCCGAGGTCGCCAAGCTGACCTTGGATCCGAACTATGCCGTTCGAACTTTGGCCGAACGAGCCCGCTTGATTCTGGAGATGCCCGCTTACGCGGCCCGTTACGGGTTGTCCATGCCTGAAGTCGATTTCATAGGAGTACCCAACGGTCATCCGTTCGATTCCGGAAAAAGCAATGCCCTGCAAGTGGAGGCTCTCTCCCTCGGGCCCGATCGACTGGCCGGTACCTTTGACGACGGCAAAGTGGTCTTGGTCGAGTTGTTCATCAATGGTGACAAGGTTGCAGAGGAGCACGGTGGTTCGTTCCTCGACGGAAGACACACCTTTTCGGTCGGCTATTTGATCCCTGCCGGTGATTGCAAACTGGAAGTGGTGGCGGAGGATTCCAACGGACTGAAGTCGAGGGCCGAACGCTTGGTGCGTTTCGTCAAGTCTTCCAACACTCCCGAAGTGAAAATCCTTCTGCCCAAAGCGGGTGAAACCTTGACCAAGGGGACCGTGGCCAGTTTTACCTATGATTCGGCCTTGGCAAAACAGGCTCATCTGGAAATCAACGGTCAAGTCAGGTGGAGCGGGGAACTGGCCTTTCTTGACACCGGCAGCCTGCCTGCCGACGGAGCCACGCTGACCATCTCGGACGGTACGAGCAGAGAATCGGTCGTCTTCGAATTCGATCAAGACGGATTTGCGCAAACCACCATTGAAGACCCGCTGGCAATGGGGGTCGAAGGCGGAGGAGGCTTGAACGCCTCCGGAACTTACCTGGGGATGGAGAACCGAGAATACCTGATTGAGGTGGATGGGGAGAGTGAGGGCTGGTTGCTCGGAAACGACACCTTTCGGTGGTCCATCGACGGTGGAAGCACCTACGTTTCCGAGAAAGCCGAAATTCCCTCCTCCCGCCAGTTCTACCTCGGGTCCGGAGTGAGCGTTAAGTTTTCCAAGGCCACAGGCAACCAAGTCGGAGACAAGTGGAGAGTTCGCGTCGGCCCCACAAATGAGATCGTAGCGGTCGCAAGCGTAGGTACTCATGCCCAAAGGCTCGATCAGACCAAACATAACCTCATTCGGGCGGTGAACCGTGCTCGCAACGCAGGCAAGTTGGCCATCGAAGCGATCGACCCTCATGCCAGAAGCTTTTACGGCGGCTGGGAACCGGGCCCATCCCTCAGTCAGCATGCCATGCTTCTTCGATATGACGGCTCGCAGTCGATGGGTCGGAACGGACCATCGGTAATGGGATCTAACGACTCGCAAATCGCTTTCGAGGATTATTTTCCTCTTGCCGCTTCCGAGGATGGAGAGATTTCCCTCAAACTCGGAAACTTCCCCGAGTTGTCCCAACCAACGCTGCAGGTTCGGGTCGTTGGATTCGACCAAGTCGGAACAAGAAGCTATTCCGAAACACGCATCTATCGCCTGGTCGACCCCCGTGGCGCTTACGTCGATTTGACAGGTCCTTTCGGCAAGGTTTATCAACCCGGTCGCTTGCCCACGATTCGTTTCAGTGATGAATATTCAGGCGGTCCCCTGCCTGACGATGACAGTCTCATCGAGGTTGTTGACGGAGGATACGGTTACGTTTCCTACAACTCCGACTCCTTTGGCATGGAGGTGGTTTCGCGCTCAGGATATGGCGGAGCCTTGAGCGTGACAGCGATCGATCCAGTTCTGACCAGCGTTTCCGGAGCCACGGTCAATACAGCGGGCAGCGGATATACTTCGTCCGACGTCATTCTTCCCAGTCCTCCGGCAACTTTCAAGGTCGGCGGAGAACTCGATCTGAATGCCCGGTTGCACGATCCCAACGGTTTGACGGAAGGCATACGCTTTTATCTCAATGGAGCCGAACTCAACTCATCCGTGGAAAGCAGAAGCGGCGCGGTATTCGGAACCTTGTACAACTTGGTCGCTCAGGGGGATCATTTCGTCACTGCCAGAACCGTCTACGGAGATCAGCGAGACTGGGGTCCGAAATGCCTCTACCCCTTCGGCCGGGTGCCCTACGAAAGTGAAAACGCTTATTACGGAGACCATTGGGGATGGAAAAACTCCTGGATTCAGCAGCATTACGAATCGGGTAGAAAATTGTCTCCGGTTTGGTTCGATCAGGTCAAGGATTATTGGATCGATCCCTCCTCGTGGGCAAGTCTGCCCATGTGGGGTGGAGCCGCCCCCTTGCGGGTCGGAGAGAAGGACTTGCACCAATCCGTATCCGTATCCATCGACCAGCAGTCACCTGCGCTTCTAGGATACATGCTGCATGCTCAAGCGACCACGGTATTTGCCTCCGTGAACTGGTCCTCGGGCAAGGCTCCGGCTTTGAGGGAAGCGATGCTTTTCGGAAACGACGCCTTGCTTGCCAATGCCTCGATCCCTGATGATCCCGATGTCCTTCGCATGGCTCTGGAATTCGAATGGATCGTCAACTACAATGATTTCAAGGACACCTTCGGAATCGTGGATTTGATGGTGGTGATCGTGACCGAGGACGGCAGGCAGATCTCCTCCGGTTTGGCCAAAGGAATTGCCAAGGAGTTGAGTTACGAGGACGGTTCCTCGGCTTTGGCCATGATCTACCAACTCCTGAGCGGAAATACCGCATCCAATTATGAGATCAAGGATATGGAAAGCGAATTGCAGACCTTCTATCCGCAGGGATATTCGCTGGAAGAGGCGATGAATTTCGTGGTGGAATATTCTCAGGGCGAGGAACTATTCCTTAAGTCCGAGATCATTGCGGCCCATCACGTCATGTACGGCGAGTATCATTTGTCCACCGAATTGCTAAACGAGGAGTTCGAGGAATGGAAAGTACTCGGATTGCGCAAGTACATCGCTTATCACCTGCAATCAAATTCCTACAAATACAAGTATGGGGATTGGTTCGTTGCCGGAGATGCCCCGAAAATGATCGGAGAAAGAAAAAACACCTACTTCTTGAACCGAGAGGATTTCGTCCGCAGGCATTACTTCAACAAGTACGGCAAGAATCCTTCCACCAATCAGGTGATGCAGGGGGTCGATGCCATGTGGGGGCACGCCTCCGAAAACTTGGATGGATTTTATCCATTGCGCGAAACCAATGCCACCGACACCGAAGCAAACAACACCAGTTTGGTCGTTGCCGGAGAATTCATCTTCAATTTGGTCACCGAACCGGTCATTCCCAACGGAGCTAGGAAAGAGCAGTACTTGAGCAACATGGAGCCTTATGCCGGCCACTACTTCGCCTTGGCCAAAGCCGTGGCTTTGGCTGAATTGAGTCAATCGATTCAGTCCTCGAGCGAATCCATTTTCGGGGAAAGCCTTTCCTTGCAGGAATTCGTTGATTCAGGGGAAGGGGTGGAGGGAATTGTCGATGCGTACGAGGATGCATTGGAAGAAATCGCTCGGGAACCCGAGTTTCGTGAACAATTCAATTTGATATGGAATGATTCGGAACAGTTCTTCCCCTCAAGCGATCCCCATTGGAAGCGTGAAGATTGGTTCGGCGCCTTCAATGACAAAGCCTTTCCTTGGATTTATCACACTGATTTGGGATGGCTCTACGTCAGCGGCACTTCCAAAAACAGCGTCTGGCTCTTTTCCGACGAGCTCGGTTGGTTCTGGATTAACAGCGAGGTATTCATGAACCATCCCAACCTGAAATCGGAAAACGAGAGGTTCATCTATCGAGCAAGAACGGATTCCGGAAGCGCGTCCGGGGGATGGAGCTGGTTGTTGTTCGACAAGGAAACAAATACCGTTCAAGTGCATGATTACGACTTCGGTTCTTTCTGAGGGCCCGTTTTCCCGGCGTTTCGAATTTTCCTTTCGGTAAGGCTTCTGGTTGTGGGGAAGCGGATTCAAGTCTTGCACCTCTTGCATTCGAACGACCCCAGGACCGGGGGCGTTTGCGCCGCTGTTCATTTGCTCAACGAAGCCTTGATTGAAGAGGGAGTCGCTTCGCGCATCAGTGATCGTTCCCAAGAACAGCCCGGAGACCCTAGCACCTGGTTGATCGGACACGGATTGTGGCAATGGCCCGGAACCCGAGCGGAGGCCATCCATCGATCCTACGGCAACCCCTACCTGATTTATCCCCATGGAATGCTCGATCCATGGTTTAGGCGGGCTCATCCGTTCAAACACCTGAAGAAACAATTGTATTGGTGGTGGAGGCAGGAAAGGATTCTCCGCAACGCCAAGGCCGTATGCTTTACCACCGAGGAAGAGCGCCGGCTGGCTCGTTCCTCCTTCCGTCCCTATCGATGTCAAGAGGCGGTAACCGGAATCGGAGCCTCCGAAGCGCCCGTGGACAAGAAAGGACAATTGGAGGCCTTTTACCGGCGATTTCCCAACCTGAGGGAAAAACAAAAGCTTCTTTACCTGGGAAGGTTTCATTCCAAGAAAGGGGTGGATCTATTGATCGATTCCTGGCGTCGGTTGGGGCAAGGCAATGACACGGCTCTGATTTTGGCCGGTCCGCTTGAATGCGACTCTGCGCAAATCAGGGCCCTGCGCCGGTTGGCCCAAGGGGATGAAACGATTCATTGGACGGGCATGCTCGAGGGCGAGCTGAAGTGGGGAGCCTTGCGTGCGGCGGATGCCTTGGTTCTGCCTTCGCACCAAGAAAATTACGGTATGGTGGTGGCGGAAGCATGTTCGGTGGGACTACCGGTTTTGCTTACTCGAAAGGTCAATTTATGGAGGGAAATCGAGGAGGGCGGCGCAGGATTTGCCGAGAAGGACGATCAAGAGGGCGTCGACCGCATGATTCTACGATGGAAAGAGGGTTCTTTGCCGAATTGCGCTTCTTCGGCCCGTCGATGTTTCGAACAAAGCCTGCACGTGAGCCGAGCCGCTCGCAAATTGATCGAACTGATGAACAAGGAGGCGCCATGCGGATAAACGTGCTGCATGGGGCGTTTCTTCCCGTGCCCCCCTTGCGCGGAGGAGCCATAGAGAAGTCTTGGCAGGCTCTGGGCAAGGCCTTTGCCGACGCCGGTCATGAGGTGACCCACGTTTCTCGCTTGTGCGACGGTTTGCCGGCAGAGGAAAGAGAGGGTAAACTGACTCATCTTCGAGTCAGGGGGGCTGACGCCACAAAGAGCGCGTCGACGCTCAAGCTCAAGGAACTGCCTTACGTTCTTAGGGCAAGACGGGTTCTGCCCCGGGCGGACGTGCTCGTAACCCATGCCTTCTGGGCTCCTTTGCTGATGCCCCGGGATCGGAACGGGAGAATTTACGTACACGTCGGCAGGTTTCCCAAGGGACAGCTGAAATTCTACGCCAAGGCCGCTTGTCTTCAGGCTCCGAGTCAAGCGGTTGGAAAAGCGATACGAAAGGAGTGTCGCAACGCTCTTCAGGCGATTTCCGTACTCCCTTATCCATTGGGATGGCCCGTACCCCGCTCCGCCGAAATTCAGGATCGTCCGAAAAGAATCCTATACGCCGGTAGGTTGCATCCGGAAAAGGGAATTCTTTCCTTGCTGCAAGCATGGAAGATGATCTCTCCCAAGCTGCGTCATGGATGGTCCTTGCGCCTCATCGGTCCGTGGATGGAGGAGCAGGGCGGGGGAGGAAGGAAGTTTTTCGATCAAATCAGGAATTGCGCGGATCCCTCGGTGGAAATCAGGGATCCGATCTTCAGTGAGAACGGATTGCTCGAAGAGTACAAGGATGCCCGTATTTTCGCGTATCCTTCCATGGCCGATCGCGGGGAGACTTTCGGGTTGGCGGTTCTGGAGGCGATGAGCGCAGGCTGCGTGCCTCTTGTTTCCTCGCTTGGGTGCTTTTCCGATTTCCTGCGCCAGAATGAAAACGGCAGGATCTTCCGACGATCTGCTCCTGATTTGGCGGCGGAAATATCCGATGCCCTGCTTGAATTGATTGCTCGCAAGGAGCAACTGCCGATTTTGTCGAAAGGTGCGGTTGAAACCGCGAAAGGCTATGAGGTCTCAACGGTGGCTCAGCGATACGTCGAAGATTTTCATGCCCTTCTGCCTGGAATCGATGAACCGAGGAGAGGCTGAAGGCTGAAGCGGATGGACCGCTTCGTTCCCCGCGTTGACAAGGGCAACCCCCGCTCCGGCCGAGTTGATCGCCGATTCGAACAGACGAGCAATATCCGATGACCGCAAGCGTCGGCAATCGTGAACCGCAGGATGTTTTCTCTGAAAACCCGGAACGGAACCAAAACCTTTACTCGAACCCTTGCGTCGTTTCGAGCAGACGAACGGGAATTCCGGCATCCCTCATTTCTCGCTTGGTTTGATCCACCGTAAATTCCCCGAAATGAAAGATGCTGGCGGCCAATACCGCGCTGGCTTTGCCTGAAAGGATTCCCTCGGTCAAATGGGATGGGTTTCCCACTCCTCCTGAAGCGATGACGGGGACCTCTACCGCTTCGCTGACCGCTCGAGTCAGTCGAAGGTCGTATCCCTCCTTGGTTCCGTCACGGTCCATGCTGGTGAGAAGGATTTCTCCCGCTCCTCTGCGAACGACCTCTTGCGCCCACTCGACGGCATCCAGTGGCGTGGGCTTGCGCCCCCCGTGCGTGTAAACGACCCAACCCATGCCGTCCTCTCTTTGCTTGGCGTCGATTGCAACTACGATGCATTGGTTGCCGAATGCTTGACTGGCTTCGTCGATCAAGGAGGGATTGAGTATGGCTGCGGTGTTGATGCTTACCTTGTCCGCTCCGGAAAGAAGCATGGATCGTACGTCTTCCAGGCGCCGAATGCCTCCTCCCACGGTAACGGGCATGAAACAGGTGGCTGCTGTGCGTTCCACCACTTCCTGCATGATGGAGCGCTCGTCGCTTGAGGCGGTAATGTCGAGAAAAACCAACTCGTCCGCTCCTTGTCCCTCGTAGGCCTTGGCAACTTCCACGGGATCGCCGGCATCACGCAGTTCTTCAAAGCGCACTCCTTTAACGACTCGGCCACCGTCAACGTCGAGGCAAGGTATGACTCTGGCGGACAGCATCTGAAGGGGTAAAAAATGATTCCCAGCGAGGCAAGAAATTCCCTTATTCGTCAGCGAAAGCGACGTCAGGTTGATAGGAAAGGGAGAGTTTGTACTGTTGGCCGGGTCGCATGACCAGGGCGTGATCGCGAGTCAGAAATTGGACGTAGTGGACGTTGCCCGCATACCCGCGGTAGTCGGGATTGTCGCTGACGGTTTCGAAAGAGGACCAGTTTGCCTGAAAGTCGTCCACCTCCACTTTGGCCCGCAGTCCTTCCGGCCCCAGGCGCAGAGTGGTTCCCATACGGAGGGAAGAGTGGGGTGAGCCGATGACCAGGGCCAGGCGCAGGCGATCCATCGAAATGGGGTTTTTGACTTGAAAGACGAATTCGGAGCGGACTGTTCCCTCCCCGAAGCTCCACTGTACCTGACAGCTGCCTATGCCGTTGGCGAACGACCCGTCCGTGCGCACGAGCTCGGGTTGCTGGAAGCGAAGGTAGAGCGATTTTTTCAAGCCGATTCCGGTAACGCAGTTTTTTCCGTAAAAGGAGGGAATGACGACGTCCTTGCCGAAGGTGAGCTCAGGCAGCATGACCGGCAAATACTTGTTGGTCGACCAGTCGAAGACACCGGGACAATGAGGGAAGGCAAGGTTGTCGGAGGTGAGGTTTCCTCCAGGGCCGATCAAAGGCAATTGGTACTGAACGCCGAGGTTCTCGTCACGAAAGAGAAACAGCCCGTGTTCCTTGCGGTGGGATTTTTCGAAAGGAATGAAGCGGCCGGAGGAAATGGACCTTTGCGGGGCAGGAACCGTCATCGAGCCACCGATTACCTTGGCCAACCGACTCCATTGACAAAGATAACGAGCGGCGTCGAAATTCGCCATTCGAGTGGTGTGATTGGGAACGGTGTTTCTTTCGTCATCCCTGACCACGAGCTCTCCGCTTTCCTGGTCAAGGTAGGTGACGAAGAAATACTGAAACAATCGTCGCAAGGCATCGAGATACAGAGCGTGCTTTTCGGGCTGTATCCAATTATCACGCATTGCTTGAAGAACGAGACTGATGCAATGCAGTTGGCCGTACGCTCCGACTGATCGTCCGTAACACCAACCGAGCCCGTCCTGTCTGGTCATCTCGGGAATAAGCTTGAGGTATTTCTCGGCGAAGGTTCTGAGCTTGGGAAGCTTTCTGTCCTTGAGGTGCACGTTGGCATGCAGTTGCAGGGCTTGTCGAATGAAGATGAAAGAAAGCAAGCCGTAGAGGTCGTAGACGCCGTGTACCCCTTGAGGATCGTCGTTGCAAAATCCTCCGGTGCCATGGCTCTCGATTCGCTCGACGAAACGATCGATGATCTTTCCGGTGTCGTCCTTTTTGGTCAGGCCGAAACTGTACCTGGCCACGGATTTGGCGACGTTGAACGCTTGGAAGTGATCGTCCGGATCGCTTCGATGCAGCAGTGCTTGATCCAGCTGTTCCCGCGTGGGATCGGTCAACCGTTCCCATACCGCGTTTCGCTCCTTGGAGGCGCCGAAGGAGAGCAGTCCCAAGGCCGCATATGCCAATCCGTTCTCACGGGCATCCTCGTTGAAGGTTTGTTGAGTGATGCAGCGAGCGGAAAGATCGAACAAATCCTGTCCTTCCAGTTCGACTTCTCCGCTTGCCCGAAAGAACTCTCCGATGGCCAGCGCCGCATGGCCGGGTTCGTCGGCTCGCGCGGTTTCTCCCCTTGAAGGGGTGACCGTGCCATCCAGGTTGAGGTGCCTGAGGTTGTTTCCAAGAAGTGACCTTGCCAGGTCAAGGCATTGGTTGGAGAAATTCTGCATGAAGCTATCGAAACGTGGAAATCGAAGGAAAAGGATAGAAAATGTTCCTCAAGACCTCTTTTGTCAACGCGTTATGAGGTCTTGATCAGGTCGAGAAATTCACGATTGTTCTTGGTCTTCATCATGCGATCGAGCAGAGTCTCGGTGGCGTCGATGACTTTCATGGGAGACATTGCCCGACGAAGAAAGGAAGTCTTCTCCAAGGTCTTGGGGTCGAGAAGATCCTCTTCCTTGCGAGTGCCGGAGGCGGCCAGATTGAGGGCGGGCCAAAGTCGAAGTTCCGCGATCTTGCGATCCAGAACGATTTCGCTGTTTCCGGTGCCCTTGAATTCCTGAAAGATCAACTCGTCCATTTTCGAACCGGTTTCGACCAAGGCGGTGGCGATGATGGTGAGAGAGCCCGCTTCCTCGGAGTTGCGCGCCGAGGAAAAGATCTGCCTGGGTTTTTCCAGAGCCCGGACGTCCAGCCCTCCGGTCATGGTGCGTCCGCTCTTGCCGGAGGCGGCGTTGTAAGCGCGGGACAAGCGGGTAATGGAATCCATCAGCAAAACCACGTCCTTCTTGTTTTCAACCAGTCGCTTGGCTCGCTCGATGGCCAATTCGGCCATGCGCAAGTGACTTTTCACCTCTTCGTCGTTCGAGGAGGCGAAAATTTCCGCAGGCACGGTACGACGGAAATCGGTCACCTCTTCCGGGCGCTCGTCAACCAGCAGAACCATGAGGTGGCACTCGGGATGGTTTTCCTCGATCCCTTTTGCCAGGTCGTGCAAAATGGTGGTTTTTCCCGCACGGGGGGGGGCCACGATCAAGGCGCGCTGTCCCTTGCCGAGGGGGCAAAACAGATCAAGCACGCGAGTGGTCAATCTTCCGTCCTTTGATTCCAAGGTCAATTTTTCCCTGGGTTGAACGGTGGTGAGTTGGTCGAAGCGAAAAAGCGACTTGCGGTCCTTGATGGAAAGTCCGTCAATGCCGTGAATGTAACGCACCTTGGGACTGGGTCGCCCGGGATGCTTCAAGGCGTCGGCCTGGATCATCGATCCGCGTTTGAGCTTGAAGCGGCGGATGAGCTCTTTCGGCAAGAAAGGATCCGCGGGCGAGGTCTTGCCGCCCCGCGAGGGATCGAGCAGGACACCTGATTTGTTCTCGTTTAGGTCCAGCAACCCCTCGACTTGAAGGGCATCTGAACCGGAATGTTCGTTTTCGCTCATTCAGCGTTCAATATTGATCGATCGGAGGTGACCGGAAAAGATACGGTTCGGATCGGCGTGATTTGCGATACCGAAAGGTTGCGAGAAGACGCAACGCAGAGTGTTGATAAAAATCCCAGCCGATGAAAACGTCAACCATGGAAAGCGGGAATTGATTGGTTCTTTTCCCCGGACGTAGTATGAATCTCCTGAATGAAGAACTTTTACCTTACCACGGCGATCGATTATGCGAACGGATCACCTCACTTGGGGCATGCTTACGAGAAGATTCTCGCGGACGTCATCGCTCGGGTAAAGCGTTTGCAAGGTCGTTCGGTTCGTTTCGTCACCGGATTGGACGAGCATGGCCAAAAGGTGCAACAGGGAGCGGAAAAGGAGGGAGTGGATCCCCAAACTCGGTGCGACGCAGTTGCGGAGGAATTCATCGGCATGCTCGGGCGACTGATGATTTCCCACGACGATTACCTGCGAACCACCCAGCGCAGGCACAAGAAAGTGGTGTCGGAATTGTTGATGGCGTTGTATGAGAACGGAGAAATCTATGAAGCGGAATACGAAGGGTTCTATTCCACGAGAGCCGAACAGTTTCTTCAGGAAAAGGACAAGGTGGAGGGAGAGTGGCCCGAAATTTTCGGAGAAGTGACGCGCATAACCGAAAGGAATTATTTTTTCAAGCTGGGGAAATACCAGGATTGGTTGGTTGCTCATCTATCGGACAATCCGAATTTCATACAACCGGCCTTCAGGCGCTCCGAGGTGTTGGAGTTCTTGAAGGAACCACTCAACGACCTCTGCATATCCCGGCCGGTCGAACGGTTGTCCTGGGGAATTCCCCTGCCGTTTGACCCGGATTACGTCACCTACGTGTGGTTCGATGCCTTGGTCAATTACGTAACCGCAGCCGGATATGGAGCGGATGAATTTTCGAGTTGCTGGCCGGCCGATCTGCACGTCATCGGCAAGGATATTCTGGCGCCTCCTCATGCCGTTTACTGGCCTATCATGCTAAAGGCATGCGACCTTCCCCTGCCTCGTCAGATTCTCGCTCACGGATGGTGGACCAGTTCGGGGGCCAAGATGTCGAAAAGCTCGGGGGAGACCGTAAGTCCTCTGGATCTGGTCGACAAGCACGGAGCGGACGCCTTCCGATTCTTCGTGATGAGGGAGATGACGGTTGGTCAGGATGCGGAGTTTTCCCTGGAGCGGTTTTCCTCTCGATACAAAGGAGAGCTGGGAAACGATTTGGGCAACCTGGTGAGCAGATTGCTTCACATGTGCCACGCCTATTGCGATGGAATTGCTCCTGCTCAGACGCCCCAAGAGGACTTGGAGCGGGCTCTGCAGTCTCGCTGGCGGGAGGCGAGCCGACGAGCAATCGAACATTTTGACGCCCATCAGTTCAACCTGGGACTGGAGGAGGCTTTTGGGTTTGTTCGAGCGATCAACAAATATGCCGACGAGAGAGCTCCTTGGCGATTGGCCAAATCGGAAGAGGAGGCTGACCGAACCGCCCTGTCGGGGTGCTTGGGAACCATGCTGGAAGCCCTGCGGCTGGTCAACGATCTTCTCGCTCCCGTAATGCCCGGGGTTCATGAAAGAATTTGCCGCTGCCTGGGAATCGCTCCGGTCGAGCATTGGGAGGATCGACTGAAATGGGGCGAGTCGCTCCAAGCGACGGCCCTTGGCGAAAAAATCATTCTTTTTCCACGAGAGTGACCGGTTCGCGCTCCGGGCGCGAGGGGCGGTTCAGCCATTCGCTTCCTCTTCGCTCACCTCATTGATCAATCTGACTTCTGCCAGAATGACACTGGTGTCGTCGGCCTGGAGGACGGTGATATCGAGGTTGCGCATGCGCAAGGTTTCCGAGGGTTCGGGGATTTTTCCGAATTCCCGCGTGATCAGCCCTCCGAAACTGGCGACGTCTTCCTCCTCCTCATCAATGCCAAGCTCATCGGGAAGCTCATGCAAGGGAGTGAGTCCGGAAATCTTCCAGCTGGCTTCGTTCACTTTTTCCACGTCTTTTTCGTCGGAGTCGAACTCGTCCTGAATTTCCCCAACCACTTCCTCCAGCACGTCTTCCAGGGTGATCACTCCGTCGATGCCACCGAATTCGTCACCGACCAATGCCATGTGAACCTTGCTCAGCATCATTTTGCGCAAGGCGATGGGCAAGGATTCCTCAGGGGACACGCGAGCGGGGGCGCGGGTCATCGCCTTGAGAGAAAGATCGAGAGGCTCCTTGCCGAGCAAGCGGAAGGCATGTTTGACGTGAATGATTCCAAGGCAATGATCGAGGTCGCCTTCGCAAAGAGGCAGTCGCGTGTGTCCGCAGGATCGGGCGATCTCCAAGTTTCTTTCCAGAGAATCCGTAGCGTCCAGAATTTGAACCTGTTTGCGCGAAACCATCACGTCTCTTACCTTCAACTGACCCATTTCGAGGGTATTGCCCACGATTTCCGCTACTTCGGGGTCTAGATTCGATCCTTCCCTCGCCAAGGTGCGAATGTGATCGGCCACCTCGTTCTCCTCCGATTTGCCGCTTGATTCGGCAGTGGAAGAACTCGCAAAGACCGATTCCAGTCGGTGCAAGACAAAGGAGAATGGGAAAGCGAGGGCCCGGGCAAGCGCGACCATGGGGAATCCGATCTTCAAATGAAGGGAACTTCGGTTGCCGGAAGCGAAACAGCGGGGCAAGATGCCCGAGAAGAACCTTTCGGCAAGGAAGGAAAGGCTCAGAGAAAGCAAGGGCGAGCCCGGCCCCGTCATCTTGGGAAGAACAGCATCCAGCAAAAGGAAACCCAGCAACAACTGAAGAGCGGAGAGCAGAGCCGATTCGACGTGAAAGGGCCTTTCGTGATTGGGGGCAAGCAACAGCCGATCAAGCACCTTGCCCGAGGATGTGTCATTGGCGGGGGGGGGGGAGAGACCGGCCCGAATTCGATCGATCATCGAGCGAAAGACCCCGAGGTACAGGCCGCATGCCAGGGTCCCGAACCAAAGCGCCCAAAGCAAGTTCGAGGCGGAGAGCGCCGAGGTGTTCATGATCTCGCCACGAAGAGAGGCTGAGCTTTTTCCATGGCGTTCAGAAGGCGTTCGTTCTCATCGGTGGTTCCCACCGAAAGGCGCAGGTAAGACTCCAAGCCGGAGCCCAAGGGGCGGGTGATGATTCCCTGTTTTTGCAAATCCGCGAACATCCGCATCCCGTCGCCCGTTTTGGCGAGAACGAAATTCGCTTGGCTGGGAACGAAATCAATGCCCAAACAGGTCAGGCCGGTCTGGAGTTGTTTCAGTCCCTCGAGGTTGCGCCGACGACATTGCTCCACCCAGTCCGGATCGGACAAGGCTCCGAGCGCGGCGGCTTGGCCTACGGCGTTGGCATTGAAGGGTTGTCTGGCCCGTTGCAAAAGCGAAATCAATTCCGCCGAAGCGTAACCGTAACCGATGCGAAGTCCGGCAAGGCCGTGAATCTTCGAAAACGTTCGAAGGCAGATCACCTTTCTCCCTTCCTCGATCAAGGGACGAAGATCCGGCGGAGAGTCCAGATATTCCGCGTAAGCTTCGTCGAAGCAAAAGACCAAATGGTCGGGAAGCGAGCGGACGAAGGAAAGGATTTCCTCTTGGGAATTGGCGGTTCCGGTAGGGTTGTTCGGACTGGGAAGAAAGACGAGCTTGGTGCGGTCACCCACGGCTTCGCGCATGCGGTTCAGATCGTGACGAAGATCCGGCATCTCCACTTCCACCGGGATTCCTCCCATGAGCAGGGTGACCAGTTTGTAGACGACGAAGGCATGGGCTCCGCATACGACCTGGTCTCCGGGTTCGATAAAGACGTGGGCGAGCAACTCGATGATTTCATTCGAACCATTCCCCAAAACGAACTGCTCCGGCGAGAGACCATGGAGGCTGGACAAGCTATCCACAAGGGCATGGCCGGAGCCGTCGGGGTAGAGGCGAACCTTTTTCAATGCCTGTCTGGCGCCCTCAAGCGCCGAGGGGGAGGGCCCCCATGGGTTTTCGTTGGAGGCAAGCTTGCAGATCTGGTCGGGAGGCAATCCGTGTTCCTCGGCCACTTGCTCGATCGGCTTGCCCGGTTGGTAAATCGGTTGATCGAGGATGCGAGAATTCGCAAGATTGGATAGTTTCATCAAAGAATTCTCATCTTACCCTCCAGGAACTGATGGGGCAAGCAAGGAAAGTGTGTCCCCCGACAAGCAAATCGACACTCTCGGGTTGAGACTTTGCCCGAATGGCTTATTGTGCAACCTGATGAAAATTGCGGTATTTGGAGCATCCGGCTTATTGGGGGCCGCAGTTTGCAGAGAGGGCGTCGCTCGCGGACACCAAATCCTTTCCTATGCTTCCAGGGAGTGGAAGGATCCGCGAAACAAGCAGGACGTCGTTTCTCTTCCCTTGGGCCGGTTCGAGCAGGTCATGCGCGAGGTTTTCGATCATTGGCCCGATGCCATCGTGAATTGCGCGGCGGTTTCCTCCCCGGATGCCGTCGACAGGGACCCGCCGGGAGCCAGATTGATCAACGTCGATGCCGCTTTGCGATTGGGAGAGTTGGCCGCGCATTTGGGAGCCAGATACGTCCACCTCTCCACGGATATGGTTTTTGACGGAACTTCCTCGCCTTACCGATCCACTGACCGACCCAGGCCTCTGAGCGAGTACGGACGCCAAAAATTGGAGGCGGAGAAACGCGTTCTGGCCGCAAGTGAGGAGAACGTCGTGGTTTTGCGAATTACCCTTTTGAATGGAAACAGTCCGCGAGGTGATCGCAGTCCGCATGAAAGAATTCTTTCCGCTTTGGCCAAGGGAGAGTCTCCCGTCCTTTTCACCGACGAGTGGAGGCAGACCAGTTCGGCGGAAAACGTCGCTCAAGCCGTTGTGGAATTGATCGAGAGACCCAGCCTTAACGGATTGTTTCATTGGGCGGGCTCCGAAGTGGTGTCTCGCCATGAGTTGGGCAGGCTCATTCTGCGCAAGTTCGGATTTCGAGAGGATCGCATTCAGGCCTCTTCCTTGGCGGAGGCCCGCAAACGGGTCGGCGACCGACCAGGCAGGCTGACTTTCGAGCTGGCTCCTCTGATCGGCAAACTGAAGACGCGACCGGCTTCCATCGAGCGGCAACTGGAGGAAATGCGCTTGCCCGATCATCTCTATGTCTGGCATCGGGAAAACGCAGACTATCCCACGGCTTACACACCTCGTTTCTGATGAGCTTTCTGCGGTTGCCCTACAGGCGAGAGACCGGCCCGATGAACATGGCCGCCGATTGGTGGATGATCCGATGGGCGAGGGAAACTGGGGCCTGTCTGTTTCGAAGATACGGATGGATTCATCCACAAACCTCCTTCGGATACGGTCAGAAAGCGCAATGGGTGGAGGAGGTGACGGGCGAACCCCTCGAGCAAATGGTGAGGCGCCCAACCGGGGGGGGGATCGTTCGCCACCAAACCGATCTGACCTACGCCTTGGTTTTGCCCGATGGGTCCCCGATCGCCGAGGTCTCTCCGATGGAGTTGTATGGCTTGGTTCATCGAATACTGGGAGAGGTGCTGGCTCATTGGGGGGTGGCCAGCCAATTGATGCCTTGTCGGGAAAGGTCCGGCGGGGTGATTCCGGGAGATTGCTTTCTTCAGCCCGTCGGCTTGGATTTGATGGACGGAAACGGGGCGAGGAAATTGGCCGGTGCGGCGATCCGGCGAGTTCGATCGGGAATCCTTCTTCAAGGCTCCCTTGAGCTCGAAGGGTTTCCCGACCTCGATCATCGGGAGGTGGAGCAGGGATTGGCGGAATCCTTGGCCCGAGAATGGGGAGAGACGCTCGAAGATGCGGAGTGGCCCAAGGACTTCGAGAATCAACGAAGTCCGGAGGCGCAACGGTTCTCTTCCTTGGATTGGAAAAAGGAGCGCAAAAGCGCCTGAAGCGGCATCATCGGCTGAAAGTGAGCACGTTTTCGACGTGACGAGTTTGAGGAAAGAGATCGAATGGCTGTGACCGAATCGGTCGATACCCGCCTGCGACGAACAACTTTGCATCGCGAGCCTGAGTGGAGGGCTCGCAGGAGACGTAGACGATGCGGTTGGGCGAAAAGGACAATGCCTGACGAATAAAATCAGGGTCGCATCCTCGGCGAGGCGGATCGATCACCAGCGCCGCAGGAAGGTTGCAGTCCTTGATTTCTTCGAAGATCGAACCCGCCTCGCCCAAGAAAAACTCCGCATTTTCAATCCGGTTGATTCGGGCGTTGGTTCGGGCTCCCTCAAACCCTTCTCGACTGATCTCGATGCCGGCGACTCTTTCGAACCTGGAGGCCGCGCTTAGCCCGAACAAGCCTCCCCCGCAGTAGGCGTCGACCAAAAGAGAGTTCTGCTCGGGGTTGGATTCCTCGATTACGCAATCGACCAGTCGGGGAAGGATAAAGGGATTGTTTTGAAAGAATTCTCCTGCGCGGAAATGAAAGATCAGGTTGCCCACTCGTTCGCTCACCAATTTTTTCGGGTCGGTTTCCACCCCTTCGTCGACTTCCCGCAGAAGCAAGGTTCCCCCGCGTTTTCTTTTGGGAGCGGATCGAAGTTCCGCCCGAGCTCGAGGCAGGGCTTCGTTGATGGCATCGGTGGCGATGGGACAGAGGGGAACGTCCACCAACGATTTGCGGGAACCTTGACGCAAAAAGCCGATGGTCAGTTCCTCTCCCTTGCTCCCACCCTGGAAATGGGGCGTAAGCTTGGATCGATAGGCGTAGGTTTTGGGAGAGGGAACCACAGGCTCGACCGACAGGCTCAACCCGCCGATGCGATGCAGGCAATCCTCGACCTGGGCCTTTTTCCAGCGCAATTGAGCTTCGTAGCGAGCGCTCTGGTACTGGCAGCCTCCGCAAGTTCCGTATAGGCTGCAGACCGGGTCGATGCGATCGGGCGAGGGACGAAGGACCTCCGTCAGATCGGCGACCGAATAATTTGCATGGTTGCGATAGACCCGAGCCTGAACGCGTTCCCCGGGCCAACAATGGGGAACCTGAACGACCCATTCGCCGTCTCGCCCGATTCCCACTCCCAGGTTGGTGACGTCGGTGATCTCGATTTCCAGAAGATGATGGTAGGGGTAAGGGTGGGGGGAAAAGCCCTTGGGATCCTTTTTCATGAACCTCGTTTCGTAACGAGCTCGCCCTTCGGGGGCAAAACCCTTTTTCTAAGAATTCATGAATCCTGTCATCATGAGCCCCGGCAATCCCCGCATCAAGGAATTGGTGAAACTTCGCGAATCACCGCGTCGCAGGAGAGAAACGAAATCCTTCCTTGTCGAAGGAGCGGAGGAATTGCTCGCCTTGGCAAAGGCGGGAAGAAAACTTCGCGAAGTCTACTTTTGTCCATCCATGGTCGAGCGAAAGGGTGAAAACGAAGCCCTTGAGGAATTGAGGAACTTGGGCGTCTCGATGCAGGAAACCGCCGATGCGGTTCAAGCAAAGGCCGCTTACAGATCCGGTGGCAGCGGTCTTATCGGAGTGGCCGAAACCTGGAGCCTGAGCCTGAACGGATTCTCCCCCGATCCTTCCGGCCCCCTTGTGATTTTGGACGAAGTGGAAAAACCCGGAAACCTCGGAGCGATCATTCGAAGCATCGAGGCATTTGGGGCGGCGGGATTGATCTTGTGCGATCATGCGGTCGACTTTTTCAACCCCAACGTGGTGCGGTCCTCGCGCGGATTGATGGCCAAGGGACAAGTTGGAGCAGGTTCCAAAGAGGAGACCTGGGAATGGATCAAGGGAGCGGGCCGAGAGGTGGTGGCGACGAGCGCAAAGGCGACGGAAGACTTGAGGGCCCAATCCCTGCCGGCGGCGGCGGCATTGCTGTTTGGCAGCGAAAGGGAGGGCTTGGGGTCCTTTTGGAGGGAAAGAGTCGGCAAGTGGGCGCGCATTCCCATGCGGGGAACGGCCAGTTCGCTCAACTTGAACGTCAGCGTATCCTGCATGCTCTACGAATACTTTCGCTCGTAGACCCCAGGTTCTTCATCCGGGTCCGAGCTACAGCTTCCTCAGCCAGGGAAGGGTTTTTTCCAAGGCTCTTTGCATGTCCAGTATCGGTTCGTAACCAAGGTCGATGCGTGCGTTGGCTCCTGAAAACCAATGGTCATGGGCGAGTTGGCAGGCAATGAATCGGGTCATGGGAGGGTCATCCCTTCGCCGAAGAATGCTCCAAGCCGTTTCCATCGTCCATCCGATGCGCCAAGCCGCACGAAAAGATACGCGCGTCTCTACCCGAGGAAGCCCGATGGCAACGAAGATTTCATTGAGCCAGGGCCAAAGCGAAACCGGTTCGTTCTGGCCGATGAAGTAAGGCTTGCCGCCTAAAGCGGGGTTGGCCAGCATCGCCCGCAGGGCCTGCAGGTGGGCATGCGTGACGTTGTCCAAGTGGGTCAGGTCCACTTGGTTCGTACCATCGCCCACGATGCGAAGCCTTCCTGCCCGATGCCGGGAGACGACCCGGGGAAGCAGGTGCGGATCACCGTCTCCCCAAACCAAGTGGGGACGCAGGGCAATCGTTCTCATGCCCGATGCGTCGTTTGCCCGGAGAACCTCCTGCTCGGCCAAAGCCTTGGTGGTCGCATAGGCGGAGAACTTCTCCGTGGAGTAGGAGAGGGATTCGTCCCCACCCCGAATCGGATCGGTGGAGAAAGTCACGCTCGGCGTGCTGGTGTGGATGAAAAGGGAGACGCCGCTTCCTCGGCAATGATCCAGCAAGCGACGGGTGGCGACGAGGTTGGCCAGGCGATACTCCTCGAAGTTTCCGCCAACCCCCGCTTTTGCTGCCGTATGAAAGACCGCCTCGACCCCGTCGAACCATGAGTTCGCGGGAGAATCCTTCGTCAAGTCGAGCCTATGGTAATGCAACCCGGCAAAGGTCTTTTCCGCAGGCAACTCGGAGGAGCGTCCCAGAGCGTGCACTTCGTGGCCTTGTCCGATCAGGGCCCGGGCCAAGGCATTGCCGATGAAGCCCGATCCCCCGGTGACCAGAACCTTCATGCGAGAAGACCCAGATCGGGGCGTTTAGAAACCCGAGCGGACCACTTTCTGCTCAAGGACAAACGATGAATCTTGGCGTTGTGGCGAGCGTCAACCGGGATCCTTCTTTCAAAGAAGATTCGGGCAATGCCCGCTGCTCCCTCCAAGCCTTCCAACGCCCGCAGGATTTCCTTCCGGGCATCCGATTCTCCCATGGCGCGCAGGTGGCTGCATTCGGGTTCGACGACAAGGCATGGCTCTCGCGGATTGCGATCGCCTATCCCGATCAGGGCGCAGCGGCGCACGCAGGCGAGGGTATTGACGAGCGGCTCGATGCGATCGGTTTCCAAGGGGCCGCTCTCGGTCATTACGCGTTCCGCCTTGCGTCCGAGAAAGCGAAGGTTGCCCGCTGCGTCGAAGTACCCCAAATCGCCCATGCGATGGCAAGGTTCGTCTCCGATCTTGAACCTGGCATCGCAAGTGGCCCCGGGCATACGGTGATATCCGTCCGTTACCATGGGGCCGGATACGCAGATTTCCCCAACCTCTCCGGAGTCAAGCCCGGTGTATCCCTCGGGGTAGTCCCCCAAAGGCGAATCCTTTGCCGGCATGATGGTTACCCGAACGCAGGGAAGAGGTTTTCCGACGAGAGACCCGGCGCCTTTGATCACGGAGTCTTTTTCCCGAGCGATGGCGGTGGAATCGGCAAAGGATACGGGAAGGGCCTCGGTCGAACCGTAGGGTGTGATGACGCGTCCGTTTGGAAGCAGGGAAGCCAAGTCCTCCGCCAGAACCGGGGGCACGGGGGCGCCGGCCAAGAGGAAACGATTGATTCGAGGGAGTTGTGCTCCGAGTTTTCGGCAACCGCTGAGCGTCTTTTGTCCGATCACCGGCGAGGCGAATGCCGAAGTGACCTCAAAGTCGACCAGTGTCCGGACGATCCTCTCGGGATCTGCCTCAGCGGGTCGACGAGGATCGATCTCGGGAATTACCGAAGTGATGCCCAACGCGGGATTGAAGAGACCGAAGACCGGCAGGGTGACGAGGTCGATCTCGCCGGGTTGCATGCCGAAGACTTCGCGCAACGCTTCGATCTGAGCCCCGAAGGTGCGATGCAAATAGCGAACCCCCTTGGGCGGGCCCGTGGATCCGGAAGTAAAGACGATGGCGGCCAGGTCTTGCGGATTCTTTGCCCCGGTCGATCCTTCCGGAGAAAAATCCTTCGCAACCGAAGAAACCGGACCGACCAGAAGTCGATGGCGAACGGAGCGGAAGGCGCTTGGAAAGAGTTTGCTCAGCCATAGCGCTCGTCGAATCGCGACCATCGATTCGGGACGCGTCCGACGGATGCAGGACAGAAAGGAGCTCAAGCCCATGCCGGGGTCGATGATCACGGGTATGGCCCCCACGCGAAACAAAGCGAAGGCCCAAACGATCAGGTCGGGACCGGGTTTTACGAAAAGAAGGGTTTTTTGGTTTTGGGAAATCCCCGAACGAAGCAATTCGGAACATACCCGATTGACCGATTGGTCGAGTTCGCCGAAGGTCAGCCCTGGCGCATCTCCCTTCGCAGCAAGCAACGCCGGCTGATTGGGTCGATCTCGGGCGGATCGAGAGAGTCGCTCGGCGACGTTCAATCCATCCTCGCTCACGATCGGGTTTCGATGAGTTGGAATCAGTCCGATTCCGCCAGCCAGCGTTCGGCCTCAATTGCGGCCTGGCAACCCATCCCGGCTGCGGTTATGGCTTGTCGGTAGACGTGATCGGCGCAATCTCCGGCAACGAACACACCGGGAACGGAGGTCTTGACCATGCTTCCCGCAGAAGGAAGAAGATAGCCATTCTCATCCAACTCCAGAATGCCCTTGAAGGGTTGTGTATTCGGCAAATGACCGATGGCGATGAAGACACCCTTGCAGGAGACTTCGCGTACGGATCCGTCCCTCAGGTTTTTGGCGAGCACGCCCCTTACCCTGCCGTTCTCGTCGGGTAGAATTTCTTCGACGGCGGAGTCCCAAATCGCATCGATCTTGTCATGGGCAAGGGTTCGCTCGGCCATGATTCGAGACGCCCGCAACTGATCTCGCCTGTGCACCAAGGTCACCTTGGAGCAGAATCGAGTGAGAAAAAGAGCCTCTTCGCAAGCCGAATCTCCTCCCCCGACGACGACCACTTCCATGTTGCGGTAGAAGGCTCCGTCACAGGTGGCGCAGGTGGTCACTCCCTTGCCTCCGTACATTTCCTGCTCTCCGGGAATGCCCAGCAAGCGTGGCGCGGCTCCAGTGGCGATGATCACCACCTTTGCCTCAAAGGACTTTTCACCCGAGTAAAGGCGTTTGCAATCGGAATCGAAATCCACCCGGTCAATGAACGCGTTTTCCACCCGGGCCCCGAATCGAATCGCCTGCTTGCGCAAGTTGCTCATCAAATCGTAGCCGTCGATGCCTTCGGGAAATCCGGGAAAGTTCTCCACTTCCGAAGTGGTGGTGAGTTGCCCCCCGGGTTGCTTGCCCTCCAGAATCAAGGGGTTGAGGTTCGCTCGCGCAGCATATATGCCGGCGGTAAATCCGGCGCAACCGGTGCCAAGAATGATTACGTTTTCCATGGTTTGAATCTTTTGCTTTCGAAAGTTTTTGATCAAGTAAAAGGATTTAGGATGGCGATCATGGCAGATCTTTTCGTATTGGTCGAGGACATGTCTTGGTTTGACAGTCATTGCCATTTGCAGGGTTTCCTCCGCAAGGGAGAGCTGGAAGAGGTCCTTCAACGGGCGGAGGACGCCGGGGTCCGGCAAATGGTTGCGGTGGGCACAAGCCCGGCGGATTGGGCCGATTATCTCTCTTTGGCCAAGCGGTTCCCCGGAAGGATTCATCATTCGGTCGGACTGCATCCCGGTTACGTCGAAGGCGATTGGGAGGAAAAAACCAGAGGCTTGACCGACTTTTGGTCGGAACCCGTCCGCCCGGTCGCCCTGGGGGAGATCGGACTCGATTACTTTCACCTGCCCAAGGACCCGGAAGCGGCCGAGCGAACGGTCGGGTGGCAAAAGGACGCGCTCAGAAGGCAACTTCTTTGGGCGAAGGAATGGGATTGCCCGGTCATCGTTCACTCCCGCAGTGCCTTTGAGGATTGCGTAAAGGAGATCGATCGCTCGGGAGTAAATTGGGAAAGGATCGTCTTTCATTGCTTTTCCGAAGGGGTTCCGCAGGTCGAATGCCTGATGGAAAGGGGAGCGTTGGCCTCTTTCACCGGCATGATCACATTCCCCAGGAACCTCGAGTTGGTGGAGGCGGCGAAAAGACAAGGCCTCGATCGATTGATGCTGGAAACCGACAGTCCCTATTTGGCTCCCGTTCCCCATCGAGGAAGGGGAAACGAACCCGCCTACTTGCCTGCCGTCGGGAGCTTTTTGGCCCAAGCCATCGGAGTGAGTTCCGATCGAGTAATGAATGCCTCGTTCGAAAGAGCCGAGATTTTTTACCGCATGAATTCAAACCGCTTCCGAGAAAGCTCCCCCTTGTCCGAATTGATCGATGATTGACAAAAGACGCGGGTCGAAGAAAAATCGACCGGAGTCATTCAGCGGGGCTTTCCACCCGTCAAACCATGTCCAATCCCATCGATCACAATAAGCTTTACCTTGCGGTACAAGACCAGCTCTCGCAGAGAAGATCAGAGCTCCGGGCCTTGGAGGAATCCTTGAAGCAAGGAAAAAACACGCTTGCCGAGATTGACGAATGCAAAGGGTGGATCGAGGTGTTGAAAAAGGAACTGAAGTCACTCAAGGAAGGCGGGCATACCGTATTCCTGTCCAACAAGGGCTCCATTTCCCCAAAGTCCAAAGTCGGAGCGAAAGGACAGGTGATTGGTCGTCGCCTGGAAGAAATCCGCCAAGCCATTCATCTGCATGAAGAGTTGCTGGCCAGCGAAGGTGGGGATGCTTCCTCCAAGGGAAAAATTCTGCAAAAGATCGATCTTTTGCTCGAAGCAAAGGATGAACTTTTGACCGAACGAAAGGCGCTCAAGCAATTCAATCATACGAGGTTTCTGGAAATGAGGCGAGCGATAGAGGATTGCCTGAACGAGGAGGACAGACTGGCCCTGAAGAAAAAGGACAGAAAATTGCAGCAGGTGATGCGCGAAGCGCGCCTGCTCAAGCCTTCTTCCTCAAACCGTCAGTCGATCCGAGAAAAAGATGCGGCAACCCAGAGGGTTTCCCAGGAGGATTCCGAATCGGGGGCCCAAAAAATGAAACCCAATTCCACAAACTCGGATTTCGAGGCTCCGCCCATCCTTTGACGCGAGCTTTCCTGCAAATCCAAGGCCCGATTGGATTGCCGCCGGTTGCAGGCTAGGTCGCTTAAATGCGGATCTTATCCGCGTCTTCTTATTTCCCGCGGGTTTTTTCCTGGGCAAGAATCGTGACTTTTGGAGACGACCCGCTGATCAATGCCTTGGCTCGCTTTATCGCCTTGGCAGTGGACAGGGTGGGATTGCCGGCAATATAGGGAAACACGTTTCTGCGGTTGATGCGGCCAAGAACCCCCGAATTGCGAAGAATTCTCAGGCAATCCCTGCGAACTTCGCAAAGCAGGACGTGGCAATCCTTTTCCTTGAGGTATTCAAGCAATTCCTCCAGGGCCAGGACCGAAGTCGCGTCGAGGTGGTGGGCGTTGAGCATCTTGAGAACGAGTACCTTTTGATTGGGGTCTTCGCCTACCCGACGGATCTGATCGTAGAAGAGATCGGCGGCTCCGAAGAAGAGCTCTCCCTCGACGTGTACGATGAACACTTCCGGTTCCGGACGCTTGGTATGAACGGAGGCCTCCGCCAGATCGCCTGTCTCGGTATATCCGTATTCGATGAGCTGAGGATGAGCGACCTTGCGCAGGAAGAGAAGAATGGAGGTGAGAATGCCGGCGAAGATGGCCCATTGAAGGGATACGGTCAGTCCAACGAGCAGGGTGACGAAAAAAGCGAAGCCGTCAGAGCGAGTTGCCAGAACCACCGTCTTGATCTGCCGAATCTTGATCAGCGAAAATCCGATGAATACGACCAGAGTGGCCAGGCTGCATAGGGGAATGAATCGAACAAAATCATTCAGAAGAAACAGGCCAGCCAGCACCATAAAACCGGTAAACAAATTGGCAAGGTTCGTTCGCGCCCCGCTTTGAACGCTCAGCGTGGAGCGGGTGAGGGACCCGGATGCGGGCATTCCGGAAAAAAGGGAGCAACCGAGGTTGCCCATTCCGATGGCAAAGGTTTCCTGGTTGGCGTTGATTCTTCCTCCGGCGCGAGCGGAAAGCGATTTGCCGATCGAGAGTCCCTCCAGAAGACAGAGCAGACAGACGGCAAGGGCAGTGGAGAGAATCAACGATCCGTGCATGCCGATCCAATCGATCCCGGGAAGGGTGACGAAATCTCTGCCGATGACGAAATTGTCCAATCTCAGCACCGAAAAGCCCCAATGATCCATCAACTCTGCGGCAAAGGATGCTGCCACCAAGGCGGCCGCGACTCCGGGCAGAGAGGAAAAGCGAAACTGCAGAATCAGGTATGCCAAGGCGGTGATTGCGCTCAGGCACAAGGCGGGAAGGCAGAGAGAATCAAGATTTAAAAGAAGGAAGCGTACAATTCCGAGGAAAGTGGATGGGGGAACGTCTTCGGTGTAGGCGATGCCGAGAACGTGCCGACTTTGGTTGGCGATGATCAGGCAAGCGGCAGCGCTGACGTAGGCGGTGATTACCGTTCGAGAGACGAACTGAACGATAAAGGATATCCGCAAGAGACTGGCGATGACAAGGAATGCCCCTGCGGTCAGAAGAATGACGGGAAGAAGGAGCAGGGCCGATTCGTCCGCCATTCCGTCGGGACCGATGAAGCCCATGCTGGCGAATGCCCCGAAGAGAAGAACCGCGGTGGCGTTGGTGGGGCCGAGGGTGATGAACCTTCCTCCTCCGAAGATTCCACCCATGAGGGCGGCGATCGCCGAACCGAGGAGGCCGAAATGAATCGGAAGCCCGGCGACCAGGGCATAGGCCATTCCCTGAGGAATTGCGAGCAAGGCGACGTTGACCCCCGCCTGCAAGTCTCCGAGGTGAAAATGGGAGAACGTTCCCTTCCGAAGAAGAGGAATTTTCGGGAGAAAGAGGTTCGGCCGGAAATTCAAAATCCTCTTAGCCATCGATGGTCATGGTGAAACGGTCAAGATGCGGATTCATGGATTGGCAATGAGGGAGCAGGAAGCTTTTGCAGAGATCCAAAGTAGTTGTTGGTCCTCGTACTCCTTCTTTTTATCAGCCAGCGCCGGCTTAAGGCGCTCCAACAGCTTGACGGAAGAATTTTCCGTGCGAACCTGATTGTATTCCGAAATCAGATCGAACAAATCCTGCTGCAACTGCTTCTTTTTTGTCAGGCTTGCAGTTACCTCCTGCTTGAAGGCCTCGATGGCCGCAATCACTTCCTTTTCCAAATCCCTGCTGATGGCCAGGACGTTTTTCTCCATGTCGCTTCGCACCGCTTCAGTGAGAGAGGAATCCGTCCTCATGGACTTCAAGTCACCCAGAATCCGGCCCAATTGCTCGACTTGTCCGAACCGGCCGATGGGGTCGATGCTCAGGTACTCGAGGGGATCGAGCCGGGCAAGATGAATTTCCTCGATGCGAAGCAGAAGCTCCTTTCCTGCCTTCACCTCCTGTTCGGTTTGCATGATTTCGGATCGCAAGGCCATCGCCTCAACGCTTTCGTGGGGAGATGCATCGAATTCCTCCTGAATTCTGACCTTGAGCTCGGCGATCTGATTCTCCATTTCGCGAATCTGATTCAATTTTTCGGACAAGGAAGGAGGGAGCGGAGAATCCGGTTTATCCGATGCCAGCAACTTGTTGTAGAGACGAAGGATCATTTCCGCCAGAAGTCGAGAAGCTCGCTGCGAATGGCCTTTGCAGATCACTTCGATCGAACGGGAGGAGTGGGGGCGAATCGAAATCAGGGAGGCCAGCACGTCCTGTTCGATCGAGAGCATGCCATCGCTGGAGAAAGGGCTGAAAATAATGGATTGGGCAAGGTCGCTCTGCTCCAATTCTTCATGAAGTCTGTCGAGGAAAACCTTGCAGTCGAGCGCTTCCTCATGAAAGGCAAGCAGGCGTTCGTCCGCCGGATCGATCCGGAGCATCAAACGGCTTTCGGCCCAAACGCCGCTTCCTTCCTTCGAGTCGATGCCCATGGGGGAGGGCTCGATTTTGAAATCGCCTGCACCCGTGAGCGAAGCTTCGGTCAAGGCTTGCATGGCTGCTTCGGAATGATCTTCGACCTCATGAACAAAAGTGGCGTAAAGATAAGCGACGATGCTCAGAACGATTAGGGCGATACAATGCCAAGCTTGCATGAAATAAAGAAAACGAGGTTAAACGAAGATGGCAACCAAACGGTAACGCTTTTTCAGCAACGTCATTGACTTCCCATGCAAAGGGATTTCCATTGGGCATTGTGTCCGACGATTTCATATCCTTCGAGTTTTCGCAAAAGTTGGTCGGCATCCAGCGACCGCTGCACTCCTTCATTCTTGGTCTTGTCGGCCACCGCAACGATGCCGAAGACGTCTTGCAGGAAACCAACCTGATCTTATGCAAGAAATCCAAGGACTATGATCCCGAGGGCAATTTCCAGGCTTGGGCGTTCAGTATCGCCAGGTATCAGGTCATGGCTCATCTCACGGTTAGGAGAAGAAGCAGGATATGCTTCAGCAACGAATTGGTCGACAGCCTGGCCGAAGAGGAATTGGATGCGAAAAAGCTTCAACTCCTTCAAAAGACGCTTGCCATATGTTATGAACTCTTGCCGAAAAGCATGAGCAAAATAGCCCGATTGCGTTTCAAGGAGGACAAACCTCTCAAGCAAATCTCTCTCGAGGTCAAGCGTCCCGTGGGGGCGATTTCCGCCACTCTTTTCAGAATTCGTCAAAGCCTGGCTCAGTGCGTTCACCTGAAGCTTCCGCAAGTGGAAGCCGAATCCGAATCGTAAAATTCAGAAAAAAAAGGTATCATTTCCGCTGTAAGCGCTAATATAGGTAGTAAACCCCATGAGCGCCGACAAGCACTACGAAGAACTGGACAAACTTGTCTCCAGGTTGTTGGATCAGGAAATCACCGATTCCGAGCTGTTGAGACTGCACTCTCTTCTGGAACGATCCAGAAGCAATCGACTGAGGTATTTGCGATTCGTTCAGCTGGATTCTCTTCTGCTTTGGGACAGCGAGCTTTTCACCGAGGCGCATCCCGCCGCGGAAAAACCGGATCACAAGACCGTTTTTCCATTGTTTGCCAGCTTTTGGAATTGGACCGGTGCATTGGCGGCTGCTCTTGTGGCCATGGCCGGCGCTTGGTGGGGGTTTTCCCGGAACGGTGACGAAGCCGTCGTCAACGGGTCGCTCCAACCTGAAGGGCAGGCCGAACTGGCCGCTTTGCCAAACCTGCATCCCTCCTCATCTTCGCTAGACGAGGAGCTGCTTGAAAATTCGTTTTCACCCGATTTCAACTCGGACAGCAT
The DNA here is from genome assembly GCA_038105525.1 of Opitutales bacterium. Taxonomy (GTDB): domain Bacteria; phylum Verrucomicrobiota; class Verrucomicrobiia; order Opitutales; family Seribacteraceae; genus Chordibacter. The sequence continues at coordinate 16,507 of JAYOCQ010000015.1, read as the reverse complement.
TTTGCCTTTACCCCGTCAACAAGCCGCTCTTGACGCCCGCTTCGGTTTGGAAGTCCTGCTTTCGAACAATCGGTTTGCATCGGGAGGGGTCTTCGAATACCTCGGGCCGGTTCGGCGATGGAACCGGGTTCCGCAGCTTGTTCGTCCGGCGGAAAACGGCATCTTGCCAGCAACCGGCTCCAAAATGATGGCAATGAAACCGATGGCCATTGACGTCGAAGCCCAAGTCGCTCACAGCATTGAAACCGTTCAAGTCCTCGACGTGCGAGACGCGATGCGCCTGCATCCGCGGGACAAGGCGTATCTTTCCGCTTCGATCAAGTTCAACCAAAGCTACGGATCCTTGGAGCATGGGGCTGAATTCGGGATTTCCTTGCATGCCTTCCGCGAAAGCGGAGAGGGCTTTGAAGCGACCTCCCTTTGTTCGGACGACAACTTGCTTGCGGACAACGACCCCTCATCTTGGGAAAAGCTCTCCTCCCGCTTGGAATTGCCGGCTGACGCCGAGTTTGTCGTTGTTTCGCTTGTTGCCAGAAAAGTCGGCCCGGAAGCCTTGATCGCCAACGCCAGCTCCTATTATTCCGACGACTTGGAACTCTCCATGTTCGTGGGCGATCGATCGATACTGGGCCCCATTTGACCAAACTGTTTCCTTTCGTTGCTTGAGCAGGCAACGGAGGGGATTTGACTTTTGGCATGCTTTAAGGCAATTGCTTGATCGTGACCACTCTGCGATGCCTGCTTGCGCTTTTGCCCGCCGTTTTTGGATTGAAGGCGGCAACCGCATCGGATTGGCCGACCTACGGCGGACCGAATCGCAATCACTGCGCTTTGGAAAACACCCTGCGGGCGGACTGGGGAGAGGACCAACCCGAGGTTGCATGGGAACTGGAAGTGGGATTGGGCTACTCGTCGGTGGTCGAGTCGAATGGAGCTGCTTACACCCAGGGATATCGAAACGGGGAAAACACGCTGTATTGCGTGGATGCGAGTACGGGAAAGGTCCGCTGGACCTTTGTTTATCCATCTGCTTTGGGCGACAAGTATTTTCAAGGGGGAAGCAGGTCCACTCCCACCATTTCGGGCGGCAAGGTCTTTCTTCAAGGGCACGAAGGACCCTTGTTTTGTCTGGATGCCCAGACTGGGAGAATCGTGTGGCAAACCCACTTGGTCGATCAGCTCGACGGCATTCTTCCTACCTGGGGATATTCGGGGGCTCCCTTGGCAATCGAAGGAAAGGTAATCGTGCAAACCGGGGCACCCACCGGGTCGCTTGTCGCTTTGGACGAGCGGAACGGCAAACCCTTGTGGAAGGGAGGGACTGCGCAAGCGGGATACTCCAGCCCGTGTCCTCGGGCCCTTTATCCCGAGCAAATCCTGGTCTTCAACCAGCATGGTCTTTCGGTTCACGATCTGAACAACGGAGAAGAGCTTCTTTCCTATCCGCACAAGACGCGCTACGAGGTCAATGCCGCGCAACCCTTGGATCTTGGTGAGCGAGCATTGCTGGCAAGCGCTTATGGCAAAGGAGCCGTCCTGCTGAACCTGATCGACTTGCGGCCACGCGTGCTGTGGGAGTCGTCCGGAGTGGCCTGTCAAATGGCAAGCATGGTGCAGATTGATGATCGGGCCTATGGAATCAATGGTCAAACCGGCGCCAACGCCAGCCGAGCCAGCTTGTTTTGTCTGGATTTGAAAAATGGTCGAAAGATTTGGGAGGAACGGGGCTTCGGAGTGGGAACGCTGATCCTGGTGGATGGCATCCTGGTGGTCATGAGCGATCGTGGAGAGTTGACCCTGATCAAGCCTGCCGACAGCGGTTACCTCGAATTGTCCCGCTTTCAAGTTCTTTCCGGGAAGAACAACTGGACTCCTCCGTCCTATGCCAACGGTCGCATGCACTGTCGCTCAAGCGCAGGCAAGTGGGTTTGTCTGAAGATGGGGAGATGAAAGGCGCGAGACCGACTCGACGACGATACCTCCCGGAAAAATTTACCCCCCTTCGGCCGAAGCGGGTTTGACGTTCATCAACATCCTCATCCTACTGTACTCTCCACCATCGATTCAGATCCATGAAGCTCACCTTCATAACATGTTCTCTTTGCCTGGCGTCAGTGCTGCTCAATTCCTGCATTCGGTTGAGCTCTCCCGAACGCAAGGTCCTGACGGCTTCCAGCACGGTTAGGCTGGAAACGCCCTCCACCGACTGGACTTATTGGAGAGGTCCTTCGGGATGCGGACAATCGACGGAGACGGGATTGCCTGATGAATTGAACGGCTCGGAAATCTGGACGCATCAAATCAAGGGAGCCGGTGTGCCTGTGATCGCCGGCGGACGAGTCTATCAGTTCGGTTACTTAGGAGAAGGCGAGGGTTTGCAGGAATCCTTGTCCTGCCTGGACCTGCAAAGCGGAGAGCCTCTTTGGGAAAGAAAGCATTCAGATTTCATCAGTGACATCGTATACGACCGTTATGGAGTGGGGGCGGCTTGCATCGATCCCGAATCGGGAAACGTCTTTTTCCAAACCAGCCCGGGCCTGCTCGCAGGCTATGCGCCGGATGGATCTTTGCTCTGGATGCGTTCGATGATGGAGGAGTTCGGTAGATTGACCTTTCCCAACGGACGCACCGGCGGGCCATGTGTGGATGAGAACTTGGTGATCGTTCATGGGATCACCGCCAATTGGGGCGGCAGTGGTCCGGCCCGCGACAGGTTTTATGCCTTTGACAAGGCGTCCGGGAACTTGGTCTGGACATCGACTCCGGGAACCGCTCCCAAAGACAGTTCCTTTGCCCCCTTGGTCTTCGAGGATTTGTCCGATGGCAGGCGGGTCTTCTACAGTGGCACGGGTTGTGGCCACGTCGTCTGCGTGGACGCTCGAACCGGTCAACCTCTTTGGCGATTCAAAATGTCTCACGGCGGAGTAAATGCCGGAGTGGTCCTCCATCAGGACCTCGTGATCGCGATCCATGGGAAGGAAAACCTCGACAGCTCCAGAATCGGACGAATGGTTGCGATAAGGAAACCCTTTCGCTTGCCTGAAGCCGAAGAGCCGATTCTTGAACTGGGTCTTTCGGATGAAGCATGGAGAAACGAGGAAATGGAATCCTTCACCAGTTCCCCCGTTTTGCATTCCGATCGAATTTACACTACCGTCAAGACCGGGGAGTTGCGTTGCAACGATGCCGAAGACGGTCGAACGATTTGGACTCTCAAGCTTGGGCCCGATCAAATCCATGCGTCACCGGTTTGGGCGGACGGCAAGCTTTATGCCCCGACCTTCGAGGGCAAGGTCTTCGTGGTTCGGGACAACGGAGACTACGGAGAAGTTGTAAACGAGATTGACTTGGGGTCCGCTTGTCTGGCTTCCCCGGCCATCGCGCAAGGAAGGATCTTCATTCAAACCAAGGACCGCCTGCATTGCTTCGGGACCGATCGAGAGCCAAGGCCATTCACTTTGCATCCCGTACTTTCCGGGGCCAGCGATGCAACGCCCGTATCGCTCCAGGTCGTACCTTCGGAATTCGACCTCAAAGCGGGTGAAAGCATAGATTTCCGAGTCTATGCGCTTGACCGCGCTGGAAGAAGAATCAAGCAACTGGGTGAAGGACTGAGTTGGGAAAAATGGATTCCCCCTACCGCAAAGGTAAGATCCCAGCTCGACGGAAAGCTTTCTCCCGATGGGCCGGGCAGGTTCTCTGCCGAGGAAAACGCTTCCTTGTCCGCCGGAGCGATTAGAGTAACCTTCGAAGACTTGAGCGGAGTGACCCGAGGAAGGGTTTTCCCCGCTCTTCCCTACTCGGAAGATTTTGAAAGCGGATACGAAACCAACCAACAAGGTTCGGACGGCATATCCTTCGCTTATCCGCCCTTGCCTTGGTTGGGAGCCAGGATGCGTTGGCAGGTTCAGAATTTTGACGGACAAATGGTGGCGGGCAACGCCCTCGACCTCGTTTTGTTTCAACGAGCCATCAATTTCGTAGGTTCGTGGAAGGCGAAAAATTACACGGTCGAGGTGGATGCATTGGTCGATGGCAACCAAAGAATCAAATCGACGGTTGGCGTGATCAACCAACGTTACGTCTTCGCCTTGGTGGGCAACTCCAACAAATTGGAGGTCTTTTCCAATTTCGACAGGTTCGTTCGCTCCACCCCTTTCTTCATCGTGGCCAACAAATGGTACCGACTGAAAACCCGGGTGGACCTCCTTGACGATGGGTCGGGGTGGATTCGGGCGAAAGCATGGCCCAAAGAGGAGCCAGAGCCGGATGCATGGACCTTGGAGGAAAGGCACGCCCGAGCTCACAAAAACGGGGCCCCTGGGATCTACGCCCTTTCTCCTCAAAGCAAGAAGAAAGTATATTTCGACAACCTTTTGATTCGTCCCAACGCGGGGAGTTTCCAACTCGGCAACCAATAATCCAATGAAGACGCTCTACTCATGTTTGATCGCCCTATGCCTGATTCTGCCTCCTGTTTTCTTGTCCGGCGAGGATTGGCCGACTTGGGGAAGGAATTCTTCTCGCAACATGGTTTCCCCGGAAAAAGGAATTTCCTTCGACTTTGATCCCGGTAACGTGCAAAGCGACGAATCCGTCGACATGAACTCCACCAAAAAAGTCAAGTGGGTGGCGAAGTTGGGCTCTCAGGCTTATGGAAACGTCACCATAGGGGAGGGAAGAGCGCTGGTTGGAACGAACAACGAATCGCCGCGAGACCCCCAAAAAAGGGGTGATCGCGGAATCGTAATGTGTTTTGACGAAAGGGACGGATCCTTCGAGTGGCAATTGGTCATTCCAAAACTGGGAGCGGGCAAGGTCAGCGATTGGGAATACATCGGAGTCTGCTCTTCCCCTGCGATAGAAAACGGCAAGGCTTATTTGGTCACCAACCGCTGCGAAGTGGTTTGTCTCGACCTCGATGGTCTGAAAAACGGCAATCAGGGATCCTTTCAGGAGGAGGAGAGTTATCTGAGAACGAACGGAACCCTCGATCCCTTGAATTCCGATCTGGATGCCGACGTCTTGTGGAGTTACGACATGCGGGACGAATTGGGGGTTTTCCCGCACAACGTCACCAGTTCTTCGCCTTTGATCGTGGGAAACCGGTTGTTCGTGGCCACTTCCAATGGCGTCGATTGGTCTCATACCAATCTGCCCAGCCCGCTTTCTCCCAGCTGGATCTGTCTGAACAAGGAAACGGGAGAATTGATCGGTGAAGACGGTTCCGGAGCCAGCGCCCGGTCGATGCATGCCGCCTGGTCCTCGCTTACCTGGGGAATCGTCGCTGAAAAGGAAAGAATCTTTTGGGGAGGCTCGGATGGATTTCTCTATGCTTATGACAATGCGACCATCAGAAGCGAGGACGGCTTCGACCTGTTTCAGCCTCTTTGGATGGTCGATGGGAACGAGGCCCTCTACCGGACGGATGAACGGAACAGAAAGATTCCCTATGCCACGCCACCCGGGCCAAGCGAGTTAATTGCCACACCTGTTTTATACGAGGACAAAATATATTGTTCCATTGGACAGGATCCCGAACACGGTGACGGGGTGGGCAGGCTATCGTGCATCGATGCCCAAACGGGTGAGCTACTTTGGAAAAACACCGAAATCGGCCGAACGATCTCCACGCCCTCGGTTGCCGACGGGTTGATCTATCAGGCAGAATATGCGGGGATTCTTCACTGCCTGGATGCGGATACTGGAGAAGTTTACTGGACCTACGACACCTTCAGCAGAATCTGGGGATCGACCCTGGTGGTTGACGGCAAGGTCTTGCTGGGCAATGAAGACGGAGACCTGCTGATCTTCGATCACGGCAAGGAAGAATCCGAGCCAAGATCGATCAATCTTGGGGCCCCCATTTACAGTTCTCCCGTAGTGGCCAACAAAGTCTTGTACTTGTCGACGCAGACTCATCTGTACGCGATCGGCGAATAAGCGCTTCTTCCAGCAAGTGAGCGCCAGTTCCCTATCCGTCTCCGCCAGAATCTTTTGGCTGATTTTTTTGGTTCTTCTCTTCCTCCATCAAGACTTTTGGAATTGGACGGACGAAAGAACCGTCTTTCTCGGAATGCCCGTCGGATTGTTTCACCACGCGCTTTTTTCGGTTGCCTGCTCGGTCTTCGGAGCATGGGCCGTGTGCCGGGCATGGCCCAAGGAATGGGAGGAATGGGCGGACCCACTTGATGCCTCCTCCGAAGAATCCACGGAATCAAAAAGCAGCTTTCCCAAGGAATGAGCGTCCTGCCGGTCATCATCGTTTATTTGTCTTTGCTTTTGATTCTGGGGTGGGGAAGCAGTCGGTTTTTTCGAGGAACCAGTCGGGATTTCTTCGTGGCCAGTCACAGCATCGGGCCGTTTCTCCTGCTGATGAGCGTATTCGGGACCACCATGACTGCGTTTGCTCTGGTCGGATCAACCGGAAAATCCTTCGAGCGGGGCATCGGAACCTATGGGCTGATGGCTTCGATCAGCGGATTGATTCATATGGCGATTTTCTTCCTGATCGGCATCCGCTTATGGGCTTTGGGAAAAAGGCATGGATATCTTACCCAGATTCAATTCTTTCGCGCCAGGTTTGAGAGCGATGGTCTGGGTTATCTGCTTTTTCCCATCCTGGTCTTGTTGGTTGTTCCCTATTTGTTGATCGGAATCATCGGCGCAGGAAAGGTCATCGAGCCCGTGACCGCGGGGGCATTTCCGGAACTTTTCACGAATCCAACCATTCCCGCTTGGCTCGGCGGAGTGCCTCCCTGGTTGAGCGGCTTGGTCATTTGCCTCGTTGTTCTCACTTACGTCTTTATGGGCGGATCTCGCGGGGCGGCTGTTGCGAACGCTTTTCAGACCTTGGTTTTCATGGCCATGGGCATGGTGGCTTTTTATTTCGTCGTCCATTCGCTTGGCGGGCTTGGACAGGCCGCGCAGACCCCCATGAGAATGACCGAGGATGGATCAATCGTGCAGGACTATCGATTCGACCAGCAAGAAGGGGTCCTGAAGAAACGGGATGAGCCTCTGAAGATCGGATCGGTCAAAGACTTTTCCCATTCCAACCCGACGCCTCGCCATCCCCATCTTCAACGCGAGCCACTGGTTGCCGAGTTCAAAAGGAAAAATCCTCAAACCGGTGAATTGGTCTCCTTTGAGAGAGAAATCGGAACCTCCTTTTGGAGCTTCGTCACTTACCTCTTCATTCCCCTGAGCGTGGGAATGTTTCCCCATCTGTTTCAACACTGGCTTACTGCCAGGAGCGCTCGTGCCTTCAAGCTGACGGTCATCGCCCATCCCATTTGCATCATGATCGTCTGGGTTCCCTGCGTGCTCATCGGCACTTGGGCAACTGGCTTGCTTCCGCCGGGCGTGCCTCCGCCTGCGGTCTTGTCCGCCACTCTGGACATGCTGGTGGGCGACCCGTTGTTGACCGGACTGCTCACCGCGGGCGTCCTGGCCGCCATCATGTCTTCGCTCGATTCCCAGTTTCTTTGTCTTGGAACCATGTTCACCAATGACGTGGTGGTTCATCGGTCGGGTAAAGAAGCATACTCGGATTCGCAAAAACTAAGGATCGCCCGCTTTTTCATCGTCGGCATCGTCTTCCTGACCTACCTGCTTGCAATGGTTCTGAAAAACGCCAACGTATTCGATCTGGCCGTTTGGTGCTTCAGTGGGTTCTCCGCCCTTTTCCCCTTGGTTTTTGCGGCTCTTTACTGGAAACGGGCCACCAAGCAAGGGGCGGTGGCTTCGGTTTTGGCGGCGCTTCTTACTTGGCTTTGGTTCTTTCGTCAATCCGGATACGGGGGGGAATATTTCGTTGGTCCGGGAATCACCCCGGCGGCCATCTGCTTTTTGGCTTCCTCCTTGGCGTTGATCGGCTTTTCTTTGATCACGACCCCTCCCCGCAGCTCTACCATCGATCGATTCTTCCCCAAGCGGTCGTGATTGCGAAACAGCAGGTAACCCGCTAATATAGTCCTCCATGGCAAGCGAAGATCTCATCCAACAGGCCCGCAAGGCCCTCGACGAGCACGTCGTCGAGATCATCCAGTGGCACTTTTCCGAGGAAACCGGATGCTCCTTCTGGTTGAATTGGGCAAAGGAGCGGAATGAGAGTCCCTTGGAGGAAATTCGATCCTTTGACGATCTTTGCAAATGGTTTCCAAACTTCGAGGACGACTGGCTCCGGGACCTGCCCAACGACGCATGGGTTCCCCAAGCCTATGCCGGAAGACCTTTCAACGTGTTCGAAACCGGCGGGACGACGGGCATGCCCAAGCAGCGGATCGGGTGGGATGATTTCCGCATCGATTACAGCGCCTTCTCCCATACTCTCGATGACGCTCATTTCCCGAGGAATCATTACTGGCTCATGGTCGGACCCACGGGCCCGCGTCGGCTGCGTCTGGCAATCGAGCATTTGGCCAACGAGCGAGGGTGCTCCTGTTACTTCGTCGATCTGGACCCGCGATGGGTCAAGCGATTGATCGCCTCGGGCCAATTTGACCAAGCTCGAGCCTATATGGACCACGTGGTCGATCAGGCCCTGACCATTCTCAAGCACAGGGAGGTGAGCGCCCTTTTTACCACCCCGAAACTGCTGGAAGCGCTGGCCGAACGGAAGGATCTTGTGCAGGCTGGCATCAAAGGAGTTTTCTGCGGGGGAACCACCATGGACCGGCAATACGCGCGATTTTTACTGGAGGAAATATGCGAGGGCGGAAAGATCGGCTTCGTTCCAACCTACGGAAACACGCTGATGGGTTTGGCCCGGCATCGACCCTTTGGTCCGGAGAACGATTATTCCATCGCCTATTACGCCCCGCAACCTCGAGCGGTCTTGAGGGTAGTCCATCCGCAAAGCGGTCAACCGGTCGATTACGAGGCGTGGGGTCGGGTCGAACTGACCACCCTGACCAAGGAATTCTTCATGCCCCGTTTTCTGGAGCGCGACGAAGCCATTCGCAAAAAGCCATGGTCGGAGGCCCCATGGGACGGGGTTGCCGAAATCCGCCCTTTTGGAGCGATGGAGAAAAAAATCGTCGAGGGCGTCTATTAGGTTGCAATGAAGAAACTCCACCTTCCCTGCCTGCGATTCGGTCGGCCCTACCTCAGCCTCAACCAATCCGAAGTGGTGGATTGCCGGGACGGTTCGATTCGGGCGATGCTTAGTCAGGTCAACCCTGGTGTGATTCGTCGGGATTTGAAAAAAATCGGATCAGCCCGTTCCGCCCTGATGAAATTTTCCACGGCCGAACTGATTGAGATTTGCCGAAAAGCGGGTGAAGCCTTCCTGAACGAATCGCTGCCCATCGGTGCGGACGAGCGCATGCAAAGTCCGAACGACTACATCGAGACCCTCTCTTCGACCAGCGGACTGCCCTACGTCATGGTTCGCAGGAACATGGAAAAGATCCATTTCGCCCTCAGCAACATGACCACCATTCTCAACGGATTGACCCGTGGCCTCGACTTCAAGGTATTGGATCGGGGACATGGCGAGCATGGCGGATCCCCGGTTTGCTTTCATCCGACCACCGATTCGCTCGGGTTGGTCATGCCGAGCAACTCTCCTGCAGTGAATTCTCTCTGGCTTCCGTCGATTCCACTGAAGATGCCGATCATCATGAAACCGGGAAAGGACGAACCATGGACGCCGTATCGCTTGATACAGGCATTCATCGCATCGGGATGTCCGGCGGAGGCATTCGGGTTTTATCCGACCGATCACGAGGGAGCCGGAGAGGTTTTGCGTCTCTGTGGAAGAGCCCTCGTTTTCGGCGACAAGTCGACGACAGATCTCTACGCGGGCAACCCGGCCATTCAGGTTCATGGTCCGGGGTTCAGCAAAATCCTGATCGGCGACGACGAAATTGAAAATTGGAGCGATTATCTCGACCTGATGGTCTCATCGATTTCGGAAAACGGCGGACGCAGCTGCATCAACGCTTCCGCCGTCGTCGTGCCCAAGTACGGTCGAGAAATAGCCGATGCGCTCGGTCAAAGGCTGGGGCCGATCCAGCCGCTCCCCCCCGAGGATCCCGATGCGACTCTGTCCGGATTCGCCAACGCGAAGATGGCGGAATGGATCGATTCGGCCATCGAGGAGGACCTTGGACAACCGGGAGCCGTGGAGGCCACCGCCCCGCACCGGGACGGCCCACGTCTGGTCCGCTCGGGCGGCGGGGTCTATCTTCGCCCGACCGTGGTGTTCTGCGACTCCATGAGCCATCCGCTGGCAAACCGTGAGTTTCTCTGCCCCTATGCCAGCGTGGTAGAAGTTCCCCAGGTCGAAATGCTCGACCGGATCGGGCCGACGCTGGTCGTTTCCGCCATCACCAAGTCGGAGGACTTCAAGCGGGAACTGTTGTTGGACAAAAGAATCGAGCGTTTGAACGTCGGGCCCATTTCCACCATGAAGGTTTCCTGGGACCAACCGCATGAGGGCAACCTTTTCGAATTTCTTTACAAACGCCGGTCCATCGGCATCGCCGCTTGATCCATCCTTTCGCCCGATGAAACCCAGCGCCAACAGCGAACCGTTGGACGATTCATTCTTCGATTCGAACGACCCGTCTTCGCAGCAAGTGGTGTTTGGCTTGGGTTGCAGCGCCCGGGCCGGGGAATTCGCCGCCGAGATGGGCGCTCGGGCTTTGGTGGTTTCCGATGCCGGAGTCTTGTCGGCCGGACATCCGCAAAAAATCGCAGACTCACTGAGGGCTTCCGGGCTGGAGGTCGTCCTCTATGATTCCTCGATGGAAAATCCGAGCGATGCAAGCGTTCGATCATGCGCCGCAACCGCCCGTGAGGCTGGGGTCGATCTGATTGTCGGAGTGGGTGGAGGAAGCTCGCTGGACACCGCCAAGGGGGCCAACTTCATTCTTACCAACGGTGGATCGATGAAGGATTACCACGGAGTGGGAAAGGCAGCCAAGCCCCTGCTTCCGATGATGGCTGTTCCCACTACCGCCGGTACCGGCAGCGAGTGTCAGTCCTATGCCCTTATTTCCGATGATCTCACGCGCAAAAAAATGGCCTGCGGCGATCCCGGAGCCCTGCCCAGGGTAACCCTGCTCGATCCCGAACTCACACTGTCTCAACCCTTTTCCGTATGCGCCGCCACCGGTTTCGACGCTCTGGCTCATGCCCTCGAATCCGCCGTCACCACTCGCCGAAACCATCGATCCGGCCGGCATGCGCAAAAGGCCTTCGTTTGCCTGATCAATAACCTAGAAACCGTGTGGAGTGATCCGTCGAACCTGGATGCGCGCGGATCGGTTTTGCTGGGGGCCGCTCATGCCGGGGCCGCCATCGAACGCAGCATGCTCGGAGCCGCCCATGCCTTGGCCAATCCCCTAACCGCGCTCAAGGGGGTGGTTCACGGCCGAGCGGTTGCCCTGACCCTGCCTGCGGTATTGTCCTACAACCGGCGCGATCCTCGGGTTGTCGAAATTTACGCGGAGCTATCCCGTCTGGGGGGACTGGCCGGTTACGAATCGACCGACGAAGCAGCCGTCGATGCGCTTGTTGAAAAAGTCGTTCGTCTGCGGGCTCTTGCCGACCTCCCGGCGCGATTGTCGGAAGTGGACTGCCAAGCGAGCGAGCTTGGCGTTTTGGCTAGGGATGCGGCCGAGCAGTGGACCGGAACCTTCAATCCGCGCCCCGTGGGAGAAACCGAACTTCGGCAGATCTATCGGTCGATGGATGAGTGGGCGAAAAGCTTGACCTGATGCAAAGACTGCTTGATCCCATCTGCCTTATCCTTGCCCTTGGGGCAGGACTTCCGGCCAGCGGCGCAGATTGGCCAAACCACCGGGGAGACTCCTCCCTGCGTGGAGTTTCCCCAGAGCGGTTGGGTGAAGAACTGATTTTGCAATGGACCTTCGAGGCGGGGAAATTCCTCAAGTCTTCACCGGTCGTCGCTCATGGAAAGGTTTTTCTGGGAGGAGCGACGGGAACTTTTCATGCGCTCGATGCCGCGACGGGAAAGAAAGCCTGGCGCTTCGACGCCGGTTTGGGGGTGGATGCTCCCCCTCTGGTTGTAAAAGATAAAGTCTTTCTCGGTTCGACCGACGGTTGGGTGCATTGCCTGGATGCGGCCACGGGTCGCAAGATCTGGTCCTACGAGACTCAGGGAGAGATCGTCGGGGCGCCCAACCAGGCCCTGCATCCGATCAACGGCCGACCGATCATCCTTGTCGGAAGCTATGACAACTTCGTTTACTGCTTGGATGCGGAGACGGGAAGCTTGGTTTGGAAATTCGAAACCCAGAATTACCTCAACGGCGCCCCGGCGATCTGGGACGATAAATTCGCGGTGTTCGGAGGATGTGACGCCAAATTGTACGTTTTGTCCCTAAGCGACGGCAACCTGAGCCTCGAGGTCGAAGTAGGCGCTCCCGTTGCATCTTCCATCGCGGTGATGGATGGTTTCGGATACGTAGGAAACATGGACCGCTCCGTATTCGCCGTGGATTTGATTTCCGGAAAGCTCCTTTGGTCTTACCAGCCGAAAAGCTTTCCCTATTTTTCTTCACCCGCCCTGACTGATGAATTGGTTTTGATCGGTGGTCGAGACAAGGGGCTCCATGCCATAGACCGTCTGTCCGGAAAACAGCGGTGGCGCTATTCGGCTCTTGGGCGAATCGATGGTTCCCCCGTGATTGCCGGAGAGAAGGCGGTGGTCGGATCCATGGATGGGAAAGTCCTGTTAATCAACCTCAGCGACGGAGAATTGATCGACTCCTATGAAACCGGAGCTTCCGTTTCTTCGACTTGCGCGGTGGCGAACGGGTGGATTTTCGTTGGTTGCGAGGATGGAATCCTCTATGCATTCAAATCGGTCGACTCATGAGCGAAAACGAATTCGTCAAACCGGACAGGGACACACGCAAGGAAACGAAGGCGGGCAATTATTTCATCGCCAATTATCCGCCGTTTTCCTTTTGGAACGAAAGAGACCTTCCCTGTATCGAATCTCTTCTTATGAGTCCGTCTCCGGGAACGGCCCCCCTGGGGTTGTATTATCACGTGCCCTTTTGCCGGAAGCGCTGTCACTTTTGTTATTTTCGGGTCTACACCGACAAGAATTCTGCGGAGGTCCGTCGTTACGTCAACGCCACCATGCATGAGTTGGAAAGGTATGCCCATTCTCCTTACTTGGAGGGAAGAAGGCCTCGATTCGTCTATTTCGGGGGCGGAACCCCGTCCTACCTGTCGGCTGGCCAGCTTATCGAACTGACCGATCGCATGAAGGAAATCCTGCCGTGGGACGAGGCCGAAGAAGTTACCTTCGAGTGCGAACCCGGTACTCTGACCGAAAAAAAAGTGCAGGCGATCCGGGACTTCGGGGTTACCCGGCTCAGTCTGGGAATAGAGAATTTTTCCGACCACGTACTTGAAACCAATGGCCGGGCCCATCGCTCGGGCGAGGTGTTTCGGGCCTTTCAATGGGCGCGGGATGCGGGGATCGAAAATATAAACGTCGACCTGATTGCGGGCATGTTGGAGGAGACTGATGAAAACTGGGCGGACTGTATCGAACGCGTCATCGAATTATCCCCCGATTGCGTGACCATTTATCAGATGGAGGTTCCCTTCAACACCACCATCTATCAAACCATGAAAACGGAGGGCAAATTATCCGCCCCTGTGGCGGACTGGCCGACCAAGCGCCGATGGGTGGCCGACGCATTCGAGCGACTGGAGGCCAATGGTTACGTCGTGACCAGTACCTGCACCGCCGTCAAGAACCCCGAGACAAGCAAGTTTCTTTACCGGGACCAACTTTGGGGTGGGGCCGACATGGTGGCGCTCGGAGTTGCTTCCTTCGGCCACCTGGGAGGCATTCACTATCAAAACAACGCCCACTTCGAAGATTACTGCTCGAGCATGGAAAACAAAAAATCGGTTCTTCGCCGAGCCCTTCTCATAACGGATGAAGAACGCTTTCTTCGCGAATTCATCCTGCAATGGAAGTTGGGATCGGTCCGACCGAGTTATTTCCGCGAGAAATTCGGGGTGGATATCGAGCAAAGATTTGCGGATTTGATGAAAGACTGGGAAGAGCAGGGCATTTTGCTGAGGCAGCCTGACCGGCTCGTTTTGTCTCGCGAGGCTTTGCTCCGAGTGGATTCCTTGCTGCATCATTTCTTTCTTCCTCAACATCAGGACTCACGATACGTCTGATAGATTGCCTAGACCATGCCTGCGCCGAACCCACCCGGATTGCTTTACCCCTTGAGCCTGATGCGTCACGCCCGTGGGCTGCCCGGACTGGATCATGAGGTTGTCGAAGCGGAAGAATTGCCTCAGCCTTGTCGTCAGCTCCTTTTTCACGAGGGGGACATGACCACGCGGTTGGAGAATTTCTTCCGGGCATCGGTCCGGGTGCGTGTCCTGCGGTCCTCCAATGACGGCAAGGTCTACTTCCGTGAAGTCGTCCTTGAGACCGATCAGCAACCGGCCCGGCCCGTGGAATACGGTGCGATCGAGATTCAGCTGAAAAACCTACCCGAATTTGCCCGGGATGCGGTGATCGAGGGCAAGATGCCCCTTGGAGCCATCCTCAATCAGGGGCGCATTCCCTACTCGTGTTCCTTGCGGGGATTTCTGCAGGTCAGACCCGATGAATCGATGCGTTCGGCGTTCGGGGTGGACTTGCCCAAACGATTGTTTGGACGGAGCAATCGAATCGACGACCACTCGGGGGATCCGATCGCCCACATCGTGGAAATTCTTCCTCCGCTGTGATTCGATTGTCCGCTTGAGTTTACGGAAATTGGGAATTGAATGATATGATCAGCCGATGATTGACCTCAAGACACGATATGACGCCATCGTGGTTGGCGCGGGCCCGGCCGGTTCCACCACGGGCGCGCTGCTTGCGGAGAAGGGCAGGGACGTCCTGATCGTGGAGAAGGAAAAATTTCCCCGTTACCATGTGGGGGAATCCCTGATGCCCTTTTGCTACTTTCCCTTGGAACGCCTCGGTTTGGTCGAGAAACTGATGCAGTCGGCGAATCCACGAAAATACTGCGTACAATTTGTTCGCGAAGATGGTTTTCTCTCCCAACCCTTCTATTTCTTCCAGCACTTTGACCATCCATCCTCCACCACCTGGCAGGTATGGCGGGAAGAATTTGACCAGATGATACTGGACAAGGCCCGTGACAATGGTGCGTCCGTACTGGAACAGACCAAGGCGAGCCGATTGATCAAGGAAGGCGACCGCGTAATCGGGATCAAGGCAACCTCGGAACAACTGGGCGAACTGGAGTTGACCGCGCCGGTGGTGATCGATGCTTCGGGAAGAGATTGTTTTGCCGCCCACAAGGAGAACTGGATGATTCGTGATCCGGAGCTTAAAAAAGTCGCCCTCTGGACCTACTACAAAGGAGCGAAGCGTGATCCAGGGCTCGATGAGGGAGCAACCACGGTGGCCTACCTGCCCGGCAAGGGGTGGTTCTGGTACATTCCCCTGAGCGGGGACATGGTCAGCGTGGGCATCGTGGCGGAAAGGGATTATTTGTTCAACGGATCGACCAAAGACCATGCGGAAATCTTTCAACGTGAAATTAAAAACAATGCCTGGATCGAAGACCACCTGTCCCAAGGTGAACAGGTCGGGGAGTACCGGATCACCGGTGAATATTCCTACCGCAACAAGTACTGTTCGATGGACGGCTTGGTTCTCGCCGGAGATGCGCTCGGCTTTTTGGACCCCGTCTTTTCCTCGGGTGTTTTTCTCGCTTTGAAGAGCGGGGCGATGCTGGCGGATGAAGTGGATGCTGCATTATCAGCAGGTCCAGTCACTGCTCAATCTTTTGATATGTACGGAAAAAAGATGCAATCATCCATCGAGACGATGCGCAAAATCGTCTACGCCTTTTATGATCCGCAGTTTAGTTTTGGTGACTTGGTCAAGCGGGGCGATCATTTACGCGGCGCTCTGACGGATTGCCTGATAGGTAACGTGGACGATCAGGACTTTAAGGAATTGTTTGAATCGATGTCCGATCTTGCCCGTCTGCCTGACCCGGTGGAGCACGGACTGGCCAAGACCTCCGCGTGAGGATTGCTTTTCTTACGCCCGGCACGGGCAATTATCATTGCGGGGTATGCATGCGGGACAATTCCCTGGCCCGTCATTTAATCGATCATGGGCATGAGGTTACCCTACTTCCCGCCTATCTGCCCCATCTTTTAGACGAGAAGAGTGCGGGCGCTGAAAACAGCCCGGTTTTTTTCGGAGGGATCAACGTCTATTTACAGCACAAGTTCCCTATCTTTCGCAAGTCGCCCAAGTGGTTGGACAATTTGTTCAATTCCGAACCTCTGCTCCGCTGGGTGGCGGGCAAGAGGGGGATGACCTCTCCGCGAGAACTTGGTGAAATCACCCTGTCCACCCTTCGGGGAAAGGATGGTCCACTGGTCAAAGAAGTGGATAAAGTGATCGATTGGTTTAAGCAATATGGTCAGCCCGATGTTTTGATCCTCTCCACCATCT
>JAYOCQ010000014.1:0-53074 GCA_038105525.1 Opitutales bacterium | reverse complement strand
CTCACGGCCTCCTGCTCCCAAAGCAGGCGCGCTAACCAGACTACGCTACGTCCCGAAGAAAAGGACGAACAATGAACGGTTTTTACAGAGTTGGCAAAACCATTTCATTCACGGATCAATTCAGGGAAAGGATTTAAGTTGGCAAAACGCATCAACGCATCATGATAAGTTGATACGATATGAGAAATTTCTCGCAAAACCCGCCGAAGGAAAAGGATCTTCGAGAATTGTTGGCCAAACGCATTCTCATTCTCGACGGGGCCATGGGAACCATGATCCAACAGGAAAAGTTGCAGGAATCGGATTTCCGAGGAGACCTCTTCAAAAATCACAAGAGCGAATTGAAAGGGAACAATGATTTGCTCAGCCTAACTCGACCCGACCTGATTCGCTCAATTCACAAATCCTATTTTGAATCCGGCAGCGATTTGGTGGAAACGAACACCTTCAGCGCCACCAGCATCGCCATGGCCGACTACAACCTGCAGGAGGTGGTTCATGAGCTCAATCTGGCTTCCGCTCGTCTCGCCAGGGAAGCGGCGGACGAAGCCATGATCCGAGACCCTTCGCGCCCTCGCTTTGTCGCCGGAGCCATCGGCCCGACGAACCGAACCGCATCTTTGTCGCCGGACGTAAGTGATCCATCCCTGCGAAACGTTTGCTTCGATCAGTTGGTCGAAGCGTATTACGCTCAAATCGTCAGCTTGGTCGAAGGGGGCGTGGACCTGCTCATGCCGGAAACCACCTTTGATACGCTCAACCTCAAAGCTGCGATCTTCGCATTGGAAAAGTTCTTCCGATTTTCGGGAAAGCGACTCCCGGTCATTCTTTCGATTACCATCACCGACGCTTCCGGCCGCACCCTTTCCGGTCAGACGACCGAGGCATGCTGGAACTCGATTGCCCATGCCAGGCCGCTTGGGGTCGGATTGAATTGCGCCTTGGGGGCCGAAGCCATGCGACCCTACCTGCAGACCCTCTCCCAAAACGCCGATTGTTTCGTTCATTGCTACCCCAATGCCGGTCTGCCCAACCCTTTGGCTCCCACCGGTTACGACGAAAAACCGCAAGATACGGCAAATGCATTGTCGGCGTTTGCCGAGGAAGGATTGCTGAACATGGCCGGAGGCTGTTGCGGCACCACTCCCAGTCACATCCACGCCATAGCGGAAAAGCTCCAGGACGTCTCTCCGAGAACTCCTCCATCGATCGAGCCAGCCATGCGCCTGAGCGGACTGGAGCCCTTTGAAATCAAGGGACAATCCAAGTCGCTCATCATGGTCGGGGAACGGACCAACGTCACCGGCTCTCCCCGGTTTTGCAAATTAATCGAAGATGGCGACTACGATTCGGCCCTGAAGGTAGCCAAACAGCAAGTCGAAAACGGGGCGAATCTCATCGACGTAAACTTCGACGCCGCCTTGCTCGACGGGGAGGCCTGCATGACCAAATTCCTCAACTTGGTGGCTTCCGAACCAGACATTTCTCGAGTTCCCATCATGATCGACAGCTCCAAGTGGTCGGTGATCGAAGCCGGACTCAAGGTGGTTCAGGGCAAATGCATCGTCAATTCGATAAGCCTTAAGGAAGGAGAGGAGGTTTTCAAGGAAAGGGCGCGGCTGGCCATGCTTTACGGAGCCGCCGTCGTCGTCATGGCCTTCGATGAGAAGGGTCAGGCGGCCGACTTGCCTGACAAGGTTCGAATTTGCGAGAGAGCCTACGATATTTTGGTCAACGACGTCGGGTTCCCCCCCTGGGACGTAATCTTCGACCCCAACGTTCTGACTCTTGCCACGGGCATGGAGGAGCACAACGCTTACGGCATCGATTTCATCGAGGCGGTAAGGGAGATCAAAAAACGCTGCCCTCATGCCCGAACAAGCGGAGGCATCAGCAACGTCTCCTTTTCCTTTCGAGGAAACAACCGAGTGAGAGAAGCCATGCATGCATGTTTTCTCTATCATGGTTGTCAGGCGGGTCTGGACATGGGAATCGTGAATGCGGGCATGCTCGAAGTTTACGACCAGATCGAGCCCGAACTGCTTCGGCGCGTCGAAGCGGTTGTACTGAACCATTCTGCCGAGGCCCCTGAGGAGTTGCTTGCTTATGCGGAAAGCATCAAGGATTCGAAGGAGAGTCGTCGCTCGGAGGGCCCTGATCTTTCCTGGCGGGAAAAACCCGTTTCGGATCGATTGACCTACGCATTGGTCAAAGGCATAGGCGATTATGCGGAACAAGATGCAGAGGAAGCCAGGCAAGCCCTGGGCCGCCCCTTGGAAGTCATCGAAGGTCCGCTGATGGACGGCATGAAGGTGGTCGGCGACCTTTTCGGCGAAGGCAGGATGTTTCTGCCTCAAGTAGTCAAGAGCGCCCGGGTGATGAAGAAAGCGGTTGCATACCTCGAGCCCTTCATGAAGGGGGAGAAAGGTGACTCCAGCTCAGGAAAAAGAGGGACGATGGTCATTGCAACCGTCAAGGGCGACGTCCATGACATCGGCAAGAACATCGTGGGAGTGGTGTTGGGTTGCAACAATTGGAAGGTGGTCGACCTGGGGGTAATGGTCTCATGCGACAAAATTCTTGAAGCAGTGGCCAAGCACGACGCGGACGTTCTCGGCCTCAGCGGCTTGATCACTCCTTCGCTCGACGAAATGATACACAACGCCAAGGAAATGCAGATTCGCGGCTTGAAGATTCCGCTTCTCATCGGTGGAGCGACGACCAGTCGGGCCCATACTGCCATCAAGATCGCCCCCCATTACGACGGTCCGGTCATTCAAGTGCCGGACGCCTCCTTGGTGGTGAACGTCTGCAACGAAGCTCTGCATCCCGAAAAATCGAAGGAATTCGTCGAATCCCTCAGATTGGATCAACAGCGCCTTCGTCAACAACATGAAAAGCAGACTGAAAGGAAGCTGCTGGATTTAGCCGAAGCGCGGACCAGGGGAGCCTCCTTCGATTGGAAAACACAGGAAATCGCCGCCCCCCCCCTGGAAAACCTCGGCTCCCATCACTTTGTTCCCAGCCTCAAGGAACTACTGCCTTTTTTCGACTGGTCACCTTTTTTTTGGGCATGGCAGCTGAAAGGGACTTACCCGAAAATCTTCGAAAGGGAGAAAACCGGAGAAGAGGCCAAGCGACTCTTCGAAAACGCTCAGGTCCTGATGCAGGAGATCATCGATCAAAGTCTGTTCACCTGCCAAGGAGTAGCCGGGCTATGGCGGGCTCATTCGGTTGGCGACGACGTGGAATTGTTCTCCGACTGCTCGATGGAAAATCGGCTCGGGGTCTTCCGCTTTCTTCGGCGCCAGCAAGTTCTTCCCAATCAACCGCAATTTTGTCTCTCCGATTTCGTTGCTCCGGCCGAATCCTCCAGGATCGACTACTTGGGCGCCTTTGCCGTGAGCGCCGGCCCCGAGGTCGACGAGATTGCCGAAAGATACAAGGCGGACCAGGACGACTACTCTTCGATTCTGGTGAAATCATTGGGCGACCGATTTGCGGAGGCCATGGCCGAATTTCTCCACAAGCAGGTTCGTGATCTCTGGGGCTTTGGAAAGCATGAGGAGCTGAGCAATGAAGAACTGATTGCCGAGAAATACAGAGGCATCCGTCCCGCTGCCGGATATCCTTGCCAGCCCGACCACACCGAAAAGGACTTGATTTGGAAATTGCTTGAAGTCGAGGACACCATCGGTCTGAAACTAACCGAGTCCCGGGCGATGTACCCGGGTTGCTCCGTATCCGGACTGTATTTTTCACATCCGGATGCTCGTTATTTCAACGTCGGAAGCTTGGGCAAGGATCAAGTGCGGGACTATGCCGAACGCAAGAAATGGTCTTGGGAAGAGGCGGTGAAGTGGTTGAGGCCAAACCTGGGGTTCGACGACTGAACCTTGCTCCGATTCCCGATTGGAATTGCAGGATTTCTTGGGAAAAGTATGCTTTTGCGTTCATGAAGGAAATGTCTCCCTTAGAGGAAATTCGCCATTCCGCCGCTCACGTGCTCGCCACCGCGGTTTTGCGTCTTTACCCCGACACCTTGCTCGACATCGGCCCGCCCACCGAATCGGGCTTTTACTACGACTTTGATTCGCAGGTCGCGTTTACGCCGGAAATTCTTCTGAAGATAGAAGAGGAGATGGGCAGGGTGATCAAGGAAAACCAGAGGTTCGAACGACTGGAGGCAAGTCGGAAGGAAGCGATCGACCTCATCAGAGAAATGGGGCAGGAAACCTATAAATTGGGCCGGTTGGACGACATACCCGAAAATGAAACGATTTCCTTTTATCGCAACGGAGAATTCCTCGATCTATGCGCAGGTAGTCACGTCTCCCACACCAAGAAGATCAAGGCCTTCAAGTTGACGCAGGTAGCCGGCTCCTATCACCGCGGGGATTCTTCCCAAAAGCAATTGCAAAGAATTTACGGCACCGCCTTTGCCTCCAAGGAGGAACTCGCCCGCCATCTGCAAGACCTGGAGGAGGCGAAATTGCGCGATCACAGAATCCTGGGCAAGGAACTTGGCCTCTTCCACATCGACGAACAAGTTGGGCAGGGACTGGTTCTTTGGAAGCCCAATGGAGCCGTCGTCAGGCAGGAACTAGAGGGATTCATTACGGAAAAGCTCAAGGAGCAGGGCTACTCCCAGGTATACACCCCTCACGTCGGCAAGTTGGACCTCTACCGCACTTCGGGACATTTTCCCTACTATCAGGATTCTCAGTATCCTCCCATCATTCATCGTGAATGCCTCGAGAAACTTGCCGAACAGGGTTGTTCCTGCTCCGAACTTTCCAATAAATTGAGTCAGGGAGAAATCGACGGATACCTGCTCAAGCCGATGAACTGTCCGATGCACATTCGAATCTTCAAGTCCGAACCGCATTCCTACCGCGATCTCCCGGTGCGATTGGCGGAGTTCGGCACCGTCTACCGTTGGGAACAATCGGGCGAACTCAACGGCATGACCCGGGTTCGGGGCTTTACCCAAGACGACGCCCATTTGTTTATCAGAGAGGATCAATTGCAGGAGGAAATCCAAGGCTGCCTCACACTGGTGAAACTCGTTTTTTCCACCTTGGGCATGAACGAATACCGGGTTCGCGTCAGCCTCCGTGATCCGGATTCTGACAAATACGTGGGATCGCCGGAAGCATGGGCCAAAGCGGAATCCTCTCTCTTGGAGGCCGTGCGCACATTGGAAGTCGAATACAAGGAAGAAATCGGGGAAGCCGCATTTTACGGGCCCAAGATCGATTTCGTGGTCAAGGACGTCATCGGCAGGGAGTGGCAACTTGGAACCGTTCAGGTCGACTACAATTTACCGGAACGCTTCGACCTCACCTACGTGGGCATGGACAACAAAGAGCATCGTCCGGTGATGATACACCGAGCTCCGTTTGGATCGATGGAACGCTTTTGCGGCGTATTGACGGAGCATTTTGCCGGAAATTTCCCGACTTGGCTGGCGCCCGAGCAGGTTCGCCTGCTTCCCATGAACGACGAACTGATTCCCTTTGCCTCCGAATGCCTGGATCGTTTGAAAGGACGGGGAATAAGGGCAAGCCTCGACAAACAATCCGCGAAATTGGGGGCCAAGATACGCAAGGCGGAAACGGACAAGGTTCCTCACATGCTGATCATAGGGAAGAGAGAGGCGGAGGAAGGATTGGTTTCCGTTCGCTCTCGCAACAACCCGCAACTGGACGGCCCGCGAGCAATCGAAGAAGCCATTTCCTTGGTTCTCGATGATATTCGCTCCAAGTCTCTGCCCAAGACGCGTTCTCGCATTTCCTGAATTTTCCTTCGTCCGACTTGCCCTGTTGGAATCATCGAATAGTAAGAATCGCATGAGTTCGCGCACCCCTCTTTGCCTCGGATATCGGATTGTCGCGCTTCCCGTCCTTGCCCTGATCATGCTTTATCGAATGGTCTCTCCCGTCAAGCAACTCCTCTTCGGTCCATTCGCCCGTTGTCGTTTTCATCCAACCTGTTCCGAATACGCATTGGAGTGCTTTCGCTCGCTCCCTCTGCCGATGGCTTTTCAGCGCAGCCTTCTGCGTGTCTTGCGGTGCAACCCCCTCCACCCGGGCGGACATGATCCCGTCTTCTCGGAACCCGAAAATCTTGGCCCCCCTCGCTCATGATTTCCTCGGTTCATCAGGCCCCGCTCAACTGCCTTCCCCAGCAGGACCTTCGTCCCTTTCTCCGAAGTCTGGTTGAGAAATCTCGTCTTGGCAATCATCCCGTCTTCGCCTCGGTTTGCTATCGCACCCCCTACTCCGACCCCTTGGCGCTCTTGGAATGCCTTCATCACCCGAATGCCCCGCACAGTTACTTCGAAAAACCCACTGAAGAATTCTCCATCGCCTGCGGGGGCTTTCTTGCCAAGGGCGAATTCATCGGAAACAATCGTTTCCATGACGCAAAAATTTGGACTCGGTCCCTTTTCTCACGCATCGAGAAAGCAGGCGACGCCACCCTTCCCGGAACCGGCCCGACTCTCTTTGTAAACGCAACTTTCGAAGCATCAGCCCAAACGGGGGGACCACCTCCGCTCATGGTTTTTCTTCCCCGGTGGCAAGTGCTCAACCATCGCGGCGAGCACTTTGTCGTGCTCAACTCCAAAGTCTTGCCGGATTCGGATCCCGACCAATTGCAATCTCAACTGGATCAGAGCTTGGATGCCATGGTCGGTCTTCGCTTCGAGCATGACTCCCAAAGAACGGGAAAGCCCGTTTCCCTGGATTCCCCGATGGAGAGTTACGATTACTTACAAGGAGTTCGCCAAGCCTTGGAACATATACGGTCCGGCATTTGTTCCAAAATCGTTCTCGCCCGCCAACTGCAGTTCAGGCTCCGTTGCGAACTTTCCCCCTTTTCCATCGCTCATGACTTGAGGAAGAGATTTCCGGATTGTCACTCCTTTTCACTCTCTTCTCCTCAAGAGGGAATTTGGGTAGGAGCCAGCCCCGAGACCTTGGCCAGCCTGCGTGGCAATTACCTGAAAACGGAAGCGCTGGCCGGATCTGCTCCCAGAGGACACTCGGCCGGGAAGGATGCTCATTGGGGAAACACCCTGCTGGCCCGGGAAAAGGAAGTTCGCGAACACCAAATCGTAATCGAGAGCATTCGTCGAAGGCTGGAGTCCATCGGAGTCTCTTCATTCAGCCAAGGGTTGCCTCGCCTCTTGCGACTGGCAAACCTGCAACACGTACGCACCCCGGTTCAGGGCAAGATCCCCCTTGGTTCTCATCCCTTCGACGTCCTCGATGCCCTCCACCCCACCCCCGCCATGGGCGGAGCTCCTCGGGGCCCGGCGCTTTGCAAGCTTGCCGAAATCGAGTCCGCTCCTCGCGGATGGTACTCCGGTGTGGCCGGGTGGATGGACGGACGTGGAAGATCCGACTTCATTGTTCCCATACGATGCGGAAAAATTCAACCAGACGCTCTCACTCTTTATGCAGGAGCGGGCATCGTCGAAGGATCGATTCCAGAGCAGGAGAAAAGCGAGACCGACTGGAAACTTCAAGCCATGCTTGAAGTCATTACCGGAAGCCCGAAACTTCCGGCTTGAATGGACGCTTCCTCCGATTCGATTGCTCGAGCCAATTTCCTTTGGGGGCATGCCGTTGCCAGGTACCTCGCCGATTTCGGGGTTCGTCAGGTTTTCTTCTCCCCCGGCTCACGCTCGACTCCTCTGGTCTTGGGTTGCGAACGAGAACCAAGGCTATCCTGTCTTGGCATCCTCGACGAGCGTTCAGCAGGCTTCGTCGCCCTTGGCAACGCCAAGAGAAGCGGTCTCCCTGTCGCCTTGATTTCCACCTCCGGTTCCGCTCCCTCTCATTGGTACCCGGCGGTAACCGAGGCCCATTATTCCGGGGTTCCATTGTTGCTGCTCTCCGCAGACCGCCCCCCTGAACTTCAGGAATGCGCCTCCGGGCAAACCATAAACCAAAACGAACTGTTCGGTTGCTTTGTCCGAGGTTTTCATCCGGTTTGCTTGCCGGCAGAGGAAAGGAAGGATCTGATTTTTCTGCAGAAGATCCTTCGAGCCGCATTCGCTCAAACCAGAGGAAGGGAATCCGGCCCGGTTCACCTGAACTTTCCCTTTCGGGAACCGCTGTGGCCCGACGGCTCCAATCTCCCTGATCTTTCCTTGATTCCTCCCCTGATTCAATTCGACGAAAACCCGTCGAAAAAGAACTCCCTTCCTCTCCTGCCCCAAGATCTCTCCAAGCATTCGCGAACCGTGATCGTCTGCGGCATCGATTGCCCTTCCGCCTTGCCTGCATCCTTCCGAACGGCCCCCTTGATATGCGATTCTCTTTGCGAATTGAGAGAACACGAACACCCCAACCGGATCTTGCGCTACGAACACCTTTTGGGCGACGAACGCTTTCTCAAATCCGCGAAACCAGATCTTTTCCTGGTACTCGGGCCCTTGCCGACTTCCAAGACCTTGCGGTCATGGATTGAACGCAGTGGAGTCAGGCGAATAGTGATCGAACCCAGCGAACGAAAGGTCGACCCACTGAGCGGACCCAGCGAAACCTTGAAACTCGACTTCGAAGAATTGGACTTGATTTGCCTTCCCTCTCCCGAGATCGGTTGGCTTTCCAAATGGACTGAAGCCGATCGGGAAACGGATCTGCGACTGGATGAAATCTTTCGTGATTTGCCTTTCGACTCAGAACCGAAAATCGCTCGCATTCTTTCGGAAACCCTTCCTCCGAGGTGCTTGCTTCACGTCGCCAACAGCATGCCCATTCGTGACTTGGAATGGTTTTGGAAACCCAGCGACCGACAAAGGAGGCTCTTTGGGGCAAGAGGTGTCAACGGAATCGACGGCACTCTGGGCACCGCCATGGGATTGGCCCAAGGATGCAAGGAGCCCGTTTTTCTCCTGACCGGAGAACTTGCATTTCTGCATGATTCCAACTCCCTTCTCTTGTCTTCTCTCCTTGATGGCTCTCTAACCGTAATACTCGTCAACAATAACGGGGGAGGAATTTTCGAGCGCCTTTCGGTGGCCAGTCTGCCGGAGTTCGAGAAATGCTTCGCTACCCCACAAAAATGCGACTTTTCCAGTCTTTGCGCCGCACATGGAGTCGATCATCTGTTGTGCGGCAGCGAGAACGAGTTGAGAAAGGAAATCTCCGCCCCCATCCCAAGGGGGCTTCGAGTACTTGAAGTTCGTTGCGACCGCAAGAAAGACCAAGAGACACGAAGGCGTTTGCTTTCATTTCCTCTTTGCCGATCCTAAACTGCAATGCCCGAACTTGCCGAAGTCGCCCATGCGTGCGCCCGTTGGAAAACCGGATTGAATCAAAGGGTTCAGGCAGTCCTTCTCAATCCTCGATCGCGGGTGTTTCGTGAATGCCAAATCAATTCACTCTACGAAAACCTCCCGAAATCCACCCTTCGTTACGCCCAGGCTCACGGCAAGCAGATGCTCTTCGGTTTTTCCGGAAACCTATGGTTGGGAGCGCACCTTGGCATGACTGGTTCTCTCGATATCCAAGCCACCGAATACGCTCCGAGCAAACATGATGCCTTGGTCTTGAGGCAACCTCGTCAGTCCTTGGTGTTTCGAGACCCACGGCAATTCGGCAGAATTCGTTTTGAAAAAGGAAAAGAAAAGCCCGAGTGGTGGAAAAGCCTTCCCGTCCCCATGCTGCATCTCGATTTCAGGGCCGAGCTGATAAGGTCGGCCCTGAAAAGACATGCCAAGCGCCCGATCAAAGCCTTGCTGCTCGATCAACGCTACTTTCCAGGCATGGGCAACTGGATGGCCGACGAGGTTCTGTGGCGAGCCCGCATTCATCCGGCTTGCAAATCCGGCGACTTGGAGGAAGGCCTCCGCTTGGCTCTCTTTCGACAAATCCTTTTTGTCTGCCGAGGAGCCATGCGAACCGTAGGCTCTCATGGAGGCGATCCGCCGTCAGGATGGCTTTTTCATCAACGATGGAAAGACGGTGGAATATGCCCAAAATCCAATTGCCTCCTTGTTCGCGATACAATCGGCGGTCGGACCAGTTGCTGGTCTCCCGCCCTTCAGGTCATGAACTAAGCAAGCGCTTGGCTTTCTTGCAATCATCGGCGATTTGCGTCGTCAACTCGCTGGCGCCGGAAAACTTCTTTTCCGGGCGCAGAAAGAAGTTAAGGCTCATTGACATTTCCGCTCCCCTTTTCCAAATCGATGCCTTCGGTTCCTG
Organism: Opitutales bacterium; assembly: GCA_038105525.1. Taxonomy (GTDB): domain Bacteria; phylum Verrucomicrobiota; class Verrucomicrobiia; order Opitutales; family Seribacteraceae; genus Chordibacter. The sequence continues at coordinate 42,854 of JAYOCQ010000014.1, read as the reverse complement.
CAGGCAGTGCGCCTCAAGCACAGGTTCCGTCGCCTCTCTCTCAATCGTAGGACGCATTCCATAATTTGCCACCGCAGGCAAGATTTGTCCGGATCCCGCTTCCTTGACCCATCCTGCATAAACCCCGTAACGAGGCCTGGCTTCGGGATCCCATGAGAGATTGAGCGTCGGATATCCCATGACGCGTCCCAACCCTTTGCCTGAACAGACCGTACCCTTGACGGAATAATCCCGCCCCAGCATTTGCGAAACCTTGGACAATTCACCAGCCGCCAAAGCTTCACGAATACGAGAACTGCTTACTGGAAGCTGTTCAAGGACCACTGCATCGGCAACGAGCACCTGCATGCCAAAATCCTTGCCATACTTCATCAGTAGAGATCCGTCCCCTTCGCGGTTTCTTCCAAAACGAAAGTTCATGCCTACGCAAATCGAACGCAGCGCGGGGAAGCGCGAGCGTAGATAAGAAACGAATTCCCGGGGTCGAAGTTCGGACATTTCCCGGTCAAAAGGATGCAGAATGACTGCAGAAACGCCTGCTGCCAGCAAATGATCGGCCTTTTCTTGCGGACGCATCAGAAGCGGAGGTTGTTCGCCGGGCCTAAGCAGGGATGCCGGGTGCTCGGGGAAAGTAAGCGCAGCAACCACCATGTCGGAGAGGGAGGCCTCTTCCTTGGCCAAATCAAGCACGGCCCGGTGTCCTCGATGCACACCGTCGAACATACCGACGGCAAGACAGGTATCCCGCTTCCACTGCCGACCAAACCGCTCGAACGAGTCGAAGACCGGTCTCATGATCAGAAAGCGTGGGAAGGCACCGCTTGCCGAACGGGAATCAAACGATTGGCGAATTCTCCCAGTGGAAGGGAGTCGATTTCCTCCAGTGAAAGGGAGTCGGCAACCACAAAGCGATCAATTCGAGTACGGCGCAAACCAGTCAGATGAGCTCCGCAACCCAGGCCTCTGCCAAGATCGTGAATTACGGTTCGCACGTAGGTGCCCTTGCTGCAATCGATGAAAAACTCTCCCGAAGGCCTGTTCCAAGCGGACAAGGAAAGTTGGTTGATGCGAATGAACCTAGGTTCCCTTTCCACGACTTTTCCCTTGCGAGCCATTTTATACAGAGGAACTCCATCTATCTTCTTGGCGGAAAACATAGGCGGAGTCTGGTACTGATCCCCAAGAAAGGATTGCATCGCTTCCCTAATGGTTTCCGCGCTCAATCCATCGGGCAGATGCCTTTCCGCAACCACTTCCCCATCCGCATCCTGACTGTCCGTCTCCAATCCAAGGATGAACGTACCTTGGTATGCCTTGTCCAAGCTGATCAAAAATTGGGAGACCTTGGTTGCCTTTCCCACCAACATGACCAAGAGGCCAGTGGCTAGAGGATCCAAGGTTCCGGCATGACCGATCTTTTTCATCCTCAATTTCCGCCGCAAGCGATCAACCACGTCATGAGAGGTGATCCCTCTGGGTTTGTCCACGAGAAGGATCCCTTCGAAATCGACTTCCTGACGAGCGCTCAATGAACAACCCCCTTCTCCACCATTTGCAAGTGTCTGGCGATTTCTTCGATCAGGGCTGGATAAAACCGCTCGAGGCTTGAAGACAGGTTGAAACCGGCGGCGCAGGCATGACCGCCGCCGCCCAGTTGTTTGGCAAGCAAGTCCACACGGTATTTCTCTTCCTTAGCTCTGAGGCTTCCCTTGATCTTTTCGGAGCGTTCCTCCAGGAAAACCCCGATTCGAACTCCTTCCACAGACCTTGCGTAATCAACGAAGTTTTCCGCATCTTCGGGCTTGGTGTCCGTATCCGAGTAATCATCCTCCTTGAGGCTGCCTATGCATACGCTGTCATCGAACTCCAATCGAAAGCTGGCAAGAAACCGCTGCAGCAATTGAATGCGTCCGGGTTTTTCCTTTTGATAGAGCTCGTGGGCTATTTCGGAAGGTTTGGCTCCCGATTGGCAAAGTTTGCGACAAATTTCAAACACGGTGGCATTGGTTCCCGCGTAACAGAATTGTCCCGTATCAGTACAGATTCCCAGGTAAAGAGCTTCCGCCGTAACCTTATCCACCGGATAGTCGCAGTCAAAGAAGAACTTGGCCAGAATCTCACCGGTTGCGGAAGCTTCTGGAAAGATGAAGTTTTGTATGCCGTATCGCGTGTTGGACAAATGATGATCTACGTTTAGATCGATTGTGGGAAAGCGACGGAGAAAATGAGCCCCTACCCGATCCCGATCCGCGCAATCCACGGAAATGACTTGAAAATTGCCTTCAGGAGCTTCCTCAGCCAAGTAAAAGGGCGTGTCGCAAACAAACTTCTCGAGCGTGCGAGGAACGGGATCCTGATTGACCGCGCGAGCGTCTTTCCCCAAAGCAAGCAGCACTCGGGTCAAGGCAACCTGCGAGCCGATGCAATCTCCATCCGGTCGACAATGCCCCACGACCAGCACCGGGCGCTCGTCCAGTTGCGAGATCGCCGAGGAAAAGGAGGAGGATTCTGCAAGAAAGGGATTCATGAAAAGGAGGAATACAATAGCGCAATCCACAGGTCAGTAAAAGCATCGATCTCATTCACGTTTCCAAGAAGAAGGAACCTGCTTCCATACCTTGGATTTTCGCAGCAAGCAAATCTGCTGTGAATCGCAACAATGGAAGTTCCTCCGTCTAATCCGACTTGCAGTATCCTTAGGCTCGCCATCACCGAATCGAAAAAATCGTCACCCGACCATTGACCTATTGTTTTCCGTTTTAAGGATTGATTCTTGCCAGAAGCATAAACCATAAAAAGTATTCAAGCATGCGTATCATTCTTCTCTTTGTTTTCCTTTGCTTTTCCGGATGGGCAATCGCCAAGCGACCGAACGTTCTCTTCATCTTCTCGGACGACCATGCTTATCAGGCGATTTCCGCCTACGGATCGAACCGAAACAAGACTCCCAATCTTGATCGTATCGCCAGCGAAGGCATGCGCTTCGATCGAGCTTTCGTCACCAACTCCATTTGCGCTCCCAGTCGGGCAGTCGTACTTACCGGCAAGCACAGTCACCTCAACGGACAGTTGACCAACGGAGAAACCTTTGACGGCTCTCAACAAACCTTTCCAAAATTACTTCGAAAAGCGGGCTATCAAACCGCCATCTTCGGCAAGTGGCACCTCAAGAGCGATCCCACCGGATTTGGATCATGGGAAGTGCTTCGCGGACAGGGTCCATATTACAACCCACTCTTTCTTACCGATAAGGGCAACGCGCAAATTACCGGATACACTACGGATCTCATCACCGATCGGACCCTGGACTGGTTGAAACGTCGTCGTGATCCGGATCAACCGTTCTTCGTTTGTTCATGGCATAAAGCCCCGCACCGGAATTGGTTGCCATCCCCTAAACATATGAGCAAATACGACGACCAGGACATAGCGGAACCTGCCACTTTGAGAGACGATTACAAAAATCGTCTCTCTCCTGCGTCCACCCAAGCGATGACCATCAGCAAGCACATGATGGATGGTTGGGATTTTAAATTGACTCCTCCTAGAGAGTTGAACGACGAGCAGAAAAAAGTTTGGAATGCCGTTTATGAGCCTAAAAACCAAGCTTTTCATCAGGCGAATTTAAAAGGGGATGATCTTCTCAAATGGAAATACCAACGCTACGCCAAGGACTACCTACGATGCATCGATTCGGTGGATGAGAACGTCGGCCGGCTCCTCGATTATCTAGAGGAGAGTGGTTTGGCGGAAAACACCATCGTGGTCTATTCCTCGGACCAGGGTTGGTACCTGGGCGAGCACGGGTGGTATGACAAACGATGGATGTACGAGGAATCCTTTCGCACCCCCTTGCTTGTTCGTTGGCCAGGGATGGTGAGCAAGGAAAGCGTCAATAACGACCTGGTGCAAAACCTTGATTTCGCTCAAACCTTTTTGGATGCATGCGGCGTCCCCCCCCCCGATGACATGCAGGGCCGCTCGCTTGTTCCCCTATTGAAAGGAGAGACTCCCTCGGATTGGAGAACTTCCATTTACTACCATTACTACGAATTTCCCGGACCTCACGACGTGCGCAGGCACTATGGCGTGCGCAACCACCGCTATAAATTGATTCACTTTTACATGATCGACGGTTGGGAACTATACGATTTGGAAAAGGACCCGAACGAATTGAATTCAGTTTTCGAAAAGGATGAATATCGACAGGTAGTCGTGGAAATGAAGGAGGAACTTTCCCGGCTGAGAAAGGAATATCAGGTGCCGGACGACAATCGTCCGCTGCCTGCCGAACTCCTGAAATCCAAATGACTTAAAAGGCGGATCTCTCTTCGATCAACCGGGCAAGCCCTGTATCCTTTTCGGTAACCTTCCCTCCGGCATCATGGGTATTCAAGCCAAGTTCAACGCGATTGTAACAATTGAAGATTTCGGGATGATGATCGGCTTTGTCCGCTACCTCGAAAACCCGAATTACGAATTCCATGGCTTCGCGAAAGTCTTCGAATTCGTAAGTCTTCACAAGTTTTTCATCAACGCATTTCCATCCCGGCAGCTCTAGTAGAAAACGCTCGATTTCACTTTCATTCAAGGGGATCGACATAAGGACGAAATCACTAGAACACTCTTTCCTCGTTGTCAATCGGCTCCGAACTCGTTGGTATGAGGAAGTAACCACCATCCATGCTCTCTCCAACGCCTGCATCAAAGCACAACCTCCCTCGTCACGTCGCCCTGATTATGGACGGCAACGGCCGTTGGGCCCGTTCTCGCGGAATGCCCAGGCTTTTCGGCCATAAAAAGGGAGTGGAAAACGTCAGAGCAGTGGTCGACGCCGCCATGGAATCAGGCATTCCCTACCTTACGCTATATGCCTTCAGCGCGGAAAACCAGAACAGGCCCAAGGACGAGAAATTCGGCCTGATGAGGCTTCTCGAGGAATACCTCATCAAGGAAATCGGCTCGATGATGAAGGACGGCATTCGCTTGCGTACGATTGGAGATCTATCCGGACTGCCTGCATCCGCTCGAAGAATCGTCGAGGAAACCGTGGAAAAAACTCGTGGAAATCATCGATGGAACCTTACTCTTGCTCTCAACTATGGGAGCCGGCAGGAAATCCTCAGGGCAGTCGCCGCCTATGCCAAGGAACGCACTCTATGCGATCACCAGCCTTCATGGGGAGAGTTTTCCGCTTACTTGGACTCCGCCGATCTTCCCGACCCCGACCTGATCATTCGCACCTCGGGAGAGTTTCGCCTGAGCAACTTTCTCCTTGTTCAAGCAGCCTATGCGGAAATTTTCGTCTCTCCTTTGCACTGGCCCGAATTTGACCGAGAAGCCTTTCTGGGAGCTCTGGAAAATTATGCGGGCAGGGAACGAAGGTTCGGCCGAACCAGCGAACAGATCCAACAAACCATTTCTTCCGCATGATCTTACGCTCCCTTACCACTATCATTCTCTGGGGCCTGCTTGGTTGCATCGTATATTACCTGAAGGAACCCGGGGCGATGTGGATCCTCAATCTATGCGCCGCGCTCACTCTTTTCGAAGTTTATACCATACTAGGTCGAATCGGGTTTGCCGCCAACCGCATAACCGGTCTGGTCACTGGAAGCTGCATGATTCCGATCGCCTTTTACTTTCCCGGATCAGGCATCGACACGCTGGCCGTGGGAGCGCTTTTCTCCTCCGCAGCCTGCGTTCTTTTCCCGCAGGATCAGAGAGGCCTCTACGTTAAGCGGTTGCTACCCACTTTCTTCGGTCTGCTTTTCGTTACCTTTCTGCTTCATTACTTCGTTCGAATTCTTCGAGTTGCGGATACGCCTGAAGGGGCCGAAACCATTGGCTTCGGGCTGTTTTTTTGTCTTTGGATCGTCTTGGTGGCAAAATTCAGCGACATCGGGGCCTTGCTTGTCGGCAAAGCCATCGGACGGACCAAGATGGCCCCTTCCATCAGTCCGGGCAAAACCGTCGAGGGTTTGCTGGGCGGGCTTGGAGCATCGGCTGGAATAGGAGCCTTGATGCCCTGGTTGGTCAATCATCAGCTTCCTCACCTCTTCGAATTCGGACTGTGGACGTTCTCTTCTTCACAAGGAGCTTGGTGGGGCTTGGTCCTGGGAATCGTTTCGGTGATCGGAGACTTGATCGCATCCGTACTCAAACGCCTTGCGGGGATGAAGGATTCGGGTGGCTCCATCCCTGGAATCGGCGGATTGCTCGACCTGACCGACAGCCTCATACTTTCCGCCCCCACTGGATACTTCATACTATTGCTCATTCGTCCATGAGCGAGCCAAAGAAGCTGGTGCTGCTTGGCGCGACCGGTTCGATCGGACAGTCGGCTTTGCGCGTAATCCGCAAACATCCGGACAAGCTCAAACTAATTGGCATCTCCGCTCACCGCCAAGCAAAGGAACTTGAGAGAATCGCTCGAGAGTTCAAAGTCGGCAAAGCTCATCTTGGGGTGGATGAAAACAACTCGGCCGCCTTTCCTTCCGGAACCGAACTGTCGATCGGCAGAGAAGCCCTCGACGAATTGGCCGCCTGGGAAGAAGCGGATCTGGTTTTGGTGGCAATCGTCGGGGCGGCCGGCCTGGCTCCCACGCTCGCCGCCTTGAACTCTGGAACCGACGTCGTTCTCGCCAACAAGGAGTCTTTGGTTATGGGTGGAAAGTTGGTCATGGATACCGCTCGGCGAACGGGAGCTTCCATTCTTCCCGCCGACAGTGAACATAACGCGGTTTTTCAATGCATAGTCGGACAACCGGAGAAATCGCTGGATTCCCTTGCCCTGACTGCATCAGGCGGCCCCTTTCGAGACTGGCCTCTTGAAAAGTTCTCCTCTGCATCTCCACAAGAGGCCTTGCGTCACCCGAATTGGGAAATGGGTCCGAAAATCACGATCGATTCCGCGACCATGGCCAACAAGGGCCTGGAACTCATCGAAGCTAAATGGCTCTTTGATCTGCCTTCGTCCAAATTACACGTTCTCATTCATCCTCCCAGCATCGTTCATGCAATCGTTCGCTTTTCGGACGGTTGCAGTTTCGCTCAGATGTCTCCTCCTTGCATGACCTTTCCCCTGCAGAACGCGTTGCTCTTTCCGGAGCGCGCCCCCGGAGTAACCGAGGGTCTGGATCTTTCCTGCGACTTGGACTTGCGCTTCTTTCCTCCCGACCTTGAGCGCTATCCATGCCTAGGTCTGGCGAGAAATGCACTCGAGCAGGATCAGTCCGCCCCTCTTGTCTTCAACGCCGCCAACGAAGTGGCTGTAGAAGCGTTTCTCTCGAATCGCATTGGCTTTACCTCCATTTCTCGCATCGTCGAAGGAACCTTGAACAAATTTGATCATCGTTGCCCCGAAGTCCTTGAGGACTTGCTTGAACTCGACTGCTCGGCACGAACTATCGCCGAGCAAGAAATCGTTCGAATTCGATAGCTCTTTTATACAAAGTTTCATCATGTCACTACTTTACGATGCAGCCTTTCTCTTCGTTGCCGTCTTTGCCCTTGGCTTCACCATCTTCGTTCACGAGTTGGGTCACTTTCTGGCAGCCCGACGACGGGGCCTCCTCATCACGCGTTTTTCCATTGGGTTCGGCCCCAAGCTTTTCGGTTGGACGAGCAAAGGCGTCGAATATCGCTTGTCCGCAATCCCATTCGGGGGATACGTGGCCTTGCCGCAATTGTCGGACCTTGGACGAATGGAAGGCGGCGATTCAGGCTCTGCAAAAGAAAAACGGCCGGAAAGACTGAAAGAGTCGAACGAGGAGGAGGCTCCTTTCGAACCCGAAAACCTACCTCCCATCAGTTATGCCGACAAGATGATCGTTTCTGTGATGGGAGCCGTTTTCAACGTCCTGCTGGCCTTGGCGCTGTCGACCATTCTCTGGTTCTTCGGCTACGACGTTCCGGATTCGCAATTGACCACTCGAATCGGTTACGTCGCTCCTACGGTGGAGCGCTGGAATCCTTTGGTCGGCGAGGGCGAGCAAGTAACCAGTCCGGCGAAAAAAGCGGGCCTTCTTCCCGGTGATTCGATCCTGACCGTCGATGAATCTCCGGTAGACGATTTCATGGACGTGCAGAATCGGATCATTACCGGCAAGTTGCAAACCGCCCAAGGCAGGCGTCTTCTGAACTTGAGAATTCTTCGCAACGGAAAGGAAAAAAAGATCGAAGTATTTCCCGAGCTTTGGGGCCCGGAGGAGATTCGAGTGATAGGCATCGGGCCCAAGGAAACCTTCTTCATCGGAGAACTATCCCCGGACATGCCTGCAGAGCGAGCCGGGTTGAGGCCGGGCGATCAACCCGTCGCCTTCAACGAGGAGCCCATTCACTCCTTTTCGCAGCTCGTGCTCATGCTTGAACAGTCGGACCTTAACCGCAGCATCTCCCTGACCGTAAGAAGAGGAGGAGAAGGCGGCAAACAAGAGAACATCGATCTTGTCCCCATTGAAAAGGAAATCCTCGTGTCAGGAATTCCCACCCTTCGACGAATGATCGGGTTTCGTCCCGAGTTCAAGATCGTAACCACATACCCCAACCCTTTGGCGTTGATCCTGAGTCGCGTCAAAGACATGTACCTAACCCTTTCCGGATTGGTCAGTCCGGATTCCGACGTGAAGCTACGAAACATGAGCGGGCCGGTCGGCATCGTCAATCACCTGAGCCTGTTCGCGAAAATCGGATTCAAGAAGCTTCTTTGGTTCGTAGTATTCATCAACGTCAATCTAGCGATCCTCAACCTTTTGCCGATTCCGGTACTTGACGGCGGGCACATGCTCTTTGCAACCATCGAGAAACTCAGGGGGAAGCCTCTCCCCCTCCCTTTTCTGGAACGAACTCAGGTGCTGTTCGTGGTCTTGCTTTTCTCCTTCATGCTCTACGTCACCTTTTTCGACGTTCAGCGCATTCTTCCCTTCTGAAATTCGATTTTGGGTTGGTCATGCATTCGCCGGCAACCTATTGCGTCTCCAGGTTCGAATCCATCCGTCGCCCTACAAGGGAAGTAAGCATCGGCTCCCTTTCAATTGGGGGAAACCATCCTGTTCGGATTCAATCGATGACAACCACTGATACCCTCGACGTCAGAGCTACGGCCAGGCAAGCAATCGAATTGGCCCAAGCAGGTTGCGAAATCGTCAGAATAACCGCGCCTAGCGTTCGGGCAGCAGAATCCCTGGGTGAAATCGGCAAAGTGGTGCGAGCGGCCAAAGTGGATGCTCCCCTGGTGGCGGACGTTCACTTTTTGCCCCAAGCGGCCATGGAAGCAGCCAAGCACGTCGAGAAGGTCAGGATCAATCCGGGTAATTACGCGGATCGCAAAAAATTTCTCGTTCGCGAATACTCGGATGCTCAATACGAGGAAGAACTCGAGCGCCTTGACTCCGCCTTCCGTCCACTGGTTCTTCGTTGCCGAGAACTTGGGCGGACCATTCGCATCGGAACCAATCATGGTTCGCTTTCCGATCGCATCATGAATCGGTTTGGAGACACACCCAGAGGAATGGCCGAATCTGCATTGGAATTCCTTCGCATCGCTCGCGCCCACGGATTTCATGATCTTGTCGTATCCATGAAATCGAGCAATCCCAAGGTCATGATCGCGGCCTATCGCCTCGTGGCTTCCATGATGAACGGGGAAGGCATGGATTATCCTCTGCATCTGGGCGTCACCGAAGCAGGTGACGGAGAAGACGCTCGCATCAAGAGCGCCATTGGAATCGGATCACTTCTTTTGGACGGGTTGGGAGACACCCTGCGAGTGTCGCTCACCGAGGACCCAATCGAAGAAATTCCTGTCGCTCGTGACCTGGCCAGACGAGCCGATGCCTGGTGGAGGCAATCGGAAAATCCCAAGAGTGAACCAATTCGCCCGGAATCGATCGATCCTTTCGATTACAAGCAGCGTTCCTGCATCGAAGTTTCGATTCCTCCTATCAAACTTGGCGGGAAGTCTCCTCCAGCCGTCTTGGCTTCGTCGTCCCACGGATTGGAAGAAGTCGATGCAATCATTCATGAACTTGCTCGCGTACAGGCATCTTCCAAGGAAGCCCCGATCGAGGGGTTGGTGGTTTGCCTGAGGGAAGACAAGGATTTGACGAGGCTTGAAACCTTGCGGAAATTCACCCTCGGCGCCGTAGCCATGATCGTAGTAGACGACCTTAGAGAGGATCCCGCGTCACATCTTCCAGCGTCAAGTTCCTTGTCGCCTCCCTTGCTTTGGCATGGATCTATGGTCGGTTTAGACGAGGTTGCCGCCGCCCGCTTTCTCGCTCATTGCGAAATTGCCGGACATCACCCTTGCCTCTCCCTTCCCGCCGACACGCTTTCGCCGGGCATGGAACTTCTTTTGCAAAGCGCCTCGCCCTCTCCCGTAATCGCTTTATCGCCCGATGCCTCGGAAATGAACTCCGTTGCAGGTCATAGAAGCTTGATTTCCGCTTTGGATTCTTCGAACCTGAACCTGCCGTTGTGGATACGCAACTGCGCTCACAATCGCTTGTTCTTGGAAGATGATTTCTTTTCCAGTCTGATTTTGGATTCCTCCGTTCTCTCGGGGTCCCTTCTATGCGACGGGATAGGAAACCTTCTGTCGGTGGAGCATGCAGGTTCTCTGAATCGCAACCGGGCCTTGGCGTACAATCTTCTCCAAGGAGCCAGATCTCGAATCTCAAAAACCGAATTCGTCGCCTGTCCAAGTTGCGGCAGAACCCAATTCGATCTCCAAAGCACCACTCGAAAAGTAAAGGACGCCACCGGACACCTAAAGGGGGTTACGATTGCAATTATGGGATGCATCGTCAACGGGCCGGGAGAGATGGCCGACGCGGATTTTGGCTACGTCGGAGCAGGTCCGGGAAAAATCGATCTTTACGTAGGAAAAAATCGCGTTCAATCAGCCATTCCTCAAATTGATGCAGTTGACCGATTGATCGAACTCATACAAGAAGAGGGGAAATGGACCGAGCCTCGATAAACTCTCATCCCGATCTCTCCCATACGGATGCTCGTTTGCGCCAACGCATTCATGCCGGTTGGACTGCAGTTGTCGATCAAGTGGAATATTTCCGCGATCACTTCGGTACTGCCAAGAGCAGATGGAAATCCGACGGCACGCGAGTCACCGAAGTGGACGAGACGATTTCACGCAAAATCTTTGAGTTTCTTTGGAAAAGCTTTCCTGATGACGACTATTGTTCCGAAGAATCTGCCGAAACTGCTCAGCCTATTGCCTTAAAATCCGAATTCGCCTGGGTGCTCGATCCCGTAGACGGAACCAACAACTATGCCGTAGGGGTTCCTGAATGCGCTATTTCGCTGGGTTTGTTGCGCCACGGCGTACCGGTTTACGGATTCATCTATGACTTCGGCCGCGACAACCTTCTGCAAGGGGGGCCTGAACTTGGAAGCATGGAAGGCCCTCGGACGATTCATGCTGCCGAAAGCCTGGTAAACGAAAAGCTTACTCTCTGCATGCACTTTCCCATTCCTCTCGCCGATCTCGATCGCATGCGGGAGGTTCTGCAGGTATGGCGCATCAGATGTCCGGGCTCGGCGGCGATCGGCTTGGCCAACGTCGCAACCGGTCGGCTCGACGGTTGTCTGGAATTCAGATCGAAGCCTTGGGATTGCGCCGCAGGTTACGCCATATGCGAAGGAGCGGGGGCTCGCTTTCATTTCGTCCGCAACCCGGCATTTCCCATGACCAGCTTCAGTCCCCGCATGCAAGCATGCCCTTTTCGAGTCGGCTCCTCGCTCTTCCACCTTGAAGTGAGTCGAACCCTTGGGCTCGATTGATTCAACTTGACCCAAAGGATCCGCTGCGGTTTGATGATCGCCTTTGGCGAACGCGGGCATAGTTTAGGGGTAAAACCCCAGCCTTCCAAGCTGGTGTCGACGGTTCGATTCCGTCTGCCCGCACCAGTCTTTCAAGACCAAGGCTATTCGAATCCCTATCTTGCGAGAAACCGCAGGGCTTCCTCGATCATTCTTCCGTGCGCCTCTATTCTTAATGGCGCGGCCCATTCCGAGGGGGTTTCCAAAGTGAAGTTCCTGGATTCCGTCGCTTGATGAAGAAACCATGCTTCCGGAATACCATCGTCAGGAGGCTCGGAGGGATGAATCACGCCACCGATCGCTTTTCTTCCTTCGATATTCGGGCGATCATCCAGTGGAATGATCTGTTCGGCTGCTCCAAGAATGGCTTCAGCCAGGCCATCTTCCTTTGCCGAAGAATCCGGTTCGTAGAGGTAAATGCCCCTGGCATCGAAATCCTCATGCAAGTTCAAGGTGATGGAAAATCTTCTGCCATGCAAATCATTGATGATTCCACCGATCATTGAATGATTGGAATCATTCCAAACGCGGTTTAGATCGACGCCGGAAGCATCGGTTCTGCAATTGTTTGCGAAGCCCCAAGGGTTCAAGCAGGGATAGATGAGAAACGAACGCTCATACAACCACGAAAGGTTGTTTTCGGCCCAGTTCAACAAGGCCCAGCATCCGGCGGGTTCATCGCCATGAATGCCCGCGGAAAGATAAAAGTCCATCCTAGCCCCATCCTCTGCATTATTGGAAAAGCGGAGCAGGGGCATCTGATCGTGAGTGGCGAACTTACTTGTTTTGGCGCCGATTTCGGAACCAAGGATTTTCCACCGGTCGGACAGGTGTTGGTAGTCGTGGTAGGAAAAAGGAAAGGAATTCACTGTTTCATCCTAACAATCCTCCGGAGGAGAGAATCAAGGAAATTAGTAATTGTTGACCTCAAAAATTTTCTTCTCTTATCTTTGTCAAAGCCCATGTATTTGCCGATTTCACTTCTGTTTTTCCTCCTTGTCGGGTGCGCCGGGAGCGGAGTGACCGTTACCAAAAGCAAAACACTCACTTATTTTTCAGAAGTGTTTTCGAAATCAAAAGACGTTTGGAAATCATCCGAGCCAAGTTCTGCGGAAAATGCCCCTCCCCCCTCTCCTTTCCAACCGAGCGAGCGACAGGTCATTCAAGCTCGCTCTCAATCCAGTGGATCGGATGGCATGTCGCCTCAGGATTACGCCAAGGCAATTGATCGTTTGGAAAGCTCGATTGCGGAACTGGAGAAAAAGCACGGGAAGGATCACGTCGAAGTGGGAGAAACCTATTTGACCCTTGGTTCGATGCATGAAGTTCAGGGAAACTCCAAGCAAGCCAAGCAGGCCTATGAGAGAGCCCAAAAAATTCTGTCCAGCTGGTTGGGATCGGAACATCCCAGGGTTTGGAAACTCAGGAATACAATCGCCAAACTCAAATAGCAGACCCCAGCCTCTTCAGAGAAGCATGCCGGTCAGGCGTTTCAAGTTCACTGCAGGAGGGTGATCCAAGTTGGGCACGTTAAGATCCGCGGAAGAGAAATCATGTTCCAGCGCAAATTCGCTGGGCGTGGCGATGCAAGTCATGCCTGCCTTCTTGGCGGCCTCTACGCCATGCTTCGTATCCTCAAGAACCAGACAATCCGAGGGGTCGATGGATACTGATCGAGCAACCAACAGATAGATGTCGGGATGAGGTTTCTTTCTAGGAGTCGATTCTCCTCCGCAAAAGCAAATGAGGCGGTCAAAGAAATCACTTCCCAAGGCCGCCCGAATCACTCGTTCGGCCGCCCAGCCCACACAAGCAGTGCCTATGGCTAGCGGCACGGCTTTTTCGCGCAGTTCCCCAAACAAGCGTTCAACGCCTGGTCTCATCCGTAAATTACCGCTGGCCAAATCACGCTCTATCAAGTCGACGTATAGCTGAGTCTTGCGGTGATAGAGTTCCTTTTTCGTCTTTTCGAAAGTTTCCACAGGCAGTTTCAGCCAGCCAAAGATCTCCTTGAACTTGTCTCCTCCCATGGTTTGCAAGCGAGCGACGTAATCTTCACGAGCCCAGGCCTTGGACAACTGAAGTTCTTCAAACAAGGCATTGTAGGCTTTCCGGTGATAATCTTCGGTTTCCAGGATCGTTCCGTCCAAATCGGATATAACCAACTTCAAAGGCATGGCTGAATCTTCAGGAGGAATGGTGGATGGAAGGGCATGCCTGCTTGAATCGAAAAAATCTCTCGTTCACCTCATCTCTCAAGGGGCGGGGATCGATTCTTTTGGAAATGCGAACCATTTGGGATGACACCTCTCCAACCGAACGAGAAAAATAACCGGCGGCAGCCAAGATGGAAGCTCCCATTGCGGAATGTGGATTTTCCGGAACAAGCAGCGATTTTTGCAGAACGTCGGCGCGCATTTGCATGCCTAGGGTACTGGAGGAAGCCCCACCAGTGACGAAAATTTCCTCTCCTACCTCTGCGCCCAATTGGGCCAGCAGATCGTAAGTCATCTTCTCGACAAAAGAGAGGCCTTCCAGACAGCCCAAGAGAAAATCCTCATTTGAATGAACTTCACCATGAGTGAAAGGGATGAACTTCGCATCGCAAAAAGGCATTCTTTCGCCTTTGCGAACGGATGGATAGACAAGAGGCGGCGAACTGGAGGAAGGCTTGGCTCGAGATTCAATTTCCTCGATTCGATCTTCGAATCGATTCCTGAGAATTTCTCCACCGGCATTGGATGCCCCACCCGGCAACCAAGGCCCGTCCGGATGTCGGTGACAATAGATTCTGCCAAACGGATCGTGAATTCTCCCCCGGCTCAATCCCTTGACGGCAAGCGTAGTTCCTATCGTGGTCGACCATTGCCCGACGCAACTTGCTCCGGAAGCATAAAAGGCCGCATTCGAATCCGTAGCCCCGCTTGCCAGCAAGCAAGTTCCCATCAACCCCCACCGCCTCCTATGAGATGAAGAAAGTTCTCCAATTGCCAGCCCGGGTCTGACTATCTTCGGCAAATTGATTTCTGAAAGTTCCTTCGGCCATTCTCCGCTTTCCAAATCCACTCCGGTTTTCAATGCATTTGTAAAATCGGTTGGGACTTCCGAAGAACCCATCAACCAAGCGTTCAGGAAGTCGGCGGCATGAAAGAAGCGAACGTCGTCAGGGAGAGAGAGGTGGGAGCGCATCCATAGGATTTTCGGAAGTGAAAAGGTGGGCGAACAATCACCTGCGAAAACCTTCTCGCATTCGCGAGCCTCCTCGAGGGAGCGAACGTCATTGTGCAGCAGTGCCGGACCAAGGGCTTTGCCCTTAGAATCAATCGGCAAAACGGTACCGGAAGTGGAGTCAACGGAGACGGACGAAATCGTTCGATTGCTCGAAACAGAAAAAAGTTCATCCAGCGCCTTTTCCAAAGAGGTGATCCAGTCGGAAGGGTCCTGCTCGGACTCGCCGGGAAGCAAGGAGAGGTTGGGACGAGAAAGAGGGCAAGAAGTTTCCGCCAAGACGGCGCCGTCTTCGCAAGCAAGGGTGCAGCGCACTCCTCCGGTTCCTAGGTCGATTCCCAAAAAAGACACCTTCCATTCTCCTCTTGTTTCCAATGTTTGCAATCACAAGTGACGAAAGAAGTTTTCCGCTCCGTCGTTTGAGCATGCGCATTAAAGGTTGGAACACTCATTGGAAGAACTGTTTTGCAGAGCGCTCGAGTCAAGCCGTCGCGGCAGCCTCTTTTGCTTGAGGCGGCATCTGCTCACCAGTTCGAGGAATACAAAACGCTGATTTCCCACCTTTGACCAGGCATCCATCGACAGGGACTTTGAGAGAGCCGGATTGGAGAATAGGGAAAAAACGTGGAATGCTCCATTGCGCGCGCCTAAAATGGAATCGTCATTGATGAAAATGACCCGTTGCTTGAAAAAAACGAAGCAACGACCGAACCGCTCGAACTTGCAGCGTCACCAGGACCTAACGCAACTCCGAAACCTTGGGCTGATCGACCAACCCATACCATGAATATGACCTGAGTGTGGAGCGGAAGAGTTTTTTGATTTTTTGGTGCATCTGTGTTATTAATTTACTTATGAGAAAGAAAGCTTGTAAACCAAAGACGGAATATTGCGTGGGAGACATCGTAGTGGAAAGAAACGTCCCGGGGAAAAGAAAACGCTACGGAGAAATAACCACCGTCATCGAAGACAAAAAACCGAAACTGCAAATCGTGGAACTTCGGCAACGCGACTTGACGCCCTTTTTCAAGGGAAATGAACAAAGATTGCGACTGTTCACCACTCAAGCAACGAAGGTAAGAAAATACAAGCCGGTAAAGTTCAAGAAAAAGAACGACCTTCTGCTTGGTGACGTGCTTCGTCACCAGCGCAATGGCAGAATACGATTTGGTCTAATAGTGGGATTTCGTCACCCTGACGGATTATACAGCGAATCCTGGGAAAAAGGTTACAATGGAAAGGACCTGATTGAATGCGTAGAAATATCAGGCAAATCCGGACTTGCCCGAAAGCTCGACTCCACCGGGAACGTGGTTCGTTTTGAAGTTGGACCCAAGCAGGTCAAACGGTGTGAAATTCTCCCCATGGATAAAAACGGAGGGTTCAGAATCAAGGACTATTGGGAGTTTGCCGGTTCCGCCACCTGAACCTCGGGAGTATCAAGCTTTCGATTTCCGCTAGGACTTTTCAAGCCAAAGCGAGCGCCTTCGATCGTCGCTTCCAACGCTTGCCACCTTCGCTTCCATCGGACAAGATTCGGTCATGGCAAAAGGAGTGTTTTGCTTTCGAAACGATTTGCGATTGAACGATCACCCCGCCCTTTGCCGGGCTTCACTGGAAACGAAGGAACTCTTTCTGATTTACGTTTTCGAAGACCGAATTTGGCGTTCCTCCCGTTTTGGCAGAATTAATGCCCATCGAGCGCGATTTATCCTGGAGTCCCTCGCGGAACTGAAGTCAAACGTCGAAAAATCCGGAGGCATCCTTCACTTTGCCCGAGGAAACATCTCTGAAGTCTTGCCTAGATTCATGGAGGAAATGGATGCTTCCGATTGTTTCCTTCAGGCGGAAAGCGCATGGGAGGAGAAGCGCGTCGAGGAAAAACTGTCCCTTGCGGTTCCTGTTACCTTGATCGAAGGACCCATGCTTCTCGATGATGGAGAACTGACCGGCACTTTTGGAGCCATTGCACCAACCTTCAGCCAGTTCAGAAGAGAAGTAGAAAAGAACCTTTCCGTTCGTCCCCTGCAGGCTGCTGCAAGTTCGTCCTTTTCTCCTTTGACCAACCCAAGGTACGCGCAACTTCCCTCTATCGAGCAATTAGGCATCGGTAAAGTTCCCTTGGACCCACGACAGTCTTTTGCTTTTATCGGTGGGGAATCCCATGCCAAGGAAAGACTTCTCGATTGGGTTTGGAGCAAGGAAGCTCTTCGAACCTACAAGGAAACGAGAAACGGACTAATCGGGCCTGATTTTTCATCTCGTCTTTCGGCATGGTTGTCCAACGGTTGCATTTCCGCCCAGGCGGTATTCCATGAAATACGAAGATACGAAGCAAAAAAGGGAGCCAACGAAAGCACTTATTGGCTCCTTTTTGAGCTCCTTTGGAGAGATTACTTTCACTTTCTAGCTCGCTCACAAGGATCGAAGTTGTTTCGATTTCATGGATTGAGCAAGCAGCGATCGTCACCTTCGGAACCTAAAAATGCGGAAGAACTCCACGAGTCTTGGAAGCGAGGCGAAACCGGTGATGCATTCGTCAATGCCAATATGAACGAGTTGCGAAAAACAGGCTGGATGAGCAACCGAGGACGCCAAAACGTCGCATCCTTCCTCATCCACGAACTTCGGTTGGATTGGAGAAGAGGCGCCAGATGGTTCGAGGAGCAGTTGATCGACTATGATCCTTGCAGCAACTATGGAAACTGGCTTTACCTTTCTGGCTTCGGAACGGACCCGAGACCCAATCGCGTTTTCAATATGGAGAAGCAGGCCCGAACCTACGATCCGAATATGGAATACAGAACGCTTTGGAATCCCTCCTCGCCCTGCTGAACCTTACCAGTTGCGAATCAGTTGATCCCAGTAAGTCTCCATCTCTTCGGAATCTCTAAACGCCTTGGATACTATCGCTTCCTTGCTCACGGCATCGTGGTAGTGAAAGACGATCTTGTTCTCTGCGTTCATTTTCTTGAAAAGAAAAACTTGAGACTTGTTTACGCAGACCTCGTTTCCCTTTTCGTCGGTACCCGCCATCAGTACCTTTAGCTTGGTTTCGGACTTTTCCAAAAATGAGCCCATGAAGAAACCCGCGCAAAAGATTACGGTGGCGGACAGGACAAGTTTTCTACTACGATTCATCGATCAACCTTTCATTCCAAATGGGCAAACTTTCAACCATTTTCATTACTTGCGAAGCATTGGGCTTAATTGACGTTTTTTCAAGAACATCCCGCAAAACCTCCCGTAAAGAGGTTCCTTCTTGATCTTCGATGCACCAAGGACTAAGGCATGCAAAACATTAGCTCTCTTTCACCAAACCTGGGCCACAACTCCTCCAGTCTCTGGATGAAGGATTTACGTTCATGGATCGAAAAACCGATGGATTTATGGAATTGGTCGGGAAATACCTTTCTAGATTGCGGCATCGATTCGTCTACCCTCAAACGACACCTTCTAAGAGATGATCTGCATGCAATCGGCCGCTTCGACCAATCGAACCATCTTCTTGCCTACGCGGAAATCGTCATGAAACAATCAGCCTCGAACTGCTCCTTGTGCAGAGTAATCGTCCGCCCGAATGCTCGAGGCAAAGGACTGGGCAAGTCCTTTTGCATGGAATGCGCCTTATGGGCTCGAAACAAGCTTGGTTGCTCGGTCATGAACTTGAACGTCTTGAAACTCAATCGTTCAGCGATTTGTTGTTATTTGGCAACAGGTTTCCGCATCACGCAGGTTGTTCCCAAAGCCCGCGCCATGGGAGACAAATTCCATGACTTGGTGCTAATGTCCAAAAAACTAAGGCATTGAAAGCGCTCCAAAAAACCAGCGGGGGCCTTGTTCTTTATGAAAGGGAAAAAGGTTCCGGGGCCCTCAGGGTTTTGGTCGCTCATCCGGGCGGTCCGTTTTTCAGGAACAAGGATGACGGTTGGTGGAGCATACCCAAGGGAGAACCCGACCCGGGAGAAGACCTCTTCCTTGCCGCCTTGCGAGAGTTTGAAGAGGAGACGGGGATGGTCCCCCAAGGCCCCTTCCTTGACCTAGGCTGGATCAGACAAAACAACGGCAAGAAGGTTTTCGCGTGGGCATTTGAAGGAAATTGGCCAGAGAACAGGCTTCCCGTCAGCAATGAAATCACCCTGGAATACCCCAAGGGATCCGGAAAAGAATGGACTTTTCCCGAAATCGATCGCGTGGCTTTTCTGCCTATTGAGGAAGCAAAGACAAAACTTCGCAAATCACAAGCCGAGCTGCTGGATCGACTGGTGATTCTTCTTCCCTCGAGCGATCGAGCCCGCGCAGCCAAAGATTGATTTGCAACCAAAAGCCTCATACAATCCATTGATGAAAACCGAAAATACGATCAAGTCCGCCAAATCCTTTTGTCTTTGGGTGGCCTGCCTGGTGCTTCTTTTGTCTTTGACCAGAAATTTGTCGCTGCAACTTCCCTTTCTGTTCAACTTCTCCCCTTCGCTGGCCATTTTTCTCTTTTGTGGAGCCCACTTTCGAGGAGCTTGGGGCTGGGTCGCCCCCATGGTCGCGATCGTCACTTCCGATCTTCTTCTAAGTCCCTACTATGGATTGAACTTTTTCGAGCCATTCATGCTGCTCACCCTTGCAAGTTATCTTCTGGTATGGCTCTTAGGCAAAGGCCTTGGGCCCAAGTGTGGAATCGCCTCCCTCATGGGAGGAGCCGTCGCAGGCTCCCTTCTCTTCCATCTGGTGACTTGCTCCTTTTCTTGGATGATCAACCCTGCCTACGTCAAGAACTTCGCTGGCTTGATCCAATCCTTTACGGTGGGCGAGCCTGGATTTGCCCCCGCCTATCTTTTCCTTCGAAACTCCCTTCTATCAACCATCTTCTTTTGTCTCGCTTTTCGTTGGGCTCATCTGCGAATTACGCTCAGGCGCGCCATCCGCTCCGCAGAGAACGATTTGGCTCGTACGGTTTCCTGAACCGAGGGTTCATTGACCGCATTCGACATGAAAGACCGAGGGTTCTAGGTCTGATTCCTTTGTCTTCTTGCTTCGAACAGACAAATTCCCGCCGCCACTGATACGTTGAGACATTCGACGGTTCCTTTCATGGGTATATAAACCAACTCGTCGCAATTTTTTGCGGTCAAGCGTCGAATCCCGCTTCCCTCCGCCCCCATGACCAAGGCGCAGGGTCCGCCCAGATCAGCATCGAAAAGGGAGGTCTTGGCTTGATCGCTGGTACCTACGAAGCGAATGCCTCGATCCGACAAGCTCTGCATGAAACGAGACAAGTTGACCACTCGAACAATGGCAAGGCTTTCCACCGCCCCGGCGGCGACGTGTCGAACTACCTCGGTGATTCCCGCCGAACGGTCGCTGGGCAAGACGACCAAGTCGACCCCTGCTCCGTCGGCAGAACGCAAACAAGCCCCGAGGTTGCGGGGATCCTGTACTTGATCGAGCAGAAGAACGAAAGGTTCGTGAGCCAAGGAGTCGAGTAACTCGAGGGATTCGTTTTCCCCCAAAGCCCTGAAGGGAACGTCCGTATTGGCATGCGTTCGGCGCCCCAATGATTTGGAAAATCGGCGCCTCATCCACTGATTGCGCCCGAAAAGAACCGATCCATCCTATGGAGATTAATCGTGAAAATCAGTCCCTTGAACGGTGGCTCTCACGTAACCCCTTCGAATGCAGAAATCGCCGAAGCGCTCCTTTTCCTCTTTCTCCCGAGCAAATGCCTCCAACACCGGGCGCAATTCGGAAAGGATCTCATCATGACTGATCGCAGGACGATACAACTTGTTCAATCGCATGCCGTCCAAGCCTGCCCCCAAGTACAAATTGTACTTGCCGGGCGCTTTGCCGACCAATCCGATCTCACCCAAGTAGGGACGACCGCAACCGTTAGGGCAACCGGTCGAGCGAATGGCAATGGATTGGTCACGCAATCCGAGTCCGTCAATGATCTTCTCCAATTCATCTACCAAAGTGGGTAGGTAACGTTCGCTTTCGGCCAGGGCCAAGCTGCAGGTGGGCAAGGCCGTGCAGGCAATCGAGTTCAACCTGATGCCGGACAAATCGGAGGGTGACTCTATCGCATGTTCCGCCAAAATCCGTTCCACCTTGTCCTTGTCCGGCTCATCGACGCGAGCGATGATGACGTTCTGGTTCGGAGTAAGTCGAAATTGACAAGGAACTTCCTCCGCGATCTTGCGCAACGCAGCCCTTCCTCTGCTTTCTTCTCGATCTCTGAGCCTGCCGCCTTCCACAAATAGTCCGTATGCCCATTTCCCGTCGGCATCCTCGGTCCATCCGTAACGATCAGTCGTGGAATCGAAGGAAAATTCTCTAGGTTTTTCGAGGCTCCAACCCAACCGACGATTGAGCTCTTGCAGCATCCAGTCAGCGCCGTGATCCTCGACCGTATATTTCATGCGCGCGTGTCTGCGATCGGAACGATCTCCAAAGTCTCGTTGAATCTTGACCACTTCCTCCGCTACTTGAACCACCTGTTCAGGATAACAGAATCCGATTACGTCCGCCAGTCGAGGAAAGGTTTCGGTCTTTCCGTGAGTCATGCCAAGCCCACCTCCGACCAAGACGTCATAGCCGACGACTTGGTCGCCCTCCGGTATTCCGACAAAACCAAGGCAATTGGAAAACACGTCTACGTCGTTGCGAGGAGGCAACGCGACAGCGATCTTGAACTTTCGCGGAAGATAGGTTCTCCCGTAAATGGGCTCTTCCTCCTTGTCTCCGACGGCGGCTACTCTCTCGCCGTCCAACCAGATCTCCGCGTAGGAGGAAGTGCGCGGAGTCAAATGATCGTGAATTCGCTGAGCAACCTCCAAGGCTTGCCCGTGAAGTCGGGATTCGAAGGGATTGGAGGGAGACATGACGTTTCTGTTTACGTCTCCGCAAGCAGCCAAGGTATCAAGAAGCGTATCGTTGATCTCCTTCATCGTTTGCTTGAGGTTGCGCTTGAGCACCCCATACAGCTGAAAGGCTTGACGAGTGGTCAACTTCAGGGTGCCCTCGCCGAACTTGTCGGTCAAACGATCGATGCCCAACCACTGTTCGGGAGTACACACGCCCCCGGGCACTCTGACCCGAATCATGAAAGAATAGGCTTTTTCCCTCTTTTCCTTCAGCAGGGCGGCTCTTTTGTCGCGATCGTCCTGCATGTAGGTGCCGTGAAATTTGGTAAGCTGAGCATCGTCTGCACTGATGGCTCCCGTAGTTTCGTCGGACAGGCTTTGCAGGATGGTGCCACGTAAGAAATCACTGCGTTCCTTGATGCCTTCGTTGGCGGAGAGCTTCTTTTTGTCGGGATCTGAAATCATGGTAAATTTAAAGTATGGATGATTTTAGCGGAACTGGCAAGAATGGCGTTCCAAGATAGGACGCCTAGGCGGACGCAGGTGATGCATCCAAAGTCAAACCAGGCATGAATTCAAGTTCTCCAAAGTGATTCGGCCACAATCCCAGAGGATCTACGCGGGCGGCGTGAGCAATCATGGCGGCGTTGTCACCGGCATGTCTTTTTTCAGCGAAAAGGAATGGGGTCCCCATTTGTCGGCAGACTTCCTGGAACCCCCTACGCAGGGATTCGTTGTTTGCCACTCCTCCCGAAAGCCCGAAGCTTCGATAGTTTCCTGCTTTGAGGAAAAGGCTGCATTTTTTCACTAATTGTTCGACCGCAGCTTCCTGATAGGAAGCGCACAAGTCGGCATGACGCTGAGCGATTTCCTCGGCATCCATCTTTTGCAAAAGGTATAGCAGGCTGGTCTTGAGACCGGAGAAACTGAAGTCGCTTCTTTTGCCCGAATTGAAGGCTCTGGGAAAGGAATAGGCGAACCGATCTCCTTTTCTGGCATTGCTTTCAAGCTCTGCCGCTCCGGGATATGCAAGGCCCAAGAGTTTGGCGCCCTTGTCCAATGCCTCTCCGGCAGCGTCGTCCTTGGTTCTGCCGACTACACGAAGTTCGAAATTCGAATCAAGCTCGAAGAGCAAGGTGTTTCCACCGGAGACAAGAAGACCGAGATGGGGAAGCCAATCCTTCCAATCGAAGCCCTTGTCGCTTGTATGATTCATAAAGGGAGAAAATGCGTGTCCACGCAAGTGGTTCACCCCATACACGGGCAGGTTCCAAAGGATCCCCAAGGTTTTGGCGATACTAAGCCCGACTCCCAGGCACCCGATCAGCCCAGGCCCACAGGTTGCGGCAATTCGCTCGATTTTCTTGGGGATAGAGCGATTCAACCTCAATTCATTCAACAAAGGAAAGAAGTTTTCCAAATGTTCTCGAACCGCCAGGTCGGGAACCACTCCGCCGTAATCCGCATGGAGACTTGCTTGTGAACTGATCCATTCACCGACGATCCCTGACGTGGGATCGAGCAAGGCAACGGCGGATTCGTCACAGGAGCTTTCGAAAGCCAATATCATCTTGCGAAGACAAGAGAGGCGTGCTTCTGACAGGCAGGAAAAAACCGTAAATTGAATCTCGGCAACGAAAGGCGCCGATAAATCCGGAGACTTGAGAACCTCGGGAAGGCCGGATGCAGCCACCCCTCGAAAAGGTTGCCCGCCAAACAGTCAACCCAAGGAACTGCAGGCAGTAAATGCTTGAATTTCACCATAAAGAGGCTACCCAAAGGCTATGCCCTTGCCAATGCCAAAGCTTTCCATGAGCGCGCGCGCATCCTTCGAATCACGCGCAGGGGGCAGATCGGAGATTTCCTTTGAGGAATTCGTCGATTGGGCGCTTTACGATTCGGACCTCGGATATTACCGAAAGAACAAGGAACGTGTCGAAAAGAAGCATTCAAGCGATTTCTACACCTCTTCCTCCTTGTGTCCGCTTTTTGGAGAGCTTGTAGTCGATGCATGCCTGAACTTATTGGGGGCAAGAGATCCTGCCGAATACGTATTCGTTGAAATCGGAGCGGAACCGGGCAAATGTATCCTCAAGGACCTCGACCACCCGTTCAAGGACCTGCGAGTACTGGGGCTTGGGTGTCCTCTGGAGGTTCCCGAACGCGCCATCATCTTCAGCAACGAGTGGCTGGATGCACAGCCCTTCAGGAGGTTTCGTTTTTGCGGCGACAGCAATCAGTGGAAGGAAAGCTTCGTTAGAGTGGAAGGCGGGGAACTCAGAGAAGTCTGGATGGAAATGATCGCCCCCCCTGGATTCGAACTTCCCCGAAATGCGCGCTCGGGAAATCTTTTCGACTGGCCCACGGGTTCCATTCGAGCCCTGCAGGACCTGCTTGGAGACAAGCGATGGTCTGGACTTTTCCTGACCATGGATTACGGATTGGACCAAGCGACTTTGTTGAACGATCGCCCCGATGGAACCGCTCGAGCCTACTTTCGCCACAAAACCGAACCCAACCTATTGGCTCGTCCCGGAGAGCAAGATCTTACTTGCCACCTTTGCTGGAACGCCTTGATCGATTGTCTCGAAGCAAACGATTTTTCGAAGACAACTCTTCAGAAACAAGAGTCCTTTTTTGTGCTCAACGCCCAAAACAAGATCAAGGAAACGATTTCAGCCCACCGTGGCGGGTATGATCGATCCCTGCAAACTTTGAAGGAATTGTTGCATCCCGCTCATCTAGGGCATTCCATGCAAGCTCTGTATGCCGAGAGATTTTGACTGGGCAATTATCTGCCAAGGGCAGGCAAGGCAGAGGGAAATGCTTCTCCTATGCCGACGTCTCCATCCCTAGGACGGCCGATCTCATACAACTTCCTCAATTGAAGTTCATCCCAAACAGATGAAAAAATCGCAAATTCGTCGATACAACCTAAAAGCGATTCTTCCTCCTTGGATTTTGCAAGGGACTGAAAATGCCCCAGCAAACCCTTGCGCAAGGACAATACTTTTGCACGATCGATTTTTTCTCTGCTGAAACACCGGCCGTTCAAAAAATGGCCGACCCATTTTCGGTCACCGTCGAAAGTGGTTGCCAGATGAACCCACTTGCCGATTTTTTCCTTACGAAACGCAACCGCCGATTCATACTGTTCAAACGATTGTCCGGCCTTGATCTGCAAAACCAATTTACCAGTTGGGTTGATGGACCAACCTACCGCTCCATTGAAAAGAGGTTTGGAAAAGACCAGGGGAGCTCCTTCTTCACCCAGGCTGTCCAATCGCACCCAAGCCACAAGGGTCGCTTTGTTCAATGGCTCGGAAAGGTTCAGGCAAACACGGTCGTTTTTCTGGGTAAAGCGCAACGCTCCCTTTCCCGGCCACCTCCCCTCCGTCCAACTGCAACCGATAACCGCTCCGTCTCTCGAGCCGTTGCCTTTTGACGTCTCGTCACGCAGCACGCGTGACCAGGAATCTTGGTCATCAAAGGAATAGTAGAGCTCGGCGCTTTCCTCTCTAGCGAGAATTTTACAGTTCTGCAGCCAAGCGTTTCTTCGCGTTTGTGAATTTTCCAAGGATCGATCCGCCAGTTCCGCGGAACCCATGTAGTTTCCGGCGGGCATATCCAAGGGAGAGGAAACTCCGTGGGGATCCAAACGGATCGCCTGTCCGGCCGTCAATTCACGAGCCACTTCGTTTCCTTCATTGTCAACGCCTTGGTACCGCACGCTCCCCCTGTAAACGTACACCTCGGAAGATCCGTTTTCGTAAACTTCCAATCCGAAGTCGGTACCCAGATCGACGACTTGTCCCATGGGTAAGTTCACGGTAAACCCGATAGCGATTTTGGGAACGTGAGCCCGAAGCCTGCCGAGTTTCAATGACGCCTCGTTCTCATTGATGAGTTCCGCTTCCGCTGGACCTTCGATGATAACGGTCGCTCCCTGCAAGAACTCCAATTGAGCGGCTCCAGCAGCGAGGCGAAGCATTCCCGGATGGAGGCCATTGCCGAATTCGGGACGAGCAGTGGCGCCCTGGGCCCATTGCACGCCGACGGACTTGGTGAACACCGCAATCACTTGATCGGGTTCAATGGATTGCATAGGTTGTTCGTAAGCGGTCGAAGAGTCGGCAAGGCTATCGACATAGGGTTCCTCTCTCGTGTCGTCTCCGCCCTTGAAGGATTGAAAAAGGTAGAA
Source organism: Opitutales bacterium (assembly GCA_038105525.1). Classification (GTDB taxonomy): domain Bacteria; phylum Verrucomicrobiota; class Verrucomicrobiia; order Opitutales; family Seribacteraceae; genus Chordibacter. The sequence continues at coordinate 16,724 of JAYOCQ010000014.1, read as the reverse complement.
TCCAAAAACGACCAAGGCAGCCAAGGGAAGAAGAACGGGGAGAAAGCCAATCATTCTCGAATCCCTTCTATCAGAAAGGGATTCCTCGATCTCCGAGCCAAGGCTCTCATCGGCATAATGAGACAGGCTCGCATGCAAGTCCAAGTAAGTGACGTAGATTTTTCTAGCCTCTTCGGATTCCTTTACCAGAGCCTCCAGTCGACCCTTTTCCTTCTGAGAAAGGTTGTTTTCCAGCAATCGATCCAGCCAATCGAAAAGCAGCGCTCGTTGATCCTCGCTCAGCATCATTTAATCAGGGCATTTCGGAGGCCAATTCAAGGCTGACGCAATCGAAAAGTGTTTTGCGTATTCGAGTCAGGGCCTTGTAGGCTCCCTGTATCGTGCGTCCGCAAGCCAATGCCGCCGCCTTCACGTTTTGTCCCGACTCATAACGAGTGAGAATCATTCGACGATCTCTTTCGTTTAGCTTCTGCAGGCATGCATTCAACGCACCATGCCGATGGTCGAGTTCAGGCTCCATCTCTAGCCGTGTATTCGCAATCACTTCCATAACCTCCTCGTTGAAAAGAACCTTGGAAGTCGCGTACTTCTTTCTTGCGGCCCGCACCTTCCAATAGGCGATTTGACATGCCCAAGAATAAAAATTCGTTCCGGGGGAAAAATCCGAGAACTTTTCGCAGATGGTCAGGCTTGCCTCTTGAAGAATATCTTCGGCATCGGCCCGGGTGGGCACAAGCGTCAAAACGTAGGCGAAGATTTTTCGCTGGTTCTTCATCATGAGTTGAACCAATTCCGTGGACCGGTCTTGGGGCGCGTACTCCATTGTAAGGTCAAAGAACCGTTATGCAGCCATAGTCGAAGAAGATCCGATAGAGGAAGTGCACTTCCTTGAGGGATCGAATTTCTCGAATTTGTTCAATCCCCTTCGAATGACTTCCTTATGGGCCTTGAGGATGCTTTTGGAGGACAACTTAACCTTGTTTACCTTTCCACCTCGAGTCGAGGAGCCGGAACAATCCCTCCTCAAGTAATAGATCGTTCCACCTGGCGACTGAATGAAATCTTCACCAAGCCTGAGATCGGGCTTACGCCTGCGCCTGACTCTTCTGACGCTGCAGGGCGACTGCAAAGAGTCTTGAAGAGGAACTTCCCTAGTCAAGTCGCCCTCCGATTCTTCGATCAATCGTTCAATGGTTTCATCGTCCAGAAACTTGTTTTTCAGGTCGTTGCATGCGAAGCCATCCTCGTAGGCGACTTCACCCGCAGGATCGTTGATGGTCATGTGCAGGTGCGCCGGCCCCAGGACTTCTTTGAGATTTGTCGCATACCACAGCCCTGCCTTTTCCACTGCCATCCTTCGATTGCATCCGTAAAAAGCCTTGCGAGCGATGAATTCACGATTGGGGGACAATCGCGCTTCCAGAAGATGCTTGGTAAGGTAAATCAAATCGAAGTACTTGTCGTAGGGAACCCGAAGGCTCGCTTCGTATTTTTGAAAATCATTGAACTTCATCATTTCGAACGTCTCCTCTTGCGTTAATGGTTGAATTGGAATGCAAGGATCAATATCCCCAAGCGGCGAACTTCGGACAAAAATGTTTTTCATCCCGCAGGCTTGATTTCGGATAACCGGCGCGTGACCTCGACTCGTCGTTCACAAGGGAGGGGAAGGATCGAGCAGGCGCTTCACCATACTGCCGACGTCGCGGGCATGCATCGGGGAAAAGCCGACCGTAACCTTCCTGATCATGCCAAGCTGATCTATGACCACTGTTTGAGGAACTCCCTTTACCTGATACAGGCTGGCTGCATGAGCGTCTTCATCCATAGCGACCTGCAATCCGAAGAGATCTTCTCGATCCATGAATTCAAGGACTTGCTCGGCGGATTCATCGACGTTTACGGCAATAAATCGAACCTCTTCGGATTTGAACTTTTGCATTTCAAGCCAAAGCGAGGGCAGTGCTCGGACGCTGGGCCCGCTCCAGGATGCCCAAAAATCAAGCACCACGATCTTTCCCTTTTCTTCCCCCAAGTTGAATTCATCCAGGTCCAGCAAGGGCAAGGCAAACGACGGCGCAAGGCTATTTTCCAGCCTTCTCGGCCCTTCCTTGGACAGTCTCAAGGGACGAGGAGTCGGAGCAGGGCAAGGCTCCTCGAGAAAGTTTTGGAGATCGGCCTCATCGATTTCCAAAACGAGCATGATCTTGTTCCCTCTGACCTCTTGCTTGAGTTTGTCGAGCAGAAGTAGAAGGGGGCGGATCGAGGGATCCGGCGACAGACTGAACTTGGCCATAATCGCCAACCCTTGCCATAGAGCAAATAATCCAGCCGCCTCTTCCTTATCGGAACAGACGACCACGGATTGAAAGCTTAATGAGTCCTCACGAAAATTTGCGCTCCATGCAAATTCTCGCACCGTCCGAAGGCTTCCAAGGATGGACAGATCGGATTCCTGGGCATCATCAGGAGTTGAGGAAAACAAGCGGCTCCAAAATGAACCCCGGAATTTGCCGGCGAAGGTGATTTGCCTGTCGCCGGGCAAATCTTCAAGGCTCTTGAATTGGGAAACTCTCTCTTGCCTGCGTTCAAATCCAAGCGTTTCTCTGGCAACCTCGGAGTTCCAAATCGCAAAACGAGAATCGTTTCCATCCGATCGCGCCTCGAGAACCAAATTTTCCGAATCTGGAAGCGCGACCTGATCCGTTAATGAATGGTTGCTCTCTTCCAGCGGAACGACAACTCTGAATTGGTCGCTGGTGAGCGTACTCGAGGAAAAGATTCGTCTGGAGCCGACCAGCCCGTAATAGGGGACGGACTCTTTCTCTAGCCAACGCCTGAAACCGACTAGATCGAAGGGGCGCCCGACGGAGGCGCTCAGGGCAATCGAATATCTGGGGTCGGAGGATTCTTCACTTGAATTCTCTTCGGCAAGGAAGTCGCCTGTCGCAATCGCGACAACTTCAAATTCCGTAAAATCGCTCCAGGTCAATCCCGATGCCTCGAAGAAACCACTGTCGGATTGGACGCTCCTTGCTTTCTTCAAACGCTCCAACCAATTCACGAATCGAGACTCGTTCTTCTCGAGAAAGCGCCTGATCCCGCTTCCTTCCATTCCATCAAGGTCCAAATGAAAAAACGCTTCCGAACTCTCGGCTTTCGCATCAACGTGAACGGCAAGCGAAGATAAGAACACCGCACCCGCGAAGCGGAGGAAACAGACAAGGCCGGCAGGATAGGTCTTAGACTTCAAACCTCAAGCGATAGACGTTGGTATCTCTCCTCTTGAACCCGAGCGATTGATAAAGACGGTTGGCCTCCAGTCTACTGGGGCGCGAAGTCAGATCGAGGGTGCAACCACCGAACTTCCCGGCCTCTTTCATGGCATGTACGCATAGCGCCCGTCCCACCCCCTTTCCCCTCGCCTCAGCATCCACGACCACGTCTTCCACCCAGGCCCGCAAGCCGGTAGGGACGGAGAACGCAACAAGTGAAAGCATTCCGATTATGCATCCCATTTCCCGCGCCACGTAGATTCGGGTGCAATCGGACAGAAGAATGCGCTCCAGTTGCGAAGAATTCATGGGGGCGGAGGATTTCGAGAGTTGTGAAAGCAAACGATTCAGGCGTTTCAATTCTCCGGCATCGAAGGATTCGAGTCTAACAATCTCCATGGGGAATATTGAATAACGTCGAAATTCAGGCATGACCATGAAGAAATGCCGGGTGAACAAGGCGTTCTTTGAAGTTGCTTTCGAACACTCGAAAGGTAAATTGGGCAATTGGACAGCGCTTCGGCGATTGGAGGTTACCGATAATCAAGACGACTCAATGGAGGTTTTCTTTGTCATGTGACTGAAAAGAGTCTTGCGACTACAACGGAAAATCTAAAGTTAGGACAAAAATAAAATGGAAATCTATGTGGGTAATCTTCCTTGGTCGGTAAACGACCAAGACCTTGCCGATGCCTTTCAGGCTTATGGTGCAGTGGATCGAGCTTCGGTCATCGTCGAACGTCCTTCGGGTCGATCCAAGGGATTCGGCTTTGTGACCATGAACAATGACGAAGAAGCGCAGCGGGCGATCGAAGCCATGAACGGGGCGGATATGAATGGTCGCCCATTGAAAGTGAACGAAGCCCGACCCAGGGACTGAATTCCAACCTTGCCCTCTTAGGGGCGTATGATCACCCGATAGCCTGCAATGAAGATGGTTTCGGATTTTGACGTTTGGCGCAGCTTGTCGTAAGGAATTCTCGAGCTACTTCATGGGCATGTCCGAAAAACCTTCGTCCGCGTTTCTCGATAGCGTAAACAGAAGCTTTGACAGGGCGGCTGATGCTTTAAGCTTGCCTCGAGGGCTTGCCCGGCAAATTCGAACTTGCAACGCGATCTGCGAAATGAAGTTCGGAGTCGAATTGCATGGTGGATACGAAATCTTCACCGGATGGAGGGCCACTCACAGCGAGCACTTGCTCCCAGCCAAAGGGGGCATTCGTTACGCTCCGTTTGCCGATCAACAGGAGGTGGAAGCATTGGCGGGGTTGATGACTTACAAATGCTCCATCGTCAACGTTCCCTTTTCCGGGTCCAAGGGGGCGCTTTGCATCGACCCCAAGAAATACACTCTGGAAGAACTGGAACACGTCACCCGTCGCTTCGCTCAGGAATTGGATAAGCGTGGATTGCTTGGTCCGGGCATCAACGTTCCGGCTCCGGACTTGGGAACGGGCCAACGCATGATGTCTTGGATTGCTGATGAATACCAGAAACTGCATCCAAACGAAATCAACGCCAAGGCTTGCGTCACGGGAAAGCCGGTCAATTTCGGAGGTGTCGAAGGACGCATCGAAGCAACTGGAAGGGGTGTCCAGTACGGCATACAGGAGTTCTTCAGGCACGAGGACGACCTAAGGGCAGCCGGATTGGAAGGGGATTTGGAGGGCAAGTCGATCATCGTTCAGGGATTTGGGAACGTCGGCTATCACGCAGCCAAATTTCTGCAAGAGGAGGATGGAGCTAAAATCATCGGCATCATCGAAAAGGACGGTTTCCTGTTTTGCGAAAAAGGTTTGTCGGTAGAGGAGGCTTTCGATTACAAAAACGAAACGGGCACTTTGAAGGGATGCCCCTTGGGTTCCTTTGATCCAAATGGTCAAAAGTTCCTCGAGTTTCCTTGCGACCTTCTGATTCCAGCGGCCTTGGAAAACGTGATTACCATAGAGAATGCCCCCCGCATAAAAGCCAAGGTAATAGCGGAAGCGGCAAATGGTCCCGTTGAACACCACGCTGATGAGATCTTGCGACAAAAAGGCGTATTCGTAATTCCAGACGCCTACTTGAATGCCGGAGGGGTCACCGTATCCTACTTCGAATGGCTCAAGAACCTGTCTCACGTTCGGTTTGGAAGAATGGACCGTCGTTTCGTGATGAATCAGGCATCCAAAATCATCGACTTGATCGAAGCGTCAAGCACCCATCCTCTCGACCCCAAGGCGAAATCCGATCTGCTTAACGGCCCGAGTGAAATCGCCTTGGTTCGATCCGGGTTGGAAGATACCATGCGAGAAGCCTATCAAGAGATCAAGCGCATGCAGGACACCAACCCGAAGATCAAGGACCGAAGAACCGCAGCATATGCTCTGGCCATTCGGAAGATTGCGGACACCTACGACAGCATGTATCTTTGAGGGAGGCCGCCTGGCCGCATCGCGGAAGCGGGCTTTTTCAGGGATTGAAGCCCCAGCCCTTGCGGTAGTTCTTGGTCAAGCGGGCATTGACGTCCGCTCTGTTCGAACTGCGAGCTTTCGCATTCCATGAAAACTCGCCTCCTGCAAGCAAAGAGGCGTTCCCCAGAAGAATGAGCTCGGTTATTTTCGATCCGTAATCCAGGTTTGCCGAGCAGGCGTTTGGATCACCCCTGCGGATCGCTCCAATCAACTCCTCCTTCATTCCCGAGTCCCCTCGCCCGTTTCGCCCCATTGCTCCGGGTTCGAATCGGAGCTGATCCGGCCCGAGCCAATCCCCTTTCCGACGAACCATCCAATTCGATCCGTATAGAGAATCGGAGAACATCTCTCCCTCGCTCCCCTTGATCAGAAAACCTCGTGGACTGGCTTTGAATCCGAGAAATTGATCGATGTCCGGGAGGTTCGGTTGCCCGAAAAGACCCTTTCCCAAATTTCCTATCCTTCCTTCGCGCCAATACACGGACACCGGATCTTGATCGATTTGATCGAACTCCCAACAAACCCTTCCCCAAGCAGGATAGGTTTCTTCGTTCGTCGGACCACGGTCGAGGCACTTCACGAGCGAAGGAGCATCCAACCGGCAACCCATAAAGGGAAGATTGAGCAGATGAATGCCTGAATGCCCCAGGACACCCGTACCGAAAACCTGCCAACCCCGCCACTTGTAGGGATGATAACAGGAATGATAGGGGCGATGGGGAGCCGTTCCCAAAAAAGCGTCCCAATCGAAACCGGAGGGAACCTGCTGCCGCTCGGAGGGACGATCGACGAATATCGGAGCCTGAGGCCAATTTTCGGCGCAGTCCCATGCATGAATCTCTCTAACGGCTCCCAAGCCCCCCGATCGCAGAAACTCGACGCCTCTCCGAAAATCATTCTGAGCGCACCCCTGCAAGCCCAGTTGCAGACAAGCTCCTTTCTCGCGAGCCGTTTGCAGCAAGCGACTCGCTTCCCAAATCGTATGGACAAGGGGGGTTTGCACAAAAAGGTGAATGCCTGCCTGCAAAGCAAGGTTCGCGGCATGTGCGTGAACGTGATCCGGAGCGCTGATCGATACCACGTCGATCCTCTCCCTCAACTGGTGAAACATTTCTCTATAATCGCTGAATCGGGAAACCGGCCCCCTGCCCTTCAACGCATAATCCAATTTTCTGTCATCGACGTCGCATGCCGCAATGACTTCACCGTGTCTGGCAAGCTGATCGAAATCACTCCTGCCTTTGCCGCCGACTCCGATGGCGGCGATCTGAAGCCGTTCGTTGGCCCCAAACGCCCTTTGCGGAGCAAGGAAGAAAGGGAGAGCGGAACTGGAAGCGGTTTTGAGAAAACGTCTTCTTTTCACTGGATCAGCTTAGACCTGCCTGTCTTCTAAAACAAGTACCTTCACATCGAAAACCCATTCTTAATGATAAAAGCGGAGGCATGGAGTCGAAGGCAGTTTTCAAGCAAACGAGAAAGTGATCGCAAGTTTGCGCCCCCATTCGCTGCCGACCGACCTATTTGCCGGGTTAGACGAGGAACCTTACGGATTCAAACTGATTACTTGAATGGCATCGGCCACCACGTATCCTTCGGTATTTTCGTTGAAGACTGAGACAGCGTATCGTTGGCCTTTCTTGAAGAGGAATGATCCGAGGGACCGCCATAAGTTTCCCGACGGATTGGGCTTTCGCTGATCGACGAGCAACCTTTCCCTGCCGTTCTCGTTTTCTATCTCGTATCGGACGTTTCCCGCCCGGTTTCCAAAGGAAGAAAAAGAAGCTTTGACTTCGTGCAATCCATCCGAAGGGGCGATGAAGGAAAACCTGGCGGACAATAGGCCCTTGCCGCCGTTGCCGTCGTGAAAATAGGATTCTCCGACAAAGGGCCGCAAGGAACTGCTCTCCACCCAATCTCCCTCGAGTTCGACCATGGTTGCATCCACAACCACTCCTCCCAAGCTGGACGAAGAAACACCCAAACCCCAGCTCATTCGCTTCTCCCTTTTGATTTCCAAAATCTGTCCATCGGCGACAAGCCGGTCACGCAACAAGGAGTAAGGCAGCTCTTGCAAGGAGCAATTACGCTCGATCGACAGCGCAGCTGCGGTTGCCGCGGATTGCCCAAGAAGCATGAAGAGTGCTTCGCTGCGAATCGCGTCTAATGCCAGTCGCGTTGCCGAAAGGCAAATGGGGACGATCAAGTTCTTGCATTCTCTCCTTAGCGGGAGCATGCATTCATAAGGAATCGCGCAAGGAACTTTGAGCAAGGTTTCCTCGTAGGGCTCCACTTGATCAACGTCTCGCTCGACCAAGAGGCCGCTCTCATCTGCCTGCTTCTTCAAAGCGCTCAAATCGCACAAAGCCATGCCCACTGCTCGAAAGCCTTTCCTTCGTTCCAAAAGGGCTTTCTCCGTAAGAGAAGATGCCCCGACCATCCGTCTGGATTTCGTCAGATACATATGCTCGGGCCAATTTTCGTTTTCAGTAAATTCGTCTGCGGCAAGGCCCCAGCTGCCCGCCTGGTTGCGGGCCTCGTCGGAAAGTCTGGAATCATTGCTCATAAAGTAGCAAAATCCCTTGAGGTGGTTCCCTTGTTGGCTTATGAGTTTGCTTCGCAAATCGTATGATCCGTTTAGATATCGGGCGATCAAGTCATCCCCTGCAAGCCCATCGAGGCCGAGACAAACGTCTATTGTCTTGGCATTGGGAATGGAATCCAAGGTGCCGAAAATCGGCTTCTCGCCCCGCTGCAAGGGATCAAGAAGAAATTCATACCTGGTCGAATCATATTCCGGAGGCATGGGAAAAGGAACGCGGTTTTCTTCGACTTGAGTCAGGCAAAGTCGAAAGTGGCTTGCGGTTTTCATGGCTTCAGCGGGGCCGAGGATTGTCTTCAAGGGATTGCTCGATTCATTTGAGCGTGCTTTTGACCCATCGTCACCTGGAAGAAAGGCATCGAGCAGGTTTACCGATGACAAGATTTGCGAGGCGCCTTCTTTAGCCGCCCCCTGATTTCGGCCATATCGATCCTGCGCTTGCCCGGGAGCCTGAAAGCTTACTCCGGCGGCCGCCATCAAATCGCCTTCTTCAGTGCAGTCCATAAAGACCAGACCCTCATATCGATTGCCGGCCAGGGTATTGATTGCCCTTATTTCAGCCCCGTCCATTTCCACTCCGCCTTCCCTGTCCAGCCACTCGTTGCCAAAGACTGAAAGTTCGTTTTCCAAAATCCATGATTCGAAGATTTCACGAGCTACGCGCGGCTCGAAAATCCACATCGTTCTTTGATCGCCATCACTAGCGGGCGAACCTTGGCCACGATTGCCGAAGTCTTCCATTTTCTGCCATTTCCAAGCATCCGGGCTTTGGTAATGTCTCCACACCCGATGATGAAATTCACGGGCGAGCCCTCCCGTCAGCTCGTTTTTCATCGGATCGGCCCCACCAGCTTCGCACCCGGTCAATCCCCCCAATCGAGAAGCAGGAGAGACAATGGCTACGGTTTTTCCCATTCTTTTGGCTTGAACCGCGGCTGTAATCGCAGAAGACGTACCGCCGTAAATCACCAATTCAAAATTCCTGTCTTCTGCAGGCGAAGAAAACCCTCCCAAAAGAAAGACGAAGCAAAGGAAAGTTTTTTTCACCAATTTTTTCTTCGCAAGGGAAAGCGCGTTGTCAAATGCAATTGAAGCCAACCTTCGCTTGTCTTTCATCCCATAGTCAAATGATCGGAAAACGCTCCTCGCCAACTTCGCAACAGATAAAATTGGATGCAAAGATACTGCATTGATCATCGGCAAATGGATCGACTCAAGTCCACAAAAGCTTGATCTAAGGAGCTTCCGAAGCGAAATCGATAGCCGGAGGATTTCAGTAACCCGGGTATCACCTTGCGACTTTGCAGAGCCAACTCGGGAGCCGACCCCAGCAAAAAACATCCCAACCTTACTGCAAATGCAGGAGCCGGAACGCCGATACCAAGAGGAGCGAATCTCCGGCGAATCGCCCTCATGAAATCGGCGTTGGTCACCGGTTGGGGGCTGGACAGGTTGATCGGACCGGACAAATCACTCCGGTCTATGAGAAAGCGCGTCGCTCCCACCCAATCGTCTTGATGCAGCCAGCTCATCCATTGCCTGCCCGAACCCTGCGCGCCCCCCAGACCGAAGCGGGCAAGCCGAGACAAAAGCGGCAAGGCCCCGCCTGATCGTCCGAGAACAAAACCAATGCGCAAGGCAACTTGTCGAAGATCTTGAAATGAATGAGAGAAAAACTCGCGCTCCCACACTCGGGTGACTTCTTCGAGAAATCCATCTGCATCGGTCGAGGAATTTTCATCGCAGGCCGGCGAATCCCCCCATCTTTGACCGTATAAAGCCATGGAGCTGGCATTGAGCCAAACATCGGGCGGATTTTTGCATTGCTTCAAAGCCATACCCAGCGCTCGTGTCGAGAGTATGCGGGAATCAAGAATCGACGCTCGGTTGACCGGGGAAAATCGACAGTCAATCGAGCGGCCGGTCAGGTTGACCAGGACCTCAGCTCCCTCCAGCTCATTGACCCAACCCGATTGAGCGGATCGTCCGTCCCAAGCAACCACTTTTCCGGAAATGCCAACCGAGCCTTCGTCACGCGAAAGAACGACAACCTGCCAACCGTCCGCCAATAAGGCACGAGCGAGCGCTTGTCCCAAGAAACCGCTTCCACCTGCCAAAACCGCTTTGCGGGACTTACCCATTTCGTTCACTCCCATCCAACCTCAACTCCGGTCGCATGCCGGGCAAGCCAAGACAAACTCGCAGGTTAGCGATCCAGCATGACGGACCTAAAATACACCTTCATAGGAGGACCGGCGTGAACTTGTAGAGCCAACAATCCCTGATCCCGTCTTTCCTGCTCGTCCTCATCAACCAATTCACACATTTTCACTCCGTTGATGAAGTGCTCGAATCGGAATCCCTCCGCCACGATGCGATACTGGTTCCAGTCTCCCTTCTTGATCGCTTGACCCAGCTTCACTTTGTCTCCGATCTTCTCAATCGTCTTCTTCAATTTCCCCTCCGAGTCTCGAGAGAGAATCGTACGGTCGCCGCGCAAGGAAAGAATCCCGCGAAAGGCCTCCCCGTAACAAATCCCTGAAAAATTGTCGCCTGACTCGAAGTCCGCCTGATACCCGCCGATTCGCCAGCCATCCTGATCCCCGGGCTTCAGGAAGCTGCGGTATTGGATACCGCTGTTTCCTCCGTCGATCTTGCACTCGAGCTCCAGTTGGAAATCGCTGAGTTCGCCACCTTTCCAAATCAAAAAGGTATTTCCTTTGGTGGGATTTTCCTTGGTGTTCACTCCCACTATCGATCCCTCCTCGACGCTCCAATGCAAAGGATTACCTTCCCACCCCTCCAAGGATTGACCATCGAACAGTGATTCCTTGCCCAGCAAGGCCGAAGCGAAAAAAAGACAAAGACAGGAAAAGATAGAGGATTTCATTTTGGAAAAGCAATCATTTGCATGAATGGCAATTGATTCAAGGAAAAGTTGACCGAGAAGCAAATTTCCTTCGAGATGGCTGCGATGAGCAAATTTCAACCATGATCGAGGTAACGGACCTAAAGATTCACTACGGCGATCAAGTTGCGGTGGATCAATTGTCCTTTAGCGTCAAATCAGGATCGATTTTCGGACTGATAGGCCCGAACGGAGCGGGCAAGACAAGCGCGATCAGGGCAATCGCCACCTTGATCGAACCAACCTACGGCGAAATTCTGGTAAATGGATTCTCCGTCCTTCACCAACCCGAAATAGCCCGCGGATTAATTGGATACATGCCTGATTTTCCACCCGTTTACGAGAATTTGAAAACCTGGGAATTCTGTGATCTGTTTGCTCACGCCTATGGATTGAAAGGAGAGCAAAGAAAAGCCATGGTCTTGCAATGCCTGAGAGCCGTCGGTCTTGAAAAAAACATGAATGCGCTTTGCAAGACCCTGTCGCGAGGAATGCGCCAACGAGCCTTGCTCGCCAAGACCCTTGTTCATGAACCGTCCATTCTGCTCCTCGACGAACCGGCCGCCAACCTCGATCCAAAATCGCGCATCGAACTGCGAAACGTTTTGCTGAGTCTGGCAGAAAAGGGAAAGACCATTCTCATATCGTCTCACGTTCTCTCGGAAATCGAGGATACCTGCGACACCCTCGGCTTCATGAAAGACGGGAAAATGACGCTGTGCGGAAGCTTGGAGGAAATCGGCAGACAAAAGGGCAAAGGAACATGTCTGAAGATTCATCTCTCCCGACCGGCCCCCTCGCTGCCCTCAATCATCGAAAAGATTCCTTCCTTGTCCGCATTCGAGGAGACGGGAAGCGGGGGAACCAAATATCGGGCCTTCCTGCAAGGAACGGAAAGCGAGGCCGAACAAATTCTCGCTCAACTGATTCAGGTCGAAATCCCCGTTTGCGGATTCATCTGCGAAAAACCGCGGATCGAGGACTTGTTTCTCGAACTCGAAGCCGATGGCAACATGGAAAGCAAGGCGCTGTGAATCCCCTGGTCGTTCGTGGAGGACGAGAGAGGCTGCGAACCAAGAACCTCGTGGCCTCCGGTCTCTTTTCGCTGATCCTGTGCTCCACCTTGTATCTGGCTGCCTTTTTGGACGGAATGCAAACGCTCGCGCCTGCAAGCCAATTACAGAATGGGCAAAAGGAATACCTGTCCGTTCCTGCAAACGGAGCCCGGGAGGCATTTCCGGTTCTGCTGATTCTGCAGGGCTTTTATCTTATGTTTCTGGGTACCGGCAGAGTGGCCTCGGTGACTGCGGAAGAAAAGGAATCGGGGTTGCTTGATTACCAACGAATGACTCCGATGAGCCCGTCATCGAAGATTCTCGGCTACTTGTTCGGACTACCTGCGAGGGAATACTTCATGTTTCTTCTCACCCTTCCCTTCCTCGCTCATTGCGCCTTGGTGGGAAAGATCCCTCTTGGGAATCTGTTACATCTTTATGCAGCCTTTTCCTGTTCCGTTCTTCTCTACCACCTGACCGCCCACGTCATCGGCCTGGTCGTATCAAGACCCAGGGCGGCATCATGGGTCGCCCGTCTCGCCGTGCTCGCGCTCTACGTCTTCTTGCCCGTTTTGGGACAGGCGGGGATCTCCTTTCTTTCCTTCCTCACCATCCTGCCTACCTACTTCGGAAAAATCCTTCCCCACTTGCTGGCAGAGGGAACCGAAAATCTGGGTAGATTCGAAGGCCAAGCGGTGGCCTTTTGGCGGGGAGTTCCCTTTTTCACCGAAACGGTTTCACCCACCACCTTTACCTTCGGCATGCAGGGACTTTTCCTGCTTACCCTTTTTTGTACGGCATACCGCAAATGGAGATTGGATTCCCTGCCCGCTCTCTCCAAGCCATTGGGAATCGCATTATTCCTAGTTTTGCAGTTTCTTCTTTTGGGTTCGCTTTGGCCTTTTTTCTCTCATGGAGTGGCGAGCGGCTTGCTTGGGCAGGCCCTGGAACTTGATCCGGCGAAGACAGGTTTCCCCAATCATTTGAAGAACGACGCCCAACCTGCCATTGCCATGATTGTGGTGCAATCCACTTTCTTTCTGCTGAATTTGGCTGCCCTGCTCCTCTTGACCAACGTATGCTGCCCCAATCCTCACCGCAGGCTCAAAGGCATGCAGCGAAAGGAGAAACTTAGTTTAAGTAAAGTTCCATCGCTTGCAGACGAGGCCCCAGGCGCCGTTCTCGTGATCTCTCTCTCATTGATTGCGACTTGCGTTTTCGGATGCCTGCGCTTCCTCGCCTTTTCCCCTGATCAATTCCATTCCGCATCCACTTACCTAAATGCGGTTTTTCTTCCGGGTCTGATTTTTCTTTTAACGGCCCTTTCCCTCAGGGCGGCTCGCGAACAATGGTTCAATCTCGGGTTCTGGGGGTACGTAGGCTTTGTTTGGCTTACTCCCATCCTTGCTTGTCTCGTCCTCGCGGTTGATGATTTTTGGGGCAACTCACAACTTATGCTCCATCTTGCCTCCCTTTCTCCTCTCACTTTCTTTCCTCAGTTGATTACTTACCTGTCACCCGATCTTATTCCGGGTGAAGCTCAATTCGTCGACCTTTCGACTTCCGTTGAAACGGGCGTGATCGCGGCGATTTCTCAGGCCATTATTTTAACCATCAAACTTTTTCAATCGAACAGATCATGAAACTAAATTCGATTCGAACTCTTCGCATTCTCGGAAACGTCGAAGGTATATCCTTCCTTCTCTTGCTCGGGATCGCCATGCCCTTGAAATACGTTTATGACTTGCCAGCAGCCGTTAGGATAACCGGCATGGCACATGGAGTTCTTTTTATTGCCTACGGCCTATTGCTGGTCGCCCAGATGAAGGAGCATCGTTGGCGCCTATCGTTTGGACTCTATCTCTTTGCGGCGACCCTTGTTCCCTTCGGCACTTTTGTGACTGACCGCAAACTAGCAAATCTTCCTCGTTGAAAGATCAATCCTTTTCTCCGGTTGAAGCCTTTGGTCGTTTTTCATAGATTTGAGTCATGACCTTCGCCCTCGGATCCCTCGATCTCAAATCGAATCTCTTTCTCTCTCCGCTTGCAGGTTACACCAATCTTCCCTTCCGCCTTGTTATACGAGAGATTGGCGGAGTGGACCTGTGCACCACCGATCTGGTTAATGCTCGCTCTTTGATCGAGCAAAACGCCAAGGCATTGAAACTGATCGAGAGTAATGATCAGGACAGCCCCTTGTCCGTTCAGTTGTTTGGAGGAGTGAAGGAGGAGATGAGAGACGCCGCCCTCATTTTGGCAGACAAAGGAGTCGATTCCATCGACGTCAACATGGGGTGCCCCGTTCCCAAGGTCACCAAAACCGGCGGAGGGGCGCGCATGATGACCGAACTCTCCAAGACGCAGAAATTGATTCGTTGCATGGTGGATGCCGTGGATTTACCCATCACCGCCAAGATGCGCCTGGGATGGGACGATCAAAACCTAACCGCGCCCGACCTCGCCCGGGCGCTGGAGGATGCCGGAGTTGCCGCCGTATTTGTACATGGGAGAACCCGGGCACAGGGATTTGATGGATCGGTGAATCTGGATGGAATCCGAAAAGTCGTAGAAGCCGTGGAAAATATTCCGGTAATCGGCAATGGGGATGTAACCACCCCGGAAGCCGCCGCCCATATGATCGAAAAAACCGGATGCCATGGAGTCTCTGCTGGCCGCGGTGCATTCTACAACCCCTGGATTTTTCTGCATACCCAACAATTTTTGGAAAGCGGAGAATTACCACCTGAGCCATCCTTTGACGAACGTATGAAGGTTCTTCGCAGACACTATGACTTAATGGTCGAGGTATTCGGGGAAGAACGGGGTTCCATGCAATTCCGCAAAGTAGCCCCCTGGTATTCAAAACGTTTTGGACCCGTCAAACCTTTCAACCTGGCCATGGTCAGAATCAGCTCCAGGATCGATTTTGAGAAAGCGGTCGCAGATTACCTTGAATGGAGAAAGCCCTTCTTGGACGATCAAGGCGAGCTATTACCCCGCTACCAATTACCACCCATGGTTGCGAGTTTCATGAAGGAAGAGGACGAGCATCAGGCAAAACAGCGAACAAAGATCGCCGTCCCCAAGGGTCCGGTGGAAGTCTGGTAATTTGCTTATGCCCGGTTCCAGGGCATTCTGGCAATGAGCATGCCCATTCCACATGTATCGGTCATTCCTGCAAATACGAGCCCAGCTCCGATAAAGGCAGACAACCCAAACCAACCGGGAGCAACGAATTGACCAAGTGCCACTCCAATCACAACCAGGGAACCCGCAGCAATACGAACCTGCCTTTCCAGTGACATTGCCTTCTTTCCAGCTACAGATGGCAGATTGGCATCCAGCCATGCAGAAGTCCCACCCTCAACGTTTACCACCTTCTCAAAACCAGAAGCTTCCAGCTTTTGGCATACTTTCATTGAGCGCCCTCCCGACTGGCAAATCACATGTACTTCGCCGTCTCTGGAGAAAGGTAGATTATTTAAATCAAGCGACTCCATGGGATGATTGCTCGCACCCTCAGCATGGGCAGAACCATATTCCGCTGGTGTGCGCACATCGATGAAAGGAATGGATCGATTGGCTTGGCGTTGATCAAATGATTCTTGAACGGTTAGATTTTTCATAAAAATTAAATTAGTTATCAGACCGGGGAGATCTCAGAAAATTTATTTCGCATGCAATCAAGAATGGCATGCACATGCGTTTCACAAATTTGATAGTAGGTTTTTTGCCCCTCTTTTTCCACGGAAAGCATACCACAACGTTGCATCAATCGAAGGTGCTCGGAGGCTACATGGCTTAAAATGTCACATTCCTTTGCAAGTTCCCCCACGGTCAACCGGTTGGATTCCAAAAGAAAGAGGATTTTTAAACGAACGGGATGAGCCAATGCGCGTAAACACTCGGCGGCAAATGCAAGAGATTCGGGATCGGGAATAACAGTTTGTTTGCTTGTTTTACTCATCGATTAAGCGGTGACTGCACTTGCAATGGGCAAGGGGGATCCAAGTGCGCACTGAACGTCCTGCCAACCTTTACGTAACAGATAAGAGGCTACGCCCCCCGCGCGAAGACCTGTCTGACAATGAGTAACAATCGATGCTTCGGGTACTTTTTTCAGATCGGGAATCGATCGGGCATGAGGAAAATGGAGGCTCGACTGATATTTAAACCCTTCCCGCTCGGCCGCTTTTCTAACATCAAGGATCACTTGATTTTCCTTCAACACGCGCTCTTCCAAGGCAGATGCTTGCCTAGTTGGAATCGATCCCTTCAAAGAATTCGGCAACTCACCCATAGATTGAGGATCAATAAAGCCGATGACATGATCAACCCCAATTCTTCTGAGGGAAAGGATGAGCTCACGAGCACGCAGTTCGTCTTCTGCAATAAGAACCAACTTTTCCTCCGGCTCAAGAAAGCTGCCGGCAA
>JAYOCQ010000043.1:0-10271 GCA_038105525.1 Opitutales bacterium | reverse complement strand
GACTACGGATCAGGAGGTTGGGAGTTCGACTCTCTCCGGGTGTGCCACTTTAAATGGTTCCAGCCATCGGTTGAAGGGAATCCAAGAAAGGTTCTTGGAAACAGGCGACGATGCTATTTGGGTGATTCCTGATCTTCTTTCTTCTCTACAGAATCTGAAGCCGGTTTATCTTGAGTGCCTTCGGATTTCTCCTCCGAATTTTCCTTTGATGGGACGGACTTCGTTTCCGAAAGGGTCTCACCGGGATCGCTCTGCTGCTTGGGACTTGAATCATCGGCTTTTGCCGCAGGAGCGTTTTCTCCGGAAGGTTCCTTGGCGCCTGAAGAAGCCGAACCAACTGACTTCTTGGACTGCGAATCGCTCGGAGGTCTGCTTTGATCGGCTTTTTCATCAGCCTCAGCCTTTGCGCGATCCTCTTTTTTTAAAAGATCCGAGTCTTTGGGCGTCTCGGGCTTCTTGTCGTCCTTGTCATCGGAGGTAGGGGATGGGTCGTCCTTCTTCTCCTTTGAGTTGGTTTTTTCGTCGACGCTATCCTTGCCCGTAGAAGACTTTTCGTCCCCATTCTTTTCCTTTTCTTCAGAGGTCTTCAAGGCCTCTTCTTTGGCTTTCTTTTTTTCCTCCGCCGCCTTTTTGGCGGCGTCGCGCTCGGCCTGAGCGGCCATTTCCTTGCGCGCGGCTACGAAGGAAACGATGCAAAGAACGACGTAGATGAGCAACAAACCGGCGGAAAAGAGCATAACCATGGGTTTGAGGCTGGATGCATCGTAAATCAAGAAAGGCTCGTTTCTCCACCAACTTGTTTCGAGAAATGCGGTTACAACCTTACCGGCGATGGATAGAAATCCCAACAACGCAACAAGTACGGCAAAATGCATGACGTGCTTCTTTGCCTGGGGTTTAGCATCGGCGATCATCGCCAAAACAATCAGGAGCAAACCAAGGATGGAAGGAATGAGCGCCGTCCAACTTTTTCCAAATTCCAAGGATTCACCGTTTTCCGGAGCGTCGATCACGTTCTTCCAGTTCGAAGAAGAGAGGGTGACCGGTCCCTCGGCATCTCCCAAGTTGTTGTAAATGAAGCGAACCTTTGCTTCCTCGACGTCGATTTTCGACCAGTCAATGGCCTCATAATCATCTGTGCCTGCGTTGCGGTAGTTTTCGGACTCGTTAAACAACCCTTTCAGGGTGTCTCCGGTGGAACTCGCGTACCAAAAGGACTTCAATGATCCCTCGCCTCCGCGTTGTTTTTGTTTGTAGTTCTCCGAATTAACGGTTTTCGATAGTCCTTGGTTTAGTTTGTATACGATCCAATAAGCATTTTCACCAGCGGAGTCATCGCAGGGAATAAAATCGAGGATGTGTTCTTGTTTTCCGTCAGACAGAACGAATTCCGCATCGCTGTCCCATGGACCGCTGATCTTTATGGAGAGGCTCGAATCCTGCGCCAAGTAACCGATCAAACCGGTCAAAACAAGCAGGCCTCCGAGAATGAGTGAAGGAATCTTAAGCATACCTTTCAGCAAATCCGATTCCCGAGATCAGGCAAGCCAGTAAAGTTGAAAATTCCTTTCGGTTGTAAATTGCCAAGGAGTTGGATAAGAGAGTAATTCCCTTTCCTGCATATGATTTCGGAACCAGCAACCAGACAAAAGACGGTTCGGCAACCATCCCTAGCTCCGGTTTGGCGCGTGGTGGTCTTGAACGACCCGGTAAATCTGATGAATTACGTGGTGATGGTGTTTCGAAAGGTGCTTGGTTTTGATGAAAAAAAGGCGAATCTTCACATGTTGGAAGTTCATGAGAAGGGAAAGTCAACGGTATGGTCGGGCAATCGAGAACGGGCGGAAGCCTATGCCTACGAACTGCAACAATGGCGCTTGCAAACCCTGCTCGTGAGGGATGATTGAATTTCGGTTGCGGGTCGATTCCCGAATAACGCGGGCAGTTTATCCGTTGATCATCGAGTGCTTCTCGGAATTGGGGAAACAACCGTGTCCGGATTTTCCCTTGGTCGAGGAACGGGACGAGGAATTGATTCGTTCATGGAAGCAAAGCATGAGAGACGATTTTATTCGGGACCGACAATCACTTGGACGATTGCTCAGCAATCCTCGGTTCGCTCATGGATACGTTGAGATCGAGAACGAAGACGCGGAACTGATCTTGAGAGCCCTGGCGGAAGCGCGCTTGTACCTGCGTTCGCATCGCTTGGAATCATTTACCGATGAGGAACTGGAAAGGGCGGACTTTTCCTTGAAGAATAAAATGCCGAACGAGCAATCTTCTTACCTCGCCTACCTGGTGCTGGCGGAGATACAGGAGCGACTCATTTGCGAGATCTCCTGACCTTAGAACCCTTGCTTCGAGCGGAGTATCTGGTTGTTGGCCACGGCTATGCCACCGAGCATGGCTCCCACGATACCGACGTATCCTTGATCGGTGCCGGCAAGGAAAAGATTCTTGAATTTGGTGGATCCGTCTCTGGATTTGGTGGGGGACCCGTAAAGGGCTCCGTTTACGTGACCGGTAAAGCGTTCGATGGTGGTGGGGGTGAAGGAATCGATCAGTAGTATGCGCCGAGAAAACTCTTCTGCATCCGAGCGGTTCCCACCCATGAAACGAAGGGCGTTTTCGAGCATTCTTCTCTCCCAGGAACGCTTGGATTCCATATACTCTCTACGAGGCAAAGCTGCCCAATAGGAATGGTTGGCGGGGTTGGTGACGCGCAGCTTGGATTCCTCTGCGAGCGCCTTCTCTCCATAATTGTCAGGCAGACAAACGACCCCTGAATCAAGATCGATGGGGTCCTCCGGACATGCGTAAGTGAAGTTTTTCGAACGATTGAAGAAAACCACCGTCTCGTTCCAGCCAAGGTCGGCAGGTCTGCCTTTGAATACGTAGATGGACTCGAGAATGCTGAAATCGCCGATTTCGGTCTTCGGGTCACTCGTTTGTTCTCCGACAAGCCTGGCGGTTTCCACGACTCCGCAAGTGGAAATGACGCATTTGGGACGGATGCATTCGCCGCTGTCCAGAACAAGTTCATGGATCCGGTCTCCCCTTGTTTCCATCGATCGAACCCCGCAATTCATTCTTCTTTCGACACCCAATGCCCTCAACTTGTTTACCATTGGATCGAGAATCGCCCGAATGCCGTTCTCCGGACGGGAAAGGCCTTGTCTGAAGATGGCGTCGAAAAGCATGATGAAGGTAGGCAAATCGATGTCGTTCCGGCGGGCGGATCCATAATAGCAGGTCGGGCAAAGCAGCATTTCCCCCAAGAGGGAATCGATCTTCGATTCCTCTAGAATGGCGCGTGTGGAAAGTTCGGGGGCATTCACCGAATAGGCGGGAAAATCCTCCATTTTTTTCAGAAGTTTCAAAAAGAGATCGATCGAGGAAGGAAAGTTCTCTCTCACCTGAGAGAGAAAGTAATCAAAATCGTTGTTGAAAAGAAGGTTTCTTTCTCCAAAGGAAATTCTGGAGTGACTTTGAGGAAGCAATCGCAATTCCTCCAAGGGCAAACGGAGTTGGCGACAAAGTTTCAGCAAGGGAGAAGTCTTTCCCGATGCAGCGGATGGGAAATTTGTCAGGGCATGCAACCCAACGTCGAATTTTCTGCCTTTTCTGGCGTAGAAACTGTTCAAACCTCCGACAACGTAATGTTTTTCCAATAGAAGCACTTCCTTGCCGAACATGGCCAAGCGCAGGGAAGCAGCCAAGCCCGAGAGCCCGGCACCGATTACGACAACGTCAGGATCCGATGAGAAAGAATTTGCGACTGAAGGCTGCATGGCTCAGGGGCGCAGCCCCCAGGCTCAGGCGGTGGCTCCGGCTTCAAACTTGGGGAGAAGATAATTTGCGCAACTGTCCAGCGATTCAAGTTGGCGGTACTCCGCTTCAGGGACGTCAATTCCGTGCTGTTTGCGCAACTCCATGACGATATCCAAAAAGTCCATTGAGTCCAAATCGAGTTGGTCTCGGAGACGGACGTCCGATTTGACGTCGTTAAGATCTTCATCCGGAGCGATTTCCGCAATGATATCGAGCACGATTTGTTTGACTTTATCCTTGTCCATTTGAAGAAGAAAACGTTCTTTTATCCTAGGAGTCGAACTTTTTCAAGATAAGAACGGAATTGATTCCAAGCATACCGAAGGAATTGTTGAGAATGACGCGGATGCCGGTCTTTTTTTCCCTAGGTTGATCGATCACCAGACCATCCAGGGCGCAATTGGGATCAAGTTCCTCGACGTTGATGGTGGCATGGGCAAGGCCGTCCTCAAAGGAGGGCAGGTTGCCGGCCAACTCGATGGCGCCGGCAGCGCCCATGGAGTGCCCGATAAAGCTTTTGGTATTGTTGATCAAGGTTTTTTCGGATGAGCCAAAGAGGTTTCGAATCGCTTTGCACTCCTGTTCGTCACCTTGTGGCGTGGAGGTGGCATGGGTGCTGATGAGATCGACGTCTTCAGGATTCATTCGAGCATTGGTCAATGCTTGCCGCATGCATTCCTCCTGTCTTTCCGGATTGGGCAGCACGTAATCGGTCCCGTCGGAATTGATCCGGTATCCCGCTACTTCCGCAATGATTCCGGCGCCGCGTTTTTGGGCATCCTCCAATCTTTCCAATACGTAGATGCACCCGCCTTCACTTACGACGATGCCGTTGCGAGATTTGTCGAAAGGTCGGCTTGCCTTGGCAGGGTCTTCATGACTGGCAAGGGCTCCTTGGCTTTTGAAGCCTGCGAAAATACCGTAGGCCCGTATGCTCTCGCTGACCCCTCCGGCCAGAGCGAAGTCGCACTCTCCCAAACGAAGTTGCTGCACGCCTTGAATGATGCCGGCGTTACCCGCGGCGCAAGCTGCTCCAATGGTGTAATGAGGACCCTTGAGGCCGAGATTGACGGTGATTTCTCCAGCCGGGTTGTTCGCCACCGTTCGGGGATTGTGATGATGCGTCCAATATTTGACGTCTTCGTCGTAATGGTCGAACAATTGGCAAACTTCGGTTTCGGTTTCAACGTTTCCATGTTCGGTAATGCCCAAGTATACCCCGATTCTGGAGGAGTCCAGGGAAGCGAGCTCAAGCCCCGCATTGGCGAGGGCTTCGTTGGCGCAAAAAATGGCAATGCTCCCCGCTCTGGTACCAACCCGGATTTCCTTGCGGTTCTGATACTTCGTTTGATCGAAACTGCAAACGCCGGCCGGTTGTTCTCCCATGTTGCGCACGGGGAAGAGCGACACGCCGCTTTTCCCCGAGAGCAAGGCGGATCGATAGGTAGGCAAATCATCACCCAGGGGGCAGGTGAGTCCAATTCCAGTCATAACCACTCTGGGAAAATTGCTCATAAGACAATCTCAGCAATAGGGACGGATGAGGAAATTGCAACCACTTCAATCATTCGGAAAAGTACCCAGGGCAAGCTTCTCAGTATCGAATTTGATGGCAATCGATTCTTTTGCGCAAGGTTGCCCGAGTGATTCCGAGCAAAGCTGAAGTCTTTACTTGGTTGCCACCGCACTCCTTCAAGGCGCGCTCGATGATTTCCCTTTCCATTTTTTCTATCAAGTTGTCCTGGTGCGCCGATCGTAGGTGGGCATAAGTCATGTCAAAGCATTCTCGAGCGGAAATGGAGGAAGGGGGCTGAGGACGCTCGGGTTGCTTTCCAATCTTCTTTTCCTCGGGCGGTGACAAGGGTTTGGCATCGACCGGCGGAGATTGAAGCCCGGTATTCTCATTTTCGTAATCCCCCCGGGGTGGGGCAATCGCTGGAGGAGGCGAGTCGGGAGATGCGAAAAGGTTTTTAGGAAGGTCTTTGGCCAGAATCCTGTTTCCCTTGGAAACGACGCAAGCCGAGTGCAGGGCATTTTCCAATTCACGAACGTTGCCTGGCCAATCGTGGGAACCGAGAATCGACATGGCTTCCGTCGAAACTTCCTTTGCTCCGGTGGAGAACTTCTTGTGGAGGCGGGCAAGCATGAAATTTACGAGCTCCGGCAGGTCTTCCATTCTCTCCCTTAGGGGGGGGGTTTCTATGCGAACGACGTTGAGACGATAATACAAATCCTCCCGAAAAGTCTTTTCCCTGACCATTTGTTCAAGATTCATGTGTGTGGCGGCAATCAGACGGACGTCGACTTTTCTAACCTTGGTACCACCTACCCTTTGAATTTCTCCTTCCTGAATCGCTCGAAGGATCTTTGTTTGGGTGGCCAATCCCATGTCTCCAATCTCATCCAAGAAAAGGGTGCCATGATGACAAACTTCGAATTGTCCGGCTTTTTGTTCGGTCGCTCCCGTGAAAGCCCCTTTTTCATGTCCGAATAGTTCGCTTTCGATCAGGTTTTCAGGAATGGCGCCACAATTCACCGCATGAAAGACTCCTTCCGATCGATGACTGTGTCGATGAATGCAGCGAGCTACCAATTCCTTGCCGGTTCCGCTTTCACCGGTAACCATGACGGTCGCCTCGGAGGCCGCAACCTGACCGATTTTTTTCAGGACTTGCTGCATTTTTTCACCACTTCCCACGATGCCTTCCTTCAAGTCTTCCTCGCAAAGCGTCTTCTGAGAGAGACCTTTGAAATTCTTTGAATCAAAGCTCGCTTTCAGTCCTTTGGCTACCATCTCCTTGAGTTTGACCAAATCAAACGGCTTGAGGACGTAATCAAAGGCGCCGTGCTTCATCGCTTGAATGGCAGTTTGAGTGGTACCATATGCAGTCATGAATACGACCAGGGAGGAAGGGGCCTCGGTTCGCAAGTGCTGGAGGGTTTCAATTCCCGACATTCCATCCATGCGATTGTCTAAAAACACTAGATGAGGATTCTCTCGCGAAGCAACCTCGACTCCTTTTTCTCCGGAATCTGCCGTAAGCACCTGATATCCGTAGGGAGAAAGCACCCGCTCGAGCGAGTAGCGAATCTCGGCGTCGTCGTCGATAATGAGAATGATGGGTTTTTCTTCGGTCACAAGAGAGGGGATTTTGGATGAATCTTCATTCAATGGGTGAGCGGGTAAAGCCCAAAGCGCGAAAGCGTTCCATAAAAGTTGTTTGCGTTGACTGAACGATAAGCCCAGTTCATGATGGAGTGGATTGCGCCAGGGTAGCTCAGCTGGTTAGAGCGTCGGACTCATAACCCGAAGGTCGGCGGTTCAAGTCCGCCCCCTGGTACCATTTTCTCTCAAAGGCCCCTGGGCCCGCCTATTCAGATTTTTCTTTGAAAAATCGGTCAAACAGGGTGGGGTTGGCGGGGGGCTGGGATTCTTCAATCGTTGGCCCTTCGTCTTCGGAAACCTGGCTTGCTTCCTCGTTCGTCGATTCGGAAGCTGAATCGGATTGGGGAGATGCTTTGGCATCGGGTTCTTCCGTAGCAGGCTGGTAAGTGGTGTCCACCTCTTGGTCAATGGGGTCGACAAGTGGGCGGCCGGTTGCTGGTTCGAAGTTTCCGGATAGTTCGATCATCGGTTTTGGTTCTTCCGGCACGTCAATGCTTCCAATGATAGACTTGTCGGAAGATTCGAAAAGAGGATCTCCGTTTTGTTCCAAATCCAATTGCTTCTGCGTTTTGCCGACGTAGGTGCGAAACACCAGGTCGTGATCGGGGTGCAACCAGAATCTGCCTGCCGAGTAAGTGTTTCCATCGCCGAAAGCGAAGGACCCGAACCAGCCCCTCTTGTCTCCGATTCGATCGCATACGATGAAATACAATTTCCCTGCCTTTTGAGGAATTTCACCTCTCATTTGCAGCGTGATCCAGCCCATTTTGTTCGATTCGCTGATGCCCTGAAGAGCCAATTGATTGATGATTTCTTCTCTGGAAATGCTCCACTCCCCGTATTTTGGGCCGGTTTCGGGGTTGTCTGATCGGATGAATCCGCTCATGGTGGTTCCGTAGTGTTCGGAAATCATGTAGTTTGGCTTTCCGTACAGCATGACCTTGGTCAGAATGCCGTTTTTTCCCGCAGTGTAACTCGACCAATTCTTGTTGGTGACGTGGGAGAAGCTGGTGTCGTGCTGTTCCTTGAAGAACTCTTGAAATTGATCCAGTTCCTCGACGTAGACAACGGGAAGCTCCTGTATTGGTTCTTTCTTGGCGGTTGCGTCGTTTTGAGGCGGAGGCGAGACAGGCTCTTTCTCGGCTAGGGGTTTGTCCTCCGAGCACCCATGAAAGAGCAAGAGAAGGCAAGGCAACAGGGACAACGGCAAAGTAGAGATTTTCATTGGGGAAATAGGGATGCTGTTTCTATGGAAACAAGGTAATCTTCTTGTTGCAAGTTATTATGAGAGATAATCTAATTTCCCTAAACTCTCCGACTGTTTCTCGATGGATACCTTGACCTTTTGGTTGCCCCTCTTTTTGCTTTTTGCCTCCGCTCTCGTAGGCGCCGTACTCAAGCGTCGCGCCTGCGATCATTGCCTGAAGAAATTTCATGATTGTCGGGTTACGCTTGGCTTCTCCTCCGCAGAATGGATCGATGGCAAACTAAGCGTCTTTGCGCAAGGAGTGGAGTTGTCCTGCATGAACGAACTCAAGATTGATTGCGGAGAGGTTGCCTCGAGGATCTTGCATCCTACGGAACTGGAAGAAGTTTCATTGATTGTTCGCAAGGCTCCCGATCCCGACACCAAGGCGGGCGTCGAATGGAAGAGGGAAAGAGAACGGTTGTTGCACCCCCCTTTGTTTCGTAGGATCAAGAGAGTTTCCCTCAACACCTACAACATGCTCAGGGATTCCTTTGGGCAGGCATTGAAAGCCATTTTGGGTTCGCTTAGCAGGGATACCCGATTGGGCAAGACCAAGGATGCGGACAAGAGGTTGCAGGAAATGCAAAGCAGTCTTACGGGATTGGTGCCCAATGCATGGGAGCCAATACTCGAGAAATATCGGGGAAAACGCATTGCCGTTGAAAGAAAGCTTCCTTCGGGAATGATTTGGGAAGCTGGAATCCTTGAAGATTACTCCAGCAAGTATTTGTTGGTTCGTGACGTCGATTTGCGAGACTCTGAGCTCGTTGAACACCTTCAGCAAGGGGGGCAAGGGAAATCCGGCTCTGGTTTCGATTTGCTCTACTCCAGAAACCATACCGTGTTGCGTTTCGTGATGCAAAACAAGCAATCTTAGACTGAAAAGCGGTACTTGACCAATGAGCGGAATGAAATTAGATTAAAAGTTCGACTTCTGCTTCGTTCGAGAAGTTTCACAAGTTTTTTTCCTTACTCCCAATTATCAGGGAATCCATCGATCATCCTATGCAGTCAGGCCGTAAATCGGAAGACTAAGTGGGGTGCGAGGGTACCCACCTGGACCTTGAAGGTTATGTAGCCTGTGTATGCGATGAACGGCGCTCGCGGAAGTCACCCACCTCGTTTGCATAATTCGAGGCATTGGGTTTTATTCTGACATTTCCCGCCAAACCTGATCTTTGTTACTGTAGACCATCAGCTTGGAACCGGAAGCATGAAAATATAACCAGCCACCTTCCACATGTGAGTAGACCCATGGGTAATGGTCGAACCACATCCAGCCTTTGGAAACGGGAAGATCTTCCTTGGTGAAATCTCCTATGGTAAAGGTATCTGTGCCTGATTCTTTGAGGAAATTTTCTCCATTGGTATCCATATCCCAGTTTTCCCATTCAACCGTGCCGCCTGAATTACTGGTAAAAGTTAGTTTCAATAGCTTGTCTTTAACTTCGGGTGTTCCGTCTAGGTAGAGGGTCGCAGTCGTTCCGCTCGCATCCCATTGGTAGGATTGATCTTCCCAGTCGCCCGAGTTCAGATCTTTTATTTTCGCAGAGCCTTGCTCATTTGCCATTACTAGAATGGGCAGTCCAGCAAAGGTGAGTTTTTTCCAAAGTAAAGAGGAAGGAGCATAATCGGGGGCCGCTTCAGGTGATCCCTCAGTGACCGAAAAAGAGGATAATCCAAGGCTATTTTCCGGGATTACTCCGAAAGTCAAAGAACCTTCTTCACCTTCGTTCATCAATTCCCCGAATTCGATCATGGGCTGTATGTATTCATCTTCGAGCGATATCCAATCATTTACCTGCCCTGTAGACCCGTCGGTGCCCGAATACGAACCGGTGTCCCAGTTAAAGGTAAATGCCTGTGTCCAAGTATCTGCGTCTTTCCATTCAACGACAAAATTCTTGTTTGTCGAATCGTTGTAGATTCTAAATTCGCCACTGGTGTTTTGATTCACAGAGTTTCCAGAACTTTGCCATCCTCTCTCATACCACCAGTGCCAGTTGGATGATTGGACATGGT
>JAYOCQ010000042.1:0-10512 GCA_038105525.1 Opitutales bacterium | reverse complement strand
GGTTATCGCCGTGGTTCTTCCAGTACGTTCCCGGCTTCACCGAAGAAAAATTTGCTAGGATTCAGGAATGGTATGCGGAGTGGGGATGGCCCCTGGTCTTTCTCGCTGGCTTTTCCCCAATCCCTTATAAAATCTTCACCATTGCCAGTGGGGTATTGGGCATGGCCCTACTCCCATTTATTTTAGCTTCGGCTATCAGCAGATCGGCCCGCTTTTTTATAGTAGCCGCATTGGTGGCCAAATTTGGGGAACCGATGAAGGAAAAAATCGACAAGCACTTTAACCTTCTCGCCCTGGTTTTTGGGTTACTTCTTGTCGGCGGGTTTCTTGCCCTGAAATTTTTACGCTAAAAGAATCGCTTCTCAGAATTCGTCCACTTCCAGACGTTCCATATATTCGCTGACGTTACAGGTGAGCATTCTTGCCTTGCGGGTGGAAATCTCCAAGACCTTGGTCACCACTCCATCAAGAAAGGACCGGTCGTGACTGACGATCAGAGCGGTGCCCTCGAAAAGATTCAGCGCTTCCTGCAACACTTCCTTGCTGCGTATGTCCAAATGATTGGTCGGTTCGTCCATGATCAGAAAGTTGCATGGCTTCATGAGCAATTTCGCCAAAGCGACGCGGTTGCGCTCTCCACCCGAAAGCACCGAAGTCTTTTTCAAGGCGTCGTTTCCGCTGAATAAAAGGGCTCCCAAGGCAGCTCTGGGATTGGCCTGAGGATTGTTTTCGCACACCTGTTCCACCTCGGCAAGAACCTGGTTTTGCGGGTTCAGTTCCTCGGCCTGATGCTGAGCGAAATATCCGATCACCGTATTTACTCCCACGTCCCGGACCCCTTGTTGAAACGGCTCCACTCCTGCAAGCACGCGGGCAAGGGTTGACTTGCCCGCTCCGTTGACCCCGACCACGGCGATCCGGTCACCCTTGTCGATTCGCAAGTCGAGATTTTCAAACACGAGGTTGTCTGCATATGCCTTGGACATGCCTTGCAGCTCAACCACCTTTTGACTGGCCGGCGGAGAAGGCGGAAAACGAAAATACATCTTCTTTTCCTCCGCTTCAGGCTTGATCAGCTCCATTTTTTCAAGGGCCTTGATCCTGCTTTGCACCATGGCAGCCTTTTTGACGTTCGATCGGAAGCGATTGATAAATTCCTTTTCCTTCTGGATCTCCTTCTTCTGATTGACGTACGCCTTGCGCTGTCTCTCCAATCGGGCCGCGCTCTCCTTTAGATAAAAAGTGTAATTTCCCTTGTAACTGTTCAATGCGCCCAGTTTCAATTCCAGGGTACGCTGGGTCACGGTCTCCAGGAACGCTCGGTCGTGGGAGATGACGAGCAAGGAACCTTGATAACCCTTGAGGTAATGCTCCAGCCAATTTTGAGCAACCACGTCCAGATGATTGGTGGGCTCGTCCAAAATCAAAAGCGAGGGCGTCTGCAGAAGCAATTTCCCCAAGGCAATTCGCATCTGCCAACCACCGGAAAACTCATCCACCGGTCGATCGAGGTGCTCCTTGGAAAAGCCCATGCCCATCAACACCCTTTCGATTTTCGAATTCATCTTTTGGGGCTCCAAGCCGGCCAGTTGAGTTTCCCAGCCCCCCATCAGGTCAATCAAATCATAGAAGTCCTCGTCTTCCGGGTCCAACTCCCCCAACCTGACCTCCGCCTCATCGAGCTTGGCCCGCAGGACGGACGCCCCGGAAAAGGCTTTGGCGGCTTCTTCACGAACCGTGCATCCGCACACCTCGACCCCGTCCTGAGGCAAATATCCGATGGTCGCGTAATCGGGCTTTTCAACCGCTCCCTCGTCAGGATCGACCTCGCCCATGAGCATGCGCAAAAGAGTGGTTTTTCCGGAGCCATTGGAGCCAACCAGGGCAATACGATCCCGCGGTCCGATCGTTTCCGATATTTCATTGAATAACTTTCTATGTCCGTAGGACAAGGTAACCTCGCGAATAAAAATCATTTCTTCAGCATAGATCGCATGCTCCTCCCGATCAACGTCATTACCCTTGGCGATCCTCGAGCCAGGAAGAATCGGTCGGAGAACAGGAGAAGAAGCTCCTTCGTTAAAGGAGGCTCAAGGCGCTCAGTGGAAGATGACTTCGCATTTCGGCAAAGCTTCCTTGATCTTGGCAACCTGAGCCTCGTCGCAAGGATTGCCGGCAAGCACCAAGGTGCGCAGCGAACGGGTGCCCATCAAGGGAGTCAGGTCCCTTACCCGATTGTGAGCGAGGTTGAGAACTTGCAACTTTCGCATTCCGGCAAGGGCGGCGAGGTCCTCGATTTCGTTGTTGTCCAAATGCAGCTCCTTCATTTGCGTGAGACCGGCAAGCGGACCGATGGCGCTCAGGCCGTTCTTGCCCAGCTTCAACTCCCTCATCTCCTTGAGATTGGCCAAGGGCGCAAGGTTGTTCACTTGGTTTTTTTCAAGGTAGAGCTGTTCGAGCAAAGCAAGATTGGCCAGAGGCCAAAGATTGCTGATCCCGTTCGAGGACAATCGCAGCCATTCCAACTCGGACAGGCTGGATATCGGACCTATGTCCGCAATCTGGTTACGAGAAAGAAAAAGCGTTTTCAAGCCGGACATCTTTGACAGGTCCCCCAAAACCGAGACCTTGTTGCCGGTAAGATAGAGGGTTTTCAAATTTGTCAATTTAGTCAAAGGCGACAAGTCGCTGATGTTGTGCTCGTCCAAGGACAAACTCCAGAGCTTGTTCAAATCAGCAAGGGGCCTGAGGTCGGAAATCCTCTTGATCGAGGTGTCGTTCCTGGGCATTCCGTACAGGCTCAACACTTGCAAATTCTTCAACCCGGACAAGGGCCTCAGGTCGCTTATCGGATTGTGGGGCAACCTCAACCACTCCAGTTTCTCCAAATCACGAAAAGCTCTCAGGTCGCGGATGTTTTCATCGGAAAATTCCAATTTCACCTTTTGCTCCACCAGAGCTTTGTGCACCTTTACCACGATGCGCAATCCGCCGAAAGGGGAAGCCTCGCTCTCCGTCGGATTGATGCCAAGCAAACGAAAGAATTTGGCTTGCGACACCACCCCCTCCTCCGCCCACAAACCCGTCAGAAAAAAAAGGCTAAGGGACAGTGAGGTTCGCATTGATGAAGCTAAATTTGTGAATCTCACGGAGTCAAGATCATGCAAGACCGTTTTTCAGATGGGGCTACAATTGAATCAATGTGTTCGGCAAGGCTTGCCTGATTGAATTCTTTTGTTCGTCACCGAGATTGTTTTGAAAGAGATAAAGTTCGAGCAAATCAGTCAATCTTTCAAGTTCGTCCGTATCTTCGAATTGATTGTAATTGAGATAAAGAGCCCGTAGAGCGGGAAGCCCGATGAGCGGGCCGGCCTCCGATAGACGGTTGTTGTCTGCAACCAAGGTCACCAGTTCATTCATTGAGGAAAGAGCAGAGAGGTCGCTGATTGCATTCTGAGAAAAGGACAGAACGCGCAAGCTGCTCAATTTCTCCACACCGGAAAGTTCGGTCAGCTCGTTCTGAGAAAAATCCGCCAGCCAGAGATAGGAATAACCCTGGGGAATCTCGGCAAAAGCCGACAAATCCTTGATGCGGTTGTTGGACAAGTTCAACTCCTTCAACGAATAAATCTCGGGCAACGGACCGAGATCGGTGAGGTTGTTGTCCTCGGCAAAGAGGATGCTCAAATCTTCAAGTCCGCTTAGCGAGGAGAGATCGCTTGCTTGATTGCCGGCGATATCCAACTTGCGCAACTTGCGAAATCGAGAAATCGCATCAAGGTTCTCGACTAGGTTTCCTCTCAAGCTCAATTCTTGCAATTCAGTCAAGGAGGTGAGGGGGGAAAGTTCCTTCACGCGGTTGTCGGCAAAGCTGAGCGTTCTGAGCTGTATGAGTTTTGACAAGGAGGACAAAACCGGTGAGCTCGCATCGTTATCGATAAGAACGTTGTCATCCAAGATCAGACTTTCGAGTTCAAGCAAGCCTTCGAGGGCAGTTAGACCGGAAACTTTGTTGGAAGACAAATCGAGAGTCTTCAATCGTGTCAAACGGGAAAGGGGTG
Organism: Opitutales bacterium; assembly: GCA_038105525.1. Lineage (GTDB taxonomy): Bacteria > Verrucomicrobiota > Verrucomicrobiia > Opitutales > Seribacteraceae > Chordibacter. The sequence goes on along the minus strand of JAYOCQ010000042.1, from coordinate 6,451 downwards.
AAAGGTCATCGATGCGATTGGCTTGAAGGTACAATTCCTCGAGTTTTGGCAGTTCCTGCAACGGACTCAGATCGGAAATGCGATGGAAGCCGAGATCCAGGGAAGAGGACCCGGCCAAGGCCGCCTTTTTCATTTTGATCAAGGCGAGCTCTCCGCCATAGACCTCGGGGGAGCCTTCCCAGACGGCCCATCGGGTCTGATTTAGATCGGATCCACGCACCTCCACCCAAGACGCTTCAGACGGGTCGTAGGCAAACCACTTCCTGGATGCGTTGCGCCAAAGGTAAAAACTGCCGTCTTTTCCAACCTTCCAATAATTCCAAGATTCGTCCTCCGCGGAATAAACCCAAGGAAAAGCGCCGTGCCACATCCAATCGTCGGCCTGAGCCCTATAATTCGCTGCAGCAATCAGGCTGAGAAACCATGCGGCGCAAAGACGCGAAAATCGAGGGTCGGCAAACACAATTACAAGATAGCCATGCAAGAGATATCCTCGCAAGGCAAACTTTGGTCGGTGATGCACCCATCATTCAATCGTCCAGAAGGCAAGCTGTTCAGTCTCGACGAAGGCTCCGTCGAACGCTTCAACCATTGGGAGAATTCCGGAATTCACCCCAAGAAATTCATTGATTAGATGCGTTTGAAACTTAAGGGTTTTCTCGTGCATCCTTATCTTGAAAGATTGTTCTGGAAGGTTCTTTTGCGAAAGAAGATCAAGGCTTTTCGAATCTTCCTTTCGGACAACAAAAGAAAGCTGCAAAGAAAGCGTCTGCTGAAGTATCTGATCTGGAAATCCTTGCGATCGAAAAACAAGGAACCGTCGTTCCCTCGACTCCGTTTGAAAACGCCGTCACTTAGATTTTTGCGCTTCTTATGGAAGAATCCCGATCAGGCATCCGGACTCAAGCCTTGGATCTATGGCCTTTGCGTCCTAGTCGTCTTCGCAATCGCAGTTTTCCTTGCCTATCCTTTATTAAGAGAATTGAAAGGCGAAAAATTCGAACGAACTTCCATCGCCGCATTCAAACAACAAGATTTCAAGACCGCCCTGCTTACCGCTCAAGCCGCCAGGCTGATCCGCAAGGACAACCTCGAGGTGCTTCAAACTCTGGTTTCCTCGGCTCAAAAGCTGTCCCATCCCAAGCTGTTGTTCTGGCAAAGGGAGTTGGCGGAGCACCCGTCTTGCCATCTTCAAGACCGCGTCAACTACCTTCGAGCCTTGCTTGCCAAAGGATTGATGGAAGACGCCTCACGGTGGGTCGGAAAGGATCCAGGACGCTTTCGAACGGAGGAGGAATGGGTGGTTTGCCGAAGCCTGGTCTCCTTGCGACAAGACGATGAGGGCATGCTGGAGGCTTACTCCCGCTGCAGGGAATTTCTTCGTCAACATCCCGATTCGCTTTTGGTTTCTGAACTTTTCTGGGACTTATGCCAGCAATCCGATCATTCCTACCTGATTGAAGAAGCGACCAAGGATTTGCGCTCCGCCGCCGCCAGGGAGGGAGAACTCTCGCACGCCGCCATTCGTCGGTTGCTCCGAAACGACGAAGGTTCCCCGGTGGAAAGAAGGTCTTGGGCAGAAAAACTATGGCAATCCGGAGCGACTTCACTTTCCGACGCCCTCTTGTGCCTCCATGCGTCCATGGCAAAAAAACCCCTCGACGGCTCGCGTCTCTTGGTAAACCTCCAACAAAGCTTCCCGAACCAGTTGGATGCTCAGGGCAACGATCGGCTCGTGCGATTGCTCAATCGATTGGGCCGACCGGAAACCGCCGCTCAATTGCTGGATCCGAAGGAAAGCAATTCTTCCGATTCGAAAAGAATCTATTTGGAAACGATACAGGCGGCCCTGAAAGGAAATGACGTTGACCTTGCTTGCCGATTGATCGATCTGACCAAACCGTCCCTTAGCGAGAGAGAGAAAAGCTTTATCGGAGAAGTTTTGCTTCGAAGCTCGACTCCTTCCGAAGCCACTCCAGAGAAGATCTTCGAGGAAATCCTGAATGAATCGAGCGAAGAAGAGCTGGAAACGATTCGCACCTTTCTTCAATTCATGGAAACTCCGCAATTTCTCTTGGGATTTCTTCAAGAAATGGAAAAGAGAAATCCTCAACGGGTCGGCATAAAATACCTCCTTCTCACCTGCTATCACCGCTTGGGCATGAATGAAGAATTGCGTGAACTCATGAAACGCACGAACCTCCCCGACAGGATACAAAACCTGGAGGGAGAAAGGCAGACCTGCATTCAAAAAACCCTTTACGGAATCGATCTTTCGGATTGCACCGCCTGGGCAGAGCTTGCTTTTTCTCAAAACCCAAGCAATCAATCCGTTCGCTTTGCATTGGCCCTTTGTTACTTGATGAAAAATGAAGTTTCAAGCGCATCGGCTTTGTTAAGCTCGCGCTTTCAACAGCCCCCTCCATCGTGCCCCACGCAACGATTGATCGGAGCCCTGACTCTCCATCGGACAAAAAGTTTCGAACTTTCTCAAAAGTGGTCCCCTGCCGAGCATTTTTCTCTTCTTACCGATGCGGAAAGAAAGCTTCTTCAAGAGATGCTTATTCAAACCCCGTGAAAGTTTCTTTTTTCAAAAAAGAAACCGCAAATATAAGATCCATCCTCTTTTGGAGCGCAGTCACTTGCCTGCTTGGTTCCTGGATATCTCTTCTGTCACGCATCAGTTTGTGGTGGAACGAGGCAAGTTACTACACTCATGGATGGGCCGTCCCTCTGCTCGCCGTCGTATTGTTACTCAGTCGTCTGCCTGAGAAAAAGAGGTCTTCCGGGCATTCGTTCAATCCATGGGGCCCCATTCTGATCGGCCTTTTCCTTTTCCTGCCTGCAAGAGTAGTGGGAGAGCCCGATCCTTTTTGGAGACTTCCCCTATGGATTGAAACCGTTGCCGTATGCTGGATCACCTCATTGCTGATCAAAGCTTCAAGACTGAAGATTTCATGGCAGTCTTGCGCGATCATCTCTTTCTATTTGTTAACCGCCCTTCCATGGCCCGCCGGATTGGAATCTACAGTCGTTCACGGACTCACTCAAATAGTCTCAGAATTGACTGCCGAGAGTTTGCTGTTGCTTGGTTTTCCTGCGGTTCATTCCCAAGGAGCGATCCTCGTCGATCAGCAAATGGTTAGAATCGATCAGGCATGCAGCGGCATTCGCTCCCTGCAAAACCTCTTGTCCTTGAGCGTATTTCTATCGGTTTATTTCCGGTTTGATTGGACGAGGTTTGCCTTACTCGCTTTGATGGCCGTTCTATCCACCCTGATCTTCAACTTTCTCCGGGCTCTTTCCCTTTCCTTTCTTTCCCTCAAATTTGGCACGGAAACTCAACTGGAATGGCATGACTTCCTCGGTAATTCCATGATCACTCTTTCCATGCTCGTGGTTGGCGCCGTTGGCTGGAGACTACGGGCAAGACCCAAGGCAGACGAAAGAGCATCCGAACTTTCCGAACAAAAAAAGGGTCATCCCTCGGATTCCATCTTTTTACTGACCATTCTTTGCTCCATCGCCTTACCCCAGATAATCACCTCGATTTGGTTTTCCTTTTTTTGTCCCAAGCCACCGAATTTCTCCTGGTCGGTCGATCTTGGAGAACCTGCAGAAAAAATTGCTCAAGGAGTTGAAGACGTGCTCCAATTTGATTACGGGACGAAAAAGAGATTCGACAAGGGCGAAGATGAATGGATTGAAGTCATTCATTTTGGCTACAATCAGGAATCGGCAGCAGCCAGTTTGTGCAGTCGCAATCACCCCCCGGACTACTGCATGGGCTATACCGGAATTAAAATCCTCGAATCCGATTCCGAAACGTCATACGTTTATCAAGGTTCACCTTTGGTTTTCAGGCATTATTCCTCTAACTCCAACCAATCTGGAGGAGATCTCAACCTCGACGTCTTTTGGGGATCCTTCACCCTCGACTCGCGGATTGCATCTTTTGAATTCAAGAACTCCTCTCTCCTGGAGAAAGCAAAATGGTTTCTTTCAGGAAAGTTGTCTTACGAGAGAAAGGTTTTGCTGATCACCATGAAGGGTGCGAAAAATCAATCTCAGGCAAGGGATAAACTCTTTTCCTTACTGGACGAGATCTTGGTGAGATCCAATTCGTGAAGATCCAACCTAGGTTCCGGCAAGACCGTGTTTTTTCAGCAAACGCCATTCCTCTGGCAACATCCTGCCTTCCTTGAGTGTTAATGCGATTTTGCGAGCGTCTTCCTTATTGCCGGCGGCTTCAAGCATGCAGGCAAGCAAGGCCTTTTCACCATGGGTAAGGGGTACGGGACCCCGGTTATTCATCACCTTCAATGCTTCCTGAGGTTTGCCAGACACTAATTTCGCCAAAGCAAGAGTGGAAAGAAAGGTAGGGTTGCCGGGAAAAGCCTCCGTGATGCGCTGCGCTTCCTTCTCCTGAATTTCAAGGTTTTCTCCCAGCAAGAGAGACAGGTAGCAATGGTTGTTTGCGTTGCCGAACTTCTCGGGAAATCGACGATGGATCTCACCGGTTATCTGGTGCGCTTCCTTGGTGTTTCTGGAGACAAGTGAGATTTGTAAAAACTGATTCGCTTGCGAAAGGTTGAACTGGGACGGGCTTATTTTCCAGGCTTGCTGAAATGACCTGTAGGCTACGGCCGCATTCCCCCCAATGAGAGCCAACCTCGATACGTCGAGCAAGGATTTTGCAGAGCCAAGATTCTCGGCACCCGTTAAAAATGCGTCAAGCGCTCCTTCTTCCCCTCTTACAAGGCTCAAGTAAGCGTTTGCCTGCAAGCGTTTCCCAGGGGATAGATGATTTGCCTTTTCGAATAAAGCCTCGGCTTCTTCGGTCTGGTTGGTCTCAAGCATCGCCTGGAAACGAATGAAAAAGAAATCCTCGTCCTTGAGCGAATCCAACTGAGAAACGATGCCCAAAGCTGTCCGGGGCTGACCTATCTGAATCAACCAATACCCGAGGTCCACGGGATTCAGTTGATCCTTTTTCATCGACAGGAGTTCTTGAAAGACCTCGTCGAAATCCCGCTTTTCATCGACTTGAATCAATAATTCCGACGCTTTCAGGGCATCCTCAGAAGTGATCAATGAGTGACTTCGCATTGCTTCCAAGGCCTTGATCAAATCGTCCTTTGGCATACCCTCCCGCGGAGGTGAAAAACACAGGGCGCGCAATGCCTTGTAGGACCATCGGTCGTCCGACTGGGAAAGATCAAACAATGCCCGCTTCGCTCCTACCCTTTCGTCTATTCCTCCGACCATCCATCTAATTTTTTGGTACTCATAATTCGTCCGTCTATTTGCCGGATGATCATTGAACAACTGGTTCAATTTTTTTAGGCTGCCCGCGAGGTCGCCCAGCTTGTATTGCACGCACGCTTCGATGGTTTGCCAGTCAGCTAGGAGCGTTTCATCGGATCGCTTCCTTTCCAAAAGGGGAAGCAACGGATCGATGGAATGGTTGGGTGATTCCAGACAAAGTTCAAACAACAAGAGCAATTCGTTTTCCGAAATTTCCTCTTCATCGAGCAATTCATTCAAGGATCCAATGACGCTTTCTGGTTCGGAAACGGACTTTTCCAACAAAGAAACGTACCGCTGCTGGACTTTCTCGGCATCCTCCTTCCTCTTTTGCAAAAACCAAAAGCCCCCTGAAAGCAGAAGGCCGAAGATGATGAACAGAACAAGCCTTGAGAGCAGGCTCATGCGGGGCTGGCAAGCGCTTTGATCCTTCCAAAGCTTTTCCGACCGAAAAGACAGGCTAATGCGCCACCGAGCAAAGTAAAGACGTAGGCAGGTTCAGGTGCGGCAGATCCGCCGCCGCCGCCGCCACCGCCGCCGCCTCCTCCGCCGCCGGCACCATTCCCACCATTCCCACCTGCAAGCCAATCGGCGTAAGTCATACTGACAGGAATATCGTAAGTCCCTCCCCAGGTTGGATCCGTGTAAGTCCCTCCAAGATTCGTTCCAGTTGGAGAAGCCGAGATGCTGTAGCCAATGTCCTCAAGCAGGGCAAAATCAAGATCACTAAAGGACGTTCTGGTATTGATGCCAATGGAAGGAAGCATGGAAGGATGACAGTCGCAAACGACATATGCAGGATTCAGGCTCCCAGTGTTTCCAGGTGTTCCATCGGTGGGCAAGTCCCAATGAGGAGTGCTGTAAAGAGGAACGTTTTGGTTGTTATATTCTGCCTTGGCATTGGCTCCAGTCCAAAAATTACCTGATTTGTTCGCATTCCATGCATTGTGGGTGTTAAACCCCATTACATGACCGATTTCATGAACCATGACACTGTAAAAATCTGTCTTCCCGGAAGACGTCGCATCTGTATGAGTTGTCAAATCGGTATCAAAATAAAAAGTCTTGTTGGTGTTAACCTGGGAACTCCCCGCTCGTGGATCAAAGTTTGTCGTTGTATCTCGGGCACTGAGGGCATTTATCC
>JAYOCQ010000041.1:0-10674 GCA_038105525.1 Opitutales bacterium | reverse complement strand
CGGGAACCTACGCTCATGGAACCATCGCTCAGTTGACGGCAACGCCTGAGGACGGCCACAGCTTCAGTGGTTGGACGGTGGACGGAGAGCCTTACGAGGGGGGAGCGGAGATCAGTTTGGAGATGACCGGGCCCAGAACGGCGACTGCCGGCTTCAAATTGAAACAGTACGAACTCTCTACTTCCAGCGGTGTAGGAGGAAGGGTAGACAGTGGCGTTACCTACGATCATGGAGAAAGCGTCACGATTTCAGCGATTCCAGAGGAAGGCTACAGTTTCAGTGGTTGGACGGTGGACGGAGAGCCTTACGAGGGCGGAGTGGAGATCGAGCTGGTCATGATGAAGTCCCGTCAAGTTTCCGCCTCGTTCTCTCCGATAGAGTTTGAGCTCGTTACCGTTCAGCCTGAAAAAGGGAAAATTCAGGGAGGCGGTCTATATGGTTACGGGAAGCAGGCAACGATCGTAGCCGTACCCGAATCAGGTTATGAAATAGAGAGTTGGATTGTCGACGATCAACGACTTGCAGGATCCAGAACCTTTTCCATAGAGATGTATGCTTCACACCGAATTACCGCCGAGTTTTCCCTAAGAACCGAGTATCATATAGCAGGTGTAGCGATTGATGGCTATTTGGAGGGAGCGGAAGTAATCTTCGATGCAGATGGTGACGGGGAGTCGGACCTAAAGGAACGATCCTTCACCGATGAGGAGGGAAAATTTAGGCTGATGATCGATCCTGAATCCTTCGAGCAGTTTGACTTGAATGACAATGGCAAGCTAGACCCTGAAGAAGGACAAATTATCGTCAAAGGAGGCATTGACCGGACCACGGGAACCGAATTCTCCGGAATTTTAAGAGCCGATGCCAACACGTCGGTTGTTTCTCCGTTGAGCACCCTGGTATCGCAAATCGTTGAGAAGGGCTTGACGAAAGAAGAGGCCCAAATCAAGGTCGGTCGAACCTTTAATCTTAATGCCGCAGTAGATTTGGCCAATTTTGACCCCTACGAAAAAGCCAAACAAGGAGAGGAGTCCGCGGTCTCCGTTTTGGTGGCCAATCATCGCATGGCCAACCTGATCAATCAATCGGAAGCGATTGTTGGAAAGGTTGCAGGCGAAGATGGTTCCGGCAAATTCGGATTACGCATGCTTGAAGGCTTGGCCGGCAAGATAAGCGAAGTGGATGAAGAAGAGGAAATCGACCTAGAGGGAGCGATCGTCGAAACCCTGGAGAAAACGCTCGACGAAGCATTGACGGCCGACTCTTCGGACAAGTTGAAGGTTTTGCAAAAAACCTCGCGGCTGATTGTGGAGGCCGACCGCAAGCATGCCGAGATTGGGGCTCAGGCTCTTGATCCCGAATCAGCGATGTTATTGTTGCTCGAACAACAAAGAAGCGTGGACCGTCAAATCATTCAAGGCATCAGCGCTTCGGAAAATCTTAGCCAGATGGAGGGGTTGCTGGACAACATATGGAACGAATTGGATCTTGGCAGCAAAGGCGTAAATGCGCTTGCTCTGCTGAGCAAGCCAGTGTCCGGAAACTGGTATTCTTCCAATTGGTTCGGAACTTTTCTTGATGCGGAAAACGGATGGATCTACCATTATCCCCTAGGCTGGCTTTACCTGAACAAATCCGAATCAAGTTGGTGGATTTGGGATTCTTATTCCCAAAGCTGGTGGTGGACCACCGAAACCTTTGCGGGCATGGGAGTATTTCCGTGGATTTATAGTGACGAATCCAAAGGATGGGTTTACCTATCTATGGATCAAAATGGCGTCAAATCGTACGAGCAGAAATCCGGAACATGGAGGAGAAGAAAATGAAGCTTCTCTTAGATAGAATAACACCCTTTCTCTTGCTCTTCGGAATTTTGACCGCCTCTCTGCCGGCGCAGGACAGCGCCTCGACCCTCGATTTGGGAGTTAGGTTTGCCCCGGAGCCTCCGGATTCGGTAAAAATCAACGGGGTTTTCGGAGTGACGGCCGAAGTCTATCTGGATCCCAACTCCACTGCATTGCCTGCCGGAGAAACGGTCAAGGCAACCCTTTTGCTGCTGGATCCCGACGGAATCATTCTCGGATCTCATACGCAAAGCTGGAATGGCTTCAGCGCCACCACCGACGGCAGATTGATCGACAACACCACTTATTCGAACGTACTGTTTCAGATTCCCTGGACTCAGGCTCAAAAATGGGACGAGAATGCCACTTGGACGATCAGTGTTTCGCTTACCGTGTCTTCGGTCGAGAGCAACATAGCCAATAATTCGACCGAAAAACAAATTCGGGTGGAAATGCCGGATTTGCAAATGAACGAACTTTCTGCAACAGCCACCGATCCGATCACCGGGGGGCAGGTTCTTAATTTCGTTCCCAACACCAATTACAGCGTTTCCGGATCGGTTACCAACGTCGGGTCGGTAATGACTCAACCAAACGTCAGTCTTGTCGTGGTTGCCGAATTGGGTCGAATAACGACCGATCCAACCACCGGTGCGGTAACCTTTGGTCTGATCGTCGACACTCAATCGGTTTTGCTTCCGCCGGATGCATGGCCTACCGACTACTTGGCCCCGGATGCCTCATGGAACTTCTCCATCGACGAGCTTTTCCTCCCTCCGGATGCATCGGGGGAATACGCGATCCGCGTTACGGTAAACCCGCAAGACATCGCCGGCGGACCCGTGCTGCAGGAAATGGGCTATGTCAACAACCTTCAGTTTTCACAAACCATTCTCATCGATTCCTCCTCTGACAGCGCCGACCCCACTTCTCGGGCCAACCTCGTTTTCGTGGAAAACAGTTATTCGGGGGAGCAGGGAGGTTTTCGCGGATTGGAGCCCATCTTCATCTCTTTTGCGGTGCGAAATTCCGGGCGCAGTCCGGTAAGCTCCCAGGATCGAATTTCGGCTCGTGTGCTGCTTTCAAAAGACCAACAAGCCAGTGACTCTGACTTTGTTCTCCGCGAGTTCAACTTGGGAGGAGGGGGGATCGGGCAAGGCTTGCTTGCCGGCGAAACCATCAACCTCACTTGGTTTCAGCAACTTCCGGACAACATGGAAGGAGACTACTACCTGTTGATTGAAATCACCAATGAGGACGGGGCCACGCTGTTTGCCATGGACAGCACGCCGATGATTACCTTGAGCAGCGAAGGCTCCGGGACCACCAGCCTGCTTGCCACCAATACGAACATCGCCAATTCCCATGCGGAACGTCCCAGCGCCAGCAAAAGCGGGCGCTTCGTGGTCTACGAGAAAAGCCAGGTTTCCTCCGGAGAATCCTTTCAGCAGGTTTACCTGATGGACATGCAAACCCCCAATGCTCAACCCAGGTTGATAACCAAGTCGTTCAGCAACCCCGCCAACGGTGGCAATGCCAGTAGCTTTCGCCCTAGAATCAGTCAGGATGGAAGCACCGTTGTCTTTCATTCGAATGCATCCGATCTGGTGCCCGGAGACACCAACGACAAGGAAGACGTCTTTCTCTACCGCGTTGCCACCGGAACCATCTTTCGGGCGGTCAATGCCGAAAACGAGCAGCTAAATGGAAGGAGCCTTTATCCCGACGTCAACGGCGACGGAACCAAAATCGTCTTTGAGTCCGATGCCACCAATGCCGACCTTTACGACACCTCGGTGTCGGGAAAGCAAATTTATCTTTGGAACTTCAACGCCACCGGGTCCAGTTCCATCAGCGCTCTGACCAACGGCGACGGTCCATCCTATTCTCCCTCCATCGACGAAGAAGGCGTCCGAATCGTGTTTGATTCGTTCGCATCGGATCTTCTCTCAAAGGGAACATACGGACTGAGCGCCGGATCTCCTCAGATCACTTCCGACAACAACGGTTTGCGGGACGTCTATTTCGTCGATTTGAACGACTCCGAAATTTTCGTCGCCTCCGTCAACTACAAGCACGAACAGACCACGGGAGGAAGTTCGTTCAATGCCAGAATTTCAGGTAACGGGGAGCGTATCGTCTTCGAATCCAAGGCCCAAAATTTGGTCAGCGGCACGGGTATCGCCAAAGTGGTGGTCACTCAAGGCGGAGCAGGGTATGCCGGCCGACCGACCATCGAGGTCACCGACGCCGATTTCAACGCCAGCGGCGCCCCGGGTCGCGAGGCGGTGCTCGCCCTGAGCGATGCGGGGATCAATGCGCTTGCGGAGATCAACCCGGAGGCCATTCTCATTGTCGATCCGGGCCGGGGATACGTCAGTCCGCAGGTTCGCATCGTAGCGGATCCCGAATATCCCGCGCCTACCCAGGAGGCTGTCGCCGTTGCCTACCTGTCCAACCCCGATGGCGACGCTTATTACGTTAACGTTTCCGACCTAGACGACATTACGGCGGATTTTGCCAACAGGATCAGCCAGTCCAGCGAAGGGACGGGTGGAAATTACGCCAGCCGCGACCTCAGTATCAGTTGGGACGGCAACTCAATCGTTTATTCCACCAAATCATCCAACCTTCTTCCAGGACGGATTACCCGGGACGACGGACGCGAATTTTACAATTCCTCCTACGTGCTTCCAGCGGCTCGCACCATTTTGGTCGGCGGAATAGGAGAAATCGAAATCGGGCAGAGCGGGGTGGGTTACAGTCCGGGATATTTGACCATCGACGACTTGTCCGGCTCCGGAAGCGGGGCGCTGGCCTCTTACCAAGTGGACAGCCGGGGAAGAATCGTCAAGATCGACCTGATCGAGCCAGGGGAAAACTATCGCCTGGAAACCACGGTAGTGAGTGTAGCCGAACCTCGAGGCGGATATGGGTTTGCCGCTGGAGAGGTGAAGTTTCCTCCGGTTTTGGGTGAAGGAGTGGATCGGACGGGTGGCGGCAGAATTTACAAGGTGGAAATGACCGAGTACGGGTATGGTTACCGCATCGGGGATGATGCAACAGCTTCCTTTGCCGACGTCATTCAATTCGAGGGAGACGGGGCCGATATGAACGAAGACGGATTTCCCGACGGCAAGATCAATCCCGATCGGGTCAAGAACCTAAACGGCAGCCTTTACATCGAACAGAAGTTCGACGTGGAGATCCTTTCCAATGGAACCGACCTGCTCAACACCCAGCTTACCGTTTACGACAAGAACAACTCGCTCGAGCCGCTCGTCTTCGATTTCGAGGATGGGCCGGGATCCACTCCCACAACCATAAACGTCAGCGGCAAGAGCATTCCGGAAATCCGGGATGCATTGATTGATCTGATCGTTCTTCACTTTAACGTCCAATCCGGAAACGAGGACTCGACGGTCAGTCCCTTCGTCGACCAAAACCAGACCAACTCCTCCACTTTTAGCTTCACCGCTCTTTCCGGGCGTTTCGAAACCAACAACCCGTCGGTAATCAAAGTGGTCGAGCAATCCAACATGCTGATCATGGGATCGGGGTACACCACCGCCACCCCGGTGATCAATCAAGTGCCTTCCATCTTCGGATATTCGGAGATCACCAACAACCCCAACTTCGATCTTTCCGAAGGCATGGGGCGCATGGCCTTGCTTTCTCTGCCCGACGAACAGTCCGATGACGTTTACCTTTACGACGTCAATGCCAGCTCCAACACCCGAATCAGCCTCAGCAGCTTTGGCACGCCTGTAGGCTACCTTTCTTCAAGCGGCAGTCCCTTGAGCAACCGCTTTCCTTCGATCAGCGGCAACGGAAGGTACGTTTTCTTCAGTTCCGACGGCTACGGGCTGGAAGGGTTGGCGTTCAACGGAAGCATCCAGTCGCCCGCCGACACGACTGCCGAGCGCGATCTCTACCTGCGCGACTTGCGCACCAACGAACTAACCGCCGAAGTTTCCAGTCTCGAGGTGCTTTATCCCACCAACGACCTCAACCACTCCTTTGCCCCGCTTAGTCCCGTGCCGGTGGTCGCCCAACTCGATTATTCGGGCGTGGTGCAATCGGTGAACGTCATTCTCAACCAGGAAGACGTCGGCCGAATGGTGGAATTCGGCGGAGGCGGATTCAACAATTCCTTCAGATCGGATCGTTACACCTACCAAATCGAGGGCCTGGAAAGCGGCGAATACTCCCTGCAGTTGATCGCTTACGGAGACAATGGCCAAGCGGTGGCAACCAGCGCCCTGATGCGCTTCACCATTTCCGATTTCGACGGCTCTCTCCCCCCCAGCATCACCCTGACCGATCCAAGCTCCTTTTCCGCCATCACCTCTACGTCGGTCATCCCTCTGAGCGCCCGAAGCGAGGATCCGGACGGAGCGGTGGAAAGCGTGTCCTATTACGTCGACGGAAGCCTGATCAAGACCATTCAGCGCATCAGCGGGCTGGCGGAATTCGACCAGTCCTACGCCATGCTGCTCGACCTGAATTCAACCCTTGCCGCAGGTGAGGAACGGGGCGTGCGAACCATTTTCGCCATTACCGTCGACAACAGCGAAAATTACGTCGCTTCGGACATCTACAACATTTCCTTCACCAAGGGTTCCGATCAACCGCCGACCATTGCCATTACCAGCGGGCTGATCGGGTTCTCGATCGAACCTTCCGGTTTGGACGTCAACGTTACCGCAGGCACCGGAACACTCGACTCCATCGAGCTCAAGAACGGACCGGTCGGCCAAAGGATTCTGGCCGCCCGTGTCGAGATCAGCGGGTCCGGAGGCGGGGCCGAATTCACCCCCGTAATCGACACCGACCCATCCTCCCCGACCTACGGAAAAATCACCGGGTTCGATCAGGTTTCCGCAGGCGCGGGTTATGACGAAAACGTCACTTTGCAAATCGTGCCCATTCTTCGGGCAATCAACCAAGGTATTTCCGCGGAATTGGAATACCTCAGCACGCCTCCCGCCGATGCCAACCAAACCTCCCGCACCGACCGCATCACCATCGCCAACAACCCCGACGGCTCGCTCAAGCTGGGCAGCGGGTACGTGGTGGCCCCCAGGTTGCGGGTACTGCCCAACTATTTTGGAGTGTCCAATTGGGATCGGTTGCCCCTTGCGGAATCCGAACTGCCCACCACCAGCATTTCCGATTTCGGGGTGATCAACCTTTCCCTCAATGCCCAAGACCCGGCATCCGAGGCCATCGCCGTGGGCGGATTCACCCAGTCGCCGGTCTTCATTCGAGTGGAGGCCAACTCATCCGGCGAACAAATCGAATCGGTCGCCCTGGTCATCGACGGCGAAACCTTGCCCGAACTGATCAAGACCGAACCTTCCTACGACAACGTCTACGATTTCGCCTGGGTTCCGGAAGAGGCGAGGGACTACACCGTCACCGCCATCGTGCGCGACGTCGCAGGCAACGTCATTTCCACCGAGGAAAGCATGTTTTCGGTGCAGAATTACGAAGGTTCCGGGGTCAACCTCTCCTTGCAGGGGGATGACAACTTCACCATCGAAGCCAACGGACAATTGCTGCTGATCGCGGACGCCACCTCCGAGTTCGGAGTGGCGGAAGTCGAATTCTTCATCGACGACCAGCCGGTGGGCATCGCCTACGATACCGGGGGAACCAGTTTTCAGACCATAGTGGACCTGTCCGACGGCAACCTCAGCCTCAAGCAGGGCGACCACGAGGTGACCATCGTCGCCCGGGACAAGCGGGGCAACCTCGCCGGTACCTTCTCCCGCAGCCTCACCAACCTAAAGCCCCGGATGAACCGCACCCTCACCTTGCTTCCTCCTCTGATCAAGGATCCTCCGGCGGTGGTTCTCAAGAACCCGGCTTCTTCCATCACCATTCCCTTGGGGTCTTCCCTCCGCTTGCATGCCGACGCCAACGATACCAACGGCGACCTGCGCGGGGTGCAGTTTTACGTCAACCAGGAACTGCTCGGCGCATGGTCCGGACTGCTTGACTTCAATGACACGCTGCCCGCCGACGAAAGCTTGCTGACCATAGACGACGGAACCGGCAGGACGCCCGTCACCTTCGAATTCGACGACAATCTCTCGGTTTTCGGCAGCGGTGCGCCCGATGCCGTGGCCAGCGCCGCCAATCAGCTCGACGACCTGGTGGTGGAAGGAAACTTCACTCATGCCTACCAGGTCGCATTTCTCGTCGAGATCGATCGCCTGGGCGACGCCGGGGCCGGAATCGCCGACACCTTTCGCTGGTCGATGGACGGCGGACTTTCCTTCGTCGACGAACGGGTGGAAGTCAACGGAACCAGCCAGACCCTGGCGTACGGACTTTCCGTCGACTTCAACCAAACCATCGGGCACGGTCTGGGTGATCGCTGGAGCTTTACCGCTCGACCGGAGCATCAAATCGTCCGCATCTCCGACGATGCCGACGCCTCTGCCGCAGTCAACGTTCAGCGCACCCGCGACGACCTGCTGCGGGCACTGGAACTGCAGCGCTCGCTCGACCTGCTTTCGCTCCGAACCAGCCTCGACTCCAATCGCAGCCTGATCCACCTCTACCATACTTTCGACCGCATGCTTTCCGAAACGGTCGAATTCTCCGGAGATGCCCTCTTCGCCAACGGGGGAACCATCCTTCTGACCGACAACGACTTCGACGCCGATGGTTTGGACGACGACTACGTCATGGCTCAAGCCAGGGACGGCAAGGCCAACCAACCCTTCGGCATCACCTGGGAGCCCCAGGCGACCGGGAACTACATCATTTTCGTCATTGCCGAGGACAGCAACCGTACTCGGGTGACCAGCCTGTCCACCATCGTTTCGGTGATCGAGCCGGTGGGCGAACTCCCGCAGATCACGCTGGGATCCGTCGCAACCACCGAGTTTTACTTCGGTGAGCCGCTCAGGCAAACCCTGTCCGCCACCGCCAGCGATCCCGACGGCCAAATCGCCGAAGTCTCCTTCTACGCCAACGGAGTTCTCCTCGGAAACGACTCCTCCAGCCCATACTCGCTGAATTGGGAAACCAACGCCACCGGCCACTACGAGGTGTATGCGGTGGCCCGTGACGACATGGGCAACCTGGTCACCTCCAACGTCCGTCGCGTGGTCATTGCCGAGGGAGACGACACCGCGGTCGATCCGGTCGTTTTTGCCGCCCCCGCCACCACCTACCTGGGAGGAATCTCCTCCATCGTCGCCACTTACCGATCCACCGACCGGACCTACGCCGACGGAATCTACGCCTTGGTATACGTCGACGGCGTCTATGCGGGCATGGCCGAAACCTTGCCCTACGATGCGCCCGGGCCCGGGGCCGATGATCCCGGACAATCCTTTTCCTTCGACGTTCGAGGGTCCTCCATCGGTTCGCAGGAGATCGAATTCGTCATCGTCAACGGAGCCACTTCGCTGAGCGAATCCCTGAAAGTGGAGGTCTCCACCAATCCCTTCGTCGACGACCTCTCTTTTCTCTTCGAGTTATACCGCGGGCTCTACAACCGCGATCCCGTCGGTTTCGAACAGACCCATTGGTTGCATCAGTTGTCCTCCGGAGCGATGAATCGAGCCCAGGTGGTCGAGGACCTTCGCGGCAGGCAGGAATTCCGCAAGGCGGTCGATGCCTTGGTTGCTCACAAGACCGTGGTCGGGGATTGGACGACGATGGCCGACGTTCTGGGCTCGGTGCAGGTACAGAATGCCGTCAACGACGACCATTCCGATGCCGAGGAAAACGCCACCACCATCTTCTTCAATCAAACCGTACAGGCAAGGATCGATGACGAGGCGGACGTCGATTGGTTCAAGATCTCATCGCTCACCCCAAATGGAAACGACGGCATTCTCACCATCACCATTCTGCCCGGGCATCCTCTTGGGCTTACATTGGATAATTCCCCCTATGCAGGTCTTGGAGCAATCAACGTCAGGACTCCCAACGGAGACACCTCCAGAGATGGGGGTTGGGGACAAGCCAGCCTTCCCGGGGGCGGGTTTCAGCTCCTTTTCGACTTGAGGGGATACACGGAGGTGGATCACTATTCCTTTTCTGTCGCCGGCCGGGGCTTTCCCGCCGGACAACTGGGCGACCCCTACCTGGGTTCCTACACCATGATCTTGTCCAATTCCATTGCTCAAAGCGGCGAGCTTTCGTTGTCCCAGTCGATGATGGAGCTCACTCAAAACATCGATTCTCCGGTCAACAACCTGGCAATTTTCGGAGCCGGCAGCGGCGGTTACGTGCCGTCCATTCTCTACGGCTCCTGGTACCTCGATCAGTACGGAGCCATCGAGACCCACAACCCGGAGGAGTTCTTCACGCGGTTGTTCCAAAACAAATACGACCAGTATCCCAGTCCGATCCAGCTGGCCAAGGGGACGTCCGATCTCAATGGATCGGGGCTTACCCAAAGCCAGTTCCTCGAGGTCTTTGCTTCCGACAACGACGTCTTCACCACCGGCTTCTACAACCACTCGGGGGTCCTCGGAACGCCCAACCTTCCCCTGGATGCCGCTGCCTTTGCCGAGACCGCGCTGGTCTACGGCGCCCTGATCGGCAAAGCCCCCTCGGAGGCGGAGGTGGCCAAGCTTACCCTTACTCCCAAATTCGAAATTCGCAACATGGCGGAGCGGGCAAGGATGATCATGGAGACCCCAGCCTATGCCGCCCGTTACGGGCTGGCCATGCCCGAGGTCGACTTCGTCAACTTGGGAAACGGGGACGAGCTAAGCGCCAGTACTCCCGGACAGACCATTCGGATTGATGCGGTATCCCTGGGGGCGGACAATTTGGCCGGTACCGTCGACGACGGCAA
>JAYOCQ010000040.1:0-11411 GCA_038105525.1 Opitutales bacterium | reverse complement strand
AGGGGCAGGCACTATCATCCAGCCTGACCTCATTGAGCAGGCAGTTATCATCGGCTTGGTTAATGGCCTGAGCGTCCGCTTGGGTGGCGGGTATTTTTAATTCCTTTTGGTAGCGGCCGGCAATTTCCCGGGCCACTCCGATATGACTGAGGCAATCTCCGCGGTTCGCGGTGATTTCCAGTTCCATTACCCGGTCGGGAGAAACCGCATCCTCGATCGGGGCACCAATGGTGGGGGAATCGGAAAGAATCATCAATCCATGGTCATCTTCTCCCAGTTGCAATTCTTTGGCGCTGCACATCATCCCTTCGGAGGGAACGCCGCGCAGTTTGGATTTCTTGATTTTGAACCCACCCGGCAGTGTGGCCCCGGGCAGGGCAACCGGAACCCGGTCACCCACTTTGAAATTGGTAGCCCCGCAGACAATATTGGCAGGCTGTTCCGAACCCACGTTTACCTGGCATACGCTCAAGCGGTCGGCTTCAGGATGGGGTTGCTTATCGAGCACTTCTCCCACCACCACATGGTCAAGGGATGGGGTTTCAGTACCTTCGGCCTCTTCCACTTCCAGTCCAAGCATGGGCAATGCATCGACCAATTCCCCTGCATCCGCCGGCAAATCGACGTAGTCCCTCAACCATTCCAGGCTTATCTTCATGCTGGTCCTCTAAACTGGGAAAGAAAGCGCTGATCGTTCTGGTAGAAGTGGCGGATATCATCTATTCCATGCAAAATCATGGTGATCCGCTCGATTCCCACCCCAAAGGCAAAGCCTCCCCAATCCTGAGGATCCAGGTTTACCAGTTTCAATACCTCGGGGTCGACTAATCCGCACCCCATGATCTCAATCCACTTATCGCTGAGCTTTCCCAGGTTGGGCGCTTTTAGATCCACTTCGAAACTCGGCTCGGTGAAAGGAAAGAAACTGGGTCTTAATCGGGTCCGCACCTTGTTGCCAAAAGTTTCCCTAAGGAAATGGTCAAGCGCGCCTTTGAGGTCGAGCAGGGTAACCTTGCGGTCGATGCACAACCCCTCGATCTGGTGAAAATTTGCGGAGTGAGTGGCGTCCACCGTGTCCCTGCGAAAGCAACGACCGGGAGCAATCACCCGGAGAGGCGGTTTTTCGCGGAGCATCGTACGAATCTGAACGGAGGAAGTATGGGTACGCAAAAGATGCGCCTCCTTGGATTTTTTGGAAACGTTGGCCCATCTTGATTCAGTTGAGAAAAACAAGGTGTCCTGAGCATCCCGGGCCGGATGATCCTCCGGGGTGTTAAGGGCATCGAAGCAGAACCATTCCGTTTCCACCTCGGTTGCCTCGGTCACGGTGAATCCGATCTTCCGGAAGATGGAAACCACTTTGCGACGGGTGGCCGAGAGCGGATGCAAGGATCCGGAACGATTGGGAATAGGGGGCAGGGTGGGGTCGTAAGCCTCACCCAATGCGGCTAAGTCTGCCTGTTCTTCAATCTTGCTTAGAGAAGCCGCAAACAGCGCCTCGACCTCTTTTTTTGCTTTGTTGAGAGCCTGTCCAAAGGCAGGTTTATCTTCCCTTGGTAATTGCCCGATCAATTTGGACGCCTGAGTCAGGGAACCCTTTGGTCCAAGGATGGCGGCCTTTGCCTGATCCCAGTCCGAGCGACTGGAAATGCTTGCCTGGCATGCCTCCGCTTGGGCGACAATGGCTTGGAGATCTTTCTCCACGCCAGAATCAGAAAACCAGCGAGCCCTTAGGCCGCAAGCGCGGTTTTAGCCTTGCCCACCAACTCCTTGAAGGCGTTGGGTTCATGTATCGCCAATTCGGAAAGCATCTTGCGATTCAATTCGACGTTGGCTTTGCTCAAACCGTTGATGAATTCGCCGTAGCGCAAACCTTCGGCTCTGCAGGCGGCATTGATGCGAACGATCCAAAGCTGTCGGAATTCGGTACGCCGCTTGCGACGGTGCGCGTAGGCATAGGCTTCTCCCCGATCAACTGCGTCCTTGGCGTAGCGAAAGAGACGGGATTTGTTTCCAAAGTATCCGCGAGCTTTCTTAAGAACCTTCTTGCGGCGTTTGCGAGTGGCGGGAACGTTGCGTGCGCGTGGCATGTTGGGTGGTCTCCAAGGGTGGGCTAAAGATCAGCTGGAAATCGCATGAAGGACGCGTTTGGCCATGCCGTGAGCGAGGGAGTGGTCTTGCCTGCCCGCCTGTCCCTGCTTGTTGGACTTTTTGCGGCGCAAGTGTCGCTGACCGGGTTTGCGATGCATTACCTTGCCAGAACCGGTTACCTTGAATCTCTTGGCGATACCTTTATGCGTCTTTCTCATGTCGAATTAAGCGAAAAGGATGATGTATAGCGAGTTGTGAGTCGCCGATCAAGACAAATGAACGGTTATCCGTCGTAAATCATCAAGCCATGATAACTTTCGAAGGCAAACCACGAGGCGAAAAAAAGAAAAATCGCCCAAAGAATCAACTTGAAGAAAAGGGATCTGAGCCAACTGGATTGGTGGGCATTCGCGCCGTCGTTGCCGAAGTCGTGAAAATAATGAAAGAGGTCTCGATTCATCGATCGACCGTCGATTTTACGGTAGGTCTTTCCGTAACTTCTTCTTCTTTTCCAGTATATCAGTCTGAATATTCGGTGAATCATCAAATTCAGGGTTCGAGGTATCTTTTTCCGCAGGCCTCCGCAAAATCCAGCCGAGAGACGGTAGCCATGTTTTCCTGCAAGGCCCAAAGGTCGGAACCGATCTCAACCCTCGCCGAATCCAGCCATTCGGTTCGATAGGTCAGCTGGTAGCTTTTTCCATCTGCGTTGAGACTAAACAAACTATTCAGCTTCAAAGGGTTGGCGAAGGTAAGAATGGGTTCATGCTTCCCATCGTAGGTGGGCGGATAATTGAGGTTGTGCACGGTCAATCCCGGCGGATTCGGCAATTCCGAAATGAGATTGGCGTACTGGGCGGCCGATTGAGCGGCGGACTGCAATGCATCGGCCATCTCTCCCTCGACTTTTCCTCCGCTTTCGCGAATTCGATCGAATTCCTCGTTGGGAAGAGCCAGGCTGACCGCCATGGCTCTGAGTCCGAGCAAAGCTCCCTCCAAAGCACCTCCAACCGTACCGGAAGAAAGGATCATGGGCATGGTTACGTTGTAGCCGAGATTGATTCCGCTAACCACCAAGTCCGGTTTTCGTTCCAGCAGGTTTCCCACAGCCAAATTGACGCAGTCTGCAGGTGTGCCGTTGACCGAGTAGGCTTTCTTGCCCGGGTATTTTTTCAGCGGTTTCGGTCGAAGCGACTGATGCCGTGTTAGGGCATGAGCGATCCAGCTCCTTTCTCCGTCGGGGGCGCAAGTCACCACTTCGCAATTTTCGCTCAATGCTTCAACCAGATGAAGGAGGAAATTTGAAGTTATACCATCGTCATTGGTGGCGAGAATCAGAGGTTTTTTCGTATCGCTCATCGAAGAATTCGTTTCCTAGAGAAATTAAGGGCTTCGGGCAATCGGAAGATTCGCTCAGGCTAAAATAAAAAGGAGTGGTCGTTCACAAGAACGACCACTCCTTGAGTGTTGAGAAGCTTTGGAGTCTGAAAGCTTGTTTCAGGAAGCCACCGGTTCAGCCGCTTCCTCGGTTTCGTCAGCGGACTCGTTGGATGATTCCGCTTCCTGCTCGGGTTTGCTTTGCTCCATGGCTGCTCGACGACTGAGCTTGACGCGTCCCTTGTCGTCGATGCCGATGCATTTTACGATGATTTCATCGCCGAGCTTGCAGATGTCCTCGGTTTTGTTGACCCGAAAGTCGGCGAGTTCCGAAATGTGACAGAGCCCCTCCTTTCCGGGGAGGCATTCCACAAAAGCGCCGAAATCCTTTACCCCGCGAACGATGCCGCGATAAATCTTTCCGGCCTCGATTTCGCCCGTAACCAATTCGATCTCATCAAGCGCTCTTTGCATGGCTTCGGCATTGGTGGCGTAGACGCGAACCTTTCCGCTGTTGTCTTCGTCGATATCGATGCTGGCCCCGGTCACTTCGGTGATTCTGCGAATGTTTTTGCCACCGGGACCGATCAGGGCGCCGATCTTTTCGGGGTCGATCTTCACGGTTTCGATGCGGGGGGCATGTTCTCGCAATTCCGCCCTGGGAGCGGGTAAGGCGGCTTCCATGACGTCGAGAATCTTCATTCTTGCGGCAGTGACCTGCTTGACCGCCTCCTTGGCGATATCGAAGGGAAGTCCCTGGATCTTCAAATCCAACTGGAATCCGGTTACGCCGTTTCTGGTGCCGCATACCTTGAAGTCCATGTCTCCGAAGTGATCTTCCGCGCCGATGATGTCGGTAAGAACCACGTGCTTGGAAATGTTTCCGTTTTCGTCATGTTCGGTCACCAAACCTGTTGAGATTCCGGCAACGTGACTGCTCAAGGGTACGCCGGCGTCCATAAGAGCGAGCGAGCCCCCGCATACGCTGGCCATGGAAGTCGAGCCGTTGGAGGACATGATTTCGGAGACCACGCGTATGGCGTAGGGGAACTCGTCCTCTGGAGGAAGAACCGGAAGTACGGAGCGTTCGGCGAGGGCCCCGTGACCGATTTCCCGACGACCTGTAAATCCGAACCTGCCGGCCTCACCGACTGAAAACGGGGGGAAGTTGTAGTGAAGAATGAACGATTTGGAGGTCGGGCCGCCGGTCAATCCGTCGAGGTCCTGAACGTCCCGACTCGTGCCCAGCGTCGAAAGAACCAGTGACTGGGTTTCTCCGCGAGTGAAGATTGCCGAGCCGTGTACGCGGGGGAGCACGCCTGTTTCGCAAGTGATCTCGCGCAAATCGTCCGGTCCGCGGCCGTCGGCCCGCTTGCCTTTGACCAGAATGTTTTCCCGGTAGACTTCTTCCTGAATCACCTCGAAAGCCATCTTCACGTGGTCTCCGTCGTAATCTTCTCCGAACTTTTCCACGCATGCCTTGTCCGCTTCTTCCTTGATCGCATCCACGGCGATCTGGCGTTCCTGCTTTGAATCGGCGAAGATGGCCTCTTCCATGCGATTGCCGGTGATTTCTCGGCAGAGCGAGAGGACTTCGTCGGGAGCCTTGACCAGTTCAAATTCCTTCTTTTGTTTTCCGCAAAGCGCGGCCAATTCACGCTGTGCGGCAATGACGTCCTGAATGGCCTCATGGGCAAATTCGAGGGCTTCCACGAAACGATCCTCGGGTATTTGATCAGCTGAACCCTCGATCATCATCATTTCCCTTTCATTTCCTACGTAGATCAGATCGAGAGTGGAGTCGTACATTTGCTCATTGGTCGGATTGACCACGAATTCGCCGTCGATCTGCCCTAGGCGGACGCATCCGATCGGTCCGTTCCAGGGAATATCCGAAATCATAAGCGCCGCGGAAGCGCCGTTAACCATGAGAACGTCACCCTCGTTGGCCAAATCGGTGGACAGCAGGTATCCGATCACCTGGACTTCGTTGAGAAAGCCCTTGGGGAAGAGGGGGCGCAGGGGCCTGTCGCACAAGCGGGAGGTGAGAATCTCCTTTTCGGTGGGTTTTCCCTCACGCTTGAAATATCCGCCGGGAAATCGACCGGCGGCGGTGAATTTCTCCCGATAGTCCACGGTCAGGGGGAAAAAGTCCTGTCCCGGACGCAGGGTGGCGGCGGCGGTGGCGGATACGAATACGCTGGTGTCTCCCTGGCTTATGGTCACTGCTCCGCTGGCCAATCCGGCAAGCGTACCGGAAGAGATTTGAATGCCGAGCTTTTCGGCGGTTACGTTATGCTTCTGTTTCATTGTCTTACTTTTGGTTTTGGTATTTTGATCTTCTGCTTCATCCATTCACCGGACCGGATTGTCCGATCAACGTCCCGCGGTTCATCTTCTTCAGGCACGGCAAACCCATGCTGTTTCCATGAAGGTGGGAAAAAGACTCGGGCCACGCATGGCTGCGAGTTTGATAAAATTCTGCAAGAAAAGACCTGGAGAAAAGGATCTTATCGGCGCAAGCCGAGTTTCTCCACGATTGCCTGATAGCGCTTCAATTCGTTCTTCTTGAGATAATCAAGAAGCTTCCTGCGACGAGCCGCCATCATCAGCAGTCCCCTGCGAGAATGAAAATCCTTGCGATGGGTTTTCAAGTGTTCGGTAAGGTGGGAGATTCGGGCGGAAAGAAGGGCGATTTGCACCTCGCTGGAACCCGTATCCTTGTCGTGAGAACGATTGTCCTCGATGATTGATTTTTTGTTAACTTCCTTGGATTTCATGTAGTGTTTGAATTTCTCGACCCGATGAAATGACGAATGCCATTTCGCGAAGCAGGGTGAGCCGCGTCGCCGTTTCGTTCGCCGGATAGGATCCGGTGATGAAGTCGAGGGGAAGGAACCCGGAGGAACGATCCCTGACGATGGGAAGGCATTTTGTATTTTTTTACGGGTTTTACAAGCAAGAAAGCCTTTCCGCGCTTGCCTCCTTGCCCGTCCCTCTCAACATCGTTTCCTTTCTCATGCGCCCCATTCTTTATTTCGCATATGGTTCCAACATGAACCTAGATCAAATGGCCATGCGTTGCCCTGGCGCGGAGCTCGGCCCGGTCGGCCGTCTGCATGGCTGGAAATATTTCATCAATGGGGATGGTTACGCCGGAATTGAAAGAGCGGAAGGTTCCGAGGTCTTGGGCTGCTTGTGGTCGCTCAAGGAAAAACACTGGCGCGCGCTCGATCATTACGAGGGCGTGGCCGGTGGCCATTACGAACGAATCGAGTTGGACGTCGAGCAAGTGGCGCTTGGAGTCACGGTTCTTTGCTGGGTCTATCTGTCCTGCAACCATGAATACGGCGTGCCTGATCCGCGGTACCAGCAGATCGTGATGGACGGGGCCAGGCAGGTCAGGCTGCCTGCGGATTATTTGCCGGTGCTTGAATGCTGGGCGAACGGATGCCTTGATCGATGAGCGAGCCCTCGCCAAAGTGGGCTTTTTTCGTTGATACCGGAGGCACTTTCACCGACTGCCTCGCCATCGATCCGAATGGCGCCATTCACCGGGCAAAGGTTCTTTCGCGAGGCAGTCTGTCCGCCCGGATTGCATCGATCGAATCGGCGAGTTGCCTGAAGTTGGAGGGGTTTCCGGACTGGCCGGATGATTTTCCCGTCGGATTCAAGCTTGCTGCAAACGATGGCGAGTCCCGGGTGTTGGCGTGGAACAAGAAGGACGCCATGCTGCAATTGGAAGGTTCTTTCCCAAGCGGCATAGGGGCAGGGGATGCCATCGAGCTTTTGTCAGGGGAGGAAGCCCCCGTCTTGGGCCAACGCTTGATCCTGGCCCGGGCCGGCCTTTCGGCCGAGGCAATCTCCGCTACCGTCCGGCTCGCCACCACTCGGTGCACCAATGCGCTTTTGGAGGGCAAGGGAACCGCTCCGGTATTGTTCGTCACCAAGGGCTTTCCCCATCTGCTGGAAATCGGAGATCAGCGAAGGGTGAGCCTCTTCGATCTGGTGCCCCGAAAACGGCCGGTGTTGCACGGTCCGGTAGTGGAAGTGGATGAAAGATTGGATCGCGATGGAAAGGTGTTGCATGCCCCGGATCCATCGGCGCTGAAAGCTGCTGCCCGAGAATTGCTTGAAGATGGTCACAAGGTGGCGGTGGTCTCCTTTATGCACTCCTATTTGAATGACGAGCACGAGAGAGCAGTGGCTGGAAAATTGCTCGAGTGGGGCTTTGCTCGGGTCATTCTTTCCAGTGACGTCCGCCGCTTTCGCAAATGGTTGCCCCGCTGTGAGTCCGCGGTGGTGGAGGCATATTTGTCCGAGGTTTTGAATAATTATCTGGATGCGGTGGAGAGAGGGTTGGGGGAGGGGGTGGAACTCCTCGTTTCCTCCAGCTCAGGTGGCTTGTCCAAGCGTGCGGAATACCGGGCAATCGACAGTTTGTTGAGCGGCCCGGCGGGTGGAGTGGTCGGGGCGGCGGCAGTCGCCCGATCCGCCGGTTTGTCAAAATTCATCAACCTCGACATGGGGGGCACAAGTTCGGACGTTTCCCGCTGTTCCGAGTCCTTCGCTTATCAATCCAGTCACGTCGTGGGAGACGCAAAAGTGGCCAACGTCGCTCTGCGTATCGAAACCGTGGCGGCAGGAGGTGGGTCCATCTGCCGAATCGAGAACGGTTTGCTCAGGGTCGGCCCGGAAAGCGCCGGCGCGCACCCCGGGCCCGCCTGCTATGGATTTGGCGGTCCCCTTTGCTTGACCGACGTGAACTTGCTTCTCGGTCGGATTGATTCTTCCCGTTTTTCAACGCCCTTGGTGAATGGCGCCGCCCGCGCCCGTTTGGACGAACTGGTTAAGGAGAGCGGACGATCCGAGAAAGATCTCCTGTTTGGGTTTCTGGCATTGGCGGACGATGCCATGGCCAATGCCATACGCAAGGTATCGGTGGCGGAAGGGTACGATCCGTCCGACCATGCCCTCGTTTGCTTTGGAGGCGCCGGTGGTCAGCATGCCTGCGGCGTGGCTGAACGATTGGGCATGAAAAGGATTTTGTCCCCCGGAGACGCCGGTTTGCTCAGCGCATACGGACTTTCGCAGGCTCGATTGGAAAGAATCAGCGAAAGATCCGTCCTTTTGGCTTTGGATGATTCCCGAATTTCATCGATCGAGCGGGAATTGATTGAAGATGCGCTGCAAAAGGTTCCTCATCCCGAGGCAAGAGTGGAGGGAAAACACGCGTTTGTTCGACTGGTCGGTCAGGACACTCCGTTGGAAGTCGTTTATGACGAGTTGTCCGAACTGTCCTGCCTTTATGAGCGAAACTTCCGCAAGATTTACGGTTATTTTCCCAGCGGTCGCTCGCTTGAGCTGCATTCTCTCCGTATTCGCGCCGTCGAGCCTTGTGGAATGGAGCGCAGCGAATCCTTTGATGAACCAGCAGGAGAGTCGAAACCTTCACCAAAGGAAAATTTTCTTTCGCGCGAAGAGATTCCCCCCGGAGTTCGGGTATCGGGCCCGCGCTTGGTCATCGATGATTTTGGCGCCTTGTGGATCGAGGGCGGTTGGCGGGCGACCAAGGGGGACCGAGGCAGCCTGCTTCTGGAGATGAATGAAAACGAGGTCGAGAAGAGAAAAGAATTCCCCAAAGTCGCCAGGCGGGAACTATTTGCCAATCGATTCTTTTGTATTGCCGAGGAGATGGGCGTGCGGTTGGAACGCACCGCTCTGTCGGTAAACGTTCGGGAGCGCTTGGACTTTTCCTGCGCCCTGTTGGATGAAAACGGATACTTGGTCGCCAACGCCCCGCACGTTCCCGTTCACTTGGGAGCCCTCGGCGTATGCCTCCGGAAAATCATGGAGACGAGGGGCGATTTTCGAAGAGGTGATATCGTGGTAAGCAATCATCCGGCGTTTGGGGGTTCCCACCTGCCCGACGTCACCGTAATTGCGCCCGTCTTCGCCGAGGGGATGGATCGACCCGTCGCCTACCTTGCCAACCGCGCCCATCATGCGGAGATCGGGGGGGCATCGCCCGGTTCCATGCCTGCATCCACCTGCTGTTTGGCCGAGGAAGGCGTGGTCATCTCTCCTCAACTGCTCTTCGAGGGCGGGGAGTCGAAAATGGATGGCATGGAGGAACTTCTTCGCTCCGGTGAGTATCCCTCGCGCCAGGTTCCGGAAAATCTGGCCGACCTCTCCGCCCAGGTGGCATCACTTCGGCTAGGCATGGATGCGATGCAGGAGTTGCTTGCGGAATATGGACAAGAGGAAATATCCCTGCGTATGGCAGAGATGAGCCGGGAATCCGCGGATGCCTGTGAGGAATATTTGAGGAATTTGGGAAATTGTCGGTTGGCGGCGGATCAGTATCTGGACGATGGCGATCGATTATCGCTTGAAATTGCGGTAGAGGAGGGGCGTGCGACCTTTGACTTTTCAGGCACCTCATCGGTTCGCAGGGACGGGCTCAATGCCACCGAGGCGATCGTAAGCAGCGCGCTGTGCTACTGCTTGCGGATATTGATCGGCAAAGAACTTCCCCTCAACGAGGGGCTTCTTGCTCCCGTACGGATCGAAATTCCCAGTGGATGCTTGCTTCGTCCGCAATTTTCGGACGATCCGGTGAAATGCCCCGGAGTGGCGGGAGGAAACGTGGAAATCAGTCAGCGGTTGGTTGATCTGATCCTTTCCGCCTTTGGCAAGGTTGCCTGCTCTCAGGGCACGATGAACAATTTGACCTTCGGCAATGATCGCTTCAGTCATTACGAAACCATTGGGGGTGGTTCCGGAGCAAGCCTTGGTCAGGAAGGAGCTTCTGCGGTACAGGTCCACATGACCAACACCGCCATTACCGATCCTGAGATTCTCGAAGCTCGTTTTCCGGTTCGTCTGCTTGCTTTTCGCAAACGACCCGGTTCGGGCGGGGAGGGAAGTTGGTCGGGTGGGGATGGCGCCGAGCGCATCTATTTGTTTGAGGAAGAAGTAACCGCATCCATCCTATCTCAAAGGCGTGTCAGCGGCCCGGGCGGCATCGCGGGGGGATTGCCGGGGTTGCCTGGGGAGCAATTTTTAGTCAGGAGGAACGGAGAAATGGTCATGTTGGACTCCATTGAGCGCTTTGAGGCAAGGCCCTTGGACCGACTTGTGGTTCGCACCCCCGGGGGTGGAGGTGCGGGATCACCGCATTTGATCGCTTGAATCATAGACTGATTGCGCTTAAAAGTCAGTAATTCGAACGAATAAGTTTATTTTAATGGGATGGATGCAATCGGAATCAATCCGGCCTGAATATTTGCTGATTAATTCATTTAAATTTGTACCTTTCACTTAATTTTTAGTATAGAAAAAATAATTTTTTAAAAAATTGCCTTGTTTGACGTATTTTCTCTCGATGCATTGCTAATAGACGACTATGTTAACCGCTATTATAAGTCTAAGCAGATTCTTAATCCCGTAACAAAAACCCGTATAATCAAAAATGAAAAAACTAACGACACTATGCATGGTTTTTGGAATTTCGTCCGGTTGGCTTTTCGCCGGTCCGACTTTCCAGTTGACCACTGACCCCAATGATTCCTTGGTGGCCAACAAGGATCCTGGCTACTTGGGCTTTCCTGTTCATTCCGAGTCTCGCTTCGGATCGGTTTACAACCTCACCGAGGCTCAACTCGATCAACTCACCAATTACAATGGCACCGCCGCCGGTCGCTCCGGGCTTTTCGTCCTTGCCGACGCTCAATGGAATGATGGGTTGTACGTTGCCGACAGCGGAAAACTCGAACCGGTACAAGATACCGGGAATCACGTCGGAGCCCCCGAAGTGCTGGAAGTGCATGCCGAACAAACTCCGGGAAGCAAGGATGTCTGGGTCAATTACTGGTTGAACTACGATGACGCCAAATCCAGCGAGGTTTTCATCGAAATCTGGTTTCGCGAATCCATGACTC
>JAYOCQ010000013.1:61616-61875 GCA_038105525.1 Opitutales bacterium | reverse complement strand
TGGTATTAATCCTGTAATATACATAAAAAAACCTTTTTTGGAATGATGATAAGTGCAATGTGCAAGGGTGTAATCTTTTCCCTTCACTTCTTTTTTGAATGAAGGATCCGTATATACGACATCATGATCAATAGTTTTGAATAAGTTGCACAATGTAACCCCAAAACCATTTGGAGTACCAGGTGGCGTTTCCGTGACAATAAGAATTTTTTTAATCAAAATCGATTGATATCATTTATCCATGCTTGCAGGCAGTTCA
>JAYOCQ010000013.1:0-61552 GCA_038105525.1 Opitutales bacterium | reverse complement strand
CTCTATCACTCGTTATATTCATTTCATTCAATCTGATATAACATGCCTCTATATTTTCAGTAATGGTTAATTGATCAGTCGTAACATCATTTAAATTTTCCATAACCTTGGTAGATGTTGTGTACATAGGAACTTCAGATTCAAAATCGCTAATTAAATTATGATCGTTTCTAATTTGCTTCGCGGTAGAAGGTGTGAAACCAAGTCTTAGATTGTATTTTTCCATTATAGCAAGGGCTACATAACCTCTAAGAATATCAGTATATCTGAAACTGACTGAAGTTGGAAGATACAATAATGGAAATAACTCAGTCTTCACCCACGCGGTATTTTGAGAATTAAATGGTGCAAAATTACATGGAGATAAAACCAGTGGCTTTTTTTTAAGGAAATCTATTTCGACACCGTATATTAACCGATGAATAGCGTCCACATCTGGGTCCCCATCAACTAGGCCTTGCCATATACCCACTTCCCTCGAAATTTCTCCCAATCTCACAATTGAATCTTCTGAGATATTTGATAAGTCAGCTTCCTTGCACCTTATCTTTTCAAGTGGTAACCCTCTCGGCCAAATTCTGTTTTCTTTAGTTGTGTACAGTGAATATGGATTGATAAAACCGCGAGGTTGGTTGTCGAGGATGTAAGCATATTCATTTTCAGATGGAACAGGAACCGTATCTGACCAAAATTCAGTATATGGTTCATTGTCATCATCTGTATCAAACATAACCTCAGTTCCTTCCCTTGCCGCTACCAAGTATCCCATCATTTTTCTGCAATAATGATTCTCCGGCAGTACTTTCGACAAACTAAAATCATCATTTGCTTGTTCATCGATTCCTATGAATTTTACACCTTTGTATTTCCAATCCGAAGGGGTTTTCCGATCTCCGACTGCAATAACTTGGTCCGGTTTGAGTTTTGCCCATTTTTCGACACAATGAGTAGGGTGTTGAATTGTGGTTAATACAATCGTCGTTTTCATGATTTGCCTGCCCCCTTAATCACTCTGTAAAGGCTGTATGAAGGTTTGTTTTCAAATGGTTTGCACTCCCAATGAAGCGCGAGAGAAAGATTTGGTGGATTAACTGCTACTTTTTTTTCAGTTCTTTCAGAATGATTAAAAATGCTTACAATCGTATCTTGTGTGTTTTTAATTATGCTATGCTCGATACTCAAGAGTAAGAGAAAATCAATACCTTCAAGATTAAGTTCGTCGTTACTGAAGATGCGCTCGTACTTTTCCTTAGACAAACCTCGATCATGGGCAATGCCTATGAATTTTGTTTCACTATGCCCTGTGATGAAATTTAAATGATTATGATGATTTGCGGCAACTATTCCAACAGTCTTGCCTCTTAGATCGAGATCATTCCAATCTCCGATTGGAGTGGACCACCATGTTTTTTCTCCCCATCTACTCTGGCTCCATACATTAGTACCATTGGCAATGCTGTCTCTAATCATGAGATCGACCCTTGGTGAGAGGAAATGAAAAAAAGGTTTGGTTACATTAAAGAGCACGGCATGCAAACCAACAATTATGCTAATTGCGTAAATAGATGAGCGGACTACTTTTCCCTTTTGCAGGAAATCTATCATTGGAGCCGAAGCAACCACTGACAATGCGAAGAAACAGGTAAGATATCTTTGGTTTGAAGACCACCACTTAACCTTGTAGGCAACCAAGAACAAAAAGATGAAGGCCAGCAACGCCACCCACCTTGAAGGAGACTTTCGAACAAAAAATGCAGTAGGGGTGCCAATCCATGCAAGTGCAAAGCCAAAAGGTCCGAACCATGTGTCTTCGGTCTGAGACCAGTTGATTTCAAAGGGTTGAGCCAAGGCAGTATTACCAAAGAGGGGAATGCATATCCTGTCATAGCTAGCTTGTATGGCATCCCTTGGTGAAAAGGTAAGAATTTTTTGACAAAAAAAATCTACTGGCTGCGTCAAATGAAAAGATTCGGCAAAATATCTGCAAAGGTTCGCAAGGGCTCCATACAAGCCATCTTGATTGACGTTTCCGTTGACGAAAAAAGGTGGCCCGCTCCATGATCCCCAAGCCCATGTATTGTAAGCGAATAACCAAACTTGAGAAATTATGATGCCACAACAAAAGAGAAATGCCGATCGGTAAGGATTTTGGCGAAAGATGCGAGCAGTTGAAGATAGAGATTTGTTTTTTAAGCACCATATTACAAAGAACAAAAAAAAAGGTACTCCAAATGCCAGAAAAGTGGTTTTTACCGAAGTTCCACCGGCTAGAAAAATTGTGAGAAGAAACAAATCCTCAAATCTACGATTTTTGTCATAATGAATAAAGGCCAAGAGTGCAGAGAGGGCAAAAAGAGAAACAGCTAAATCATTTTTTGGCGTTGTCGCCTGAAAAACAATTTCCGGCAGGCAGGCAAAAATGAATGCTGCACAAATTGCTGTATTCCTGCGGTAATAAGTACGAACCAAGGAATAAATTAAAAAAATACAGCCCAAATAAGCCAAAAAACTAAAAAAACCTGTTCCTCTTTGCATATCAAAACGCAGAAACAGGTAATGAAGAATGTCGTTTCCTATCGGATAACAAACTTGGGTGTAGTCTGATATTGTCTTTGGGAATAAAGTGCCGGCATCTTCATAAAGAAGGCTTCTGGCAAGGTTGTACACCAAGGAATCATGATTGTTGGGAAGTAAAATAACGCTCTGTAGATAGAGGTAGCCTACAGGTAACAATAAAAGGTATAAAACAAATGACGAATATTTTGAGATTTTTAACGATCTAAAATCTCTTTTGATTAATAGAAACGAGGACTTGATGCGAGATATGTAAATTAGTGCAATTGCAATTTCCGCCAAGTAAATCCAACTGGGTTTGCCTAACAAGAAAAAGATTTGCAGAAAAAGAGAGTATGTCAGCAGAGCTGAGGGAACTGAAAAACCAAGTGCCACAGAGGGGCAGAAGTTTAGTCTTTGTCGCAATTGAGCGTATAAAAAAACGATCAATGACAAAGTCTCAAGAACAACTATGTGAGCAAAAAATAGTTCCATTTCACCTAAATTGGCAAGATTTTGGAATCGTTGTTTATTTCTTTTGAATGCATCATCGTTTCATGAAGCAGTGTGGTTGTAGTTGGTGATATCTTGCACCTAATCAAAAACTGATAGGAAAAGAGACTCGGGAAAAGGTACAACAGGGGCTTGCAAAATATTTCACTCAGACGAGCAAGAACTTTATATTTTGAAAATATTAACCGGAAAGGTGGAGGAATTGGGTTCGAATCAACTATCTCAAATCCGTTTTGACATAAGGTCGACTTTATCGAACTCTGAGTAAAGAGGCGTTTGTGATTGAGATCAAGTATACCTCTTCTGCTGTATAAAAATCTGCCGAAAAGTAAATTGAGCCTGCAAAGAATAAAAGCGATGTTGGGTGTAGTGATAACAAATTCAAGATCCGAGCGAGTTTGAAATCGCACCGACAAATTTCTGAGAAATTGTTCCGGATTTGCCAATTCTTCAACGACATCAAGAAGGCAAACTAGATTAACATCTAAAGGAAGCTTTTCAAGATTGTCAGTTTCTAAATCCATCATCACAAAAGGTGAAAAAATCTTTTCCAGTGGAGAATCAAACTTATCCACACCAATTATCGAACAGCTTTTTTCACGCTTTAATTTCTCTGCAAAATAACCGTGCCCACAACCTAGGTCCAAGACGACTGAATCAGGTTTGACATGTTCAAATGCTATTTGGTGGGAACTAGGAAATCCAAACTTTGGTTTATAGTGTATATTTGTGTCCATTTCAGTCAGATCGAATTGCCTGCGGTAACAAATGCATTTTTCCTGGAGGCGGGATACGAAAGTTGCCAAGATTATGTCCCATGCATATTTCAAGCCGTTGACCCGACAAATTTCATCTCCGTAAAAAGTGGGGATGGGCACTTCCTTTATGGTGCTTTTGGCAAGAAGCAGTTGAATGATGATTTCCGTATCGAAATGAAAAACATTAGCATTTGTTTCAAATGGAATCTTGTCGAGGGTGCTTACTCTGTATGCTCGATATCCAGAATGAAATTCGCTCAACTTTGAACCCAGCATGAAGTTTTGAAGAAAGGTCAGGATCTTATTTCCAAAATATTTGTAAAGAGGCATGCCTCCTCTGAGAGCTCCAAATGCAGAAAGCATTCGAGAGCCGAAAACTGCATCTACTTCATCGTTATCAAAGGGAATCAATAAACTTGGCATGCTTTCCGGTGCGTACTGCCCGTCACCATGGAGTAGCACTACGAAATCGAACCCTTTTTCAATGGCGTATCGAAAACCGAGCTTTTGGTTGCCTCCGTATCCCTGGTTTCTAGGATTCTTGAGAATCGTGACTGGAAAATTCTTATATTTTTTTTCTACGAAAGAAAGGGATTTTTCAAAAGTGGCATCGTTGGAAGCATCGTCAATGATCAGAATCTCCGTGGATTTAAACGGCAGCTCTGATGGAATTCTCTCAAGGACCGGTACAATTGTTTCCGCGGCTTCATAGGCTACGATGAAAATTAGAAGTTTATTTTCTTTCAGAGGATTTGATTCCCTCTTCAATTCAGCGAATGTTCCACTTTGATAATTTTACAGGATGCAAGTACAATTGTTGTACGGGAAAGTCATCTAGTAATTTTTTAAAGTCTAGATTGTACTCTTTTTCCGGAGTCGACTGATTCGTGCCCCAAAGTTCGACCCCTTTGAGGGCATGATCCTTTTCTTGAACGATCTTGTCGCAAGCCAGAACCATGGAAGTCGCAACCGCCGCATCGACCCACAGGTTCATGGCGGCAAATACTCCGCAATAATAACAAAACCTTTCAAGCCATGGTTTGGGAATTATAATCAAGTCGGAATAGCCTTCTATAAGGGGAAAATTAATATATCTCCTAAGTCTGTTCCTCATCAAAAATATTAATCCTTTCACAACTCTTTCATAAGTGAGTCCTCGCTGATGAACCCCCAAAAAATTATGCAAACCGAGATTTCTGTATTTGATGCCAAACTTGTCGTATCTTCGTACAAGATCCTTTCTTTGCGGTAAAAATTGAAAGTATGGCACAACGCAATTTGGTGGGGGGAAACTATTACAATCCTCGAATTTGTGCCAAGCAAATGAATGTTCCCATACAGGATTTAGGTATTTGATGTAAGCGGCATCTTGGCAACCTATTGATTCGACGAGGTTGTTCTCATCAAATTTGGGATTGAGAATGAGATCGTCTCCGCAAAAGACATAGTAGTCACAATCTTGGGGCAATTGATGGTAAGCTTGGGCAAAGTATCCCTGGAAATGAACCGAGGTTTCGAAAACGGGAATAATTTGTTCGTCTTTGGATTTACTGAAAGGAGAGAGAAACCTGATTGTCGTAAACCTATTCCCAAATATTTCCTTAAGCTTAGGAATATTTTTCTCATATTGGTGATTGAAGACGAAGCACAGGCAAAGTTTGGGCATGGATTAATCCCCTTTGGCCCTTTGAGCCGAGACAATTTGTTCGATTGTAGATTCCAGACTTTGTTCGATTCTGAAATTAGGATAGTGAAGTTTGATTTTACGAAGATCGCTGTAGTAGCAGATGTGATCACCAACCCGATTTCCATCAAGGTATTCGAAGATTTGTTTTTTACCTGAAAAACTTTCGCATATTTCAAATGCTTCCAAAATGGAGCAACTATTATCTTTTCCTCCTCCCAAATTATAAACTTCTCCGCATCTGGGAGCATCCAAGAAACAATGTATGAATCGAGCCACGTCTTCCGAGTGAATATTGTCCCTTACCTGTTTTCCCTTGTACCCGAAAATTTTATATAGATTCCCAGACAGATTGCATTTAACCAAGTAACTGAGAAAACCATGCAATTCGACGCCTGAATGAGAGGGGCCAGTTAAGCACCCGCCCCGAAGACAGCAAGTTGCCATTCCGAAATACCTGCCGTATTCCTGAACCATTATGTCGGCTGCAACCTTTGAGGCCCCAAAAAGTGAGTGCTTGCATTGATCGATGGAGAAGGTTTCCGGAATACCATTAACAAAATTGGTTTCGTCGTAGTCCCAGCGAGTTCCAAGTTCCTTGAGTTTGATTTGGTTCGGTCCGTCTCCGTAGACCTTATTTGTGGACATGTGGACAAAAGGAGAGTCCTTGCAAGATAGGCGGGTAGCTTCCAAAAGATTCAATGTACCAACCGCATTTACATCAAAATCATCAAAGGGAATCGAGGCTGCCTTGTCATGGGAGGGTTGGGCGGCTGTATGCACGATCGCATCCGGTTTCACCTCTTGAACTAGGTTCAATACCTTTGAGCGGTCACGAATGTCAATTTCATGATGGGTGAATTCAGGCAGAGTATCTTTTAGTTCCCTAAGGCGCCAAGTGGTGTCACCTTGTGGACCGAAAAATACGCTTCTTTGGTTGTTGTCGACCCCATGAATGGACCAACCGAGCTTGGAGAAGTAGCTACAAACCTCGGAACCGATAAGACCGGACGAACCAGTGATGACAATTTTCATGATCTGTTGGTTAGAAAAAAGTTGAAATAGAAATGCTTCAACTATCTGAAGTATTTTCCGGCGACGATTCGCAGCTTGTTGGCAGTAACCCGCAAACTTGATCGCAAGCTTGTTACAAGGGAATGAATCTTGGGAGAGAATTTTGAAAGGTTTTGAAGAGCAATAAGCGGATAAGGTGAAGATTCGCCTGCGAACTCAGGGACGAAACCAGAACTGTTCGAACGCCAGGCAATACCAATACCACCCCATAGTCCGTCATCCTTGACCACGGAAGGAACGAAGTCCAGATTGTAGGCATGGGTGTCCTGAGTGAGGAGGGCATCCAGCATGCCCTTTCTGCATTCAGGGTTGAAACTGTCATGCATGAGAATGATTTCGCTGCATGGAAGCAAGCCCCGGACATCTTGGGCAACCGCCTTGCGTGAATGATCTGCATCCACGATCGCCAAATCGAAGTCTAATTCATGGTCCTTAATCCTAATAATCGCTTCCATGGTCGAGCAATTCCAAGCCTGAACGTTTGGAAATGCCTCGGATGCATTCGAAACATGTTCGTTTACATCCACTGTGATTACCTTTTCAGCATATTGAGACAACCATTTTGTGGCTCCTCCTCTGTGGAACCCAAACTCGATGACTTTCTTTGGCTTCAAGCAATCCAGTAGGCCAATGAGTGTCAGTTTTTCTCTGGCACTCATGAGCCATCTTTCATTTGCAATTCCTATTTTTTGCTGAATTTCCTTCATGTGTTTTCCACCATCGAGTGAAAGTGTTCGAGATAACTTTTTCCCACACTTGCAGAATCAAACAAAGATTTGGCATGAGATCTTGTTGATTCACGCAGGCAGTCACAAGAGCGACTGACAAGAATTGCATCTAGTTTTGCAATCATGGCTTTGGCATCAATGGTGTCTGCAAGCCATCCGCTTTTTTCGGGCTTAACCATTTCTGGCAATCCGCCGGTGCTGAAAGCGAGGACCGGAGTTCCGCAACTCATACTTTCGGCAACCGTATTTGGCAAATTATCTACTGGAGCTGGATGAAGCAGAAGATCGGCGGCATGGTAGGCGATACGCAAAGTGATGTCGTCCGAAACATAGCCTAGGTGCTTAATCCCATGGGAATCAACGATCTCGTGAGCATTTTGACCAACGAGCAAGTATTGTACATTCTCCAATTGCGAAGATTGAAGAATTTGCTTGAGGATCGGTCCACCTTTTCTTTCCTCCGAAAGATTGCCTGCGATACAAAGAATAATCGTCTTATGAAGACTCAAGCCCAGAGCTCTTTTGCAAGCGGTTCTATCTTGCTGCTCAAAAAAGAAATCTGGAATTGGGTTGTGTATCGATTCCACCTTCCTTCCTTCCCACTTGGACGCCAAAGCCTGTTCTTGTAACCATTTGGATGGTGTTATCGCGGACAATCTTTGATTATTTCCCTGTTGTTTTATGGTTTGCCAAAAATCACTGATTTTTCGTTCCTGAGATCGGTCCGGAGAAGGGCAGTAAGTTGGGTAATAGTTTGCGGAAAAACTCCAGCAATCATGAAGCGTCCAAACAACGGGTGCAAAGTCCAAACAGGTTTTAATGAGAGAAATAGGCCAGCCTGCACTGTGAAAGTTGTGTGGGTTAATGATATCGGGCTTAGTGATTCGCAGAAGGCAGCTGAGTTGTTTGTGCCATTCTTTTACTCTCATATTTTCAATTATGAAATTTGGTAATTTAGAAGAAAATAAACTAGAAAAAATTTGATATTTCTTTCCCAGAAATAAGGGATGGTGAGAATAGGACTCAATTCCGTCCGAAGATACCGAAGAGACAGAATCGACAACATTTTCTAAAGATCTTGCAATACGATTTGAAGCAACCGCAGCACCTCCGAGATACTGCAAATCTGAAAAATTCAAGACCTTCAATTTCCGCAACGTTCTTCTAAGTTTACTTCCTCAGTTTCAAGTTCATCGGAAAATCTTTTTTGTAAGCGATTAATTGCTGTAATTACATCTTCAGCTTTAATCTGGTCCAAACATTTTCGATTGAAATCACAACAGTTGTTTTGCCAACAAGGGGAGCATTCTGGATGAGTCTCAATATTTTCATTGCATGGATAGCCAGATTGCCATGCTTTTTCCCTTCCTCCGTATATAATAACTGATCTAGTTTCCACCGCTCGTGCCAAGTGCATTAAGAAACCTACCTGTCCGGTAAAAAATTCAGCGTGGGCTAAAAGGTTTGCACTTCCCTTAATGGTAAGGCTACGTCCATCTATTACATTATTTAGAAGTGGTTCCTTGTTTGTTCCCAGTTGGATGATCTCATAGTTTTTTCCAATCTCTTCAATTACATTTTGCATGCGATCGGCACTCCAGCATTTATTTTGCATAGGAGTGGATGAATCAGTTGTAGTACTTTGGATACATATATATTTTCCAGTGAGCTTTATTGGTAAATCATGACGATGGGTTTTTGCATACCAGTAGGGGCGAAGTTCAACTTTCCCCGAAATTCCACTCTTAATAAACATCTCCTCAAGTATATGTCTTTTGGGGGGATTGATTTTATCTGAATCTCCGATCCATTCCCCGTAGAATAATAGGCAGGCAGGTCGCTTTATTTTATCGAGAACCCTAAGTGATTTCCAGTCATCCACGACTACTTTTAGCCCGAAAGGATGACTTTCAAATAATTCAGGATAATGAGAAAGCATCCAGCAATTTGTCACTCCTCTTTTTCCAAGTTCTTTAAAAATGGCAGTACATAACAAATGATCGCCAAGCCCTCCTCCAAATTGGAAAGCCTTAGCAGGAATACCATTTTTTGCTAGAAGTTTTAAGCCCCAAAAAGTATGGACGATTTTACCTCGAAGACCAATGGGTTCATTGTTTGTTTGAGATAAAGTGAATTGATACTTCAAAATTAAGATTTAACAATTAAACCAGATCCGGATTTGTCCGGCATGGGTATAACAATCTCAGTCTTATCAATAAGGAATTCATCAACGGCTTTTCTTGCACCAGGCCATGCGTTGTAATCATGAATCAAAATAAATCCATCAGTAGGAACAAGCGGGAAAAAGAATTCTAAGCCAGCTTTAGTTGGTGCATAGAGGTCAGCATCTAAATGTACGAAAGCGAATTTTGATGGAATATCTTTGTTTAAAATTGAATCTGGGAAAAAGCCTTTGATTATCCTTAGATTATTGTTTTTTGGAGCAATGTATCTTAGTACGGAATTTAAGGTTGTATCCTTGAAATTATTTATTGATTCAGAATTTTTGATTTGTTCATTCTCGAGTACCACATCTCTGGAATCAAAACCATTGAATGTATCAAAAAGGTAAAACTCTCTTTCAGGACAGTAATAATGCACAAGTTTTGCGGTTTCCCCTTTGTATACGCCAAGTTCAGCAAAGGCACCATTTATGTTGTTTTGTAAGATTGTTCTCAAGAGAAGGCAAATCATGTCTCGTCGAACACTATCATGAGATTCTACATCAACGATTTGACGACATGTAGGGGATTGGTCAGGTTTTGGCATAAAGCCTCCGAATTCATTACAAAAATTAGGATTATGCCAAAATCCTAATGGATCTATGTCCATTCGGCCTTGCAAAAAAAATTGGAGTTTTTGTGAAGTAAGAATTTTAGATTTAATAAGGAATTTTTCTTTTTTAAAAATTAAAATTTCATCCTGGTTTTTTTTAAGCGAATAAATCCGCTGCTTCAGCCATCTTAATAAGCTCCAAATATAGCTATTTTTGAAATTCAATGATAGTAAAGATCTTTAATTTGCCTTCGCTAAAACGATCATTTGGTTAAATTTAAATTCATTAATCACAACACTTAGATTACACCGTTTAATCAAATCTAAAAATTCGTTTTTATTTAAATGATTAATCCACCCAAGTTCTTTTCTCTTCATTAAACATGAAACACTATCTGTAGGATTATAACTAAGTAGTATGTATTGTGAGTTTGATTTAAAATATTTAATAACATATTCTAAATCATTAACATATTCTAAAACTCCAGAAAAAAATGTGTAATTAACAGGGATTAAATTTTTAATCATTATTTTTTTATTCAAGTTAACAACAATAGTATCAGATGTTCTTTTGTAAAGATCTAAAGGTATGTAAGTACATGATGTGGGTAAGTGCCTTTTAAGTATTTGATTACCGCATCCCACATCAAGTACAGTTGAATTTTGACTAATAAATTTAGAAAGATATATAGTTCTATCATCCCAAGAATACAAAAGGTTATCTTTGTCTTTCCAGCGAGCGAAATCAGTTTTAAAAAATATCTTTTTAGTAGCATTAAATATCTTTTTAATTTTCACTTATTCTTTTTATTGTAAATGCCTCAGTTTCGATTTTAGAATTTAAATAGAATGCATGGAAATCTTTGTAGCGATTTATGTAGTTAAAACTTTTGTCTAATGTACTCATTGTTAACGAGTAACTTCCAGTTGGAATATTTTCTAATTCTACATTTATTGTACTATTTGATTTAATATTAGATATTAATGGTTTACGATTTACGATTACATTAAAATAAATTATACAAGAACTATTGCCTTCTCTACTGATCGTAAGTTCAATATAGGTGAAGTCTTTAATTTCTTTAAATGTAATACTTAAAGTTGCACTTTTAGTTGAAATATCGATGTATTTATTACTGTTGCAGTCAGAATGAACTAAGATGTTTTCAAATTTATTATTATTCTTTAATAAATTAAGATATTCAAAGATACCTTTATCTTTTTTTTCTTGGGGTTTAATGATGGTGCCTTTTTCCAATAGAACTACTCTGTCGCAAAATCGATTGATATTAGTCATATTGTGAGAAACCATAATGATTGAGTTTGATTGTTTGAATTTTTCAATATGGTTATAGCACTTGCCAATAAAACTTATGTCTCCTACAGCAAGTACTTCATCTAAAAGAAGGACCTCCGGAACATGCAAAATGGCGGCTGCCGAAAAAGCAAGCCTGACCTGCATGCCGGAGCTGTAGGTTCTGAATGGAGAGTCGATAAAATTTCCGATTTCAGAGAACTCGATAATTTCTTCTTCCTTTTGTCGTAAAATCTTCTGACTTATGCCTTTAATCGCTGCGTAAACCTTGAGATTTTCTCGACCGGTCAAAACAGGATTGAACCCAGCACCTAGAGCAATGATACCCCCGATAGATCCATTTACTTCAAAGTTTCCGTAATCCTGTTTTAAAATGCCGGAGAGAATACGCAAAAGAGTGCTTTTGCCTGCACCGTTTCTGCCAAGCAATCCCAAGCATTCTCCTCTTCGGAGTTCAAAGCTTATGTCTTGAAGTGCCCAGAATTCGTCTTTTCTGAGTTTCTCGGTGACGCAAGACTTGGATCGCTTCGGAGAAATCAGATCTTTGGCAATATCGGCAACCGCATATTTCAGGGAAGATTTTAAGTCTCGGGAAAACTTTTTCCCTAAACCGTTGCATCTCAATACGACCTCTTTAGAGGAATTGCTCAATTTCGTTTCTAAATTCTAGGTTTTTCTTTCTCGCCCAGTCTAAAAAGGAAAGACCCTGTGATTTTGCTAAATGCAAGAGGGGTTTAAGGTGAATATGTTTTGTGGAAAAGCTTCGTATGGAAACTCTCTTTCCCAGTAACATTGCCCAATATGCGCAATGATAACTGCTGGTAACGATAGAGGAACAAGATGCAATGGATCGAACAACGGATACAATGTCCTTACCTATATATTCGAAGGTTTTGGATCCGAGAAATTCATCGATCTTTAAAAAATCAGCATGACCGAAGATTCCTACAATACCATTTTCATTATTTTTACTATCCGAAAATTCATCGAAAATCGGGTGCAGGCACGAACTGCAAGGCAGTATTTCGAAGTTGGATTGAAAATCTCGCAATCCTGCCTTTGCGGATTTTTGTAAAATTGAGTTTTCCCTTTGGGTGTAAATGTTTCTGCAAACAAGAAGGCGGAGTCTTTCTTGAAACAATACTCTGTAACGACTGATCGAACTTTTAAGAAAGTCCTGAGAAAGTCCGGGCCAGAAGTGCCTGTTTGTTCCAATTCCCCAAAATATGGTCTTTTTGTTTTTCTGGACCAAGGATTCCAAAATAGGCATGTACATATCGTTTAGCATACCCCCACCTCCAAGGATTACGGTGTCTGAAGAAGACACTCGTTCTTTACCTAGGTCCAGTACGCTCAAAATTTTACTATTTGCGGAACCAAAATCCAAATAGGCACATGGTGAGCATGAGGCGTCACCCGGATTCAAGGGATTTTGTTCGTGGGCAAAGAAAATCATTCACGAACCCATTCTCGCGACTAGGTGGGGGAAGGAAACTCTGAGAAACCAAATACCAACTAGAATCAATAAAAGGGAGAACAGGAAGACCCCACCCAAGGCATCAAAATTGTCAATTGGTGCTCCGGTAAGGAGACTTCTGGTACATTCCATCAGGGGGGTTACCGGATTGTAAGATACGATAATGGACGCAAATCCTTCCTTCGGCACCGGATAAACAACTGGTGTCAAGTACATTAGGAAACTAAGAGCGAATGCCGTCGCTCTGGATATGTCATGGTAAAGCGAGGCAACAGGAATCAAGAGTAAGCCGAATGCGCTTCCTAACAAAGATAGGCCGAGCATACCCAAGGGAGCCAGTAAAATGAAGGGGGAGAAATTAATGCCAAAAACCAAAAAGGCGGGAAGAAGTAACAGGCACTGCAAAAAAAGGTCGAAGAAGACTTGAGACAATCCACTTAGCGAAAAAGCAAGTGGAGAACATTTGATTTTTACGAATACAGAACTTCCCGAAGAAAACCCCTGCATGACTCCTGTAAGAGACTTTGCGAATATTCCCCAAAGCATAGAGCCTAGCATGACATGTATGGGGTAGGGCAGATCGGTCGATCCAATTGAGACAATGTTTTGCTGATCCAGAAATACCCAAGTCAAGGTCGTGGCAAGAACTGGAATGAGGGCCCAAAGATAACCCAATAGGCTTTGCCTGTATTCCGCCTTGAAGTCCCGGCAGAAAAGGTGCCAGATCAGAGCGAGGGAAGATTTAAACAAAGTAAAGAAGAGTGAAAAATAATTTCGTCCACAAGCCTGTGGCAGCTAAAGTCATTCGAAGGACAGTCTTTGGTTAGCAAGTGCTTGTAACTTCCTGTTTGCGGTTTCAGCGGAATTTACGTTAGCCAAGGCCAAGGCGAGCATGGTACCGCCAACGTTGCGACGACCCTCGAGCGCAGATTGAATGCGTCCGTCAAAACTGTATCCTCCGCGTGGAAAAAGATTAGGCTGCCCCTCAGTAAGTTTGTGGGGCCAGAAGCATCTGAAAACAAATAATTTACGATAATTTCTACTGAACTCGTAAGCTTCGAAGAGTACTTCCCGCTCGCCAATTTTGATAGGAATGAGGATAGGATCTTGCCCAGGGGCAGGGTTGATTTTAGTAAGACCGGTAAGGGGGAGACAGGACTCAGGGGAGTGCGTCGAGAGAACAGCAGTACAGGCACCCCCTGAATCCCAGTGAGCTTCAAATGCTTGCCAGTATTCGGCGTTAGGATTGATTACAACCTGTCCATAGTTGTTAAAGACATTACGAAAACGATCCTGCCACTGAACCGATTTGGCTTCCTGATAATGAAGTTGAGCCGCAACTTGACGGGAGATTTCTTGGCTTGAAGTGAGGATGTTAGGGTCACTTAGAGCAAGTTTCAAAGTGGGTAAATCTGTCATTTTTTGCTCGACGGCGCGAAAGTGAAACTCAGCGCCTATTGATCCACCGATTAACAAGAGAATAGAAAAAACGCTGAAAACGAGATTTGGGGATGAACGAAGATTCAGCCATCGACTAGGCTCATTAGCCAAAGTAGATAGAAAAAGGCCCCCTTTCGAAGACCGAGCAAGAATTAGTAAAACCAGAAGAATAAAGCCGGTTTCAATCCATCCGGCAAGATCGTGTACAGAGGGAGCAGACCACCCGGCAAACTCAAAAAG
The DNA here is from genome assembly GCA_038105525.1 of Opitutales bacterium. Lineage (GTDB taxonomy): Bacteria > Verrucomicrobiota > Verrucomicrobiia > Opitutales > Seribacteraceae > Chordibacter. The sequence continues at coordinate 46,995 of JAYOCQ010000013.1, read as the reverse complement.
AGGATTTTCCAAATAATGCCCTTTACCTTTTACCTGCAGGTAAGAAAGTAGAAAGGCTCGGCTCAGATTGCTGCATATTGCCACCATCATTCCGGCAAGAGCGAAAACCACTCGATTGATCCAACCAAAGCGATAATAAGCGCCGATAAACAAGGTGACCACAAGTGATGCTTGGAGCCCGTTGATTCCGCTACACGCTTGATCCACTCCAATTTTGCCAAATACCCCGACGTCAATGACAGTGCCTTCCAACACGGCTTCGTGTTCCATGAGCAGCAAAACGTCAACGATAACTGAAGATACTTTTTCCTGCAGCCATTGGGTAAGCTCTAGGTCACGTTTCAGAGGCCAGGGAATGGCCACTAAAAAGAAAAGCAGAGGAAAAATCAGATGTCTGATTCTTTGCCAGCCTCCATCGTCATACCAGTGAGAAAACGTGAGAATAAATACAATTCCAAAGAGAAAGAAGTTGATCAGTCGCCAATCGGAATTGGCGCCCCTAACCAACCATGCTCCAACAAAAGCCAAAAGAAGTGGAATACCCAAAACCATGCATAACTTGCCTTGCAAAGGTGAAGGGTCGGGAGAGGTGGAATCATTTTTTTCTTCTGGATAGGTTTTGAGCAGCAAAAAAAAGCAAAGTAATGGAATCAAATATCCGTGGGCATATTGTTCGTTTGTCTCCCATGTGAAGGATAATTGGAAAATCAACAAAATCCATGGAATGCTTAGAGCAATTCCTCCAAGCCAGATTTTCCACCTGATTGAGCCATCATTAGTATTAAGATGCGAAGTATTCGAGGTTGAACTCATCGTCTCATTCAAAGCGATTCGGGAAAGAGGGATTGAAGGGACTCCGCTTCTGCTCGATCCATATTAGAGAAATCAATTGATCCGGAAAGGATCATAGCTTTTTCGACGTCTTTGTTTTGTCGATAAACTTCAGAAGCGATAAAGGTCCAAGCCGCCCTTTCCTTTGTCCATGAACGCCAATCTTCCACGGGGCCGAGAGCAACGATTGCCTTAGTCGGGTCATTGTTGCGCAAATGGCCGAGGGAATGAGTAATTCGAGCCTGTTTGATCGAGGTTGTTTCCGCAAGTTCTTCAGCCTGATCGATTATTTTTTTTAGCTCGCTTGAGGGTGAGGCCAAACTGGGATTGAGAAGCTTGACGTAAAGTGTCGAAATCTTGAGAGAAAGATCGCCGGGATTGATGGTGGAAAGTTTTTCAAGCCAATTTTGCAGATCATCGATTGAAGCAGAGCCAGCCCTAAGTTCGAGTAGCTTGATTAAGGAAAATTTGGCGTGAATGGGCTGGTCGACAAGGTTTTCCAGAACGTGTGTCAGTGCGCCTAGATCGGAAGTTGCTTCCAAGTAGGAACATAAATTACGCACTTCTCTAGGGTCGTCTCCAAGCAGGGGAAGGAGGCGATCCAAGGCATCAATCGAGGCTTTGTAATTTCCTTGGATTGCATAGGCGCGTGATTCTACGGCCATTCTCCATAAGGTTGGAATCATCGGGGCATTGGCAATTTCGGAGTGGATTCGTTCGATGTCGCCAACTTGAACAAGCGCGTTCATTCTTAATTTGAAAAGATCTTGCTCAATTCTGGCTTTTGATGCGGGCAGATAATCGAGAAGGCGTGAAAATGCTCCGAGTCTGCCCAACCAGCGACTAAAGACAAGCAAGTCACTCCGTTTTTCCAAATCGAAGAGGGTGGCGCACTCGGTGACTACTTTTTCCCTGAAGTCGAGATCTCGTGAAGAAGCGTATTGCAATGCATGGATTCTCATAAAATCGATGGCTTGAGCTTCGGGATTTATTCGCAATAATTCGATGCATCGAATCAAGCTGCTTGCGGAAAGTGGCTTGAGCAAGTGAAGCAGCGTCATGTGACGGATAGCCTCGATTCCGATTTTGTTGCGTTGAGCGCTTAAGCCGGCGAGCTCTCGGCCAATTTCAACCAACTGACTCGTATCCCGAAGATGAATGCTCAATCGAGTCAACATGAATATTCCTTCCGGATAGGAGGGGTATTCCGAAAGTAGAGAATGAAGTTTTTCCAAGGCTTGCTCCGTTTTGCCCGTTTCCGCCAAAAGCTCGCACACGAGAATGACGTTCTCGGGTTTTTTTGACCAAAGAGCATTCTTAAGCAGAAGGTTGATTTCTCGATAACAAACCTCACCGGCAATTTTTCTTTCGGACAAAGAGAGCGTATCATCTTTAAGAGTATTCAGGCTTTTATCGAGAAGTTCGGTGCGTAAAATCAAGCTATTGTCGTTGCGAAGGGCGCTGGACCAAGCCAGCAGCGCTTGAGAGGGGTTGGTGCGAAAATGGAGTCGCACGTAATTCAATAGAACTTCTTGGTCGGCTGGATTGAGCAGATGAGCGATGCGCCCCTTGCGAACCCCGTCATTCAACAACCCGCCAGCATTATCTATGGTTTCGTCCAAATAGATTTTTGATTGGTTGAACAGCTGCTCGGATTTCCAAACGCGAATTTTTGGCAGGTATGAATCGACCGAAAAAAAGGCCGCACCCAAAAATGCAAGAGCAAGGAGGGAAAAAATGTAACTGAAATTAAGCCCGAACATTTATGCTTTCAGGTATTTCGGTGAATTGAGGAATTCGCAATGAATGAAAAGAAGTTTTTAAGCTACCGCCCTTGGCCGTTTGCTTTTAGGCAAAGCCAATCTGTAGACACATACACTTTGATGCTTGATAAATTATCCGGTGCCGATGGGATGAGCACTGGGGAAATCCACTTCCTTTTCGTCGATTTCAACTTCTGTGGGACGACCAAGAATTTCGAAGAGAATGCGAATGCGTTCTCGGGCGGGAACCAAGTGGGTGACTACACCGCTTTCTCCTTTGAACAAACCGGCAATCACCTTGATCTTATCTCCAATCTGATGGGGTTTGTCCGGGATGGTCAAAATGCCCTTTGGGGAAAGCAATCGCAGTTCGATCATTACTTGTGGAGAAACGTGAACAGGAATTCCTTTTTTTCTAACGACGTAAGCGACTCCTCTTGCATAATGGACGTTTCGCAAATGCTCCACCGGATCGAAGCGAGCGAAAAAGTATCCCGGGAAAAGAGGCTTGATGGGTTGAGGAACCTTTTTTGGGGCACGCTGGGCTCGAGGTAGAAAAACCTCTATCGAATCGAGCGTATCCAGAGTTGAGGACGCAATGATCTCTTGGCGAGGTTTGGCTCTGATGCAGTACCATCCGGTCGACCAATCCTGAAATTCTTGCTTGAGTTGATTCATCGCTTAAAATTTCATCAAGCCAGCAAGAGCAGGCAGTAAACGCGAGCCTGCTCGAGTGAGTTTTTTGAGTTTCTCAACGCGAATCTTAAGAAACTCATCCACCTCATCGTTTTGTTCGTCAAGCGCCACTTCCATCCTGTCGATTCTTTGCTTGGCGCTTACCATGTGGGGCATGATTTGTTCTTTGATGAAGTTGGAGAAGAGTCGACGAAATTCCGTCTCGGCCAGATAATGATCTCTTCGATCACCGGGAACGTAACTCGTCCGCACCGCTTTCAATGCGCGCAGGGTCTTTAATCCTTGGCTTGCCGAACCGATGCTCATTCCCAACTTATGAACGATCTGATCCATCGGCAGCGGGTCTTTTGAAAAATAAAGCAATCCGTAAATTTCACCAATAGATCTAGGCATGCCAAGAATGCCCATCATCCTAACGAAGAAATCGATCGATTCTATTTCCAAGGACTGAGTGAAAGAATTTTCGTCATCGCGGGTTGAGGGGATGGAATCAACTGCCTTCATTTATTTCAAAAAAAAATGAAATTTAATTTTGTTCAAGAATTTTATTTGTGAACCGATTCTAAGATACGGACGACTGTTCTTACTCCCATTAACAATTCCTCTCTTGCGAGTTACAAATTCCTAGCTTATTTTTAGATGATGCCCAATCCCAGAGATCACGGACATTCCTTGCTACATAGAATTTGTTTGCTGGGCATTGTTTTCGTTTGGTTTTGGGCTGCCCTTGACATTTGGGGAAGTTGGGACTTGTCCCTCATTACTTTGCCCTGGAATTATGCCCTGGTAGCTATGGCTGGGCTCCTGGTGGCTACCTTTGGGTCACTCCACAATTATGGTAACTTTTACCAGAAAAATGGTTGGCAAAGAATACGCGAGTCCTTTAACAAGGCGAATTTTCAATCGGCCATCATTGCCTTTTTTGTATTTGCTTCCTATTTTGCAACCAAAGACAACGAAACGAGTCGCTTGTTTCTCGCCTTTTACATTTCCACTTGCTGGCCCTTTCTCCTTGGAGCGAATTTCGCCTTGCCGGGTTTGTTCAAGCGGGTGATTGGATTTCGGGGGCTCAACCGCAAGAGTTTGCTCATTGGGAATCCTCGATCCTTGAGCGACCTCAATCTTTGGATGAGCCGTCAGGTGGCGAACGGTTTTATTTTTGAGGGGGTCTTTTCCACCGATCGAGAGAAACTTCAAGAGGTCCCGGGGTTGTCAAACTTGGGCTCCTTGGATGACTTGGAGGAATACCTTAAGAAACATCGCATCCACCAGCTGGTCGTATTGCCCGATCGCATGGTTGAGGATTGGGTGGCTCGTGTTGCGGGACTGGCCACGCAATACGGTTGCCGGGTTCTGATCTACAACAATTTGTCAGGCCTTTTTGATGCCCGACTTGTCTTCATGGAGGAGTCTGGTCGGCAATTCTTCACTTTGCTTAACGAGCCATTGGAAAGTCCGTTCAATCAAATGATCAAACGTTCTTTCGACGTGGCGCTCAGCCTTCCCGCCCTCCTGATCTTTTTGCCCCCTGCGATTCTTTTGGTTTGGGCCTTTCAGGCCTTTCAGTCGCCGGGTCCTCTATTCTTCAGGCAGGAGAGAGTAGGGTTGGCAGGAAGGCGTTTCGTAATCTGGAAATTTCGATCGATGAGTCATGATGCCGATGGCAAGCGCGACGAGGCTGTTCAAGCTCATTTGGGTGATGAAAGAATTTTTTCCTTCGGCAAATTCATGCGAAGATTCAGCATAGACGAATTGCCCCAGTTCATCAACGTGCTCAAAGGAGAAATGAGTTTGGTCGGCCCGCGTCCTTATCTAGCGCAGCATGATTATTTGTTCGAACGCAACTACAAGGCTTATCGGGTCCGTCAATTCGTCAAGCCGGGAGTTACTGGTCCCGCGCAATGTCGTGGTTTGAGAGGTGAATTCACAGATCCAGACCTTGTAGCTCGAAGAATCGAGCTGGATTTCGATTACGTTGGAAATTGGTCGATCTGGTTGGATATGGAAATCGTTCTGCGTACCGTCGCTCAGGTTCTCTTCCCTCCGCGCAGCGCTTGTTGATTGAGCGACCTTGCGAATTTCTGAATCGTTAAAGGTTCTGCTTTCGTCGTTGTCCTTAGCATGCCCGCCACTGAACGAGTTTTGGGAGTGGAATTCTTCAGGGGTACTGTTGAAGAAGCTTGTCTTCATGCCCGCAAAGGAGGCTTGATCACCGCTCCTTCCGGGCCAGGTTTGGCTTTTGATTTGCCACAGTGCCCGATCTATCGAGACGCATTGGCGAATTCGGATCTGGTTCTTCCAGACAGCGGGCTGCTTTGCTTGTGGGAAAAATGCATCAAAGGGAGAAGCTTGCCAAGAGTCTCCGGCTTGGCTCTGCTGCGTTCAATCTTGAAATCGATGGATTGGGAAAAAGAACGGCCTTTCTGGGTCATGCCCGATGAAAAACAGGCTCAAGCCAATGTTGCCTGGCTAAAGGCAAATTTCGGAAAGCCCATCGAACCTGTGGACGTTTATGTCGCTCCTCAATATTCGGCTTCCGGATTTTTGCAAGATGATCGACTGCTTTCAAAAATCGAGGAGCGTCGATCAAGTTCTGTTTTTCTTCAGGTAGGTGGGGGAGTACAGGAAAGACTCGGTCTTTTCCTCAAGGAGAACCTTTCCTTCTCGGCCAGTATCTATTGCACCGGAGCGGCGCTAGCGTTTCTTTCCGGTCAACAAGCGAGAATTCCCGGATGGGCGGATCAGTTGTACCTTGGGTGGTTGATGAGATGCTTGGCCAATCCCAAAGTGTTCCTTCCTCGTTACCTGAAGGCTTTGCGTCTGTTGATCCTTTTGGGGAAATACGGAGAAAAATGGCCGATCCAGTCAGGTTCTTCGACATGAACCGGCAATTTCAATCGATGGTTGATGATCCAAAGGCCATGAAGCAGGGCCCAGTCAGGCCAGGCCTTGTCAAACGAGCAAGCGTTTGTACTTTGGGCTGTCGGTTGAATCAATCCGAAGGAATTGCATTGGAAGGAAAGCTAAGGGAGGCTGGATATGAGGTGGTCCCCTTTGGTGAGCCTGCAGAACTGGGGGTTGTTAACACCTGTACCGTGACCAATGAGGCCGATGCAAAATCACGTAATGCTATAAGACGGTTTTCCCAAAAGAATCCTGGTGCAATCACAGTTGTCGTTGGTTGCTATTCTCAGATCTCTGCCAATGAGGTGGCGATGGTTGATGGTGTCGATTATGTAATAGGTAACCATGACAAATTAAATTTCCTCGATTATCTAAGCGAGGATAAGCCGGAGGTCCCGGTAGTGGTGAGGGAGCGGATCAATCGAGAGGATTTTTCGATTGGGATGGTAGGAGAAGCCCAATTTGAGCAACGGGCAAACCTGAAAATACAGGACGGGTGCGATTTTATGTGTTCTTTCTGTATTATTCCCTTTGCCCGAGGGCGGGCAAGGTCAAGAGACTGGCAAGATTTATTGATGGATGCCAAGCAAATGATTGAGAAAGGTGTGCGGGAGCTTGTACTTACGGGTGTAAACCTGGGAACTTATCAATCCGAGGGGCTGGATTTTCTAGGCATGATTAATGGATTGAGCGAACTAGAGGGGTTGGGTCGTCTAAGGATTAGCAGTATTGAACCCACTACCATTCCAGAGGAATTATTTCCTTTGATGGCAGACTGCTCTCATCCCCTGATGCCTTATCTTCATGTACCGATGCAGGCAGGGTGTGACCGGACTTTGAGCCGAATGAAAAGAAGGTATCGATACGAGGAGTTTTTCGATTTTCTGAATCGCGCTAGCTTTGCCGTTCCCGATCTTTGCGTGGGAACGGATCTCATGGTTGGTTTCCCCGGCGAAACGGAGAATGACTTTTCCGAGACTTGTGATGCTTTTCTAAATGGACCCTTTTCATATTGCCATGTCTTCACCTATTCAGAGCGCGAAGGAACGCCGGCAGCAAGCGCGTTGGATCACGTGCCCATGCAAGAGCGTAGAAGGAGGAGCGCGCATTTGCGCCGACTTTCCGCATCCAAGCGGATGAGTTTCCATCGTCAATACCGGAATCGGGAAATGAGGGTGTTGCTGGAAAACCCCAAGAACGGGAGTTATTTCGGATACACCGATCATTACCTCAAGGTCCGCTTGCCGGAAAATCCTCCTGGGCTGGAAAATCGCATGGCGAAAGTAAGAATCGGACAAGCATTCCCAGAATATTGCATGGCTGAATTGATCGATTGGGAAGGCAGGTGATCCTTTCCTTCTCTCCTTTGATCTTGCTCCAAAGCGGATTGATGGAAGACTGGCTTCTTATGAGAAAGATTTTCTTGTGCGACGGGCACAATCTCGCATTCCGAGCGTTTTATGGGATTAGAGAGCTGGCCCGAGGGGATGGGTTTCCGACCAATATGATTCATGGTTGGGTGCGTTCGTTCTGGAGACTTGAAGACGATTTCTCACCTGATGAGATTTGGGTGTTTTTCGACCTTGGGGGGTGTCCTGCCAGGGAGGCCATTCTGCCTCAATACAAAGCGAACCGCAGCAGTCCCCCGGAGGGATTTTCCCAACAACTGGAATTCGTCAAGAAATTGACGGGGGCGATGGGGTATGGATGGGCAGAAAAAGATGGACTGGAAGCGGATGACTTGATTGCAACCAAGGTGAAGCAATTGGAGACTGAACCTTGTGAAGTTACGATCGTTAGTTCCGACAAGGACCTCGCTCAATTGATCCGCCCTGGAGTCAGTCAGTTGCTCCCTCCTCCAACCGCCAACCCTCGAACTGGCTGGAGGATGCTTGATGAAGGCGGGGTAAGGGAAAAGTTTGGTGTATCCCCTGCCTTCATCCTTGATTATCTGGCAATTGTAGGAGATCAGTCGGATAATATTCCCGGGCTGTCTGGAGTAGGTCCTAAGACTGCGCAAAAATGGATACACGAGTTTGGTGATCTCGAAAGCCTGATTACCAATGCGGGTCGATTGAACCCCAGGCGTTTTTGCAGCTTGGTTTATGAGAAGCAGGAAGAATTGCGTAGAAATCTGGAGCTGGTTCGTTTGATCGATGATGCGGATTTTTCCTTTTGCCCGGTCGCCCTGCCGGATTTGACGAAGATGATCGAAATCTTCTCAGTCATGGAAATGGGAAAAACAAGTGAAGAGGCTCGAAAAAGGTATTTGAGTTGAGGCTGCTTTCATTGCAAAAGAGGCTTTTCGCAAGTCCCTGATTTTGATATCCAGTGATGATGTCTTCTTTGCTTAGTTTCGGTCTGCCCAAGGGTAGTTTGGAGGATGCCACGCTCAAACTGTTTTCTCGCGCAGGATTCAACATAACCAAGGGTTCGCGCTCATACACGCCTACTTGGGATGATCCTGAAATCGATGGTCGCTTTGTTCGAGCTCAGGAAATGAGTCGGTATGTCGAGGATGGTTTTTTCGATTGCGGATTGACCGGACGTGATTGGGTCAAGGAAAATGGGTCGGAGGTGGAAATCGTGGCTGATCTCGTTTACAGCAGGGCTTCCAATCGCATATCGAAGTGGGTGCTGGCAGTGCCCGAGCTATCCGAGGTGAAATCCGTCAAAGACCTCGAAGGCAAGAAGATTGCCACCGAGCTCGTTCAGGTGACGAAGGATTTTCTGGCTGCCAACGGAGTTGGCGCGGAAGTCGAATTTTCTTGGGGTGCGACCGAAGTCAAAGTCCCGGAATTGGTCGATGCAATCGTCGACCTTACCGAGACTGGAAGTTCCTTGCGCGCCAACAAGTTGCGCATCGTTGACGTGCTTATGGAAACCAACACCGTGTTGATCGCGAACAAGCAAGCTTGGCAAACCCCCAAAAAGCGAGCCAAGATCGAAAGCATTTCTCTCATGCTAGAAGCCGCATTGCAAGCGGACGGAAAAGTTGGCCTGAAGCTCAATCTCGAACGAACCAAACTTTCCGCAGCGCTTGAGAATATGCCGGCTCTGCGCAATCCTACGATTTCTTCTCTTGCCGACGAAGCATGGGTTGCAGTTGAGACGGTGATCGAAAAAAAGGTTTCTCGTGAACTGATTCCGGCTCTCAAAGCGATGGGAGCTGAAGGCATCGTGGAGTATCCCCTCAACAAGGTGCTGCCTTAGGCTTGCTTACTCATTCGGGATTTTCTCCTTGCCGGATGGATCCTTTGTCGACAGATTAGACTCTTTGTTCTTTTAATCCTCATCCCTTAACCCTCAACCCATCGTCTGGGAATTTGCTCGCAGATCAAGCAATCGCGATTTTTTCGTTCCCTGCGTTTGGCTAGAACAACCATAGTTTCACCCACATGAGCACCATCATGGAAGAATTGCTCGCCGCGAGCAAAATCGAACAACTCAAGGAAGGTTCCGTTATATCCGGAACGATCATGGAAGTGCGTCCGACTGAAGTCGTCATCGATTTCGGAGGGAAAGCCGAAGGAGCCATTCCCGCTCACGAATTTCTCGATCTGAGTGAATTGGAAATCGGCTCAGAAATCGAAGTGTTCCTCGAACGTTTGGAGGACAGGGACGGAAATCCTCAACTTTCATTCGACAAGGCCGAGCAAAAGAAGAACTGGGAGAAGATAGTCAATACCTGTGAGGAGGGGTCGGTCATTACCGGCAGAGTGCGCTCCAAGGTCAAGGGTGGCTTGGTCGTCAATATCGGAGTAGACGCCTTTTTGCCTTCTTCGCAGGTCGATATTCAGGCGCCAAAGAATTTGGATCAATTCGTCGGACAAACCTTCGATTTCAAGGTGGTCAAGATCAACCGCGAACGCAAGAACATCGTGGTTTCGCGTCGTGAGCTTATTGAGGAAAGAAGGCAGGACAAGAAGCGCGAAATCCTTACCAACATCAAACCTGGTGAAACTCGTCGCGGAATGGTCAAGAACATCACCGATTACGGCGCCTTCATCGACTTGGATGGTTTGGATGGTCTTTTGCACATCACCGACATGAGCTGGGGCAGGATTTCCCATCCCAGCGAGATGGTCAAGACTGGTGAGGAAATTACCGTGTGCATCATCGAAGTGGACAACAAAAGAGAAAGAGTTTCGCTCGGACTCAAGCAACTTTCCGACAATCCATGGGAGGACATCGAAGGAAAGTATCCGATCAATGCCAAAGTCCGGGGCAAAGTCGTTAATCTCGTGCCTTACGGAGCCTTCATCGAATTGGAGGAAGGGGTCGAAGGCCTTGTTCACGTAACGGAAATGTCCTGGACCAAACGGATCACCAAGCCGGGTGAAGTCTTGAACGTCGGAGACGAGGTCGATGCTGTCGTCCTTGGAATTCAGAAAGAGGATCAAAAGATTTCACTTGGTTTGCGTCAGCTAGACATCAATCCTTGGGACATGGCCACTCACAATTATCCTCCGGGGGCTCGGGTGCGGGGCAAGATTCGCAACCTCACCTCCTACGGAGCGTTTTTGGAATTGGAAGAGGGTATAGACGGAATGGTTCACGTTTCCGACATGAGTTGGACGCGGAAAATCAATCATCCCAGCGAAATGGTCAAGAAGGGAGACGAGGTCGATGCCATCGTTCTCGAGGTCGACGTTTCCAACCAACGAATTTCCCTGGGCATGAAGCAGCTTACCGATGATCCTTGGGAAGAGATTGATCGCTTGTATCGCATGGGAGACGTGGTTTCGGGCAAAGTCGCTCGTGTAGCCGGATATGGAGCATTCGTCGAGCTCGAGCACGACATCGATGGTCTCGTTCACATCAGCCAGATAAGCGAGGAGCGGATAGAAAAGGTCAAAGATCACCTCAAGGAAGGGGACGAGGTCAAGGCTCGCGTCATCAAGATAGACAAGGATGAGCGCAGGATCGGTCTGAGCATCAAGGCGGCTGATTACGACGAGGATGCCTTGGCAAAGGAAGTTGCCGCTTACGATGAATCGGGCGAAGACTTGACTACATCCCTAGGTGACTTGTTGGACGAAGCCACTGCAGAATCGAAGTAAGGAACTTTTTCCTTCTCTTGCGGCAGCGGATTTTTCGTCAGATCCGAATTCGTTTGTCAGGTCAAACCTGTTGTAGATTCAGGGCAATTTTCCTGCACGTACTCCTCGAGATAACTCTTACTTTGGGAAGGGATTTCTCGAGAGTCTGGGAACGTCCTTGTTGAGCAGGTCGCGAAGGATTTTTGCCCGTTCGGCTTGTTGTCTCTCTATGGCTACTTCCTCAAGGGTGCGCTGCTTCTCGTATTTCGCAATGTTCTTGCGCAATTCTCTAAGAGCCTGTTCCTGAAGTTGTCTGACGCGCTCGCGGGTGATGCCTATTCGGTCTCCCACTTCTTCGAGGGTCAGGGGGTCGCGACCATCCAGTCCGAATCGCAGGCGAATAATGTCGGCTTCCCTTTGATCGAGCATGGCCAATACCTGATTGACGTCTCCAACCAAGCTTTTGTGCTGGAGAGTTTCGAGAGGATCAATGGATTGATCGTCCGGGACGATTTCGCCAAGCGTCGAACCGTCTTCGTCGTTAATGGGAGAATCAAGGGAGGCGGGACGGGCGCTCACGTTGCGCAAATGCGCGATCCGAGAGGAAGGGATGCTCATGGCTTCAGCCAATTCATCGTCGGTAGGATCTCGTCCCAGTCTTTCAGACAACTCCGAAGAGGTTCTGCGAATTTGAGTGACACGATCAACCATGTGCACGGGTAAACGGATGGTCTTGCTTTGGTTGGCCAAGGCCCGCTTGATGGATTGCTTGATCCACCAGGAGGCATAGGTGCTCAGTTTTCCTCCCTTGGCGGGGTCGAATCGCTCGACCGCTTTCATCAGGCCGATGTTTCCCTCATTGATCAAATCCAACAAGGAAAGGCCGATGTTCGAGTATTCTTGGGCGATTTTGACCACCAGCCTGAGGTTTGAGGTGATCATGGTGTTTCTCGCTTCCTCGTCACCTTTGGCGATTCTTGCGGCCAATGTCACCTCGTCCTCCACGGAAAGCAGAGGGATATCGGATATCTGCTGCATGTAGATATCCAAGGAGCTTTGTTCAGGTGCGGAATGCATCAGTTCAAATGGTTGGACGCTCCAACTCCTCGATTCGTTCAGCCAAAGCGATTGCCTTGAGCATGCCTTTGGCTTTGTTGAGGGTTTCCTGATATTCGGCGGAAGGATTCGAATCGGCGACGATTCCTGCTCCCGCTTGCAAATGAATCTTCCCATCGATCATCATGGCCGTGCGAATGGCGATGCAAGAATCGTGATTGCCGTCGAATCCAAAATAACCCAAGGCCCCGGCATAGGCGTTTCGTTGCAAGTTCTCGAGCTCGGCAATGATTTGCATCGCTCGCACCTTAGGAGCTCCGCTCACTGTTCCGGCTGGAAAGGTGGCTCTCATAAGGTCGAAGGCGTTTTTGTCTTCACGCAATTTTCCGACCACTTGCGAAACGATATGCATTACGTGCGAGTATCTTTCGATCGTCATGTATTCCGCGGCGCGAACGCTTCCAATCTCGCAGACTCTTCCGATGTCGTTTCTGGCTAGGTCGACCAACATCAGGTGCTCGGCCTTTTCCTTTTCATCGGCGAGAAGTTCCTTTTCCAAACGGGCGTCTTCGGCGCCTGTCTTTCCCCGCGGACGGGTGCCCGCAATCGGACGAATAAGGACCTCGCCGTCTTGCAAGCGAACGTGAACTTCTGGTGATGCTCCTACGATGGAAAAATCCTCTCCTTCGAGCAAAAACATGTAGGGAGATGGATTGACTGCCCTTATCGAACGGTAAAGATTGATGGAACTGCCGGAATAAGGAATGGCAAACCGCTGGGAGAGAACCGTTTGGATGACGTCTCCCGCCCGCACGTAGGCTTTGACTTCTTCGACGAGGGCTTCAAACTCCCTCTGAGAAAAGTTTCCCTTAGGGGGAATGGGTTCATCGACCTCAACCAAAGGAGCGGGCGAAAGTGAAGAGGGCGCGAGGAGACGGTTCCTGGTTTCCGTTATTCTCTTGGTGGCCTCAAGATAGGCTTCTTCGGGATTGTCTCCCGGATATGCGTTGGCGCAGATGGACAAACTTTGACGAGCATGATCAAAAACGAGAAGTTGGTCGGTGATCATGAAATAGAGCAAGGGAATCTGCAGCTCGTCACTTTGAGCGATGGGAACGCTGGGCTCGACGCGATTGGCGTATTCGTAGGATAAATAACCCACTCCGCCTCCGGAAAAACGACCGTCTTTCAAGGGGCTCAGATACCTCAAGCCTGAAATCTCCCGCTCGATCAATAGAAGAGGATCATCGGGTGTGGGAAGAGATTTCTCCGGCTGACCCGCCTCTTTTATGAAAGTGGACTTTTGATCGCAACGAATCACCTTTCGAGGAGAAAATCCTACGAAAGAAAACCGACTTACTTGTTCGCCGCCAACGACGGACTCGAAAAGAAATCCCGGCATTTGATCCGATAGTTTAGAGTAGGCGGAAAGCGGTGTTTCCGAATCTGCGCTGAAGCGGGCTTGGACGGCGATCAAGTCATGTGACTGCGCATGCTCCTTGAATTCGGCCAAAGTCGGTTCGAAGGTAATAGAAGGATTCACCAGTCAGACCAAAGTCATGCTCGGGTTAGACGCGAAATTGTCAACCGATGAGCAATTTCTTGCTCAAAGCAATTTTTGTGTTTGCGATTATGTGTCATTCCATTTCCACATGGAGAGAAGTAAACCATTCATTCGCAAATGCGAGCATGTAATACAACAGGAATCGCCCTATGAACTCTCCTATTCACTCGTCCAATCGTACCGTCCACTGCGTAATCATGGGGGGGGGGAGGGGCACGCGCCTGTATCCCCTGACCAAATTGCGTTGCAAGCCGGCAGTTCCCTTGGGGGGCAAGTACAGGTTGGTGGATATTCCCATCAGCAACTGCATCAATTCGGGTTACAATCGAATCTACCTGTTGAGTCAGTTCAATACCCAATCATTGCATCAGCATGTCGCCGACACTTACAGATTCGACCGTTTCGGTCGTGGATACGTGGACATTCTATCTGCCGAGCAAACGGAGCATGGAGACGACTGGTACCAAGGGACTGCGGATGCGGTTCGTAGGAACATGATCCATTTCCATGCCAAGCCTCAAGACGTTTTCGTCATTCTTTCCGGAGATCAACTTTACAGAATGGACTTTGCTCGCATGGTCGAAGAGCACCTTGAACGCGGGGCGGACGTTACCGTAGCCGCGAAGCCCGTGGCCTTAAGCCAAGCTTCCGGATTGGGGCTTCTTCGTGTCGGCGAACAGGCAAGGATCGTCGATTTCGTGGAAAAGCCGACAGACCCCGAGGTGATCGCTCGTCTCGTGCCACCGGATTTGAAGGGAAACGTCGAAGAGGAAGACAGATGCCTCGCCTCCATGGGTATTTACGTTTTCAACGCTTCTTCCATGGAAGAGGCGCTAAGTGGCAATGCGACCGATTTCGGCAAGGAGATCATTCCTTCTCTGGTCGAAAAACAGGACATTCGTTGCCATGTTTTCGACGATTACTGGGAAGACATTGGAACGGTACGGGCTTTTTTCGATGCCAATCTACAATTGACCGAGGACCGCCCGGATTTCGACTTTTACGATGAGGAACACCCAATCTACAACCGCCCCGACGTCTTGCCTACCGCTAAGTTCGGCAACTGCGCGATCATGCGATCGATCGTTTCCGCCGGTTGCATGATCGGAGATTCCACGATCAATCGCTGCGTGCTTGGCGAGCGTTCCATTATCGGAAAGGACTGCAAGTTGAATGGTGTGGTCATGATGGGTTCTGATTTTTATGACCACGGCTCAGGCTCAGGTTTCCCGCCTGTCGGAGTAGGGGATGGCGCTTGGGTTCGGGACGCAATCATCGACAAGAACGCCAGAATCGGCAGAAAGGTTTTTTTGAGCCCCAAGGGATTGGATGAAGGGTGGGCCGATCCGGGAGAAAACGTTTACGTTCGTGACGGAATCATCATCGTCACGAAAAATGCGGTCGTTTCCGACGGCATTCGCATTGGCAACGAATGACTGCATGATCTTTAGCCTTGCTGTAGCCCTTGGTCTCGGGCAAAGAAGACCGACTGCATGAGTATTCCCTCTGAATTGAAATACACTACCGATCACGAGTGGGTTCGCTTGGAAGGCGATTTTTGCGTGATCGGAATCACCGATCATGCCCAAAGCAGCTTGGGAGACGTCACCTACGTGGAGATGCCCGAAAAAGGGACTAGGTTCGAGGCCAAAGCCGTCTTTGGGGTTGTGGAATCGGTCAAAGCCGCTTCCGATCTCTACATGCCTGTGCCCGGGGAGGTCGTCGAAATCAACGATGCACTAGAGGATTCGCCTGAACTGGTGAATTCGGATCCGTACGGATCCGGATGGATGATTAGGGTGCGTCCGGACCCCGAAAGCGACATGGACGCACTTTTGGATCCATCTTCCTACGAGTCGGAAATCGGAGCCTGATTCCATAGTTTCAGCAAGAAGCAAAAACCTCTTGCGAAGCGAGGTTTTCTTCTTTTATCTTTGACTTTTAAATGCTTCGCCCTCTTCCCCCCCTCTGTTCAGCCCATTGTCGATTCATCCTTCGGCTGCCTTTGGCTGCAATGGTTTGCGTGTTGGGATTGATCGTCCGTATGCCGGCGCATGCCGAGAAAATTACCGCCAGCGTAATCGTCGCCTCAATCGAAGGAGAGGTTGATTCGCTCAACATGGTGGACGACTTTAAAGTCTCGATGGACGCTTCCAGCGTGGGTAAGAAAATCTCGCCCAAGACCATGCTCGCTACTGGCAAGACCGGCAAGGTCGCGCTCCTTTTTTCCAATGGAACGCTGTTGACGATCAAACCGGGCAGTCGATTTTATCTGCGCACCTACAAGCAGTTGGAGGAAGTGGTTGATGGGGTTCTGGATCCCGGGAAGCTTGAGGAGGAACCCACCAAATCCGAGCTTTCCGCGCACCTTGACTTCGGAGAACTGGTGGTCAAAGCGCCCAAACTGAAAAAGGGATCCAGCATGAAACTTACCAGTCCCTTGGGTACGGCGGGCATTCGCGGAACGATGTTTCAAATGATGGCAGTGCGAAACTCCGTTACGGGCGACATATCGGGTGGCATCAACCTGATTTCAGGAGACATAGATTTTACGGATACCGGAGGCAATCAGGTAACCCTGCTTTCCGGCCAGTCCATTCAATTGGCCACCAGCAAACTTGGCGAGCCGGTAGCCAGTTTGGCGGGCGAATTGACCGACCTGAGTTCAACCTACGGACCAGCTCTGACCGACGGATTTTCTCCCCCTCCCCTGGAGAGCATCTTTCCCGGATATTCCGAAGCTCCGGCTTCAACCGATGAGTCCGGAGAGGATGCCTTTCCCACCTCCGTTGCTTCGGATGCCGCTTCCTTCGGACTTGGTACTGCCGGGGCCAATGCAAATTGGGAAATGATACATGAGCTGGCGACTGACATATTTTTCGAGATCGAGCAGGCAGAGGTGAGTACTTCCGGTTTTAGTTTCGAATCCTTGGCCTTGGCGGTAACAGTAGACGTACCCACTCCAGAGCCCGCCTCTCCGAGCGCTCCGGCATCGGTAACTGGAGAGACCGAGGCTGGAGGGCCGGTCATGGCGCTGCTTTTCCCCCCTCCGGACATCACCTTTACCGAATTCGTCGATTCTCCCTTGCTCAGGGCGAATGAACTGGGAAGCACCATGGTGGTTGAACTCAGGGCGAGTGACGAAGAGACTTGGGATCAGATTGATCCCGGCATTCTGGGCAAGGCATTTACCGGATATGAACTGCAGGTTTTGGAAACATGGTCGCCGAGCGAGCCCTTGGTCCGTTTTTCCCAGCTTTCCTTGTCCCAGCAGGAAAACTTGCTCAATCCTGGCGCGCCTGAGGAAATCTTATCATTGGGCTCGTTCTCCGTGAATTATTCCGCAAGGGACAACTCCAATTTGGTTACCAACAAACAACGCGTCATCGAGGTGCAGGCGACCCGACCAGGATTTGTCTCCGACGCTTTTCCAGCGCTCATACCCATGACCGACCCGAATAAGACCTATGATAAATGGTTTGATTCGGTTGTTGTTACCGACGTTCGTGGAGAGAAGCTGTCTTATTCAAGCGCAGGTCCTTTGGGGATTTCGGAAAACGGATACTTCTACCTCGATCCCGTACCCGATCTGGATCCAAAATTTACCGAAGAACGTGAAGAAACGATCACCTTTTTCTTGCGCGCAGTCGATTGGAGAGGAGTAAAGAGCGAAAAGGAGATTAGTTTTCTTCTCAAGGCAACCGATGCTGAAACCTCTGGAACCGAGCGACTCGAGCCCGAGTTGTCGGACCTGTCGCTCATGGAGCTTGATCCTCAAATCGATGCTGAAGATGAATTCGGCAACCCGCTTGTTTGGCCGGAAGACATTAAATTGCTCTCAATTTTTCCCGGTAAATTCGAACCAAGTGTTGCTAGGCTCGATCAGTTGGCGGATCGCGATTATCTTTTGACCTACTTGGTAACCGACAGCCGCGGGGTAGGCGTAGAGGAAACCCGCACGGTTCGCGTCAAGGCGTCCGGGCCAACTTTGTCCATTCCTGACTTCGAATCGAAGTTTATTCCCTATCCCGCCAATGATTACGTTTCTTACTCGCTCGAGTACAAGGATCCCAATGCAGAGTTCCCAGTTTGGCTCGAAAGCGCAAGAGGGTTCAACTACCTCGACCAAGACCGAACGAACCTCATCTCGGTGAACGACTTGCTGCGGCCTGTATTCTTCGATGAGTTTCTCGATGATCAGGACGAAAAGACGTCTTTTTCCGCTACCGAGGGAAGACACGAAATCCAAAGCAAACTGAAATTAAAATTCAAAATCGTTGACGAGAGGTTTGTGGAAGGCGTGACTAACTCTGATTGGGAGGACGATCTGACCGACGAAATAGAGAAGTCGATCACTCTCTTTGTCACTCCTCCTTCCATTGATGATTACAATTCCACGATAGGCGTCATACCTATGGATGATCCCAACAACAATTTTGGCAATCAGCTTGATGGAAACGGAGAAGTCTTTGCAGGATGGGTCAGTTCAATAAAGGTCAAGGACGTTAATGGTTCCACTCTTCCCTTTCGTGAAAACCCTGGGGATGAAAAAGGAATTTTTTACCTTTCTCCCATGCCTGATCTCTTTTCCCAAGGGGTGACTTATTTTCGCATTATTGCAAGGGACTGGCGCGGAATTGAAACCAAAAGCGAACAAATGGCCGTGGAAGTCAAGGCAACTCCACCTTTTATCGAAGGAGTAGAGGATTACGTTCCTTTGGAAGAGGAATTATCCGCCGAAGCCTTAAGTACGATCGACCCAATGATTACAGCAGAGGACGAATTCGGAAATCCGATCATCTTCGGGTCGGAAGGGAATGCTTCTATTTCCTTGGTTCGGGTCATTGGTCCCAATTCCGAGACACCCCAAACTCGGATCGATCAACTGGAGGAAAACTTTCTCTACGTATTGGATTACGAGGCAACCGATTCTCGGGGTATTTCATCGACCGTCAAAAGATACCTTCAGGTTTTGGTCATTTCTCCCACCATTGAAATCGATCCCTTTAGATCGAGCTATGATCATGGGACGGCTAAGGATATTGACTTTAGAGTCGAATACACCGATCCCGCTCAGGAATACCCCACATGGTTGAACGATGGAGTCATCGCCAAAGTCCATGACGTGGAAACCAATCAATCGATTGTTTATTCTGGCCAGAATTTCTTCAAGTCCATCTCTTCCTCACGGATTGATGAAGGATATTCCGAACAAACTGACTACGAAGAGCTATTCAATTCACCCGGTTCGTACGATCTCAACTTTACCATTGTCGATCCTAGGTACGAAGTGGGAACTACCCACCCAGACTGGAAGGACAACCTTACTTTTACCACAATACTGACATTCGAAGTGGTCGCCACCAAGCCTGCGATCGAGCAGGTTAAAGAGTTGCCTCAAATAATTCCGATGGAAGATCCTGGTGGCGCTTTCAAGAATTGGTTGGATGCTATCTCCGTCGCTGATTTGGAAGAGACTGCTCTGGACTATGATCAGAACGCTTCGGAAGGAGCTCGGTTCTATCTGGACCCTCTGCCCAATCTTGATCCCGGGTTTGCCGTTCCTGATGAAGAGACGACCTCGTTTGAGATCGTTGCCATTGATTCTCGTGGAGTGGAAAAAAGAAGCGACACCTTGCAGGTTACAGTCAAGGCGACCGGAGCGGAAATTACCGGCTCGGAAAGTTTGACCTTCGAATTGTCAGCCAGCTTGTTGAACGATCTGGATCCGGACATCACTGCTGTCGACGAGTTTAACAACACCATTCCCACCAATTCAATTCCTTCTGAAAGCATCGTTTTGACTGCAGTTTCTCCAGGTGATTACGATGGCTCGAATCGCTTGGACGAATTGGCTCAGTTGTCCGAAGGTCAGACCTACACCTTCACTTATCAAATTACTGATTACCGTGGAGTCATGGTGGAGGAGAACCGGTATTTGGCAATCACCGCTACATCGCCAACCCTCGACGTTCCCGATTTTCAATCCGAGCGGAATTTGCATCCTTCGGGCGCCCCCCATGCACAAAACGTCCTTGAGTACAAGGATCCATGGAGCGAGCTGTCTGGTTGGCTAAGTTCGGTCAGCGCCCAAGACTTTTCCGGCTCTTCCTTGAGCGGTTCGATCACCCTGCAGGTCAATGGGGCGGATCATGCCGACTTTACGACTTCGCCCCCTGATATGGCCGCTGGAACAAATGAGCTCACTTTTGAAGTCATCGATCCTCGTTACGAGAACGGCGCAACCAATTCGGACTGGCTGGATGATTTGACCACTCAGGGGGAAAAAGCCATCAACATTGCCATTACCCCTCCTACCTTCGATGAGGTCAATGCCACCTTGGAGCATGTACAGGAAGTCGATGGACGGGATTGGCTTACGGAACTCGACCCTTGGATTGGCACCGTCGTTGCGAAGGACGTTCGTGGAACTGATATTGTCGCACAATTAGTTGATTCTCCCGACCTTACCACTGTCGACACCTATGACCTGAACTATACGATTACGGATTGGCGAGGGATTAAGAGCAGTATATCTCGGAGCGTAGAGATAATCAAAACTTCACCTACGTTGACGATTACCAACGGCGGGTGGCGCAGCGAATTTGCTTTCGAAGAAAATGGAATCATCGAGTACATGGTCCAGCCCAGAGAGCCATATCTAGCGTACGATCCTTCCTGCGATGACGGAGAATTCACTATTTTGCCAGCAAGCGATACCAACGAATCGCGCAAGGTTTACGTCCAAGCGCTCTCTTACGATGAAACCGATATCACCCAATACGTCACCGTCGGTGGAGAAAGCATAAATGCCTTGTCGTCTGCGGTTGTCGATTATTCCGCATTGGGTACTACTCAACTAACCATATCCATCGACGATTCGCTCTTTAGAAATTTCAGTTCCAATGGCAATGGAGCGGTGGTTTCTCTTAGTCCCACCGTGCAAATCGTCGACAAACTGGGTCCTTACCTAAAAATACCGGATGGGCTGGAACCTTTTGCCGTCGTCGGAGTTGCCAATCAGGCATTTCCTGTTCCCCGAATTGAAATCATCGACAACTACGATTCTCAAGAAGATATCGAAGGCGCCTTCTTGGAGGGAAGCGAATTTTCCTATGATGGAAAAGACCATACCGACTATCCGGACTCCAATCTCTGGATTGACTCCGATCTGCCTGGGATTTTCGGTAATGAAATCCTCATGTTTTCCGGAAATTATCCTGATTACTTGACTTATCAGGGCATTAGGGATTTATCCGGCAATCTTATGAGAAACACCGAGAGTGTAACCATTGACGTCAACGTGACCGATTCGGTTGCTCCCGTGGTTACTTTGCGGGGTGGAGATCCCCTTTACGTCGACGTCAACGCTACCCTTAGCGGAGCCGAATCCTTTGCGGATCCCGGACTGAAAATCGTGGAAAACCTTTACGTTCACGATTTCGGTGATACGAGCGTCCAGCTTGCCGATGGAACCGTGATTTGGGACTATGCGGATTACCTGATGGAAAAGGACTTGCTGGTGGTGGAAGTTCAGCCTTTTGACGAAAACAGTCAAGCCTACGCGGAGCCGCTGGCAGGAAACCCAACGATCGAGCAGGTTCTCTCCGATTACAATGCCTCGCAAGGAGATTCCAGCAGATACCTGCTAACCTATCGTTTTACTGATCGAGCGGGCAACGCTGGAAACTTGGTTACTCGAGAAGTGGAGTTTCGCAACGATCCGAACAATCCCAGTCAGGTATCCTTCGAGCCTATGGTAGACGACCCCTATCAAGTCGAGGCAGGAGACTTGAGCCTTTCGGCCAGGCCATTGGTCAACGCTTTCATTCAATTCGCCAACGGCCCTGTCAACACTTCCATCCTTCAAAAGGAAGTGGTTCTCGTAACTGCAGATGGAAACTCCACGGGCGACGAGTTTTGGACCCCCGATTTGGTCAATTTTTATCGGGATGAATCAGGGGCCGAATTCTTCGTGTCGGATAGCCGACCCGGAGGGTCTATTGATTTCACGCCAAAAGATGCCGGCGGACTGCCCAAATTGGTGGTCCGCTATTCCGCCTACAACGAATTCGAAGAACTCTTTTATTATTCGCTCGAAACTCGCTTTGTGGACGAGACTGCTCCCAATTTCACGGTCGCGCCTTCAGGTATAGTGGGCGACCTGCAAACCGGAGTCGCTTACGTCGATCAAAACGTCACTGGGTTTGAAGACGCCTACAACGATGGAAAGAGCGATACCCATCAGGGTTTGTTTTCAAGACGCTTGCTCAAGGATGCAAACGAGTACCTTGGGCCTGATGGAACTGAGGCGTTTTCTCACCTTGAGGAGGAAGGATTCTGGTCACCTGGAAGTTACGTCGTTGAATACGAAGTCCGAGACGATTTCAATAATTCACGCATGCAAACTCGGGTTCTGTCCGTGGCTGACGGAGTGGCTCCGCATCTTGCCGCAATCAGTCATGCATTCTTGTCCGCCGGGTCCGATCTTAGCGCGAGCTTGGATCAAGTTTCCGAAAACCCGGTCTTCACGCAAGCATACGTCACTTCCGACAAGACCGATTACGACGACGGGTCTTCTTCTCTCGTCATTGCTCCGGAAGGCTTTGCCGCCGGACAAGACACCGAAGTTCCCTATGTCGTCGCTTCGGGAGATTATGATTTCATTCTCAAACTGTCCGAAGCAGAGACCAGCATTGCGGACGATCTTGGTCTTGAACTCAATTCCAGTTCCCCGCAAACCACAGGGAGCGAAGATCATGACACCGATGTAACCAACCTGGTTAGCGATGCCTATGGACGATCCTATGCTTGGCACAGCGCCTTCAAGTTGAATCTTGGTGGACAGAATTTTCAGGACCCTGGGGTCTACGTTGAAAACCTCTCCGATTACGGAATAACCATTTCGTCCACCATCAAGGCGGAATACGGCGAGGGTGGACAGTTGATAAAGCTTACGGTCACTTACTTTGCCGAGCAGGATACCGAGGTTCAGACAAACAGCATCGTACGAGGCGACGTCGCTGGCTCCCGCGTCTACACTTTCGTAGACGAAGTGATTCCTGTAATCACCTTGTTCCCGCTTACGGTAAATCCTAATGACGATCCCGACGGACCCTTCGTGCTCCTTGAAGCCGGAGAGCAGTATAACGACAATGACGGGCAAGATTACTACATGTGGGAAAGTGCGGCCAAGAGCGGCGCGCTCAGCACCTTGAACAAATCCGCATATGATGCCGTTGACGGGCCACTCGACGATTCCGACTTTATCGAAACCGTTCGCAATTTGACCGATGATATCAACAATACCGCCGTAGGGGCCAGCAGTCAGGAACGGTTGAACGACGTTTTCGAAATCACTTACCTTGTTTCTGACTTTGCGGGCAACCAAGCGGATCCTGCTTACAGGTACGTTGTCGTCAAGGATACCACCGCCCCGGTTATCTCCGATTCCGCAGGTGTGACCGAGCGCGTGGTCGACATAGACTACACCCTTGGATTTACCGATGCTCAAATCAGGCACAACCTCTTGCAATTGATCGCCGTGATCGATTTTGACGATGACGTCAGCGTAGGCTCCACCGTAGGGGAAGATCCTCAGATAGATGGATCCGCTCAAAAGAAATGGAAAGTGGAGTGGCGCCAACTCGAATCGGACCCTTGGCAATTGCTTGACGAGAATTCCACCAGCACGGAACTGGGTGCCGATCCCTATCCACCCACTCCAGACGAAGCCGCGGTTGGCACTGGATATTTTATCCGTATCTCATTGACGGATGATTCCGGGAATGAATCCCTGTATTTGGATAGAAAGCTGAGGGTCATCGATACCACGCCTCCTGATTTCACCATGTTGGGAGAGTCCGTCATTCATGATTTCTATCGGTATGGATACAATCAGAATCTAGTCAACAACCAGAAGACTTTTGATGACCAGACGGCCGGTCCTGAAAATCCCGAATACAACGGCACTGGGTTTGACGGCGGCGCCCACCGGCTTTTCCTAGCGAACTACAACTTCGTTGATCCCGGGATCTATGCAGAGGATGATTCTTTTTACGTTAGCGTATATCCGGATTACGACGGGGACGGCCGGGGAGAGGCCCGCGCAGTTCGCAAAGTCGATCAGACCACCTACGACGACAACGCCAGTCTGGACCATGGCATAATTTACACCACCAGTTTGGTTGACACCAAAAGCATGCAGGAATTTCAAGAGGAATTGGCTGCCGGAGAGATCGGAGGAATTCCCCAAAACAACATCTATATCCCTGACGTCAACGGCACCTCCTTCAACGATGTGAACAAGACGCAGGGAGAGTCCATGCGCATCTACGTTGTCGACATCAGGTACAAGGTTAAGGATGGTTGGGGGAACATAGCTGATACCTCCCGAACCTTGTACGTTTATGAGAGTCAGCAGTTTTCCGATTCGGCATTTTATGCTACGCCTCTCCGTGACGTAAATACCAACCCTAATTTCGTCTCCTTGGACGGTCTTACTCTTGCCGAGAAAGACACGGATGGAGATGGATACAGTGACTTTTGGGAAATCGCATTTGGCACGAGACCGGATCTTGCCAGCGACAAGCCCGCGTATGATCAGTCTGACCCTTTGTTGTTCAGCAGTACATCCATTGCCGACATCAAGTCGAATATGCAAAAGATCAAAGACACGGCCGATTACTCCGCTTTGTTGAATTTGCGCAACTTGGACTTTCTCGACTTCAACGGGTCTTCTCCTTAGGGAGACCGATTATGACAAACAAGATTAGGCCTCTTGGCTAAGTAGCCAAGAGAATGCTGATCTTGGATGGTTGGAGTAAGTCTAGCGACTAGGACTGGATCCTCTATTCGGTATCGGGAGACTTGAAAAATCTAATCGCAAGAGGGTAGTTCCAGCACTCGCCCTTGTAAGCCTTTATCGCAGCAATGATAGTAAAAACAAGGGAAAGAACATACAAGATGGGTAACAAAAATCCACTTATTGCGATGAAGATAATTAGGCTGGAAACGAAAAACCTTGGAAAGTTATGCTTCTCTCTCATAAGTTCTTTCTTTATTGTATCGGTCATGGCGATAAATGGCTTAAACAGTTCTTTTATTCGTGGCTGTCTGATCCCCCAATGGGAATAAACCATGGCTACACACCAAAAATTATTTTTATTTGCGGATTCTGCTTTTTTCACAAGTACATCACCTACAACCTTTAAGTCCCCATAGTTTAACGGATAAAACAGTGGTTTCCTAAACCGTAGATCGAGGTTCGATTCCTCGTGGGGACGCCAGTTTGGTAAAGGCTAGCAAGCAAATGCAATGCTATGTATATTATCTACTTAAGGAATTTAGAATGTGTTGTTTTTTGCAATTTTACCTTCTAGTATATATGCACCAAGTATCCCTATTTTGGCAAAAAACGGCATATAAACTGACAACAAATTGACAACAAGAATAGGGGGAGGGGGTCTATTCTTTCCAACTCGATCAACCCAACAACGATTACCTTTTTCCGATGAAAAGCTGGCCGATTCTTAGCAGCCATTTCAGCAATCGGTGCACAAACGCAACGAAAATGCGATCAGCCTCTGGCGGAAGTCTGTCACTTTGAGATCGATCCTGTTAGCGATGCATAACGACCTGGACCATAAGTTCCCGAGCTCCAGATCACATCCTTGAAACTGCCACTCTTTCCAACACATGTCGACAGAGATCCGTACAGAGGAGTTGTCGCCAGTAATTTACCGTCCTGAGAGATCGACATACGATCGTCTCGAACCGAAAACTCAAGCTTTGTTGGCTTATCAGTCCATCGTGTCGACGCAGAAAGGTGTCCGGGCATAGTGGCTCGGTAGACCTTGCCGTAGGACCGCCACTTGTCGGGGAGTAGGAAAGAGAACTTCTCTGAAAACTTGTACGGGGCCTTTGCGGAAGTCGAAATGAACAAGTCAGGGCCGATGGGAAGCAGGCTGGTGACTCGCTGCCCCCACAGATTCTGCGGCGTGTTCCCCTGATTCTCGACGTCGTACGGATGCACGATCTTCGCCGACAGTTCCGGATGCGAAAACATGCGGTGACCGAGGGACCAGCGACCGCTGTCCGGGTTGTAGCGCCAGACTTCGCCCCACGGCCAGACGCCAACCATCAGATCGCCTCCGTAGATCGCTGTCGTCTGTGCCTCGCGACCCCGATCGGAAACCCCTTCCAGTACCGGCGGCCACCCAGGCTGGTCACGGATCTTCTTGCCGTCGTACTCGAAAACCCGGCCGGTCGGGTACTGCCCCATGAGCAACCGATCATGAAATGCCAGTGTGGAGTAGAGCTGGTAACCGACACCCAGCTTTGGCTCAAGCAGCATTGTCCACTGGCCATTCTCAAAAACGTAGAAGCCGCCAATGTTCGAGCCTGTGACGACCTGGTCGCCGAGCTGCCCCCAGGCAAAAGTCGTTTCACCGACAACTGGCAGACGCAATGTGATGGCCTGCTCAAGGTTGACGCTGCCCTGCCCCGGAATCCATGGACAGGCATATAGCCGACTGAAGCCGTCCTCGTCGTCCTGGTAGAAACGGTACGGACGATCGCCTCGATTTACATGATAGAAACACAGATGCTCGTTGGCGTAGAAAAAGAGCTGATAGCTCCCCTTCTCAGGTTGCTCGAGAACGGACTGGCCGTTCCAGGTCACCTGGCTGTTACCAAATGTGAGCGTGCCGTTGCCGACCCGCATTGACTCGGACGTTCCGCCCACTTGCGCGACGTCTGCCCACCGTCGCGTGCCGGAGTCCCAGACCTTTAGTCCGCCAAAAGTCGAATAGGCGTGGCCATCTCTCCCGAAAAGGTAGGCGCCCATCAGGTTATCCGTCGGGCGAGGCAACTCCTCGACAGTAAGTTCTCGAATGCCGTCAACGGGGCGAACGAAGAACTGCACTGAATGCCGATCGGCTCGGTACTGGGTGTTGTATGCATTCTGAAAACCAGCCCCGATCACCAGAGAGTCATCAGCACTACGAGCCTCAAACAGCGAACCAAAAGACTGCCCAACATCCTTTCCACGATCGACGGTCACCGTGATCGTCGTTCCTGGGCCCGCAACTGTCGCTTGTCCAGGCACACCAATCGCCTGGCCCGCCACGCTGACAAGGAGGCAACTCAATGAGAACAGTCTTTGCTGCGACAGGCGGGCAGAGAGACAAGTGATTCTCTTCATGGCCAGAAAGTCCAGCAAACTGGACCTCTCCTCCATTTTATGAATTTCTTTGTTGATGGAGACTTTCCTCCCTGCCTGCTGGAATGATATAGATCGTACCCGTAATCCACGAACTTTCTTGCCTTTTGCGCCATCCCTTCCTTAAGGGCATCGGAATCCGAATGAAGGGCGATTTCGAAGGCAAACCTGCGTACTTCTTCGCTTTTCTTCATGGAGCAGAAATGGGTTCAGCCAATCAACAGATTTGTTGAAAATATTAAACAGAGTAATGCTTTCATCCCTCCATCAAACAACTTTCTGATTGGCTGTCAAACTTGACGATTCAACTGCACTAAGCGTTACTTAACCAATGCGATTAACCATCATCTTCCTCTTCGCTTTTCCGTTATTCGGCAAGCAATCCGAGAGGTTCGATTCCTCGTGGGGACGCCAGTTTGGTAAAGGCTAGCAAGCAAATGCAATGCTATGTATATTATCTACTTAAGGAATTTAGAATGTGTTGTTTTTTGCAATTTTACCTTCTAGTATATATGCACCAAGTATCCCTATTTTGGCAAAAAACGGCATATAAACTGACAACAAGAATAGGGGGATGGGGTCTATTCTTTCCAACTCGATCAACCCATACGGATTACCCCGTCTAAAAAATTTTCAGCAAATGCGAAATTGGGTTAATTGAGGAGAATTTTTAATCTTCAACCGCTGGTGGGAGGAGAGTGATATGGATGCCGAGGATTTAGCTAAGGCAGCCCTTGGTGCGATAGACGATTGGCTGGACGAAGAGATTGTCGGCTTTGAGCCGGAGGAGGGTTAGTTAACGCATCTTAAACCAACCGCTGCCGGGTACATTCGCATTCCATGCATACATACCATCTGAAGTGCCGTGTAAGTAATACCAAGACAGTTTAGAGTAAGAATATACCCAATTGCTGTCTGTGAAGTATGCCCACCCAAGTAAACTATCGTATTCAATAGAACCTTCTGAATTATTGGCTTGTTGCGAATCGTCACTAGTACTCTCCCAATCGGAACCATTCCATGCAAGGGTCTTTGAACCAGTTTGAGAAGCTCTGACAATTCGTAAAGCAACATAGCGTATATCGTCCACCTGAAGATCGTCCCCCGGGTCAGCTTCAGCTCCTGCATACAACTGCCCTTCACCTACAATGATATTTTCAGAGTTGGGTAAAAAATAGGTACGACCAGAATTATCAGAACCAGCATATGTACTTACTGGATAAGGGATTTTTTTATCCCCAGTATCCAAAACTAAATCAGGCCCGAAGGGGGCTGAAAATCCGATTACCTGCGCGTAATCACCGCTATTTAGAGTTATTCCAGCCCCGCTATGATAATGCCGCCAACTACTGCCTTCCGGATAAAAACCTGAGCTGTTTGTTACAACCACTTCATGGTATCGGGTAAGATTTTCATTTGGATCAAAGATCAACTTAGCGTACTCATGGTTGTTGTAGTCTGCTTTATCGATTAATAGTGTAATGCAGGACTCGTTGGGAGTATCAGGGGAAGCGTAGTAGGAACTTCCTTTTCGCCAAGCTGTATAAATTTTACCTGGTCCGACGATAGTTTGAGATGAATACCAAGTGCCGTCAATGTTACTCGTAACGTAAACAAACGTACCATATTCGTTGATCAGAACTAAGTAGCGGACTGCATCAATAAGAGAAGACGCCTGAGGCAAGGAAACTATTTTTGCAGCTTCACCTTCGCCTAATTCTAGAGACTCATAGAGTGTGAAATTATGCTCAGTGTTGTAATCTACTTTAACACTAACGGTTGTTTGATCACTACTATTTGGATCAATGAATAACCTAACATAATCATACTTCTCCGCCCAAGCGGAACAAGCGATGGTGAACGATAGAAACAATAGCGCCAGTGGTTTTTTCATAGGATGGGATATTATATTAAAGCTGCACTTTTAGTACCTAACCACTTTCTGGCGGAGCATGCGAAATTATTTTTCGGTCAAAGAAAGTACCTCTAGATCGCCACTCAACATTGTCTATGAGCGAACGAATTTTTTGCTGACATTATCTTTATCATCTTTGATTGTTTTGCGAATTTTCATAAGCTATGAACAGCTGGTTAAGCGTTTTGTCTGCGGTTTCACCCCCTTTTTGCCTTCTCTTTTTGGGTGGTGTGTCACGTCGTCTTGGCTGGCTGAGCGTGGAGATAGATGCTTCCATTGCTCGTCTTATCGTAAACTTGCTCTACCCCTGCTTTATTTTAAAGAACGTTTTGGGAGCCCAAAGGCCGATTGAGGTTGGAGAGGCGGGGGTTGCTGCCGCGTTCGGGTTTGCTTGCATTTGCATAGGTTTCGGCGTTTCCAGACTGGTTTCAATCCCGCTGAGTATACGAAAAGAAGCCAGACCCGCTTTTTGCTTCTGTTCCGGCATTTTCAACTACGGATTCTTTGCGATTCCAATTGCCGCGCTTTTTTTCGGGAACGATCTGGTCGTAAAGATCATTCTTTTCAACCTTGGTGTCGAGGTGGCGATTTGGACCATAGGTATCTTAGTCCTGACCTCTTCCAAATTAAATTTTGGTAAAGTTTTGAACCCCCCGTCTCTGTCTGTCTTTCTTGCCCTTTTTCTCCAATCCTTCGGCGGAAGAGCAGTAATACCGGAGTTCGCATGGATGGTGTTGGAAATGATAGGAAATTGCTCTATTCCGATCGCTCTTTTAATGATTGGGGCAAGTTTTTATGACTTGATCAAAACGATCAAGCCTTCGCAACGCTTGCGTATTGAAATCGGAGCCTTGTTGACGAGAGGATTTCTGGTTCCCTTGATCTTTATTTCGTATGCAGCTTGCGGATGGATCCCTCAAGGCATGGAATGGATGGCGAAAGTTTTAGTGGTGCAGGGCGCCATGCCGGCTGGAGTATTTGCACTGATTATCGTTAAGACCTACGGCGAAGACGCGGATGCAGGAATGAGGACGATAATGACTACGATGCTGGCCAGCCCGATTCTCTTACCTGCTTGGCTGTATGCAGGAATGAAGTGGGCAATACATCAATAGAGCAAACAATCAGGAAGAAGCGGAGGTGTCTTCGTAGCGGGCCTTGGCATCCAAAGTTTCGAAGATGTTGGTTACTTTTGTTCGTAACTTGTTGTATTCTTCGGCATAGATGAGAGAGATCAGGTAATGTTTGAACTCCTTGCGATCTCGTATGATCTTTAAATCGAGCTCTTCCATTTCTTGGGCAAATTTGATGTGCATCTTGTCAATCTCTGCATCGAACTTCTTGAATTCCCTGTCTATGTGTTGCTTTGCTCGGGAAACCGCTCCAATCAATTGCTGGCTGCTTCTGCAGTCTTTAGAGGAGAAGTCATGGAAGGAAATGATGCCAGAAGCTAAAGCAGCTGCAAATGCAGTCACCTCAAGCTCGTTTTTGTTGCTTTCCTTGACTGCCCAACCTTCTATGGCTTTGAGCAAACGACCGATGCAAGCCCGAGCTTCTTCGGAATCGGAAATTTCTACATGGACATCATCATCGGCCATTTTAGGAACAGGAAAAACTTAAGTTAACAAAAAAGAAGAGGAAATTCAAATCATCTACTATCATGAATTCTTTTTACGCAACAACATTGTGTAACTATCTAAATCTTTTCGTAACGAACCGCTAAGAATGACGAGGCCCAAAATGTTTGGGAATGCCATTCCCAGAATCATTAGGTCCGAAAAGTCAAGAACGTTGGTAGCGGTGATTATCGAGCCCAAAAAGGTAAAGAGGAGAAAGAGAATCTTGTAGGCGATGGAAGAGCTGTCACCGAAAAGATACACCCAGCAACGCTCCCCGTAATAGGACCAGGAAATCATGGTAGAGAAAGCAAAGAGAAAGACGGCAACAGCCAAGACGCAGGGGAACCAGGCAATCACGCTTTCCATGGCCGCTGCAGTCAAAGCGCCCCCTTTGTTTTCGGCGATTAGCGACGCATTCGCCGGATCCGAGTATGCCCCGGTGACAATGATTACCAAGGCCGTCATCGTGCAAACGACAATGGTGTCGATGAAGGGTTCCAAAAGAGCGACAATGCCTTCTTCCACCGGATGATTGACCTTCGCGGCCGAATGGGCGATCGCAGCCGATCCGATCCCGGCCTCGTTTGAGAAAACCGCCCGTTTTACGCCGACAATCAAAACTCCGATAAAGCCGCCAAAGGCCGCGTCGGGAGAAAACGCTCCGTCAAAGATTGCCGAGACGGCGAAGGGTATTTGATCAAAGCAACTTAAAAGTACGTACAGACAAGCCAGCAAGTAAACGGAGCACATCAAGGGAACTACAAAGGAGGCTACCCGAGCGATGCTTTTGATGCCCCCGATGATGACCAATCCAACAAGAACAGACATTAACAGACCATATGCCCATGGATAATCTCCAAGGCCAGGAATGACGGTTTGGATCATGGCCAAGGATTGATTGACTTGAAACGAATTTCCTCCGCCCAAAGATCCACCGATGCATAATACGCAAAACAATCCTGCAAGAAGGCTTCCCAGGTGCTTGAGTTTCCTTTCTTTTAAGCCTTGGGACAAATAATGCATGGCTCCGCCCGAGATTCTGCCGTCCTTTCTGATTTTTCGGTATTTTTGACCGAGGGCGCATTCAGTGAACTTGGAAGACATTCCTAGAAAACCTACAAGAATCATCCAGAAGGTGGCCCCGGGTCCACCCAATCCTATGGCTATGGCGACCCCGGCAATGTTGCCTAGCCCGACGGTGGCAGAGAGGGCGGTTGAAAGGGCCTGGAAATGGCTGACTTCTCCGATTTCCTTCTTGGTGTCGTACTTGCCTCGAACCAGATCAATGGCATGTTTGAACATCCGTATGTTGACGAATCGCATGCGCAAAGTAAAAAACAGCGCCCCTCCCAAAAGCCAAGCAACGACCAACGGCATCTTTAATCCGGGAATAGGCCAGAAGAGCAAATCAGCCAATGGAGCGACCACGTATTCACCAAAAAAGAGGTCAATGCGAGTTTCCCATTTTAGGGCTTCTGCTGGATTAGAGGCCCAAGCTGCAATAGGCGAAAGAAACGTTACGAGTGATATGAAGAGCTTCATTGTTTGAATATCGTGGATCGTGTCAGTTGGAAGATTGAGAGTTCCATTCATCGAGAGCAAGGGTTAAGCTGTTTGTCAAGCATGGCAAAAATCGTAATGGCTTACCTCACCGGCGAGTGGATCAGATGGTTCCTTCTCTGCGCGCTTGCTTTGCTGGGAATTGCATTGGTCTTCAGTCTTTTGGAGGGGTTGGAGGAAGTTTTCCCTCCCGGTTCGGAAAGCCGGCTCCTGCAGTTGTGGCTGTGGATGGGAACCTACTTGCCAACGGTACTTCCGATATGTTGCCTCCTGGCAACCTTACTGACTCTTGCCTATCTAAGAAAGCATGGAGAATGGTCGGCCATGCTAGCCAATGGAATTTCTCCGACTCGCTGTTTTGCGATGGTATTCATGCTAGCTTGTCTAATTGGTTTGATAGCTGCCGAGTTGGTTGAGAAGGTCGCAATCGATACCGAGACAAGCGAAGCGGGTGAGTTTCCTCTTCAAATGAAGATCGGATCGAAAAGATTATGGTATTTCAGGAGTTTTGATCCTCGGCAAATGACGGGAAAGGAATTGCAGCTTTTCTGTTACGGTGAGAATGGAGAGGATTTGATGCGTATCCGAGCGAATGAGGCCACTTGGAGTTTGTCGGAAGGATGGAAGTTCAAACAAGCCTCCTTCTTAGGCTTCTACTCCAGCAAAGGGTTGCCCGTTCCTGATGCCAGCGGAGAATCCATTGATTGGGAGGATGCGCCGAGTTCCCTGGTCGAACTGCTGGGCAAAAGCCCGGGGATAAACAAAAGTTTCGATCGTCTAGGTGGATTGGGATTGGACGATGATCCCACGCCTTTCCTTCTGCTCCGAAAAACGCCCAAGAAAATGTCGAAGCATCAAATCGACGAATTGATCGAATGCCTTCCGGAGGCATCCGATCAAGCGCTGCACCCTTTTCGTTTAAGAACGGCTCAACTTTGGTGGAGTGGGCCTTCTTGTTTGGTTGCAATGTTGATCGGTTATTGTCTGGGAAGTGTTCGGGATGCTTCTTCGCCCGGGAAAATCGCCGGAATCTTCCTTTTGGCTGCCTTGGCTTTTTACTTGTTGCGTACGCTTTTTGACTCCATGGGTGAGAATTTTGTCGTCGGACCGATGATCGCAGCGAGCATGCCTTACTTAATCATCTCTTTGCTAGGCATTTGCTACAGGTACAGCAAAAGATGATGCAATCAGGAGTCCACCTCTCGTAATTGAATGCTTTCCACGACCTTTCCGTCTGCAAGTACGTTAGTAACAGTGATGACGTGATCGCCGGTATGGACCCAACCTTGTTCCTGCAACCTGCGAATTGCATTTTGAATGGTAATTTCGGGGTCTTTGGAAAATTCCATTAGAAAAGGTTCGATTCCCCAGATCAAACGAAGCTTCCGGTGCAGACCTTCGATATCCGTAAAGGCGAACAATGGCGCTCCATTAGGTCGTAATGCACCGAGCTTTGCGGCGAGATCACCACTCCTGGTGAATACCAGCACGCAGGCATTTTCCATTCGCAAGGCAAGCAAAGCTGCGGAACGAAGCATTTTTGCCTTTGGTCTAAAAAGCCTCAGGCTTTCCGAAAGGACGGATGGCAGTTCTCGCTCGATTCTGGAGGAGATTCGCTTGAGGATACGCACGCATTCAATGGGATAAAGTCCGGTTGTGGTTTCTCCGCTGAGCATAACGCAGTCGGCTTCTTCGTTGATGGCGTTGGCCACGTCGCTGATTTCCGCACGAGTGGGAACCGGTGACTCGATCATGGATTCCAGCAAGTGAGTGGCTACGATCACTGGTTTGCCTTTTGCCAGGCATACACCAACCGATTTTCTCTGGATGATGGGCAACTCTTCGAAGGGGCATTCAATGCCTAAGTCTCCCCGGGCGATCATGAGCCCATCGGCGGCGGAAACGATTTCCTCCAAGTTGCTCACTCCTTGCTGATCTTCAATCTTGGCGATTACGTGAGCAGTGGAACCATGATCGCTCAGAAAACTTTTGAACAAATCAATCGCGTCGGCGTTACGAGTGAAGGAAAGAGCAAAAAAATCGTGACTGCAATCGATGCCAACCAGAGTGTCCTTGCGATCCTTTTCCGTCAAGGAAGGCAGGCCGGTTTCAATTCCGGGTAGGTTTACATGACGCCGGCTCTTGAGCAGCGCGTCTTGAAGTATTCTGCAACGCACTTTTTCATGAGAGGATTCAACCACCAAGAGAGGAATCAATCCATTATCCAAAAGAACGTTGTTTCCCGGTTGCAAGTGTTCGTGCAAATTTTCATAATTCACTTCTATTTGCCATGCTCCTTCCGACGGCGGAGGATTGATCTGAGTTGAGTAGACAAGGTCGATCAAATCTCCCCGTTGAAGAGATATGGGCGAATGCAAGAAGCCGGTACGGATTTCCGGTCCCTTGACGTCCATGAGAATGGCTGGTTCCCGTTCAAGTTTCTTGCCGATGAATCGAATTCGTCGAGTGATTTCTCGTACCCAATCGTGGGTGGCGTGGGCCATATTCAAACGCATGACGTCTACGCCCTCGCGAATCAATGATTCGAGCATTTCCTCCGATTCCGTGGCCGGACCGATGGTAGCAATGATCTTGGTTTGTCTTTGGGGAAATTTCACACGCAGAGAGGTTCGGCGGTCGCTGGATCGATCACGTAAGTTATGAACCTGCTGCCTTGTCCCGGTAGCTGGCGAAACCGTTTTCTAACCAAGTCGACGTCGTTGCAATCCTGACTCAAGTGCATGAGGAAAACCTCACGCCAGCACGCGTTTTCGGTAGATTCCAAAAGGTCGTAAGTGGTTTGGTTGGAGAGATGACCGTGCCTGCCGCGAATTCTCTGCTTGAGGCTCCAGGGCCTTTTCTGGTCATTTTCAAGCATTTCAGAACAGTGATTCGATTCGATGACAAGAATGGTCGCCTGCCTGATTCTTTCCCTTACCAAGGTGGGGACAAATCCAAGATCGGTAACCCAAGCCAAGCTCGACGGTGGATCGAACAAATCTTCGGTTCCCCATTCGAAAAAGAAGCCAACCGGATCGTAGGCATCGTGCGGGACGCTAAAGGGATGGATTCTCAAGTCCCGGAATTCAAAGGGTTCGCCCGTATGAAACCTCTTCCAGTTCGGTCGTCTTGGAAGCTTGGGCTGCAGCGCATCGATCGTGTCTTGGTTGGCGAAGACGGGTAGGTTGAGCAAGCGAGACAATCCACGCAATCCAGCGGTGTGGTCATTGTGCTCATGCGTAAGAAAAACCGCATCGAGATCTTCGACTTTCAACCCCTCTTCGGAAAGAAGAAACTTAAGCTTCTTGGCCGAGAGACCAGCGTCGATGAGAACCTTCGATTTTGAAGTTCGCAAAAGTGCAGCGTTTCCGGAACTGCTTGAACCTAAAATCTTGAATTTTGTTTCCACCTTGAATCAACCTTAGTAAGCTCAAGATTGCGTTATCAATCACAAAGTGACTAAGATGATTCGGAATCCAATATCAGAAGAATACTTTGATTGGGTGGATCGTTTCGATCGGGCAATCGGGATTACCAGTCGCCTTGATGCTCATCGACAAAATTTGTTTCATCGAGCGGTGCATTTGTATGCTGTGGGCGAAAACGGCGGAGTGATTCTTCAACGGCGCAGTTTGGAAAAAGATTTGGAACCTGGCCTTTGGACCGTCAGTTGCTCTGGTCACGTTGACAGAGGAGAAAGCTACCTTCAGGCGGGAGTTCGAGAATTGGAAGAAGAGTTGGGGGTATCTGTGGAACCCGAAAACCTAAGGGAATTACTTCGATCCGATCCTTCATTCGAAAATGGTTACGAATTCGTTCGGTCTTACGAGGTGATGGGGGTCGTTTATCCGAAACCGAATCCGCTTGAGGTTTCTGAAGTTCGAGAAATTCAATTAAAGGAGCTTCATCTTTGGCTGAGGAAGGAGCCTGCCCGATTTTCCTCTTCGATGAGATGTCTCTTTCCGTTGGCGAGCAAAAGATTCACCCAAATTACATGAGAGAAAGTTGGGACTCGTCGGATGATGAAGTCCGCAGGACACCGCTTGCTTCCCAACCTTTGGGTGTGAGGACTCGGCCTTGGGCGGTCCGTTTGAGGTAGCCTTCCTGAATCAGAAATGGTTCGTGCACTTCCTCAAGGGTATGTTCCTCTTCATTTACCGCAACGGCAATGGTGCCAAGGCCAACGGGGCCACCCTTGTAATTTTTCGCAACCGTCCAGAGCATCCTCTTGTCCATCTCATCCAGGCCTCGTTCATCGATTTCAAGCAACTCCAAGGCTTGCGCCGCGATTTTTCTACTGATCTTTCCATCGCTTCGCTGTTCCGCAAAGTCTCTCGTGAAATGGATCAGGTTATTCGCAATTCTTGGAGTGCCTCTGGCTCGAGCGGCGATTTCTTCGGCTCCTGGCTGATCAATCGGGCAGTTCAGCAGCTTGCAACTTCTGAGTACGATTCTCGAGAGTTCCTCGCGACCATAGTAGTCCAGGCGCGTTTGCAGGGTAAATCTGCTTCGCATGGGAGCGGACAGCAGACCTACGCGAGTCGTTGCCCCCACAAGAGTAAAGCGAGGAATCTCCAATCGAACGCTTCTGGCGTTGGGTCCTTGATCTATCATGATGTCTATTCGAAAGTCTTCCATTGCCGAATAGAGATACTCTTCCACCGTTTTGGGAATGCGATGAATCTCATCGATAAATAAAAGGTCTCCCTCCTGCAGGTTTGTGAGCAAGCCGGCAAGGTCACCAGGTTTGTCTATAACCGGACCCGAGGTAATTCGAACCTCCCTTCCCAATTCATGTCCTACAATGTGAGCCAAGGTGGTCTTGCCCAATCCGGGGGGGCCGCATAGAAGCACGTGCTTCAGGGCTTCATCTCTTTTGACTGCGGCTCCTACCATTACCTGAAGGCGTTCCACGGTCTTGGGTTGACCGGTGAAATCTTCGAATGAAGGTGGACGCAAAGCGGCTTCAACTTCGGATCCACGCTTAAGGGAGTCCTCGAGAAAATTTCGACCAGTGGGAATTTCTTGATTCATTCTTCAGGACCTAGCATCCAAAGCGTCTCGGAAGGAGGCTGGCAAGGACGTTTCGGGAATTCTTTCCATGATCGCTCCCAGTTTCCTGAATTTTTCATCCAATGCCTCATATCCGCGATCCAAGTGATAAATGCGATGAATCCAACTTTCGCCGGTTGCGGCCAATCCGGCAAGAACTAATGCGGCGCTTGCCCGTAGATCCGAAGCCATCACCGGGGCTCCATGGAGGGGCTTCCCTCCATGAACAATCGCCGTCGGCCCTTCGAGTGATATTTGAGCGCCCATTCGCAGAAGTTCCGGTACGTGCATGAATCGACTGGGGTAGACTCTTTCCGTCAGAATACTCAATCCGGGAACCGTACATGCAAGGGCGCAAGCTTGAGCCTGCAAATCGGTGGGGAACCCGGGGTAAGGCAAGGTAATTACTTCGAAAGGTTTCAGATCCGCCGATTCGATTCCCGTCTCCAAAACATCCTCACCGCGCGAATTCAATGAAATTCCGCATTCTCTCATTACCTTGGAAAAAGCTCCCAGATGGTCGAGGCAAATTCCCTTGATAAGGATTTTTCCGCGAGTAATCGCCGCCGCCATTACGTAGGTGGCCGCTTCGATGCGATCAGGAATAACTTTGTGATTGCAACCAGAAAGTCGATCAACGCCTTCTATTTTCAAAAGATGTGAACCTGATCCGGTAATCTTCGCGCCCATTTTGCAAAGCATGGAACATAGATCCAAGATTTCGGGCTCGCAAGCGGCTCCATCCAATACGGTCAGTCCAGGTGTAAGAACCGAAGCCATAATGGCGTTTGCAGTTCCGGTTACCGTACTCCCGTGCCTTCCTCCCAGAAAAACGCAAGCAGGGCGAAGGTTTGAGGCATCGACCTCCACTATGCCATGGTTTAAGGAAACGGATGCGCCCATTTCCTTTAGGGCTCGCAAATGAAGGTCAATGGGGCGATGACCGATTACGCATCCTCCCGGCATGGGTATCTTGGCTCTTTTCAAACGCGCCGCAAGAGGGCCAAGCAAACATATGGAGGCCCTCATCTTGCGAACGAGACGATAAGGCGCATCGGAATTAATTTCAGAAGGGGTTATCTTCCATTGGTTCGTACCCGTTCTTTCGACTTTGGCCCCAAGGTTCGATATGATTTCGGCCATGAATCGTACGTCGCTCAAATCGGGAACGTTGTTTAATATGGTTTCCTCCTCGCTAAGAAGAGCAGCGGCGAATTGCGGGAGCGCGGCGTTCTTGGAACCGCTGATCTTCACTTCTCCTTTCAGGTCATGCCCGCCTTGGATTCTGAGAACGTCCATCGGGGAATGAGGAGGAACTCAACCAAGTGTTTTCAGAGAAGAAAGCAGATCCGGATGATCAAGCTCCGAATAATTTGCCAAGGAATCCCTTAAGCCCTGAAGGCTTTTTCGAATTCTGCGGCGATTTGTCAGCTCGTTTTTGAAATCGATCTGGAGAAGGGGATGAGGATTCTCTGGTTGATCGAGAATTTCGCGGTTGCTTGCGACCATGTTTTCTTTTGTTTCCAGAATTCCGTTTTTCCGTTTGGCGCGAACTCGACGAATCGCTCGAATCATTGGAAGCATCATTTTCTTCGCGCCTGTTTTTTCTAGTCGTTTCCTTTGGGGAATGGGCATGGCGATGCTTGGGGCGCGAGCGACGATCCTTTTTTTCTCCTTTTCGATTGCTCCCCACTTCTTCTTTGAAAGAGAGGGAGGAATCCTCATCAGATTGTTTTGGTGGTCTGAAACTGCTCAAGTCATCCGTAAAAACAACCGAATCCGCTGAACTGATTTCTCCAAACGGAGCTTTGGTTGAAGAAGAGACTCCCTTTTCCAAAAGTTTTTCGTTGGGTCTGTGCCAACGTGATCGAATTCTAGATTTCATGTGATGGGATGATGGTTTTAATTGTTACCGTAAAGGTGATGCTCGGTTCGATACTTGGAGCTACATTCCTGCAAGCAAGTCACGTGAAGCGGAGCAAGCAATGAGCACTACTACCCTACAGCGTTGGCGACAAGGCAAAAGAATTGATTAAAGTTTGCGAAACCACTTGCAACTCGGGCATAGAAAGTACTTAAAAAAGGGGAATGGACAAGTTGGATAATATTTTTGAACTGCAAGATGAACTTAACCGCCGCATCGGAGTGGATATGAGTTCCATGAACGACGAGGAGCGCGTCAAATGGATCCTCAATTACGTTCGAGCCATGCAGCAGGAATTGGCGGAACTGACCGATTCAGTTCCATGGAAATGGTGGGCAAAGTATCAAAGTTTCGACAAGCAAAACGCAAAAGTAGAAATTGTTGATCTCTTTCATTTTCTTATTTCGCTAGCCCAAGTCATGGGCATGTCAGCGGACGACGTGCATGAAGCCTACCTCAAAAAGAATCAGGTGAATCATCAGAGGCAGGAATCCGGATATTCTCAAAAGAACGAAGAGGATTCTCGACACATTTGAAAATCAGGTCATCTCTACCCGCTGTTCGGGTCGAGAACTGCCAAGAATCAAAGATTCTTGAGTAGGAGGGCGCAACGAGATTTCTTGCGAGAAACTTTGTTGGAATGAACAAGGTTGCTCTTGGTGGCTTTTTCCAATGCGGAAAGGAAAACCTTTGCAGCCGTTTCAGCGGCTGATTTGTCCTTGGTCGCCAAGGTGGAAAGGAAAGATTTTTCCAATGATTTCAGCCTGCTTGCAACCGAACGGTTACGAGCGTAGTTCTTGCGATTCTTTCGAATGTTCTTAAGTGCAGAAGCGGAATTTGCCATGAGAGATCTATACAATCTTAATTTTGGCAATCGTCAACTTCGAAACAACTTGGGTCCATTCAAAAAGTTCGGATTTTGCAAAAGAAGTATTCCGAGAAACTGTAAGCCGGATTCTGTAATTCCCTAGAAATTGCTTTCTGAAGAATCGTCATTCATTTATCTATTCGAACGAATCGAATCCTCCAGAGGAGGTGCGACGTACCCGAAACCATAGGACGGGCCGCCCGGTTTCCTATTTCGTCTTGCATCTGATTGGGTTTGCCATGCCCGATCAATTGCTTGATCGGCGGTGGGCTCTTACCCCACCTTTTCACCCTTGCCTTCGATGGAAGGCGGTTTGTTTTCTGTGGCACTTTCCGTGAACTTGCCTTGACGCAAGCCCCCCCCGCTTTCACGAGGAATCCTGCCCTGTGATGTCCGGACTTTCCTCTCGGATGCACGAATGCATGCGAGCGAATGACCGTTTCTCGGAAAGAAAAAAAATCGATGGCCCCAATCATTAAGTCGTTCTAAGCGAAGTGGAAGAACGTCAGCGTTCCACGTAGACGATTCTTCCACATTGATCACAGTGGGTGATTTTCTTTTCCACCAAAACGGAAGACACCACGTCATTGGATACTCGAAGATGACAACCGGAACATTTTTGATCGGATAGGGGAGCCATGTAAGGGGGAGCGGATACGATTTTGGAAACGCGATCATATGCGGAAAGAAAATCGGGGGGGATCTCCTGTCGGGTAGATTCTATTTCCGCTTTCAGTTCAGCCCATTCCGCTTTTCTTGAATCAATCTGTCGAATGCGAGAATCTCTCTGCAGGCGCAACTCATCCAGTTTCGATTGTATCTTGCTCTGTGCGATTCGGGCAGTTTCCTTTGCGTCGTCTATTCTCATCAAAACCTCCAGCTGCTGGTTTTCCTTGGAGGGGATTTTCTCTTCGGAGGTTTCGATTTGCTTTTGCAAAGCTTGGTATTCCTCGTTTTTCTTAACTTTGAGTTGTTTGTCCTTCAAAGTGCTGATCGATTCAGTCAAGGTGCAAAGATCTTTCTCCAAGGAAAGGTTCATCCTTTCCAGCTCCTTGAGTTCATTGAGGGCCATTTCTATGGATTCATCCTCCACGGCTATCCTCTGATCCAAACGATCGAGCTCGTCAGGCAGTCCGTCTATTTCGATTTTTAATTTTTGGTGCCTGCGATCCCTGCTGTGAAGAAGCAGAAGTTTTTGAAAGTCTTGGTCTTGAAAAAGCATGAGGTAGGATTATTTAAAAATCATTCGACTCCACACCATAACCTTCCAGTTGCTTTGCACAATACAAGAAATCGGAACAATTATGTTATTCTGATTGCGTCGAATTGCTTTGTTCTTGAATTAATTGTTTCATGCCGGAAAAAAGTGACAGCGAAATTGTAGATGAGGCGATTCTTCATTTTACTTTGGGGGACGAGAGTCGCGCCGAAAGGATATTGGATGACTACCTTTGCCGGAATTCATCCGATCTTGCAGCCTGGCGCGCTCTTGCGGAAGTTCTTTTGTCGGTAAATAAATTTGATTCCGCCGAAAATGCTTGTCGCAATGCCCTCGCTTTGAATGAAGATGATTTGGCTTCGACGGTTACCCTTGCTCGTATATTGGTTTCAAGAGGGGACCGAGAAGGAGCTGAAAAGGCTTCTGCTCGTGCTCGCTTGCTCGGGTGGAAGGATGAACTTGCCCAAGACGAAGACACCAACTAGAGATTGATTATCACCAAAGTATGGAAAATGGCTCTACCGAACAAACAGAATCTTGACTTCGAAAAACCCCTTCTCGATTTGGAAAGACAGCTGGAAGAACTTTTGCAGAGTTCCTCCGAGTCTGACCTTGATTTTTTCGATGAAATCAAGGCAATAGAAAAAAAGATAGAACGCACGAAGAGAGAGGTCTACTCGAACCTTACTCCTTGGCAAAAAGTCCAGCTTTCCCGCCATCCAAACCGACCGTATTCAACCGATCTGATTGAGCGTATATTTTCTGACTTCCAAGAACTTCACGGAGATCGCCTTT
The DNA here is from genome assembly GCA_038105525.1 of Opitutales bacterium. Taxonomy (GTDB): domain Bacteria; phylum Verrucomicrobiota; class Verrucomicrobiia; order Opitutales; family Seribacteraceae; genus Chordibacter. The sequence continues at coordinate 4,965 of JAYOCQ010000013.1, read as the reverse complement.
TCATGGATGATGCCGCTTTTACAGGAGGGCCGGCATTGCTTGATGGGAAAAGCGTAATGGTTATTGCTCAGCAAAAAGGAAGGAATACAGAGGAAAACCTAAAAAGAAATTTCGGATGCCCGAATCCCGAGGGATACCGCAAGGCGTTGAGACTCATGAAGATGGCTGATCGTTTTGGCTTGCCGGTAATCTCCTTGATTGATACCCCCGGGGCATTTCCAGGAATAGGAGCAGAGGAAAGACATGTGGCTGAGGCGATTGCCGTTAATTTGAGGGAAATGGCTTCTTTGGAGATACCAATTATTGCTCTGGTCATAGGTGAGGGAGGTTCGGGGGGAGCTTTGGGCGTAGCGGTAGCTGATAGAGTGCTCATTTTGGAAAACGCTTATTACTCGGTGATTTCCCCTGAAGGATGCGCCGCTATCCTGTGGAAAGATCGCGCATTCGCCTCCGATGCCGCTGAAGCCCTCAAGTTGGATGCCAACGAATTGCTCAACCTTGGTATTGTCGACAAGATTTTACCCGAGCCTCCGGGAGGAGCTCATCGTGACTGGGAAGCAACGGCCCTCGAAATAAAGGCTGCTTTGATCGATGAGTTGGGTAAACTGTCAAAAATCCCGACCGGTCAATTTTCCCAAAGCAGGTTTGAAAAGTTTCGCAAGATGGGCTCTATGCTAAACTGATATCTTTGCCTGCCTGATAGGAAGGGTAATGCTCTGAAAACTAAGGTTGTCCGATTCCTTCGCTTCGACCGATAACGTCCATCATATTGCTCTTGAGTCTTTCCCGCAACCTAAGGGAGGACTCCAGTTCTCTTTCCATGAAGGAAACGTTTTCCTTCAGGGTAAGAATCGCCTGATTCAGATCGGACTCTCTCACGCGCATCTCGGCCAAGTCTTGCTCTAATCGAGTATTATCCTTTTCCAATGAGTTCATTCTGTTGATAAGCACCTGTTCGCGAGCCAGGACTTCCGAGTATTCCGATTCCAACTCGCGAGTTTCGGACAGAAGATTTTGGTAGTCGATATTTCCGAGATTTTCGAGTTCGAGAATCTTATCTTCCAAATTGGCAATGTTCTTTTCCAACAAACCCGCCTCTTGATTCAGCAACCTTTCATTTGCCACAGCCCTATTGAGTTGGACTTCCAAATCCTTGGACTTTTCCTTGAAAAATCCCCTTTCGTCAAAGAGAGAACCGCTTTGCGCCATAAGATCCTGATTTTCCAAATCAAGATCCTTGAGCTTGGAAATTAGATTTTGTTCGTTGGCCTCTATGTTTTCGATTTCCTCACGCATCAAATTTATGGCGTTCAACATATCGGCGTTTTCGGACTCCATGGCGCTGGCTTTTGCTAAGAGAATTTCGTTGGAATCCCTTAACCCAATCATTTCATTGGAGATTCGCGACTCTTGCATTACTAGATTGTTGAGTTGAGCTCGCAAAGCGCCTAGTTCCTGCTTCTGGTTCGAATCCGCATCCAGAAGAGAATCGTTTTGGGATGACAATCGCTCCAGTTTGGATCGCAAATCATTGTTTGTCATTTGAATTAAACGCGCATTTTCGGATTGTCTTTGAGCTTCAATCGTCAACTCGGTATTAAGTTCTTGGAGACTGTCCAATTGAGTCCTAAGGGCATCAGTTTCGGTTTGCAAATCGCTGGCACGATCTCCCAGTTCATCATTTTCTTCCAAAACAAGAGATTGCTTGTCCATTTCCAGTGCAAGCATTCCATTCAATCGGGCAATTTCGTTTCTGGCATTGAACAAGTCTTCACGAAGTACGGATTCTTCGTTTTCCAGAAATTTAGCTTGGTTTTCAACGTCCATCAGTTGCGACTTCAACACCGAAATCCTGGAACCGGTTGTTTCCTGATCGATTCCCAACGAAGCGATCCTTTGATTTTGGGCGGCGTTTTCCTTCCGCAAACGATCGATTTGAGACTGCAATTTGTTTTTTTCCGCAACCGCAGCGCTCGCTTCTTCACGTAAATCCTTGGCTTTTCTGTCAAGGGTGGAATTCTCCAGTTCCAGTTTTCTGATTTTAGCATAGGCGCTTTGCTCGGTGGCGTTGAAGTTGTCGATGGTTTGTTCGAGCTTGCGGTTTTCCAAGGCCAATTCGCGATATTTGACTTCCATGTCCTTTTCATCTGCCTTCGATTGCTGGAGTTGTCTGCGCAAACGAGCATTCGTTTCATCCAGATATTGGTTGCTGTTAACACTACGAAGTCCTTCCTGCTTGAGTTTCATCAATTGACTTTCAAGAGCGGAAATCTGAGCGAGAGCTTCGTTGAGGTCGTCTTGAAGTTTGGCGGTCTGACTGGATTGAACTACGACGGGTGGAGCATTCAGGTTCTGTAGTACTACGGAACGAGTTTTTTCGACCAAGGCATTGTGCTTGGCCGCCAATTCGTTGTACTGCTTGATCAGGAACTCGGGGTCACGCAATTGAGCATCGGTCTGCCCGAAAGAAGACAAGCCGAAAAAACAAAGCGCAAAAAGAAGAGCGAAAGTGCGAAATGACGAGAATTTCCTCATTCAAATAATATACCGATGGAATACCAAAACCTTCAGGATGGCAAGCGCTAGTTGTTTAACCACATGTTTGAAGAATTGGCTGGAGAGAATTTACGGTGAGTTCTATTTTCTGGCAGCTCTTTGCAAACGATCGAGGATGGCAGCATGAGCATGGGATGCATTGCCGGGATAAATTACGTGAATCGCATTTGAGTTCAGGCTATCTGCTTCGTGCATGCGAGCGTATAGATTGGAGCCGATTTCATCGACGTTTCCTTCGTTTGAGGTAATCAGGCAAATTTCAGTGAATTCTTTCAACTCATCAAATTCCGAGATCGAACAAACCACCACCGGATCATCCTTATGGAAATAACTTGAACTTTTCAGGTCTTCGGTCGACTCATGAAGATACAGTGGAGCCTTGGGCGCATAATGCAGTTCGTTTGTTCCCGGAGATCTCATGGGAATGGAAGAAAAATTTCGCATGCGGGAAATTCGAGAACATTGGGCCAGTACTTTTGTATTCAATCCCTCTGACAAATCTTCAACCGACAGGAATCCCGGACGCAAGACAATTGGATTAGTCTGGGTCAGATCGAGAACCGTGGACTCCAAACCAACCGAGCATTTTCCACCATCCACTGTAGGAGGGCAATTCAAGCCGAATAAATCAACAAGGTGGGCTGCTGTCGTTGGACTTGTGCGGTTTGATGGATTGGCGCTTGGTGCCGCAAGTGGCTGATTAATCTGGGTTAGTACCTTTAGAAACAACTCATGGCGAGGCATTCGCAACGCCACGGTGTTCCCCCCGGCTGTAACTTCTGAAGGCACGCATGAACGCTTTGGGAGAATCAAACTTAATGGACCGGGCCAAAAAACTTCGCAGGCTTTGCGAGCAAGAGGATTGAATTTGGCAAGGGATTCGGCTTGTTCCAAGTCTTTGACGTGAACGATCAGCGGGTTGCGTGATGGCCTTCCCTTGAAGCGGTAAATCAGCTTGATAACCGACGGATCCAAGGCTAACCCGGCAAGCCCATAGACCGTTTCGGTGGGGAGGGCGACGATTCCTTGGTCCAGAAGTATGCCAACCGCTTGGTCAGCTGATACAAGATTGAGAGTAATCGTCTTACTTGAGGATCTGCATTTGCCTCGCCTTTTTAATGAGACGAGTGACCTTCCTCTGTTGCATAGGCGTAAGCCCGGTATACTTACGCGGGAGGATTTTTCCAGTATCGGTAGTATATTTAGCGAGAGCATCCTTGTCCATGAAGGAATAGTGCTCGGGGTTTTTGCTTTGCGTAGGTGAGTCCGTGGATTCGCTCATAGGGAGATGAATATAAATGTTTGTGAAAATCGATCAATTAAAAAAAGTTGATTGAATTTGGCTCTCTTTTAATTGACTGCAGAGCAAGAATCAGTTTGAATGATCGTCTGCCATGAAAGTTGCATCATCCATCAAGACACTCAAGAATCGTCATCCAGATTGCAAAGTCGTTCGCCGCAAGGGTCGACTATACGTGATCAATAAAACCAATCCACGCTTCAAAGCCAGGCAAGGATAACGTCTTTCATGAAAAGAAACATACATCCGGTTTTGAATCCCGTTTGCTTTGTAGACGTCTCCAGCGGCAAGAAGTTCATAACGTTTTCTACGGCTAGTTCCAAAAAGACCGAAAACATCGACGGAGTGGATCATCACCTTCTCTATCGCGACGTAACCATGGACTCTCATCCCGCTTACACTGGTGAAAAGCGTTTCGTGGATACGGCGGGTCGAGTAGAGAAATTTCAATCGAAGTTTTCTCGCAAGCGCTAAACGTAGCGCCATTCTTCTCATCTCGAGGAGATTCAGGTTCGTCCCGTTTTTTTCCCGGGCAACTCATTCATATCGTAACCTCTTGGCGTTTTTTCAATGGTTGCAAATGAAAATCTTATCCGATTATGCTTATGTGCCCTCGAACAAGTCTGTGTTACAAACCCTGCTGTACGATCAGGCGCGACAAGATGCAGAATGATTCGTTTGCCGTGAATCTTCTTTCAGCGTTATAGTACAGGTCAAACTAATCAGATTGTTGAACTTTCTCTTCGATCTTTGCATTGACGCGAAAAAGTTGTCGCCAAGATGGAAGTTTCGAACGTGAGCAAGTCGATGAAACGTCCCAACTCTAGCTTTCCAAGTGGGTTGCGGGAGAAACTCCGAGTGAATTTTCAACTGAAAAAAAGAGTTCAGAAATGTTGTATTTCACTTGACGAACAGGGGTATTTTCGATTTGTTGTTCCTCTTTCCCTGATTTTAGGGTGTGTTCTTTGAAAGTTATTTTGTGTGATCCAATGAACGGGTCACCGGTCAATTTTTTTGAATATACGAGTCGTTTGACTCGAGCCGTGCGTTTACACGCACAACTCTCTTGGAGAGTTTGATCCTGGCTCAGAGTGAACGCTGGCGGCATG
>JAYOCQ010000039.1:0-12404 GCA_038105525.1 Opitutales bacterium | reverse complement strand
CGGGATCGGGCCCGTTCACTCTTTTTCCTCAGAGGAGGAAAAGCTTTCCACCACCCAGCGGGAAAGTTCCTTGTCCGGATCTTCAATCACTTTCCTATCGATCACGAAAGAACTTTTTCCGGTGCGCTGGAAAATGATTTTCAGGCCATGCTCGAAGTCCTTGAATTTCTTCTCGCATAGAGCGAGTACGGAACGATTTTCAGAAGTTGCTTCCTTAACCACTTCAACTTTTGCAGCCTTGCGGAAGCGGAGCTCCAATCCATGCTCACGTTTGAAGGAATCGACAAAACGGTCCACATCCTCAAGAAGATTTTCGTCGAGCAGGTCCTGATTATCCTCGATTAATTCCTTCAGTTTTTCAGATGGCTTGCGGACGGTATCCGCATCCACGGAAAATTTACGGATGGAGGTGGAGGGAAGCTCAAATTTGAAGTCCCGAAAAATCCGCTCAAGAACGGTAACCAAGCCACGGGCACCGGTTTTTTCCTTGGCGGCGAGCCTGGCAACTTCGTGGATTGCAGGATTGCCTATGTCAAACTTGATCCCGTAGCCTTCGAAATCCTTTCGATACTGATCGAGGGCATTGCCCTCAGAAGAGAGAAGAATTTCGGCAAGGTCTTCTTGTTTGAGCTCATCACAGGCGACGCGCACGGGCAGACGCCCTACAAATTCGGGCTCGAATCCATATTTGATAAAGTCCTGCGTCTCCGCCTTGTTAAGAAAATTTGTACCGCTCTCAGATAACTCCTGCTCTTCCGAAGAGCCAAACCCGATACGGTTAAGATCCAGTCGCTTGCGCACACTCTCCGCTAGTTGATCAAAAGCGCCACTGACAATGAAAAGTATATTTTTGGTGGATATGGTGGGTTTCTTTGGTTTGCCACCGCGCTGCATTTCCATGAATGCTTTCATCTGCCCCATCATGTCCTGGGGAGAATGCAGGTTGATCTCAGTCTCCTCCATCAGTTTGAGCAGGTTGATCTGCACACCGCGCCCCGATACGTCTCTGCCTCCGCGCGACCCTTCGGATGCAATCTTGTCGATCTCGTCGATGTAAATGATTCCGTATTGGGCAAGTTCGACGTTTCCATCCGCCTGCTTGACCAGATCACGCACCAAATCGTCGACGTCGTTTCCCACGTAGCCGGTTTCGGAAAACTTGGTGGCATCGGCTTTCACAAAAGGCACTCCGATAAGCTTGGCGACGTTTCTCATTAGGTAAGTTTTCCCCACCCCGGTAGGTCCAAGCAGAAGAACGTTCGGTTTTAAATATTCCGCAGCTTGCGCCCGGTCGTCCTGGATGCAGCGGCGCACGTGGTTGTAATGATCGCAAACCGCTACCGAGAGAACCCGCTTGGCCTGTTCCTGCTTTATGACGAAACGATCGAGGTAGTCTCGCACCTCCTTGGGCTTGCGGTCAAAGGAGCGTATGGCATCAAGCGGATCGTCCTTATCGGGCTTGGGTTCCTTTGCTTTCTTTCCCCCGTCCTTTGGTTTTTCAGTCTCCTGATCGTCACCCGAGGGGTTCATTGATTGCATAAAAGGAGCAAATGCAACCTGAAGATTTTTGTTTTTGAGCAGATCCTGTAATTGTTTTTGGATCTCCTCGAGTGGGTTATCGTCGTCTTTTTTAGACATATCGAATAAAAATAATAGTTTGACAGGTCGTTCGCAGGAGGGAATTTATGGAAAACATACTAACCCCCACCCCTTAGTCTTTCAAATCGTTTTACCTCCCAATGTCTAACAACTTGACCAAAAGGCAAATCGTCCAATCCATTTACGAGGGCGCCAATTATAACCACAAACAGGTAACCGACATCGTTCAAAAAACCCTGGATTACATTTGCAACGGATTGGTCGAAGGGAGAAACGTGGAACTGCGAAATTTCGGCGTCTTTGAAGTACAGGTTCGAAAATCCAGAGTCGGACGAAATCCCAACCAACCCGAAAAGGACGTCGTCATTCCTCGTCGAGCAGTCGTAAAGTTCAAGGCAGGAAAGGAAATGAAGGCCGGTTTACAAAAACTGGATCTCGATTCCATCTAACTTTCAACCCTCCCTCTGAGCAGGGACCGGAAATACCCGATATGTTCGACACCTTACCCGGATTTCGGGAATTTCCTCCCGAATCCTGCGCTAAAAGGAACCACTTGTTTCGCGTGTTCAGAAAAGTGGCTCGCTCCTTCGATTTCCAGGAGTATGACGTTCCCATTCTCGAACCCCTCGAACTGTATCTTGAAAAATCCGGTGAGGAAATCGTCGGACAACTGTTCCATTTCCAAGACAAGGGCGGGCGACGGGTTGCCCTGCGACCCGAATTGACTCCGACCCTCGCCCGGATGATCGCATCGCGAGCCAATTCGCTGCCCAAGCCAATCAAATGGTTCAACGTAGGCGAACATTTTCGCTACGAACGACCCCAAAAAGGCAGGGGTCGTTCCTTTTATCAATTCAACGCGGATTTGCTCGGTGAAAGCGGCGTCGACGCCGATGCGGAGCTTGTTTCGCTGCTCTGTTCGATTTTCGAAACCTTGGGACTGGGAACCGAGGACGTAGTGGTTCGCTTGAGCGATCGAGCGTCATGGGTATTGTTCCTCGATCAATTGTCGGTTGCCGAAAGCTCCCGCCCGGCTACCTTGGAAGCGATAGACAAAAGCGGTCGTCGCAAACCGGAACAGACGATCGAATCTTTGGAAAAAGCGAATCCCGGCAGAGGAAGCGAGCTCTTCGAAGAAATACAGGAAATCAAGAACCTGGATACTCTCGATTCCGTTATCAGACGGCTGCAAAGTTGCTCGCAATCGGGAGAGCAACGAGCGAAGGATTGGCAAACCATGACGGATCGATTGGCGGGACACGGATGTTTCGATCGGATCAAGGTGGACTTGTCGATTGTACGCGGATTGGCTTACTACACCGGTTTCGTTTACGAAGCCTTCGAGGCGTCGGGAGAAGGTCGGGCCCTCGCCGGAGGCGGACGCTATGACCATTTGATCAAAAAGCTCTCAGGAAACTGCGACCTGCCGGCCGCGGGCTTTGCCATTGGAGACATGACGTTGAGCGATTGCCTGCAATCCAGAAACCTTCTTCCGCGCTACCTGCTTTCTCCCGAACTCTTTCTCGTTTTCTCGGAATCGGTTCGGGATTTCGCCCTTGGTGTCTGCGCAACTCTGCGCAAGGCTGGTTTTTCCGCCACCTACTCGTTCAAATCCTCCGGCTTGGGAAAACAATTCAAGGAAGCGGGCAAATCGGGTGCCCGCTATGCCATCGTCTTAGGGGAAGATGAAGTGCGGAATTCGCAGTCGAAGATCAAGGATTTGAAGACCGGCGTTGAAAAAAGCTGTTCGCTCGATCGTCTGGCGGAGACGCTCGATCTTTGGGATTCAGCGAGTGGCGCTCCCGAAGAAGGATGAATAAAAAGGTTCCAGATTTTCAAAGGGAGATGGAGAAAAGAAGATCCATGCACTCCGCCGCAAACAGGCAAACGCGACGAGAATGGATGAAATGGGCCCTCCTGGGAGGATGTGGATTCCTGGGATCAGGAGCGTACTTGAGCTTCGAAGCTCAATGGTTGGAAGTCTGCGAAAAAAGCATACAATTGAAGAACCTGCGTCCGGACAGCAACCTGCGCATCCTTCACCTTTCCGATCTTCATCTCTCTAGGGTCGTTTCCCTGGAATACTTGGAAAAGGCTCTCAGGAAAGCGATCGAATTGTCCCCGGACGCCTGTTTTATCACCGGTGACTTCATTACCGACCAACCATCCGAAGAACAGTTGAAGGAATACCAGAAACTGATGAGTTTTTTTGCCTCTAAGGTCCGCGTTTATGCATGCATGGGGAATCACGATGGCGGGAGTTGGTCCAAGGACCGAGGCGGGTATGCCGACAACCGAAAAATCGTTTCCTTGCTCCGTTCTTCCAACGTCGGAGTTTTGATCAACGAAAGAAGGAACCTTCACCTAAAAGGCCAAACCATTGAGTTGGTCGGGTTGGGAGACTGGTGGTCTAAAAACTGCATCCCCGAGAAGTGCCTCGATAAAATCGCTCCGGCAGGAAATTCCAAGCGCAAGCCGATTTTTCTACTCAACCACAATCCGGACGCCAAGAACGCTTTGGCTCACTATGCTTGGGATTTGATGCTCTGCGGTCACACCCATGGCGGGCAGTTTCGGGTACCGTTCGAAGACTTCGCTCCCTTTGCTCCGGTACAGGATCGGTCGATGACTTCAGGCTTGTTCAACTGGAAGGGTCGGGTCATTCACGTCACCCGTGGAGTCGGAAACCTCTATGGCATACGCCTGAATTGTCGACCGGAAATCAGCCTGCTCAACGTCTCCGGAATTGCCTGACCCCCTGCTCCATGGAATTGGCGCTACTTGACGAGAGTCGACCGGAACTGCTGCCAAATCCAGAACGAGCGGATGCCTCTGGATTGGTTGCCGCGAGCAGAAAACTGGGCGCCAAACGCCTGCTAGCCGCTTATCAGCGAGGAATCTTCCCGTGGATGAAGATGCCATGCCCCCCTCATCTTTGGTGCTGGTATAGTCCGGATCCTCGCATGTTGCTCTACCCTCGTGAATTCAAGGTCTCACGCAGCTTGGCCCGCACCCTCAAAAGCCATGAATTCGAAATTCGAATCGATCACGATTTTGTGCAAGTCATGCGCCAATGCGCTACGATCAAGCGACCGCATCAGGAAAAAAGCTGGATCGAATCGGACATGCTTGCCGATTATGAAGTCCTGCACAGGCAGGGAATCGCCCATTCCATCGAGGCCTACCAATCTGGCAACCTCGTCGGCGGCCTCTATGGCCTAGCCCTTGGAAAGGCATTTTTCGGCGAGTCCATGTTTCATCGAACGTCGGAGGCTTCCAAGGCATGCATGGCCAAGCTTGTCGAGCTATCTCTGGAATCGCAATTGCGCTTCATCGATTGCCAGGTCTCCAATCCCTTTCTCCAAAGCCTGGGCGCCCGAGAAATTCCCAGGGCCCTTTTTTTAAGGGAATTGGAAGCGGCGTGCGAACATTCTTCTTCCACCATCGACTGGAAGCTACTTAAAAGAAAAAATCCCGACTTTACCTTGATCCCCTCCTCCCATGATGAGAAAATGAGCCTGTAGAAATGATGAGCAAACATTCGGAACATATCGGACTTTCCAAACTTGGCGAGGGGGCAACCTCTCCGTCTCGGTCCTTGGAGACTTTCCCCAACCGTGATTCCGGCAGAGATTATTTGGTTGAATTGAGCACCAGTGAATTCACCTGCCTCTGCCCGAAAACCGGTCAGCCCGATTTTGCCAAGGTGGTGATTCGATACGCTCCACGAGAGAAAATTGTGGAGTCCAAATCCCTCAAGCTCTACCTCTGGACCTTCCGCGACGAGGGCGTCTTTCACGAACACTTTGCCAACATCCTGCTCAACGATCTTGTCGTATCCTTGGATCCCAAATGGTGCCGAGTCGAAGTTGACTTCAATGCCCGTGGAGGAATCGGCATCTTGGTGACGGCGGAACATGGAACTCCTCCCCGGCTTGCCCTTTCATGAACGCCCAAAAACAGATCCCCGTCGGCAAACTCATCGTTTCCAATGATCGCCCTTTCACTCTCTTCGGCGGAATGAACGTGCTGGAATCGCGGGAGCTTGCCCTGGAAGTAGCGGCTTGCTACAAGGAAATCACGGATAAGCTCGACATTCCCTTTGTCTTCAAGGCCTCTTTTGACAAAGCAAATCGCTCTTCCATCTCATCGTTTCGTGGCCCCGGTCTGGAAAAGGGATGTGAAATCCTTTCAGAAATAAAGGAGGTTTACGGTGTCCCCGTCATTTCCGACGTTCACGAACCCTTTCAGGCAAAACCGGCGGCCGAAGTCATCGACGTGCTTCAACTGCCCGCCTTCCTTTGTCGCCAAACCGACCTCGTGGTCGCCCTTGCTCAAACCGGAAAACCGGTGAACGTAAAGAAGGCCCAGTTTCTCGCCGCCCATGAAATGGGACACCTCATTCGCAAATTCGAAGAAGCTGGAAATGACAAGGTTTTGCTTTGCGAGCGAGGGAGTTCCTTCGGATACAACAACCTGGTGGTCGATCCTCTGAACTTTGGAATCATGAAGCGGACCGGTTGCCCGGTGGTTTTCGACGTGACCCATTCGCTGCAGTTGCCGGGGGGCAGGAGCGATTCCGCCGGCGGTCGCAGACAGGCGGTGTTCGAACTGATGCTGGCTGGAATGAGCCAGGGAATAGGCGGTCTTTTTCTCGAATCCCATCCCGATCCCTCATCGGCCAAATGCGACGGCCCATGCGCCCTGCCCTTGAGCAAACTCGAAGGTTTTCTCGCGCAGGCCAAAGCCATGGACGAATTGGTCAAGGGGTTGCCGGTCATCCCGGTGGACTAAGAGGATCTTAAAGGAATCTAGGCAAAATTGTGACCAAACCGAACGATTGCTGGTCAAGCCTGCGAACTTGGTTTCCCGAACTGACGGAAGATGCTTGGGAAAAACTGCAAAGATACACCGAACTGCTAAGGGAATGGAACCAGAAGATCAATCTGGTTTCCCGCAAGGACATGGAAAGGTTGGAAACCAAGCATCTCGCCCACTGCCTCTCCCTGACCAAGGTCTTGCGTCTCATGCCAAAGTCTCGCCTGCTTGACGTAGGTACCGGAGGCGGACTTCCGGGCATTCCCATGGCGATCTGCTACCCGCAAGCCAGTTTTACGCTTTTGGACTCCATCGGCAAAAAGGTAATGGTGGTATCAGACGTGGTGAATCGATTGGAACTCCGGAACACCCAGGTTGTTCGGGGGCGGGCAGAAGAATTGCCAAAGAAAAGGACTTATGATTTCGTTCTTGGAAGGGCGGTCACTACGTTGCCCGTATTCTTCAATTGGGTGCGGGACAAGGTTGCCAAAGGTTCACGCAATTCACCTGCAAACGGTATTCTTTACCTCAAAGGCGGTGATTATCGAGATGAATTGGCTGCATCGGGTTTGACCCCAGCCAAGATCTGGAACCTGGACGACTTAATTCCAGAAGCAGGTCTGGGGGAAAAGTTCCTGATTCACTTCAAGGTCTAACTCCGGCGGGGCAATGATTTGCACCCATCAAGGATTCCAAACCTTGAAGAGGGCTTCCGCCATGTGGGATGGAGTTTCGGCTACGGATATGCCTGCGTCAAGAAGAGCTTCCACTTTGGCTTCGGCGGTTCCCTTTCCCCCGGAAACGATGGCCCCGGCATGCCCCATTCGGCGGCCCGGAGGAGCGGTGCGCCCGGCAATGAATGCGGCGCAAGGCTTGTCTACGTGATCCTTTATGAAGGCGGCCGCCTCCTCTTCGGCGGTTCCTCCGATCTCTCCAATGAGAATGATCGCCTCGGTGTCGGGGTCTTCATTGAACAATTTGACCGCATCCAAATGACTGGTTCCGTTAATCGGATCTCCCCCGATGCCGATGCAGGTGGACTGACCATGCCCGGCCGAGGTGATCTGCCAGACGGCTTCATAGGTCAGGGTACCCGAACGGGAAACGATTCCCACCTTGCCGGGCTTGTGAATGTATCCGGGCATAATGCCGATCTTGCACTCGCCAGGGGTGATGATGCCGGGACAGTTCGGACCGATCAAACGAGTACGGGAAGTTGCCAACCTTGCCTTTACCTCGGCCATGTCGCGGACTGGAATTCCTTCCGTTATGGCAATGACAAGGGGAATTTCGGCATCAATTGCTTCTAGGATCGAATCGGCGGCAAAGGGTGGAGGGACGTAAATGGCCGCGACGTTGGCTCCTTCCCTGTCCACCGCTTCCTGCACGGTATCGAAAACGGGAACGGAGTCCTGAAACTTTTGCCCACCTTTTCCGGGAGTAACCCCGGCAACCACCTTGGTGCCGTACTCGATGCATTGGGCCGTATGAAAACTGCCGGCGCTTCCGGTGATTCCCTGAACCACCAAACGGGTGTCTTTGTTTACGAGAACGCTCATGATAAATTCCTGAGGTTTGAAGTGGATTAGGATTGAGCGGCCAACTTGACCACTTTCTCGGCGGCATCCGCAAGGGAATCGGCCGGTTCCAGGGCAAGGCCGCTGTCGGCAAGGATCTTCTTGCCCTGTTCGACGTTCGTACCTTCCAAACGAACGACCAGGGGAACCTTCATTTCCAATTTTCGGGCGGCGTTGACGATACCGGTGGCAATGACGTCGCACTTCATGATACCCCCGAATATATTGACGAGAATGGCCTTGACCGCATCGTCGGAGACCAGGATGCGGAAGGCGTTTTCCACCTGCTCTTCGTTGGCCCCACCCCCGACGTCAAGGAAGTTGGCAGGGGATCCACCGTAATGCTTGATGATGTCCATTGTGGCCATGGCCAAACCTGCGCCGTTGACCATACAGGCGACGTTTCCGTCCAAGGCGATGTAATTGAGATCGAATTTGGAAGCTTCCACTTCCTTGGGATCTTCTTCGGTCAAGTCACGCAATTGCACGACCTCGGGATGACGAAACAGAGCATTGGAATCAAAATTGACCTTGGCATCCAGGGCGATGACGTCGCCAGTGGGAGTAAGCACGAGGGGATTTACCTCAACCTGAGAGCAGTCCTTCGACCAGAAAAACTCATAAAGCTTGCCAACCAGTCTTACGCACTGCTTGAAGGAGTCGCCGCCCAAACCAAGAGCGAATGCGATCTGACGAGCCTGATAGGGACGAATGCCAAGTGACGGATCGACCAATACCTTGATGATTTTTTCGGGCGTCTTCTCCGCAACCTCCTCGATGTCGACTCCCCCCTCGGTGGACGCGATGATTACGGGTTTGGACGATGCCCGATCCATCAGAATGGCAAGGTAAAACTCCTTGTCGATGTCGGAAGCTTCGGTGAAATAGACGGTTCCCACCTCCTTGCCCTCTTCGCCCGTTTGCTTGGTTACCAAAACGTTGCCCAACATTGCCACGGCTTTTTCCTTGGCATCGGAGACGGAAGAAACGACGTGCACCCCTCCCTTGAAGCCGTTGGTGAAAGTGCCCTTCCCTCGACCGCCGGCATGTATTTGGGCCTTGACCACAATCGCTTGATCGGCGGTGAAGGTGGAAAGCGCTTGATCGATTTGATCCGCGGATTGGGCAACCGAACCGGCGGGAACGGCCACGCCTGCATCGGCGAAGAGTTGCTTGGCTTGATATTCGTGTACGTTCATCTGAAAGAAGGGATTTAGACTGTCAGGGTTCCAATATCCTTCAAGCCTTTTTGCAAAAGTTTCCCCCTTTCTCTGCGCTCCTCCGCTGCGCATCCGACTTCCTTGGACAGGAATCCGTCTCGCACCCGTCAAATGACGCTTGCCATTAACCGATCAACCATGGAAAAGAATTCATGCTCGCACGCTTCCCTGCATTGTTGCTCCCGCTCGTCTCCTGGGGAATGGATTGGCCCCAATACCATGGTCCATTCGGAGACAAATCCTCTTCACATGCAATCCCCGCTCACTCCCATCCCTGGCTGAACGAGAAGCCCATTTGGAAAATCGAGACTCCGCTTGGGTTCAGTTCCTTTTCTACGGATGGGCGGCTTGCCTTTACCTTGGTAGCCGAAGAGGATGAAGACGGTCTCTTGAGAGAGGCGTGCCTCGCCATCGAATTGGCTACCGGTGAACGAGTTTGGAAGCATTGGCTGGGGTTGGCCAACTATGGGCATGGGGGTGGAAATGCGGGTACAAACAACAATTCCGGCGGTGACGGTCCCCGATCCACTCCTTCCATTCGCAAGGGAAAAGTTTGGATTTACGATTCCAACATGAACCTGCATTGCCTTGCAGCAACGACGGGCGAAAGACTATGGAAAATCGACGTGATCTCCGATTACGAAGGAAGAAACATCACTTGGAAGAACGCTTCGTCTCCCCTCTTGTTTGAGGATTTGGTCCTTGTCGGCGGGGGCGGGCCCGAGCAAACTTTTCTCGCCTTTGATCAAGAAAGCGGCCAATCGATATGGAAATCCGGCGACGAGAAGGCAACCCATTCGACTCCGGCGCTAGCCGTTCTGCATGGAAGAGTTCAAGCAATCTTCCTTTGTCAGTCCGGTCTCGTTTCCCTCGACCCTCGAGATGGAAAAGAACTGTGGAGGCAAAGTTTTCCCTTCAAGGTCTCCTCCGCCGCAACCCCCGTAACCTTCGAAAATTTCGTCTTTTGCTCCGCGGGATACGGGGTTGGATCAGGAGTTTACGAAATCGAAGTTGAAAATGGGGTCTTTGTCTCGAAAGAGGTCTGGAGGAAAAGAAACGAATTGATGGCCCATTGGAGCACCCCCTTGTGCCACAACGGATATCTTTACGGAATGTTCGGCTTCAAGGAATATGGGGCGGCTCCCTTGCAATGCATTGAGTTGAAAACGGGCGAAATCATTTGGAGCAAAGAGGGCTATGGGCCCGGAAATTTGATACTTGCAGGCAAGACCCTCCTGGCCTTGACGGACGACGGCCAATTGGTGACTGTTGCTCCGACCCCTGATGCTTACCTCGAATTCAACCGCAGGCGAGCCCTGTCCGGAAAGTGTTGGAGCACGCCCATCGTGGCAAACGGCTTTGCTTTGGCCAGGAGTACCAAAGAAGCGGTTTGCTTCAAGCTTCCCAGGCTTCATGCCCTTCCCTAGTCAAGATATTACGCTTGCTCCTCTTTCGAGGCTCGATAAATTTCCTCTTTTCGGCGGGTCGTAGCTCAGCCTGGCAGAGCGCTGCGTTCGGGACGCAGAGGTCGCTGGTTCGAATCCAGTCGACCCGATATACCCAAAAGTCAGGCGCGCAACTTGTCGGTAATCAGCGTCTCAATGCCATAATCGTCTATTTCGTATTCTTGGTATCGGTAAATTCTTGAATGATGCAAGCCGTTGTAGAGAAAATCATGCCAACACCAGCGCTCGCTGTCGGTACAGACAACGTACTTCCCGCCCTTTTTACAATGTACGTGCAGGTGAAGATCAAGAGATTGTTTGGCTTGATGAGCTGCATTAGGTGATGAGTTTTTCAATAGCACGTGCAAGGAATTCTGTGGATTCATAGTTAGAATTTTTGTTTCAAATCGAAGATGAGCGAAGCAAGTAGATAAAGTTTAAATGTTTTGTTTGTATATTTAGTTTAGATATATATCTATGTCAAATTAATCTCGATGTTTTTCATTCCCATACTAATCGGCGCTTATTTCTTTAACTTTCTTTAGATTTCTTTAAATTTTATTTTTTGACAAGCAAAATTAGTTTTTTTTAAACTAATCCCAACGATTCATATGATTTCCTCGCAAAATGAAGATTTCGTCGCTATAAACGCGAGAGTGACAAGAGCGACTTATGAGCAGATGCAAGTGTTATCCAAGGCTTTGGACGTCAGTCTTTCCTCGCTCATTGCCAGTTCGGTGAACGAATACTTGCATCAAGTCACTTCAGAAAAAGGCGCTCAGACTGTGGAATTGGAAATTGCTCGTTTTGCTTACGCCAAAAAAAAGAGCTCTGAAAGATAAGGAGTGAGGATATGAGCGAGCAACCCGCCCATCCAAACGAATCGAGTTCCCTGGAGGTCGAATTTTCCCCGGAGTCGTGGAAAACTGAATTTCATGATGAAATTACCTCCGTCCGTTTGAATGGGGAAAAGATAGCCGAAATTCGTGACTTGATGGATGAGATGAAGTCAATCAAGGAGAAAAACGACCGCACCATCAAAGGACTTTCCATTTCCATTATCAGTCTGACCATTATCGGGCTTTGTTTTCTTGGATTCGGGCTGAGCTATCTGATGAGGTTCAAAGTCGACAAGCTGGATGAAATGATCAGTGAAGGGGCTGAACGCTTCGACATGACCAATAAAACCTTCATCCATACCGATGCGATCGTCCAGTTGAGCGACACTTGGCACCCCCTTCTTTGGGACCGCCAACTGCAAGGCTGGTTTGTGCGAAAACCAAATGGGGCAAAGAGGAATTTCCATGACATGGTCATATTACCCAAAAAAGCGTACCTCGAATTGACCCAATCGAGCCTAACTTGGAAGCAGTCGAAATGGCATGCACCCAAGGATTTTCCCATTCAACAAACAGGGGGAAAGTAATAGTATGACAGAGGGGAAAGATATTTACGTGGCAATCAACGGGCGGGTGACCAAGCCCGTTTACCAAAGAATGCAACATCTTGCCAACGTACTCGACGTCAGTATGTCCACCCTGATTGCAAATTCGGTGGCAGAGTACATTCACCAGGTAACCGATGAAAAAGACGGAACTCCTTCGGTGGATATGGAAATTGCCAGGTTTGCATACTCCAAGAAGAAACCTCAGCAGGAGAATCAATGAAGGACGGCGAGGTAATTGAAGACAAACCGGAAGAGGAGCCAGAGCAGGGCACTCCATTGCCTTCGAATTTGGTTGAGG
>JAYOCQ010000038.1:0-12951 GCA_038105525.1 Opitutales bacterium | reverse complement strand
GGCCATATGCACCATGTGCCGAGGTGGCTTCGCCAAACAATCGATCTCCTAGATTCGTAAAGACTTTTCGAGAATCCAATCCCCTTCTTTTGGCAATTCCGGAGGTCTGCTCGGCCAAATCCCGAAAACGACGAGCAAGGGCTGGGTTGGTCATCATTCCCCGGAAGCCAAAATAACTTTTCCCCTGATCGCATGCCCTCAGTTCCTCGTCCGCATCAAGGGCGCGCTCGACAATGTCCCCTTTGGACGCTTTCCCTTGCGCATACAAATTGGAAATCTCGCGGGCATGGTCACGAAAAAATTCCTCAATAGCCCGAAAATCAGAAAGAAAATGATCCACTAGATCGGAAAGATCATAGACTTGATCGCGAATGGCGTCTTCTCCAAAAACTGGAGCTTCACCGGTCTCTTGAATCTTTTGAATCTCCGCGTCGATTTCCTCGCGTTTGCGGACAAGTTCTCGGATTCGGGCCTCGGGATCCGAATTCACCCCATTGCTTAGTTCCTCCATTTCGAGAAGGATTCGGTTGAACCTGGACTCCGTCGTGGCATAACCGCGATGGTGCATCGCAAGCAGGTCGTTAAGCCAACTCAAGGCCTTCTCGGAATGTCGGGTTAAGCGAAAAACGTACTCTTCCCGTTCTTCATGATAGGTTTTGGTCAAGAAGCGATGGGCCTCATCACACCATTCGTCCAAATATTCTTGCGGACTGCGTTTGGGCGCTTCCGCTTCTTCTAGTTCACGAATCTGTTCGATGTGCTCTGCGAGGGTGGCCGAAAGTTCTTCTTCCGAAGCCTCGATTACACCCCATTTTTTGAAGGTTTTGAAAAAGAAGCCGACGACGAAGGAACCGAGCCTGCCGCGCATGAGCCGCAAGGCGGGAGATTCTTCGAAGAGATGCAGAAATTCTTCGTCCATATTTAACAAAACTTGCCTGCGAAAGGAGATTGGAACGCAGAAACGGAACGTCAAAGGGAAGTTATGCCCATCTTGCAAAAGCTGTTAAGAACTCCCCATGGCAGGCCCAAAACTTACCCAAGAAAACGAGTTTCTCAGGGAATCATCAACTGGTGAATTCTTCTGTTCGACTGAAAATAGGCCATGCCGTCGTGAATGCGAATTTGCCTTCCCTTTCTCGACAAGAACAGTTCCTGAGTCACTTTTCCGTCGATGAGGTCAAAGACCTGTATCTTCTTCCCTCCACCGACAAGGACAGCCAGATGATTAGGGCGATCTTCAACCAGATCGATTGCCAGGGGCCGATCGATGACCTCCGGGAATCTGATCAAAGTCCAACTCGTGATAGAAGCTTTCGAATCATTCAGATCGTATACTACGATTCGATTGGGATGAGACTCGGCAACCAGCAAGCGGTTTCCGGATGAATCGATGATCATGTCGTTTGCCCGCACCAAGTCTTCGTTCAGCACCGAAGTCTTTCCCAAAATCGGATCAATTCGATAAACCGTCGCAGAATGGGGTGATCCCACAAAAACCTCTCCCTTTGGCGAACCGGTCAATCCGACCAGCTTGGAGAAGCGATAGCCTTCGTAAGAATCAGCCAAGTTTTCAAGTTTTCTGGCATCCGGCGAAATCCTCAGGATTTTTCCGGTTACGGACTCCGCAAGAATCAATCGGTTCTTTGAATCCGTCCACAAGTCGTCAATTTGAAATTTTTCCTCACCGTGCTTCAACCATTCACTCAAATCGATGAATTCTTCACGGGTTTGCAAGCTTGTCAGGCTCGTCTTTCGAACCACCGACTTGTCATCCGCGTCCACAAAGAAGATCGTTCCGTCATTCGCAAGCGAGAATGCCCCTCCTCGAAGGAGAATTTTTTCACCTTGTGTATCGGTGGGCGGAGAAACTTGCTCGGGGCGGGAATCTTCCAGAACGTTGATCGAATCCTTCTCAAGCAATGCGAAGCACCCCGACAGGGTTGCAGCAACCCAAGCAAGAAAAATAAGATTCCACGTCACCTTAGTGTTCAAAACTTAAAATGAAAAAGCCGAAGATTCAGAAAAGAGATTGATTACCATCGATTCAAAGCAAAAGTGCAGAAGGAGAGAGATAATTTTCACCATGGTTCAGATGAAGGAAAACTGCAAGAGAACAGCCGAATGGATCGCACAAACAAAAACCTTGCTGATTGGCTCGGGCGCTGGCATGGGAGTCGATTCCGGATTGCCTGACTTTCGAGGAAAGGAAGGGTTCTGGCGAGCTTATCCTCCTCTAGCGGAACTTGGCTTGCGATTTGAGGAAATGGCCAACCCAAGATGGTTTCGCGAAGATCCCGAATTAGCTTGGGGGTTTTACGGGCATCGACATGAACTTTACCTCAAGGCTCGACCCCATCGCGGCTATGACATTCTTCTCGATTGGGAAAGTAGATATGGAATATCAAGCTTCGTCTACACTTCCAACGTAGACGGTCACTTTTCAAGAGCCGGATGGAAGGAAGAAAGAATTCTTGAATGCCACGGTTCCCTTTTTCGACTGCAGTGCATGGAGTCATGCGGACAACCGATCTGGGAAACGGAAGCGGACGGTCCACCCATAGTAGAGGTATGCGAAACCAACTTGCGCGCCTTCCCGCCCCTGCCCCGATGTCCACTTTGCGGAAGTCTTGCTCGACCGAACCTATTGATGTTTTCGGATTTTGAATGGGATGCTTCCGTCAAATTGGCGCAGGAGAGAAGAATGCGTCAATGGTTTTACGATCATGCAGACGAAGACTTGACGATCCTGGAGTTTGGCGCCGGATTAAGCGTGCCTACGGTTCGGCTTTTTTGTGAGGCAACAAGAAGGAGATACGGTTGCAGAATGGCCCGCATCAACCCCAGAGACTGCACGCCCGATGAATTTATCGAGGGACTTCCGTTCGGAGCCCTGGAATGCCTGGAGGCGATCAATGAAACCTTGCTGGAATAAGCGGGCGACCGAAAAAGTGTGAAATTTATTCGACGGTAACCGATTTGGCCAAATTTCGAGGCTTGTCCACGTCCAAGCCTCGAAGCCGAGCAAAATGGTAGGCGAACAGTTGCAGGGGAACGTTTGCCAGAATGGGACGCACGACTTCATGAGCTACGGGCAATCGAAACAAATCATCCGTCGCCCCCTCCGGAATTTCGACGTCTTCCGGCGCTATGGCGATCACAGGACCCTTTCTGGCCTTGACCTCCTGCATGTTGGCAATGGTTTTTGCCGCCAGCTTGGTGCCTTCGACCAGAAAAACGGAGGGACAATCAGGGTTGATCAATGCAATGGGGCCGTGCTTCAATTCCGCAGCAGGATAGCCTTCGGCATGGGCATAGGAAATTTCCTTCAGTTTCAGAGCCCCTTCCAAAGCCACTGGATAAAGACTTTGTCGGCCGAGAAAAAGAAGGTGTTCGGCTTTGGCGTATTTTACGGCAAGCTGCCTGATCTGTTCTCCTTGCTGTAGGATTCGTTCGATCAAGTCAGGCATCTGCTGGAGTCCCTCGACAAGGTTCGATCCATCGGTAGGAGAAAAATCCCTCATCCTACCCAAGGCAAGTCCGAGCATGGCGCATAGACAAACTTGCGAAGAAAATGCCTTGGTCGATGCAACTCCAATCTCAGGGCCGACGCGCTGATAGACCCCTCCGTCCGTCTCCCGGGCCAAGGACGATCCCACGACGTTGGTGATTCCAAGGGTAAGAAGACCTTTTGTCTTCGCTTCCCGAACGGCTTCCAAGGTATCCAGAGTCTCACCCGACTGACTGACTGCAATGACCAGTGATCTTCCCGATTTGGGAGAATTCCTGTAACGAAATTCCGAAGCGTGTTCCACCTCTACGGGCACTCGAGCGATTTTTTCGATCAAATATTCCGCAACCATGCACGCATGACGAGCGGTTCCGCAAGCAACGAAAATGATTCGGTCGACCTTTCTCAGTTCATCTTCATGTCCCTGCAAACCTCCAAGCTTGGCAGTGGTGCCGTCATCGCCGAACCTTCCTCTCAGGGTATTGCGCAAGGCGCTCGGTTGCTCGAAAATTTCCTTTTCCATGTAGGAACTGTATTCTCCCAGCTCAACTTCTTCCGGGCTTTGATCCAGTGGTTGCGCCACTGCCACGGCTTCATTCCCTTCCTGCGTGGTAATACGAAACTCGCTACCTTTCAAAACCGCCAATTCTCCGTCCTTTAAATAAACCGCCTGCTTGGCTCGACCCACAAAAGCGGATGCGTCGCTGGCAATGTAGTTTGCCTCCTCTCCAATCCCAACCACCAGAGGAGAGCCTCGGCGAGCTCCTATCATCATATCAGGATGGTCCAAGCACAGCACGGCTATGCCATAAGCCCCACGGCACTTGCTCAAGGAAACCGCAACCGCTTCCAGAAAACGGTCTTCTCCTTCCGGCAACTCGGCGTAATGATAGGCGATGAGGTTGCAAAGCGCTTCCGAGTCAGTCTCAGAGGAAAATTGAATTCCTTCCTTTAGCAGGGCGTTTTTCAGGGATGCAAAGTTTTCGATCACACCATTATGCACCAAGGCGAATCTTTTATCATGGCTTAAGTGAGGATGAGTGTTGGCAACGGTGACCGAACCATGGGTGGCCCAGCGCGTATGAGCAATTCCCAGCGATGCCTTGCTGAAATCGGGAGATACCGCCTTGGCCAAGTTTTCAACCCTGCCGGTTTCTCGAGCCAATCGAAAGGATTTCCCTTCATGAAAGGCGACTCCGGCGGAGTCATATCCTCGATACTCCAAGCGCCTCAACCCATCTATCAATGGATCCTGAGCGCCTCCCTTGCCTAAGTAGCCGACTATTCCACACATGGAAGCTTACGTTAATTTCAGAGGAAAAAAATACAAGCAGAAGTTGGTTGCGCCTAATATGTTCGCAACTTTCGCATTCCGCCTCAAGATTGGCGACAAATGCCTGTGAGGATTCATTTTGCGACGCTTGGAACTTTCGTTTCCATTTTCCTGTCGTCCATCCTGACGACAATGGGGCAAGGAAAATCTCCCGATATTCTAGTCTGTCTGTCCGAAAACCACTCCACGCAATGCTTTGGTTCTTTGACGAGTTTCGGATCTTCCGACGATCCTTCCTCTAATTTATCCACCTTGGCAAAGACCGGACTAAGCTTTACCAATGCCTTCTGCTCCAATGCAGGAGCGGGTAGGACGGCATTCCCCATCCTCACCGGGCGACCTTTCGACCCCGCCGCACCCATGTGGGGCGAAAAGAATCTTTTGCCCTGGAAACTCAAGCAAGTCGGTTACGAGACCGCCCTGTTTGGAAGTTGGAATTGGACCATCTCTCCGAAAAAGGCCGGCTTTGATCATTGGGGCATTCTGTCCGACTCCAGTCAATTTTACAACCCCACCATTCTCAGCGATCGTTCATCAAGAAAGACGGAGGGGCATGCAACCGATCTCATTACCGACCTTTTTTTGGACTGGTTTCGCAATCACAGGCAAAGGAACAAGCCCTTTTTCGTCCTTCTCTCCTACAATGGCGCCCAAAGGCCATGGATACCTCCGATACGTTTCCTGAACGAATACAATGAGGATTGGTTTGAAACACCTGGTAGCTTCTTTTCCGATTTCAAGGGAAATGCTCCTGCCAACAAATATCAGCGGATGAACGTTTCCAAGGATTTGGATCTATCCAACGACCTCTTTTTCTCTTCAAGCGATGATGAGAATTCGTCCACCTTTGAAAAATCAAGCGTGCTCGGCAAAAATCTCGAGGCGATGAACGACGAACAGAGATCGGCCTGGCAGTTGGCGATCAAACCCCAAAACGAAGCGTTCGCCCGAGAGCGCCCGACAGAGGACTTCCTCACTTCCTGGAAGTTTCAACGGTTCCTGAAGAACTACCTTCGATGCATCCTTGCAATCGACCAAAGCGTCGGTCGCTTGATGGATTCTTTGGAGCCCGAAACCTATGCCAACCTTACCTTTATCTACACTGCGCAAAAAGGAAGATTCACCGGACAGAAAGGTTGGTTTGGATGTGACTGGATGTATGATCCTTCCATCCGTGTGCCCCTCGTCATCACCAACCCCGACCCCACGAACCTGCCGATAGATGAACAAGCCCTCATTCGAGATCATGACCTGAACGAACTGATCGCAGGGCTTGCCCATCCAACCGACGAAAAAAGAGAGGGCGCCAAGGATAGGGCTTTGTTTTTCACTCATTCGGATTATCCCGGAGAAGCAAAGGTTTCGCCCCATGTCGGCATTCGCTCGCTCACTCACAAGATCATTCACTATTTTCCTTTTGACGAATGGGAGTTCTTCGATCTCATCGCCGATCCCGAAGAGAAGCAAAACCTCTATCTCGAACCGACGCATGCAGGCGAAATTGTCCGATACAAGAAAAAGCTGGAGGAAGCAGTGATGCTTCATGGTTTCCGCATTGATCATGACCTGTACTCGGAAAACTGGAAAAGGCAGCAGCGCAGCCCGGAAAAACGCACTCGATGATGGAAGTGATCGTGGCGAGGAAGTACAATCAATTTACCACCGATCAGGGGCGCCTATTTCGTACTCCTCTTAGATTCGATCCAACCAGTTCCACCTCTTTACCAGGACACGGTACTTGGATGCGGACTTCCCGAAACTGGGTTCATGATCGGTGTAAAATGCAGTAAGCAAATTTCCCTTGTCATCCAAGCAGATCGTTGAGGGATATCCCACGTCGGACGCTTCGTCTCCAAACTGATGGATTATGCTGGGAGGCGACCAACTCCTTCCCTGATCATTACTGATGCGAGCGCCCAATCCCATCAAACCCCGGTTTCTGATTCCGTATGTCGCGAGAAGAAAGGATTCATTGAATTCTATAAGATCAGCAGGGTGCTGCATAGGAAGGGAAACGTCTCCCAGGTTTCTCCATCTGTTGGAATGTGGAAAGAACCGTAAAAACTTCAAATGATGATCAACGTGCGTTCTGGCGCAAGCGACAAGGTTTCCCTTGGAAGTGAAGCATAGGGAAACTTCGTTTGAATCATTATCCCCGAGCTTGCGGAAAGTCCTCCACGCCCGACCGTCATCCTCGGAAAAACAGACCCATGATTCCGAGGGTTTGCCGCGTCCTTGGCTTCGATAGCAGGAAAAGGCCAAGGCCCCGTCTCCAGCCTTGATGATTCTTCCATAAGGTATGCAGGGATTGAGTTTAGCTGGCACCTTCGGGTTGAAGTCTTCGAACCAAGAATCGCCTCCATCGGAAGAACGGGAAAGCCTCAGTCCTCCAAACTCGTCGATTTTCCCATCCTTGAGCATAAAACCACTGCTGAAGCATAGCAGGTCTCCATTTCGCGCCAATCCTACAGCCAAGTGCATTCGATTGCCCTTGGGCGGCCCTTTCGAAACTACGGAGACCTTCCTCCAAGATCTGCCGCAACCGTGGCTTTTGGAACAAATCAAATCTCCCTCAGTCAATCCGTGACTCGGCGCGCTGAAATGGATGCAGATCAATTCTCCGGTCGGAAGCTTTGTCAGAATCGGCCATCCACAGGCGTTGGCAGCTACAACCGAAAGTTCGGAACGCGGCGTCTTGAAGCCCATCAATTCCTCGGCTCGCGATTTTGCAATAGACTGCAAAAGTCAATGAAACCTCGCGCTTGCTCCTGCAATCGATTGCAAGCGGATTCATCGAACACTCCCTTATCAGCATCAAGGATTTTGTGGGCAAAAGGCAGAAAGACCCTGGAAGGGAAATTGTGGGCATTTCGATAGCCGAAAACTTGCATGAGGTGCTCGACTGGACGCAAAGCTCCGAATTGACCCGCGGACAAACCGACGTAACAGACCGGACGGTCTTCAAAACTTTCGGGAAAGGGCAAAAGATCGATGAACAGCTTCAAGGCTCCGGGCATGCTTCCATTGTATTCCGGCGTGACCACGACCAATCCGCTGGAGGCAAGGATTCTATCTGTAAAAGCGACCACGTCCTCCGGCTTTTCCTGATAGGCATCGGGTGAAAAGGCCTCGGTTCCAAGCTCCGACAGGTCCAGGATTCCAGAATCCTGACCGAGTTTCCGGTAGCAACCGACCAACCAACGAGCAAGTACTGCGGAAAGACTGTTTCTCCGATTGGTCCCGGCTACTATCTCGATCATTCCTCTACTCTCCAAGGGTTATGAAATGGTAGAGCGAATCATAATTTCTCGTGACTTGGATATCAGGGTATTCAGTCGTCAAAGATGAAGGCGGATTGAAAAAGGCACATCGATCGGCAGCCAAAAGCATGCCCAAGTCGTTGTAACTGTCACCACTGGCAATGACTTCAAAATTGAGTTTCTGCAAATATCGTACGGTTTTTCTCTTGTGATCGGGAAGACGCAACTTGATTTGCTCGATTCGCCCATTGGTTCCCACTTTCAGCTCGTGGCAAAACAAGGTCGGATGCCCGAGCTTACGAATCAAAGGCAAGGCAAACTCACGAAAAGTGTCGGATAAAATGATCAATTCGTACGAATTCCTCAGTCGATCGAGAAATTCAATTGCTCCGGGAAGAGGATCCATCTCCGAGATAACCTCCTGAATCTGTGAAAGCGCAAATTCCTTGTCATCCAGAATTTGCAAACGGTAATTCATCAGTTTTTCATAGTCAGGCTCGTCCCTAGTGGTCCGCATAAGCTCCTTCACCCCCGTCTTTTCGGCAAAAGCTATCCAGATTTCAGGAATCAACACCCCCTCTAGATCCAGACAAACGACTTGCATGATAAAAGATTTTTCAGGGAAGCGAAGTCTCTCCCATGAGGAAACGATCGCATTCTCGGGCAACTGCCCGACCTTCATTGATCGCCCAAACAACCAAAGACTGACCGCGCCTCATGTCTCCGGCGACAAAAACACCTTCGATATTAGTAGCAAACCGACCATAATCCGCCTGAATATTAGACCTCGAATCCCTCTCCAAACCAAGTTCTTCAGCAATCGCATCTTCGGGTCCGAGAAAACCCATAGCAAGAAAAGCGGCTTGAGCAGGTATTTCTCTTTCACTGCCCTCTACTTCCACTGGAGAGTATCTTCCGTCATTTTCCAGCCATTCGATATCACAAATCATGATGCTTTTGAGGTTACCAGCATCATCCCCAATGAACCTTTTGGTCATAGTAAGGTATTTGCGAGGATCTTCACCAAAAACCTCTTTCGCCTCTTCCTGTCCATAATCGAGTTTGTAGACTTTGGGCCATTCCGGCCATGGGTTGTTGGCCGCTCTTTCCTCAGGAGGACGAGGCATGATCTCAAGCTGAGTAACGCTGGTACAACCATGTCGGACTGAGGTACCGACACAATCGGTACCTGTATCGCCTCCGCCAATTACAACTACATGCTTATTTTTAGCAGCCGTTTCAAAGGCAGTGACATCTTTTAACTCAAGCAACCCTTGAGTATTAAGCGTTAAGAATTCCATGGCGAAATGAACTCCCTTCAAATCTCTGCCCTCAACCGGTAAGTCTCTGGGCTTGGTAGCTCCACAGCAAAGAATCACCGAATCGAAGTCTTCAACCAGCTTCTTAGCTGGAAGATCTTTCCCTATTTCAGTGGAGACGACAAATTCAATACCTTCTGCAGCCATGAGATCCACTCTTCGTTGGACGATCTCTTTCTCCAGCTTCATATTGGGAATACCGTATAAAAGCAGACCACCTATACGATCCGCACGCTCATAAACAGTTACAGAATGACCTGCTTTATTGAGCTGATCCGCAGCAGCAAGTCCAGCGGGGCCAGAGCCAACAACTGCCACTTTTTTACCCGATTTGGTCGGAGGTAAATTAGGCTTTACCCATCCTTCCTCAAATCCTTTGTCAATGATGGAGCATTCAATGCTTTTGATTGTCACGGGAGGCTCAATAACACCCAATACGCAAGACCCCTCGCAAGGTGCCGGACAAACTCTTCCCGTGAATTCTGGAAAGTTATTGGTCTTGTGCAAGCGGTCCAAAGCATCTTTCCATTTGCCCTGATACACCAGGTCATTCCACTCAGGAATAAGGTTATTGATCGGACAACCGCTAGCCATATTGCTCAGTGTCATACCCGTATGGCAGTAAGGTGTGCCACAATCCATACAGCGGGCACCCTGCTTGCGAATTTCATCAGGATCAAATGGTTCGTGAATTTCCTTCCAGTCCTTGATCCGCTCCAATGGTTTGCGATCAGGAATTGCTTTTCGTTCGTTTTCTAAAAATCCAGTTGGTTTACCCATAATAAATTGTTGGTAAAATTTGATTAATGTCCGGCCGCCACATTCTCTTCAAATGCAGCTTGTATGGCATCATCTCCCTGCAATCCTCTTTCTTCCGCTTTTTTCATAGCTAAGAGAACTCGCTCGTAATCTTCAGGCATCACTTTGATGAATTTTTGGGAAGTATCACCCCAATTTTCCAGTAAATATTTAGCTCTTGAAGATCCTGTGTACTCAAGATGACTGCTGATTAAATTTTTAACTTTATCAATTTCCGCATCCTCACACTCGACCAAAGGATAAGTTTTGACCATTTCGGTATTCAGTTTTGTGGACAGGAAATCACCGTCTTCGTCAAAGATGTAAGCAACTCCACCAGACATACCAGCTCCGAAGTTCCTTCCTGTCTTACCAAGACATAAAACAAGACCACCAGTCATATACTCACAACCATGATCACCGAGCCCCTCCACCACAGCATGAACACCGGAATTACGCACACAAAATCGTTCACCTACGACACCTGAAACAAAAGCACTGCCAGCAGTTGCTCCATAAAAGCAAACATTACCAGCAATGATGTTTTCATGTGCTTCGAATGGAGAATCCTCTGGGGGCCGAACAATAATTTTGGCTCCGGACAAACCTTTTCCCAAATAATCGTTGGTATCTCCGGTAACCGTAAAAGTCATGCCATTAGGGCAGAATGCACCCAAACTTTGGCCCGCAGAACCTGTAAGGTTGATGCGAATGGTATCTTCCGGCAATCCCTCGAAACCATGCCTTCTCGAAATCTCCGCTCCCGTCAAGGTTCCTACCACTCGATCGGTGTTGAGGATGGGCAAATCCATGGAAACCACCTCTCCGTTCTCAATGGCCGGGCGCGCTCTTTGGAGGATTTCTCTGTTATCAAGGCAGCGATCAAGGAGGTGATCCTGTTGCATTTGACAATAAGTGCCAACTTCTGGCCCAACTTCGGGACGATAAAGAATTCCAGAGTAGTCCAGACCCTTGGCTTTCCAATGATCAATGGCTTTGCGAAGCTCAAGTTTATCAACACGACCTACCATTTCGTTGATGGTTCTAAATCCTAATCGTGCCATCGTTTCACGAATTTCCTCGGCCACGAAATTCATGAAATTTACTACTGCATCTGCACCGCCAGCAAATTTTGCCCGTAATCTTGGATCTTGCGTCGCAATGCCGACCGGACAAGTGTTTTTGTGACAAACCCTCATCATCAAGCATCCGAGCGTAACCAAGGGAGCAGTTGCGAAACCGAATTCCTCCGCCCCCAGCAAACAGGCAATGGCAACGTCTCTTCCGGTCTTGAGCTGACCATCGGTTTCAAGAACCACTCGACTGCGCAAGTCATTAAGAAGCAAGGTTTGATTGGTTTCGGCCAGTCCAAGTTCCCATGGCGCCCCGGCATGCTGAATGGAAGAACGCGGTGATGCTCCGGTACCCCCGTCGTATCCGGAAATGAGAATGACGTCGGCTTTGGCCTTTGCTACTCCTGCCGCAACCGTACCGACTCCTACCTCTGAAACCAGTTTGACGTTGATTCGGGCATAGTGGTTGGAATTTTTCAGGTCGTGAATCAACTCGGCAAGATCCTCGATCGAATAGATGTCATGGTGGGGAGGAGGAGAAATCAAGCCAACGCCTGGGGTAGTTCCTCTGGTCTTGGCAATTGGAGGCAAAACCTTATGACCGGGCAGTTCTCCGCCTTCTCCGGGCTTGGCTCCCTGAACGATCTTAATTTGAATTTCATCGGAATTAACCAGATAAAAGCTGGTGACTCCAAACCTTCCACTGGCGACCTGCTTGATGGCAGATCTTCGGGAATCACCATTTTCGTCGGGCGTGAATCGGTCAATATCTTCACCACCTTCTCCTGTATTAGACTTACCACCAAGACGGTTCATTGCAATAGCAAGGCTTTCGTGAGCTTCCTTGGATATAGATCCGTAGGACATAGCCCCAGTTTTGAAACGCTTTACGATTTCACTGGCTGGTTCAACCTCCTCCAAAGGCACGGAATCGGACGGATCAGAGACAAACTCCATCAAGCCTCTAAGGGTGTAAAGGTCTCTTGATTGATCGTTGACCGCATTCGAGTATTCCTGGAATACGGCATAATCCCCAAGTCTTGTAGCCTTTTGTAATTTGTGAATGGTGATAGGATTAAAGAGGTGTTTTTCGCCATTAGCGCGCCATTGGTAAATCCCCCCTGTATCTAAGTTAGTTGCTCTTTCATCCACACGCTCCGCAAATGCGGATTGATGCCTCTGCAAGGCTTCATTTGAAATAGCGTCTAGACCAATACCTTGAACGCGGGATGGAGTTTTGGTAAAAAATTTATCAACGACTTCCTGATTGAGCCCAATAGCTTCGAAAATTTGGGCCCCTCGGTAAGAAGCAATGGTGGATATCCCCATTTTGGACATCGTTTTTATTACGCCGTTAAGATTGGCTTTTAAAAATTTTTCACAAGCTGCCTGTGGTTCTCCAGCCAAATCACCAGTGTTTATGAGGTGACGGACGGTTTCGAGAGCAAGATAAGGGTTTATCAAATCAGCTCCGTATCCCAAAAGAAGGGCAAAATGTTGAACTTCCCGAGGTTCACCTGATTCAATAATTAAGGAGACTTTAGTACGGGTTCCTTGACGAATCAAATGGTGGTGCAAACCAGAACAAGCAATTAGACATGGGATAGGTGCTTCTTCAGGAGAAATATCGCGGTCCGAAAGAACCAAAATATTAACACCT
>JAYOCQ010000012.1:0-66892 GCA_038105525.1 Opitutales bacterium | reverse complement strand
GTGGCGATAGTAGCTCAGTTGGTTAGAGCACTGGTTTGTGGTACCAGGGGTCGCCGGTTCGAATCCGGTCTGTCGCCCCACTTTTTTTAAGCGGTAAAAGTGGGTTTTATTCCGAATTTAAAAGGGTTTTGCGGTTTTCTTTCTTTGCCTGTTACAGTCATTCTTAATTTTTTCTTATTTGCAACAAGCAGTGTGTTTTGGGCATCAATCAGCAAAAAAAGTGACAGTAAAGTGACAGTGAGTTGATTTCAAAAAAAGGGGGGGGCTATTCTTTCCATCTCGCTCAACCCATTACCGATTACCCCGTCTGAAAAATTTTCAGCAAGTGCGAAATTGGGCTAATTGAGGAGAAGATTTTAGTCTTCAACCGCTGGTGGGAAGAAAGCGATATGGATGCCGAGGATTTATCCAAAGCTGCGCTTAGTGCGATAGACGATTGGCTGGACGAAGAGATTGTCGGCTTTGAGAGGGAGGGTTAATCCCCTGCCACTTCGCCAGTCAAGAGTGGTTGGGGGAGTGAAATCGCCTAACGGAGGAGTAGGTTCAGCGAATACGGATTCATTAACCAGATTATGGGTAACTTCTTATTTAAGTTTGGGTTTGACCTCATTTGAGTTGATTCGAAAAAATGTAAAAGATCGAATGAACAAGAACACCTTCGCTTTAACGCTGTTGCTGCTATTCCTGTCTTCCATTCTCGAAGGCGCCAAATCAGGAAGCGATGCCTTCGAGTTGGGCATTGGTTACGCAAAGTTCAAGACAGAAACTAAGAACGTATACGGCACGCTTGTCGAGAACGACGATTTCGGTGGGGTTCTTTTCAAGGCTGGAGCCAATTACAATCTGTTTCAGAGCAAAGGAACAATTGATTGGGGATTGGATTCCGGTATGGACTACATTTTGGTTCCTGAAATCTCCGCTCGAGATTTCGAATTTAAGGCATCTTCATTCACGACCAATCTCAGACCTTATTTGATCATTAGTGAAGCATACCTGAATGATTCGATTGTATTCGCAAACTTTGGGTATTCAAACGAGCAGTTCGAGGCTAGTCCTGGCCCCCTTTCCGGGAGCGAGTCTTTAGGCTCCTTTTTCACAGGGATTGGAATCGAATT
This sequence comes from Opitutales bacterium, assembly GCA_038105525.1. GTDB lineage: Bacteria > Verrucomicrobiota > Verrucomicrobiia > Opitutales > Seribacteraceae > Chordibacter. The sequence goes on along the minus strand of JAYOCQ010000012.1, from coordinate 65,777 downwards.
CAATTGGGCAAACGACGGTGGTGAACTTCGTTTCACTCCATCCGTCAACAAAGCCTTTTCGGATGATTTGGATTCCTGGATCCTCTCTCTACTTGTCACTTTTTCCAAATCCGAATTCTTGGAGGTGAATCTGGAATACACTTTCACCGCATACGAGGATAAATATCCTCATTTTCTGATTTCGGATCTGCTCATGAGCGAGTATACGCTCTCCGTCGATCTTAATTTCTAACTTTTGCTTGGCTGTCAGCGGAGCTCGCACTCTCCGAATTCTACCCAAGACAAATAGTCATTTGTGGGAAACCACACAAATTCTTAGACTCGCATGGCGTTTTCAGGATATCAAATTTGCTTTCCTTCCAGTTTGTCTCTAAGCGATTGCCGGATCCTTTCTCCGGTAAAGTCAAGCAGTGTGACGATTGCCAAAATACAAAGAAGAACGACGGAAAACTTGTTCCAACTGTTCGCTGACTCTGCATAAAGCTTTAGGTGCAAACCGATGCCCCCGGCGCCTACGTATCCTATGATGCTGGCTGATCGAACGTTGTATTCCAGCATCCACAGGCAATGGCTCCACACAATGGGACGAGCATTGGGCCAAAGTCCGTACTGGAAGGCTTGCACCGGACCCGCTCCCAGTGATTTGAGGGCCTTTTGAGCGCTCGGATCGGTGGATTCGAAGGTTTCGCTGAAGAATTTCGCCAGGTAACCGGTGCTGTAAAAGGTGAGAGCGATCACTCCGGCCAGAGAATTCGATCCCACAAGAACCACGCAAAGCAAGGCCCAAAGCAAGCTGGGTATGGTGCGAATGACGTTGAGCGCCATGCGAGTGGGCCAAAGGACCCAAGGTGGAGAGACGTTTCGAGAAGCTCCAAGCGAGATGACAAAGGATAAGGCGATGGCAAGAAAGGTGGAGACGAGGGCGATTTGAATCGTTTCCATCAAACCGTCGAGTGTTTGGCCGAGGATAGACCAGTCCGGGGGGAAGAACTGCTCGGCGAAGCGAGCGAGGTTGCCCAAGTAGTCAAGGTTTCTTCCCGAGCCTTCTATGGAAGGAAGAGAGCCGATGGCTCCGGCCAAAAAGAGGAGAAAGGTGATTCCCATCAAATCAAAGCGGCTGTGCCATGGAACCAGAGTTTTCATTGCTTTTTCTCTGAGGAGATTTTTTCCCATACCCATGCTTCCGGGCTTTCGGGATGCAATCGAAGCGCATAATCCGCGAAACGCTGCACCTGCGCTTCATCGTGCAAGGAACAAAGGGCGCTGCCTCCCATCTCGAGCTGGGTTGATTTGATGAACTCCAGACTGCGGTTGCCCCATTCCGGATCTAGGCTTGCGACCGGCTCGTCTGCAAGCAGCAGAGTGGGTCCGGCAAGCAACGTGCGGCAGATGGCCAGTCTCTGTCTTTCTCCTCGAGAGAGAATGGAGGCCCATTGTCGGGACTTGTTCGACAGCCCGAAGGCCTCCAGCATGACAAGACAGGCCTCTTTTTCCGAATGGGGAAATCCAAAGAGAGTGGACAGGTCGGAGTGGCGACCAAGACAGCCCGAAAGGGCGTTGGTCAAGACGCTGGCTCCGTTGGCCAGCAGCAGGTCTTGAAAGATAGTGGAAATCCCGAACTTCTTGTTCTCTGGAAAGCTCATGAATCCTTCGTCAGGCGGAAGATCCCCGGCCAGTAAACGAAGAAGGCTGGTCTTTCCAACTCCGGAAGGACCGGTGACAGCGACAAAGCAACCAGGGGGAACCGAAAGGTCGAGCGAACGAAAGAGCCACCTTTTGCCTAATTTCAGGCCCAGCTTTTCGGTTCTCAACAATTTGCTTTCCGCCTCCATCATGAAGTGGAATCAACTGGATTTGCGAGCGAAGTCCAAGGAGGCGAACACTTATTGTTTCAAGGTTTTTTGCACTTCAAGCGCTTCTCGAGTTACGCGAAGGTGCGCAAGTTCGTCCACTTCAACCAATTCTCCATTGAAGACCTGATCCCTCAGATCGGGATTCTCCAGGTTCAGGGAAAGCAGGGCGTCGCGGAGGATGGACAAGTCGGCTTTGGAGAGCGTGGCTCGGGCGCAAAGGGTGTGAGAGGGAACGGGGCCTTGTTCCTGAACGATGCGCAACCTCGATTTCTGTTCTGCGGAAAGGTACTTGTCGTCACCTTTGTAAACGTAGTCGCTGACCGCGGCAGCTTCCACTTCGCCGCTGAGAACTTTTTCCACGGCGGAGACGTAACCTGTTCCGTAAACGGTTTGCGAAAAGAAATCGTTGAGCGATTTCTCGGGTCCCGCGAATCCACGCCGGGCAAGGTCCCAAACGGGAACGAGGTATCCGGAAGTGCTCGATCGGCTGGCAAAGGCAACGGGCTTGCCTTCGAGGTCGGCGATGGATTGATAGGTTTTTTCCTTCAGGCTCAGCCAGACGCTTTGATAGTTCGGCTTGCCGTTCTTGAGATGAATCAGGAGAATCGATGCGGTGTTCTGATCCAGGTTGCGGGCGGCGTCGGTCGAGCTAAGGTATCCCAGGTCGAGCGTACCGTTGCGAAAAGATTCCACAACCACTGATGAATCGGTCGGAATCAAAACCTCTACCGGTCGGTTCAGCTTCTTGCCGAGGTAGGATTCCAACGCGATTTTTTCTGCAAGCATCGTTTCCGGGTTTTTGTTCGCCTTCAACGCAACCAACAATTTGTCAAGGGACAGGCCCGATGAATCAGCGCCCAAGGACGAATCTTCCTTGGGCGGAGAGCATGAAATGCATGACAGCGAAATCAGCAGCAGGCTTGTCAGAGAAAGAAATCTATGCAAAGAGGAATTGGTGTTCATAATTATTGATATTGAGACTCAGTATCAACAAGCTCGGGCAATCACAACTTCAAAGAGGAAAAGGAAAAAGGTTAATTTCGCGGAACCTTCAGAGATTCGTACACTTTCTGCAGGCATTTTTCCGTTGGAGAGCCTTGTGATTCGATCCAATGCAAGGCGTTTTGACGAAGCGTTTTTCTCAGGTTTTCGCTCTCGGCCAATAAAATCAACTCTCTCTTGGCCTGATCGGCTGTTTCAGTCACAAGAATGGCATCGTTACGGAGAAGGTCTGCGCAAGTTTCGCCGAAATTCTGGTAGTTTGGTCCGAGAACAAGAGGTATTCCTTCGGATACCGGTTCGATCGGATTTTGCCCTCCTTTGTTAGGGGCGATCGTCTTGCCCAACAAGGCGAGATCGGTCGCCTGAATCAAAGCGGGAAGTTCGCCGGTGGTGTCGGCGAGATAAACGAGGTTGCCGAGCGGAGCCTCCAAGCCCTCCGAACGCAGGTGGTGCGACAACTTTTTCCGTTCAAGCAATGACCTGATTTGTCTTCGCCTCTCGACGTGCCTTGGAATCAAAAGCAAGCGAGCTTGAACCCCTCTTTCCAGCAGTTCCAAGAGGACTTCCACCAGCAATTCGTCTTCCCCGGGCCAAGTCGAGATGCCCGCTATCAAAAGAGATGATTGGTCGAAGCCGAATTGAGTCCTTATTTTGCTTTTTTCGGCTTGATCGGCCCTACGGGGGAGAGTGACGTCAACCTTCAGGTTGCCTGCGGCTTGCACCTTGCGTTCCTCAATGCCAAGCTCAATCCAGCGAGACTTTTGTCTTTCCGACGTGGCAAGCACCTCAATCCCCTCGGGCAAAAGAAGTCGTCGAAAAATTGGATAGGCCCGAAGCCTTTGGAAAGTACGGTCGGACAACCTTCCGTTAAGGATCAGGGATGGGATACCTCTGATTCTTCCCTGATGAAAATGCTCCGGCCACAGTTCGCTGTCGACGGTTACGACAAGGTCGGGCCTAATGGTATTCCATGCCATAACGGAAAAAGGCCACCAGTCGATGGGGAAGGGGCCATTTTCCAGAACTTTTCCTTGATATCTTTGTTCCGACAAGGTTAGAGCGGTGCTGGTTGTTCCGGTTAGAACGACTTCGATCTTCGGATCGCTGATCAAAGAATCCAAGAGCTTGGAAATGGAAGAAAGTTCGCCGACGCTGACCGCTTGAATCCAGATCCTCTTTCTTTCCGGTGATTTTTTCTGCAGACGAGGAATCAAGCCGATCCTGAAATGCAGTTTGAAGCAGTAACCTCCGCGCTTGAACATGCGAATCAGGTAATAGGGACACAGAAGCAGAGCAAGAAAGGGAAATGCCAGACGATAGAAACAAATCATGAAACTTGCGGACCGGTTTTCATTTGCCAGTCAATGAGGTATGAGAAATGATTCATCATATATCTTCTATGAAAAATTCCGACCGGATCGCGAAACTTTTCTACGATTGCAAACAGAAGAAGCGATCGGCGTTCGTTGCTTACCTCTGCGCATGCGATCCTGACTTCGATCAGTCACTGGCCGCCTGCAAAGCCCTCATCGAACAAGGAGTGGATTTGTTGGAATTGGGCGTCCCCTTTTCCGATCCGTTGGCCGACGGGTTGACCAATCAACTCGCTGCCCAGCGTGCGTTGGAATCTGGATGCAGGCAGGAGGACGTCTTTCGATTGGTTCGAGAGATTCGAGCCTTCTCCGAAATTCCCATTGTGTTTTACACCTACTACAATTTGATTTTCTCGCAGGGAGTGGAGCAATACGTGCTTCGCTCAAAGGAGGCGGGCGCGGATGGGTTGCTTACCTTGGATCTCCCTCCCGAAGAGGCGACCGAACTGGTCGATTCATGCAGGCGTCATCAGATGAAGAACGTGTTCATCATCGCTCCGACGACGCCGGACTCTCGCATTCCTCGAATCACTTCGCAGGCCAGCGGATTCGTTTACTACGTTTCGCGAGAAGGAGTAACCGGAGAAAGAAGCGATCTGGCCAGTGACTTGGCCGGGCGAGTGGAGGCCATTCGACGATGTACCGATCTGCCGGTGGTGGTAGGTTTCGGGATTTCCTCTCCCTCTCAAGTTCGTCAGGTTGCGGAAGTGGCGGATGGCGTGGTTGTTGGCAGCGCCTTGGTCAATTGCATTTCAAGCAACCTGGGTTCCGAAAAAGAGATGCTCGGTAGCTTGAAAAAAAGAGCTGCCGAACTGGTTGGCGGGCTGTCCATGGGGTGAGGCGCCTTTGCATGTTCAAGCTGCTTTTTCATCCCAATGAAGGAACTGTGGATCTTAGGAGGAATCACCGCTGCAGGAAAAAGCGAGCTGGCCGTGAAATGGGCTCTTGCCCATGGGGCTGAAATTCTTTCCTGCGATTCGGTTTCCTTTTATCGGGGACTGGACGTAGGGTCGGCAAAACCCGATCTGACCGAGAGGGCTCTCGTTCCCCATCATGGTCTCGATCTTGCCGATCCGCATGAAGTGTTCGACGTGGCCAAGTTTCATGCGTACGCCCGAGGCGTTCTCGAGGAAATCTTTGACAAGGGCAAGCGCGTCATTGTCGTTGGTGGAAGCGGATTTTTTCTCGAAGGATTCCTAAACCCGATCTTCGATGAAACCGTGGTGTCCCCAAAGATTCGCGATAAGGTAAGGAAGTTGCTCGAAAGGGAAGGGCTGAAGAGTGTATTGAAAGAATTGCAAAAGTTGAATCCGCAGGGGCTAGGCTCGCTGGACGTTCAAAATCCGATTCGCCTGTCCCGTGCGTTGGAAAGGTCTTGGCAGAGCGGAAAATCCTTGGTGGAACAGGAAAGGGTCTTCCGTGCCTTGCCCCCTCCTTATGCCGATGCATCCAAGAAGCTGCTGTGGTTGGATCGCAAGAATGGGGATTTGGAAGAAAGGATCAATTCAAGAACTCGCAGAATGATCGAACGTGGGCTGATCGAGGAAACACGCTTGGCTCGAGAAAGAGGGTTGGAAAATCATCCCAGTTTGGCCCAATCGGTGGGATACAGGGAAGCGCTTGAATACCTCGACGGAGGAATGGAGGTCGAGGAATTGGTCGCGTCGATCATTTCCTCCACCCGAAAACTCGTTTCCAAGCAAAGAAAATGGTTTCGCAAACGCTTTCCCGAGCAAGCCCGCTTTGAACTCTCGGAGGAACCAAAGAACTGGATCCAAGAGGCCTCTTGGGTTTCGGTCGCTTGACCGAATGGCCTTCAGCGCTTAGCTTGATGAAGATAAAGTAGTATGAATTCCTTGCAGAAAGTCGCGATCATCTCCAATTCCTCCAAGGATGGGGCCATTGAAGCGACGCGGAGGCTCAGTCAAATCTGCAATTCGCTCGGAACCGAAGTCAGTATTACCGAAGAGTTTCCTTGTCCGAAGGGGTTTCTCAAAGGAATGGACGCTTGTTTTTGCGTCGGGGGAGACGGAACCTTGCTAGGGTTGCTGGAAGAAGCCGTTGTTCATTCCGTGCCTGTTGCGGGTGTCGGGTTGGGCAAACTCGGTTTTCTGGCCACCCTTTCGCCTGAAGATCTTGAGCGTTCGCTTCGCGAGTTGATTCAAGGAGAGCGCAGAGTGGCCCGCCGCAGCCTCCTTGGTTTTCGAGAAGAAGGAGGACAGGCGAAGTTGGCTCTCAATGACGTGGTGGTCAAGAGCGGAACCATTGGCAGAATCGGAAGGTTCTCGGTATTTTGCGGAAGCGAAAGAGTGGCCGACTACGCATCAGACGGCATCGTTTTTTCCAGTCCCACCGGATCAACGGCATACAATTTGGCTGCAGGTGGACCTATTGCTCATCCTGAAGCCGAGGTCATGCTGATGACGCCGATTTGCGCACATACCCTTACCAGTAGACCCTTGGTCTTTCCTGCCGGCATCTCCTTGCGGGTGGAAGCGGCGGAGCAGGAAGCGAATCCATTGGTTTCGGCAGACGGTCGGGAAGCGTTCACGCAAGTTCCTTTGTTTCCCATAGAAATTTTCGTCTCCGACAAAACCTTTCCTTTGCTCGAAACCCTCGGCCATTCCCCTTTCAAGGTCTTGAGAAAAAAATTAAAATGGGGATGATCCCGCAGCCTTTGATTTTTTGATTCGCCGTGTTGTCTCAAGGTACTCGCATTGGGTCTCAACGTATCCTTCAATGGATAAGGGAAGGTTCTTGCGGACAGAGTTACCAGACGGAGGAGGGAAAAGGAAATCATAGCTCGAAACGCAGTTTCCTCAAGTTGATTCACAGGGATATTTCGGAAAGAAAGGGTTTTGGGGAATACTTCGTTCAGGAGGCTCAGGCTCTCGAGCAACTTCAAGGTAGAGGGGTTTGGCCCATGGCGGAAAACGGAGTCACCAAATGGAAGCATTGGATCTCCTACGACTGGCTGGAGGGAAAGCCGGTTTGCCTTGCTTCGAAGGAAGAGGAATCCACCCATGAGATTGACTTGCGAACTCTCGAGGACTGGATGCGTTTTTCTGCCGACAACATAGGGCCCGATGAATTGCTCTCGATCATGACCGATCTGCACTGCGGCTTGGAGAGAGCTCACAAAATGGGAGTGATTCACGGAAACTTGAAGCCGACCAACGTTTTGTTGAAAGAGGGCAATGACGGTTTGTTTTCCGCCTGGGCTACCGAATTCGGCTTGTACAAACTGACTTGCTACGAGCCGTTGGGAGAGAACGCTGACAACGAAGATAACGGTTTTTACTCTCAAAGCCTGCAATTTCAGGAATCTCAATCAAAAAGCTTGGAATTCAGGCCTTCGGGGGTCGGCGCTTTTGATTGCGTCGATGAGACTTGGGATCTTTACGGTTTGGGCAAGTTGGTTCAATGGGTAATCGAAGCCAGTTCTTTGAGCAGAGAAAGATGGTCGGCCTGGGAGAAATGGTCGAACCAGTCCTTGTCCTCCTCCTTCCCGACCATTGCCCATTCGATGAAGGCCATGCCTGGGGTTGCCGAATTGTCGCAGTTCGGAATCGCTTTGGACGAGTCGATGGAATCCAACGGGCCGGGTTTGGATGAAATTCGAAAGCAAAGAGAACTTGAATGGATGCGAGCTCAAAAAACCTCCTCTCTTTCTTTTCGAAAGAAGATGACCGGATTGGTCGGGGCTTTGTTTCTGTCCTTTTATCTACTCTCTCGAGTTTACCTGTTTTTTTACCCGACTCCATGGGTCGAATATTCCATGGAAGGGGTCTTGGACAAGTATCAACTTGGCTTTGGCTTGATTTCCGGGAAGGCTTGGGGAATCTTGCCCGCCGAATATGACGACGAGGGATCGGGTGGTCAGGACGTGGTCGGAGAGTGGGAAAGATCAGGTCGGATCTTCAAGCTGAATTTTCGCAAGTTCAAGAAGTCGGAAGAGAACCAACAGGGGAAGAAACTATGGCAATTCATAGGCAAAGGGGCGACTTCTCCGGATGATTACGTGGTTTGGGAGGATTACCTTAGGTTCGACCAAAGCGAGCAAAGACTTTTGCTGGTGAAAAGAATCGGCGGCAATCAAACTTACCTTCCTGCCCGAAAAGAGGGAGGTGTGGCCCATTTGTTTCCCGAGGTAAGGATCCGCAGAAGCCAAGGCAAGATCACTCCGGCCGAATTATCGTTCTCAAGAACCGACCATGGCGGGGTCAGTTGGACTCTCTTCCTTGGAATCGGCTTTCTTTTCGCGAGCTATCTTTACCATCGCAACTTGAAGTCCTTCGAGGGCTCGAGCGAGGGAAAAGGTTGATTTAATCGATCGCCGGATCAAGATTATCCAACGATGCGTAGGGAGTGCAAAATCAGTTGTCTCGGAATTGCTTCCTATTGCTTGGTCACGATCTTACTCACTTCCTGCGGAGGTGAGGATCCTTCCGGCGCATATTCCGGGAAAATCATGGATTGGGAATACGAGTTCTTCGAAGGTTTTCTAATGGACGACGGCAAGGAATGCAGGGTGGAACTGGAGCTTTCCCACCTGCCCTCCAAATCCCTGGCCAGGCTTTCCGTCATTCACCCGAAGGAGGGATTGGTCGTCAGGGAAGGGGAGTGGACCTTGGGTGACGGAGAAAGAGTCATTCTTTTTATGGACGAAAAGAGCCCAAATGAGTTCTTCCTCATAAAAAGGGGGGCCCGTCACGCCCTGCAAACCAAGAAAGGATTGTTTAACGACGATGGATCGTCCCTTTTGCTGATGAGGAATCTCGGTCGTTCAAGAAAGGCGGCTTTTGCCATCGACATGGAATTCGATGCCCTCGGAGAGGCCCGTGTTTCCAGAGACGGAATGAACGAAGCTTGGCTGGGGGATTGGCAGCGCCTCGGTGATCGAATTACCGTCACCGTCAAATTTCCCACGGAGAGTAACCTGGACCAACAGGGAGATTCGGGAGGAGAAACCTTCAAGTATTTTCTAAGTTGGTCGAAAACGCACTCCCAATCCCTTGTGTTGGAAAAATTGGTGATTTTTCGCCCGTTTCTCAAAGATGACGGATCCAAGCGTCAAAGCTGGATGAGTTCATTGATCTTTGCCGATCAACCGATTCTGCGGGCGAAATGATTGCATGCCATTGGCAAAGTTTTTTGCAAAGATTTGACTTAGCTTCTCCGAAGACCATCATGCTGTACTTTTCTTTCGTTCATCGAGCTATTTTATGATCACCGCCTTGCAAAACTTCATCTCCAAGAAGGGAAAATTCGTATTTGTTCTCTTGCTGGCCCTCGTCATCGTCTCCTTCGTGCTGTACCTTTCGCAAGGTTCCTCCGTCTTCGACCTGCTCGAATCCCAAGCGGAAAGAAAAGAGTTTTTCGGTTACGACTGGAACAACCCCGAGGATCGAAGGATGCTCGATCTGACCAATCGGGCGGGCGGAAGCCTCGGTTCCGTGGTTACTCCAATCGAAAGTTCCCTTGAAGATGCAAACAACGCCTACCTTCTCGATATGCAAAATCGGTTGCAAGCGGCATTGCGTTCGAATCCGGAGGAAGTGGATCAATCCGCTTTGCAAAGAATGTTTGGATACATGCAGGCATGGCCCGGATTTCCCTCCAAATTCAAGGCCCGGGAGATTGCTCGATCGAATTCTTATTCTCCCGCTTTCATTCAGTCGGTTGTCGAAGCAAAGGTTGCCCTGGATTCTCAAGCCTCCTCATGGGGGCTCATGCCGACTGAAATCAACAACCCTCGGCTCAACGAGCATTTCACGGATTATCTCGGGAGCTTGGATCCTTCATTGATTCTGGAGCAGAATCGCTCCAGAATTTTATCCCTTGTAGGCAGTCGATACGGGATGTCGGCTCAGGACATGGAGGCAGTTCTCTATTCTTCCTTCCGGGTAGAGCAGGTCGATGAAACCTATTCTTGCGTCGGGTTTTCTTTGCCGAGCGAAGTCAGGGTGCTCCCTCATGAGGACGGGTTCGCTTGGGATGGAGAAGCGGCTTCACTGCGTCGCGAGGATTTACCCGAAACCAACCTCAAGATGGGTGAGGTCTTCATTTCATCGATTCCGAAGGACACTGATTCCATTACCTTTCGGTATGGTTCCTTCGACAAGAGCATTACCTTTACCAAACGCTTGAACGATGCCAACGCTTCCGCCGGGAGGGTCCACTTGGGTGAGTCGATCGAAGCCTTTGCCGACAACCTCAAGAACGTCTTTGCAGAAATCGCTCCTGATCTGCTTGTCTCTTTCGATCGAAACAACACCCTTGTCTTGGAGACCTTCCCCAGCGATTTGCCGGCAAAGCACCCTAAGTTCGAGACGAATTCCACGTCTCTGGCAATCAAGGATTGGATCATCGATCGACTGAAGATCTTCCATGAGGAAAACCGAGACTTGGATGCCTTTTCCGAATCCCCGCGTACGATTGCCACCGCCCTGATTTTCCGAAAAGCGGATTTTTACGCAGAACCTGCTCCCGCTCCCGAAGCCCGATTGCGTTCATTCTTCGAGAGAAACCGATCCGATTTTGAGAAGAAGGATGGAAACTTGACCACGGAAACGACTTTCGAAGAAGCGAAGGATGAAGTTGCCCGGAGAATCCTCGAGCAGGACAGGAAAGATGCCCAAAGCGATTCCGAACTTCAGGCTCGGGATCGAGCCCTGGAAGTTTTGGACGGACTGAATCGATTGACCGATCAGTTGACCGTATCGACGAAGGATCTATCCAAGGTTCGAGAATCCGCTCAACTCAAGGAGTACCTCGATGGGAGCGGCGCCGAGTTGAGAAGAATTTCCTTTTCCCCTGAGGAAATGGCTTTGCAGGCAAGGATTTTGGGTCTTGAAGCGCGTACCAGCGAAAGAAGAACGGGCAAGGAGCCATTGCAGGAAGTTTCAGACCTTGATTCGCGACTTTTTTTCACGCGATCGATTCGCAAGTGCAAGGACGGATACGTCGTTTTTGTTCTGGATGCGAAGTCCGAGGCCAAACCCGCAAATTTCGAATCTCTCTCCTACGCCTCGATTTGCGAAGAGTATCTTGCCGCAGAATCGGCCAAGGATTTTACCGAGCGATCGGCCGCCTTCCTCGAGGATCTCCGAAGCAAAAGGAACAATCCTCGGTCAATTGGAAAAAGGTTCCGTTTTCTAGCCAAAAATCCTTTCTGGTTCAGGCAGTCTCTTGACGGCAGGCAACGTACCCTTCAATCCAAGATCGGCGATCTGGAAAAGCAAATTTCTGCGGCGGATTCCAATAAAACCGGCAATGCCGTTGTCGCATCCCTTCAGAGCAAGCTTTCTGGTTATCGCTTGGATTTGCAAAACTTGAGAGAAGAGCGCCTTGCGGTTTCCCCTCTTCTTGAAAAGGCGAAAGCACAACCAGTGGACGGTGAATGGTTCGAGTTGGAAAAAAGCTCGGACCTAATCACTTTCGGGAAATTGGACAAGGCGTACCTCATCCGCGGCAATTCGGCCGATGCCCAAACAAGCGAGGACTATGAAGCAAGCCTATCCGACAGGAGGTCTGGCCTTGCCAGAAGCGATTTGATTTCCGACTTGATTCGGATGCAACCGGCAAAACGCTGATCAGCTCCCGGATCGGGGGAGGTTCCAACTTCTCCGAAAAGCCCGATCGAAGGAAGCATCCGATCGCAGGAAAAACCAAGTTTTGTTCTCGGAACTGGAGATCATTCCGGTTCTTTCGGGTCGTCTTCCTCCTTTTTCCATCCCAAAAAAAATTCCTGATTCCCATCGTTTCCTCTAGGTTGGGAGGGCGTTTCTGCGATCAAAACGGACTTTTCAAGATGAAGGAAAGCGAATTGTTTGATTTCTTCGAGCACTCGATCATGAATCTTTGGGTCGACGATAATGCCCTTGCCTCTATCCGCTTCCTCTCGAAGGCACTCGAATTGCGGTTTGACCAATGCCGCCAATTTTCCTCCTGGAGCGAGGAAATTCCATGCCGATTGCAAAACCTTGCGCAAGGAAATGAAGGACAGGTCCATCACTACCAACTGATAAAAGGAACGCGGCAATTGTTGCGCTGACAACTTTCTGGCATTTAGTTTTTCAAGGTTGGTGACTCTGGGATCGGCGCGAAGCTTGTAATGCAATTGCCCATGCCCTACGTCTACGCAAGTAGAGCTGGAAACTCCCCTTTGGAGAAGAAAATCGGTGAAACCTCCTGTGGATGCCCCTATGTCGAGCGCATGCAATCCATCGACCTGCCACCTTGCGTGATTGAAAAAGTGTTCGATCTTCAACCCTCCGCGACCGACGTAACGAAGCGGGGTTTCCAGACGCAGGGGCGCTTCAGGCTCGATTAATTGACTGGATTTTACGATGCGCTCGGTACCCAGCCAGACTTGACCCGCAAGGATCGAGGTTTGGGCTCGGGAACGACTTTCGCATAGTCCCATTCTGACCAGCAATTCATCTGCTCGCATTCTCTTGCTCATGAAAACCTTAACAGAGTGGGAATCCTGCGCGTCTTTACAATTTCCTAATTCCAAAAGTGGAAAAAATAAAAAAAGAAGGAAAAAAACTTGACCATAGTGGGTTAAAGTGGCAAGAAATGGATAAAAATGGTTCTAAATAGGTAAATGTTCTTGGGCGATGGCAAGCGAAACGACAACGTTCTTCGTGGGCGAATTCGAACATGCTTTGGACAACAAGGGGCGCATCACCATACCCTCGAAATGGAGGATTTCAGGAGGAGACAACACCTATTTGGCTTTACCCAACCCAAGCGGATACCTCACCGTTTATCCACCGCGAATGGTTGCTCGTCTGGAGGAAAAAGTGTCGAATGCAAGTTTGAGCGATGCTCGAGTGCAGTCGTTGCTGATGGAGCTCTTTTCCAAAGCGGACTCCTTCGGTTGCGACAAGCAAGGGCGAATCAACCTAAGCGCCAAGTTGCTCCAGCATGCGGGAATTTCAAAGAAGGCAGTCTTGGTGGGAAACTTTTCGGCTTTTGCAATTTGGTCCGTGGATCGTTACGGGTCGCGTTCAACGACCGACGAGAGGAACGTTTTCGATGCGATGAGGGAGTTGGGGTTATGAACATTGGCCGCCGGTTTTGGGTGACTTTTAGGGTGGTCGCCTCAAGAAGGGGATTGGTTGGCTTGTTCGGCCTCCTCCCTCACGCCTCTCTTTTGAAGGGTGTGGTTCATTGCGGAGGTAGGGATGTATTGTGGCGCCGTTGAGTTCGTCTGCTCGCCATCGGCTGTGAGGCACGTTCCCGTCTTGCTGGAAGAGTGCTTGGCTTGTCTCGATCCAAGCGTCGAAGGAACCTATGCCGACCTGACGTTCGGGGGTGGCGGTCACAGTAGGGAAATTTTGCAGGCGAATTCGCGAAACCATCTGGTTGCGATGGATTGCGATCCGGATGCAGTGCTGCGCTCGAGTGAATTCACAACCGAATTCGGTGAACGTTTTCGTTTTTACGATGGGTCCTTTGCGGATATGGACAAGTTTTCAGGACCTGGTTCCTTCGATGGAATCATCATGGATCTGGGTATTTCATCCTTTCAGCTGATGACGCCTGAGAAAGGTTTTTCCTTCCGATTGGATGCGCCGATAGACATGAGGTTGAACCCCCGTGTCGGGCAAAGCGCTGAAGATTTCCTCGAAACCGCCTCTTATGAAAGTCTGGTAAGGGCGGTAAGGGAATATGGAGAAGAAAGAAGATGGCGCAGGGTGGTGGATGCAATTATCTCCGCACGGGGAACGGGTGTTCTCGCCCGAACCCTTAGTGCGGCGGAATTGGTTGGCGTGGCAGTGGGAGGTAGGAACCCCCGACAAAGAATACACCCGGCGACAAAAACCTTTCAGGGAATTCGCATTGCCATAAACGGAGAGCTGGAAGCCCTGGCAGTGGCTTTGCCGAAAGCCTTTCGCGCTTTGAAGCAGGGGGGGGTTCTGGCGGTCATTTCCTTCCATTCGCTCGAGGATAGAATCGTCAAGAGGTTCATGAGGAAAATGTGCGGAAGGCCCGAGAGCAAATATGATGGAAAAGCTCAACAGGATCGTGCGGTTTATGCCGAATTGAACGGATCAAAAGCGATTTTCCCCAGTAAGGAGGAGGTACTTTCCAATCCTCGCAGTCGATCCGCTCGGTTGCGATACCTCAAAAAATTAAAACAACCTGAAATCTAGAATCGATGAATCGGATGTGGTGGATGACAGTCGTTCTGGGAGTTTCGTTGTTCGGCTGCGGAGCTATCTCCATCGTATGGTTGCGAATGGAGATTTCCGCAACCGCGGGTAACTGCGCAAAATTGGAAGATCAGAGAGAAATGGTGGCCCGTGAACTCCATGAATTGAGAGGACGGAAGTCGAGATTGATGAGGCCTTCCGCTCTGGCCGGCATGGTATCCGGCAGGTTATCAATACCAAATGCGAACAGAACGATTTACGTAACCAAGAATGAATTCGAATTGAGTCGGCAAAAGCGCCATGATTTCGCTGATTCATCGGTCAGGGAGGAGCTTGCATCCAATCGGTAGGATGAAAAGCGTCTTTATCTCTCCCTTTCGGTTTTACTTTGTTTTCCTATCCATTCTTTTCGCTTATTGTTCCTTAGGCGGCAGATTGGTCCATCTTCAGGTCTTGCAATCCGACCGGTATTCGGAATTAGCCCAAAACACTCGCAGGAATTTTACCCCCGAACTTTCGCGAAGAGGTGATCTCGTTGATAGAAAGGGATGCTTGTTGGCGACCACTCGCTCGGTTGTCGAAGTAGGTTTGGATCCGCATTCCGTCGATCGATCGGAATTTAACAAGTACAGGGAATTGGCATCTCTTCTTCAGATAAGGTTGGAGACGCTTGTAGACGCATTGGAAAGAAAATTTCGTCAAAGTGAAGATGCCGATAAATCATTAGACAAGGTCAGATGGGTGAAATTAAAGGACGAGGTAGATGAATCCACTTATCGAAAGATCATGAATCTGGGGCTTAAGGGTATTTACGGCAATCGTAAGTATTCGCGTCTTTACCCAAGTCAAAATCTTGCTTCCCACGTGCTGGGATATGTGAACAAGGAAGGGAACCCATGCATGGGAGTCGAGTTGTTGGCTGATTATTACTTGCGCGGGCAGGACGGATGGAGAGTGAGCGAAAAAGACGGAAGAAGAAGAGAAATGCCCCAGTTTCGATCGATGGAGTTTGCTTCGAAAGATGGATTGAACGTGGAATTGACGATTGATCGAATCATTCAGGATTCGATCGAGTCCGAACTTCGCGTAATCATGGATGAGTACAATCCATTGAGCGCTTCCGTTATCGTCAGCGAGCCTCGAACCGGAGAAATACTGGCATTGGCGAATGCTCCGGACTTTGATCCGAACAGGTACGGCGACTACTCGATGGAGGCTCAAAGAAATCGTTGTCTGACCGACTTGTATGAGCCAGGATCAACTTTCAAGATCGTACCGGTTGGAGGTGTTCTAAATGAGGGTTTGGCAGGTCCGGATGCGATGGTCGATTGTTCCTTGTCAACCTATGAGGTTGGACGCAAGACCCTGAAGTTGCCGAGAGATCATCATCCATTGGGTAAAATCACCCTTAGGGAGGTAGTTCAAAAATCAAGTAACCGAGGGGCGGCCCAGTTGGGCATTCGCTTGGGTTCGGAGAGATTGTACGAATACTGCAGGGCGTTTGGCTTTGGAGAAGCAACTGGAATGGGGTTGACGGGCGAACGCAAGGGAACCTTGCACTTGCCTGAAAACTGGGACGGTTTGACCATCACGCGATTGCCTATGGGGCATGCCGTGGCTGTTACGCCCATACAGATTCACATGGCAATGAGCGCAGTCGCAAATGATGGTATCTTGATGCGTCCATCGTTGATCAGGAGAGTGTTCGATCATACAGGCAAAACCGTCGTGCCCTTCTCTCCCCAACCCTTGCGCAGGGTCTTGGAACCAGTTGCTTCATCGACGCTTACTGAAATGCTCGTATCCGTGGTTCATGCAGATGGAACCGCAGGAAAAGCCGCTATTGAGGGTTATGAGGTAGCCGGCAAGACGGGAACCACTCAAAAAATCATCGAGGGAAAGTATTCGAACAAGCACCATGTTGCTTCCTTCGTTGGTTTTTTGCCTGCAGACGACCCCAAGGCCGTAATTACCATTGTAGTGGACGAGCCGAAGATGACCAAGGGAAGGCTTGGCTATGGTGGGAGCGTCGCTGGTCCATCCTTCAAGAGAATCGCATCAAGGCTGGTCGGTTACATGGATATCAAGCCTGAAGACAAGGGAGTGAGTTATCTGCGCCTGAAGAATCAGCGGGAGAAGAGCTTTTAAGCACAGGACGAATGACATGAATGAAATATTGGAGGAAGTGAACAACTTGGCAAAAGTCTCGGAACGCGTATCTTTCGGGAGAAGGATCAACGAATTTTGGATGGAGGGAGGGCTGGACCTCGAGGGTAATCCCGATCCAAGCATCAACTCCATATGTTCGGATAGCAGAAGGGTGGTTCCTGGATCCGCTTTTTTCGCGATTCCCGGCATGCGAAGAAACGGAAACGAGTTCTTGGAGGAGGCGCTTGATCGTGGGGCGAACCTGGTCGTTTCGGAATCGAATGATTTGGAACTTCCCGCAGGTGTGTCGCGTTTGAAGGTGGAGAATGCGCGAGTCGCCCTTGCGCAGTTCTCGCGTCGTTTTTACAACATGCCCGACGACTCGATCGGTCTGATCGGAATTACGGGAACGAACGGAAAAACAACCGTGAGCACACTTGCTCGTCATCTTTTGGAAAAACCAGGGAGGCCGGTCGGGTTGATAGGGACCGTTCAATACAATTTGGGCGATCGGGTTTTGCCATCCTATAAGACGACCCCCGAAGCGCCGGATTTGTATGCCATGTTGAGAAGCATGTTGGCCGGAGGGTGTTCGAGCGCCGTGATGGAAGTAAGCTCCCATGGCATCGACCAGTCGCGAGTGCATGGTTTGAACATGGAGTTGGCGGTTTTCCTGAATTTGACCAGGGACCATTTGGATTATCATGGGACCATGGAGGATTACTACAAGGTGAAGAGAAGAATCTTCAACGGCGAAAACGGAAAATTGCCCAAGGTCGCCATCGTCAACGGCGACTGTCCTTACGGAAAGAGGTTGTTGTCTGAATTGCATCCGCGCGTTCAGCCGTTGACCTTTGGCTTTGGCGAAGGAAATCAGTTTCGGGCGACGCAAGTTTCCTTGGATGCGCATGGATCGCAGTTCATCATGGAAGGCCCATCGATCAATTCCTTGATCAGCAGCCCCTTGATCGGCAGATACAACGTGATGAACGCACTGGCGGCTTTTGCGATTGTGCATGCCACCGGCGGATGTGTTGCGGATTGCGTGCGCAAGCTGAATGGCTTCACGGGCGTTAGTGGAAGAATGGAAAACATTGAAAGGGGGCAGCCGTACCGCGTTTTGGTCGATTACGCTCATACGCCGGATGCCTTGCGCAATGCGTTGGAAATGTTACGAGAATGTACCAAGGGAAAATTGAGGGTGGTGTTTGGATGCGGTGGAGACAGGGACAAGGGAAAAAGGCTCGAGATGACACGCGTAGCCTGCGCGGGAGCGGATCAGATTTGGGCTACCTCCGATAACCCGAGATCAGAGAGCATAGAAAGCATTTTCACTGACATGAGGAAGGGAGTGTGTCGCGATTCGGAGGTAAGGTTTGTCGAGGATAGAAGAAGGGCGATCGGTTTGGCTCTGGATTCAGCTGAGGAAGATGATTGCATCCTCATAGCTGGAAAAGGACATGAGGCATTTCAAGAGGTCCAATATACGGCGATTCCCTTCGACGACCGTTTGGTTGCCAGGGAACTGTTGGATGCGAAGATAGGCTTTGAATAATGCCCTGCTTGAATCCAGACGCTCTATGCAGTTGGAGTGAAGGTCAATGGTTCGGTTCTCCCAGATCGCATCCGGAGGGTCTTTGCATCGATTCGAGAAAAATAAATGAGAACGAACTTTTCGTTGCCTTGAGGGCGGAACGTGACGGTCATGACTTTATTGCCGATGCTTGGAGAAAAGGGGCCGCAGGGGCAATGGTCGATCATCGGATCGACGATCTCCAATGTCCGCAACTGGTTGTTTCCGACACCTTGCGCGGGATGCAAAGAATAGCCCAAGGGCATCGTCGTACCTTTGGTGGATCCATGATCGCGATTACCGGAAGTTGCGGTAAAACCTCCACCAAGGAAATCCTGAAAGTCGTTCTCAAGAATTCGCTGTGTACCGAAGGCAACCTGAACAATCATTTGGGCATACCATTGACCCTGTGCAGAATCGACCCATCGGTTCATGAACGGGCAGTAATCGAAGCAGGCATCAGTCAAACAGGCGAAATGCTTGATTTGTCGAAACTCATCGATGCGGAATTTGTCGTAATAACCAGCATAGGAGAGGCTCATCTTGAGGGACTTGGCAGCGTAGAGGAGATAGCGGCGGAAAAGTCGAGACTGTGGACAGGCTCTCGCAGAAATCCCATGGCTGTCTTTCCGGAAGATTGCCTCGCCTACGAATCCATCAAGAGGGAGTTTAATTCGGGCAGGGACTGTCTGGTTCTTTGCGAGGGCCCGCCAAAGCAAAACAACTGCTCCCATCGTTTCGCTCACTACCAGGTTTCTCCTTTGAAGGATTACTCGGGCGGGAAATCGAGACTGACCATATGGCGTCACGGGCTTTCTCCGATCGAAGCAGCGATCTCCAACGTCTCCAAAGGCATGGCGAGAAACCTTGCCTTGGCTTTTCTCCTGGCTTGGAAAATCGGTCTTGCCGATGAAGAAATTTGCGAACGCCTACCCCAATATCGTTCCTTCGGTCTGAGAGGTTCTCGCCTTTCCGGCCGGGGGAACGACTACTTTCTCGACTGTTACAATGCAAACCCTCTTTCCATGGTCGACACCATGGATTTCTTTACCAGGGAATTCCGTTCACGGCCTAAGCTTTACGTTCTCGGAGGAATGGACGAACTGGGAAGCAATGGGGCAAGCCTTCATGAAAAAGTTGGAGAGAAAATAAGGTTGGAATCCCAAGATCGGGTGGTTTTGGTAGGAAATGACGCTGCGGGCATGGTTCCGGGAATTCTGCGATCAGGTGGTGGAATGGCTCAAATTGAGTGCTTTGAAAAGACCGCCGATGCAACTTCCATGATCGAAGAATTCGAAGGAGCGATTCTCTTCAAGGGGAGTCGATCCTACAACCTGGAAAGCCTTGTTCCGTCTTGGGCCACGGAATCGGTCGAGGAAACGATTCATGCGGCATGTTGAGTTGGCTTCAATTTTACGAAGGATGGTTCGGGCCTCTCCGATTGTTTCAATTCATTTCCGTTCGGGCAATCGGAGCAGGATTGACAGCTTTGGTTCTGGGTTTCGTGATTGGTCCGCGGATCATTGCTTATTTGCGTACGATAGGCGCAAAACAAGCTTTTCGAAGCAAACAGGAAGTCGGAGATCTCGCCGACTTGCACCTTTCGAAAGCTCGAACTCCCACCATGGGGGGCATCTTGATTTTCCTGACCGTCTCATCGAGCGTAGTCCTATGGGCGGAGCCGAACGTATACGTGGTTACCTCAATGGTCGTTTACTTCATGCTGACCTGTCTGGGGTTTGCAGACGACTACCTCAAGGTCTCGAAGCGAAACAGCAAAGGCTTGTCCGGTCGAATGAAATTGCTTGGTCAGTTGCTTACGACCGCCATGGCATTCTTTCTTTTGTTCGGCCCCTTCGCTTCTTCTCTTTCCGGTACCGCAGGCTTCGATTTGAACAGCGTCGCGAAGATGAGAGAGTTTTGGATGCCTTTCGTGAGCTACTCGGAAGAATCGCACGTACCGGTGCTGCCTCTTTACTTGTTGTTTATCTTCTTTCTGGTCACGCTTTGCGGTTCAAGCAACGCCATCAACCTTACCGACGGTTTGGACGGGCTGGCCATTGGATGCACCGTTACCGTCGCTCTGACCTATGGAATCATGTCTTATGCATCGGGACACTTCGTCATTGCGGAGTACCTCAAGGTCAGTTGGGTGCCCGGCGCCGGCGAACTGACGATCGTTTGCAGCGCTTTGTTGGGAGGAAGCCTCGCATTCCTATGGTTCAACGCGCATCCGGCGGAAGTTTTCATGGGAGATACGGGTTCTTTGGCAATCGGTGGCATGGTGGGCATAATCGCCCTGATGATCCATCAGCCCCTCACCTTGATTATCGTGGGGGGGATATTCGTTATGGAGGCCGGATCGGTGATCATTCAGGTCGCATCCTTCAAGGCTCGAGGGAAACGCGTGTTCAAAATGTCTCCGATTCATCATCATTTCGAACTTTCCGGATGGAAGGAGACGAAAGTGGTCATCCGATTTTGGATTCTGTCCTTGCTTTTCGCCCTGTTGGGCCTGGCAACTTTGAAACTGAGATGAATTCATGAAGGTCGAATGGGAAATCGAAAATGGACCGGTCGCCATTCTCGGTGAAGGTATCAGCGGAAGAGCCGCTTCCGGCCTTTTGTCCAAAATGGGCATACCCTTTCGTACCTTCGATCAAAATCAATCCGAATTTACCCTGGAGGCGGCGAAGCAATGTTCGCTCGTCGTATGCAGCCCTGGATTTCATCCGGAACATCCTTGGCTTGAGCGAGGACGAATTGCGGGAAAGAGAATCATCGGCGAAGTTGATCTCGGCGCCCTGTTTTCCGAACATGATCATCTCGTTGCGATCACCGGTACCAACGGAAAGACCAGTCTGACCACCATTCTCCATCACCTGGCCGTCGAATCAGGCATTCGCTCGCTGGCTTTGGGAAATTTGGGCAGACCTATCAGTGAAGCGGTATTCGAAAATGAAACTCCCGGATCAACCGTTTTTCTCGAAATGAGTTCCTTCCAGACGGCCTTCATGAGGCATCTTAAACCAGACGCGGTGTTGTGGACCAATTTTGCCGATGACCACCTTGATTTCCACGGTACGGAACGTGAATATTTTCAGTCAAAACTAAAATTGGTTCATTCATGCACCGATTCATCGAAGGTTTGGATAGGCGTCAGCGTAGTTGAAGCGGCAAAACGATTGCGGTTTGAATTGCCGGTGGAGACGAAGATCGTGGAGCCGCTTGGAGAGCAGTCTTTGCCTGCGTACTTGCCGGAATTTTTGAAAAAGCATCCTCAACTGGAAAACTTGGCTTTTGCATTGGCGTGGTTCGAAGAATCGGGACTGGCTGCAGAGCAAGCTTTCGAAATTTTGAAAAGCTACTCTCCGCAACCGCATCGATTGAGCAAGGTCGCAGAATGCGATCAAGCGGTTTTCTGGAACGATTCCAAGTCGACGAACCTCGCTTCGGTCGTTTCTGCCTGCAAGTCCTTTTCTCAAAAACTCTTTTGGATAGGAGGGGGACGCAGCAAGGGCCAGAATGAAAGCGAATTCGCATCCTGTCTCGAGCCTTTCGTTGAAAAAGCTTTTTTAATCGGCGAAAGCGGTCCGAATTTAATCGATTCTTTTCGCAAGCGAGGAGTAAAAGCCATTCTGTGCAACAGTTTGAAGGATGCCGTGAGGAAGGCCTTTCTCGAATGCAAGCATCGAAATGAGGTCTTGTTCAGTCCTGGTTTTTCAAGTTTTGACGCCTACCGCAATTATGAGGAGAGAGGTATTTCTTTTCAAAGAATCGTTTTGGATTTGATGAGAACAACGCAACAGAGTACCAATGCAAGCATCCAGAAGTTTTAATTCAGAGAGGTAGTTATTATGAAGTTATCTAAAGTTTTCGGTATTGTTTTGTCCTTGCACGTAGGAGTCATTCTTTTGGTGATGTTTCAGCCCAGCTGTCAAACCACGACAGGATCCGCAACTGAGAATCCAAACGGTGAGACGAAGGAGGATTCGGCCTCCGTCCATTCGTTCAATCAAGGAGCCCTCGAGACGGAGCCTGATACCGGCAAGGTCGTCCCAAAGGAGGATTTTCAATCCCCCACGCGTCCCTCCTTTACGGATGATGGTATTCGCCCTGATCCAAAGGAACAGGCGTCAATCGCTCCAGCGCCAGGAAAGGTGATCGTTCCCTCCGACAACGCTTTGTCCCTCCTTCCCCCTGACTTGTCGATCTACAAGGTGGTAAGGGGTGATACGCTTTGGGGAATAGCCCGAAAGAAAGGCGTTTCTCTGACCACTCTGCTCGACGCCAATCCAAACATCGAAAAGTCAGCCAGGTTGTCAATCGGACAAGAGATCATGATTCCCTCCCAACCGAATCAACCATCACCCCTTTCCGTTCCCTCATTGGAACAAGCTTCGCCATCCGACAACCAAACTTCGGGAGCAACCTACGTCGTCAGGAAAGGCGACACTCTGTCAGGCATCGCGCGAGCGCACGGGACCCTCTTGTCCAGTCTTCTGGTTGCCAACGGCATGACCATGTCTTCGGTCATTCGCCCCGGGCAGGTGCTCGCTCTTCCGGAAGTCGACGCTTCGGTACAACCTGCGCTTTCCGCCGGTTCATCCCCCTTGGTTCCCCCGGGGGCCAGTACGCATATCGTTGGCAAGGGGGAAAACCTTTCCAGAATAGCTTCCATCTATGGTGTGTCCGTTCAGCAAATAATGGACTGGAACGGGTTGACGAATCCTGGGCTGATTCGCATCGGACAACCTCTGCTCGTTTCGCAGGGAAGAGAGAATTCTCCCCTGATTCCTGAGCAAAAATCCGTAGGAGAGCAGTTGAAACCGGCTTCAACTTCGGATGAATCAGGAAGTTTGCAGGATTTTTTCAATGAACCTTCCTCTGCGGAGCGTCCGGTAGTGGACGCCCCTTGATCAAGGCAAGAGCAATGGTTTGCATAGGGTGTGGTAGAAAGGGGAGATTGGATTGGCAGTAGGAAATTCCTTATCTAAATCCTCTCATTGGGTGGGAGCCTATCTCATCGTCGCCGCAATCAGCCTGACGACGATCGGTCTGGTCATGCTTTTCAGCGCCGGAGCCGTACGAGGAGCGCAAGACTTGCTTTCCAAGCAAGTCATTTGGTTGCTCGTTTCCTTATGCTTGGCTTTCTATGCATCGGTGGTCGATTTGGATTGGTTGCGAAATCGTACGTCATGGATTTTTCTGCTTTGCATCCTTGCTTTGACGATGACACTCGTACCAGGTCTGGGAATAAAGGTGAATGGGGCTCAGCGCTGGATCGGTCTTGGACCGTTGCGAATTCAACCATCGGAATTCTCCAAAATCGGACTAGTTCTTTTTATGGCTCATTATTTCGCTTCCGCGCAAAGAGTAAGGGAAACCTTCTTGCACGGGTTTTTGAAACCGTCCTGCTGCCTAGGCATAGTTTGTGGATTGATCATTCTTCAGCCCGATTTCGGAACTTGTTTCCTTTGTGGCGCCGTGGGCGCTCTTTTGATGTTTCAATCCGGGGTTGGGCTGAAATGGCTGCTTCCCGTGGCAAGCCTGGCCGTGACGATTTTTTCCCTGATGGTATATTTCGATCCCGTGCGCATAAGGAGAGTCACTTCCTTTCTTGACGTCGAGGCAAACGCAAATGACAGCGCCTACCAATTGTGGCAGGGTATGCTTGCTTTCGGCGTCGGAGGGATTGAAGGAGTCGGTTTGGGAATGGGGCGCCAGCAGATGCATTTTCTTCCCGAAGCTCACACCGATTTTATCTTTCCGGTCATCGGAGAGGAGTTGGGCCTGATATGGACGATGTTGATTCTGCTGGCCTTCATCCTTCTGTTTTCATCCGTTGCTTGGCGGATCAGGCACGTTTCTCGTCCCTACGAATACCTTCTGGCGATGGGATCCCTGCTCTTCATCAGTTTGCAATCCATCATCAACATAGGTGTGGTTACCGGCTGTCTGCCCACCAAGGGAATGTCCTTGCCGTTCATCAGCTACGGAGGTTCGAATTTGGTGGTTACCTTCGTATTCGTCGGCATTCTCATCAACGTCTTGCGCAGGAGGGATCAACCCCATCCCATCCAAGCGAGAGAATTATGAAGAACGTCGTCATTGCTTGCGGAGGAACTGGCGGTCATCTGACCCCGGGAATCGCTTTGGCGCAAAGCTTGGATGAAAAAGGCTGCGCGACCTGGTTGCTGATCAGTCAAAAGGAGGTGGATCTGCGCCTCTGCGCAAAATATCCCAAACTGACCTTCGTTCCCATTCCCGGAGCTCCTCTTCAAAGGTCTTTTCTTGGTTGGTTGCGTTTTGTCAAAGGATTGGTTCACTCCATAGTTCGATCCAGGTCCATTTTCAGACGAATCGATGCCGATTTAGTCGTGGGTTTCGGGGGGTTTTCCACCTTGGGTCCGGCAATTGCCGCCGGTATTTCCAGAGTGCCCTTTCATTTGCACGAAGCGAATCGAGCGGTAGGGAAATCCGTGCGCTTCCTGGCAAGTCGCGCGGACAGGATTTACCTGCCGGAAGGTGTGAGCTTGCCAGGCGTTTCCATCGAGAAGGTGGTGCCCGTCGGATATCCTTTGAGATCCGATTTCAAAAGACTTCCGATGGAGCGGGCCAGAAAACGGCTTGGAATATCCATGAGCGAAAGACTTTTGGTTGTTCTTGGCGGCAGCCAAGGAGCCGCCTCCTTGAATGCATGGGTAAAGCAAAACCTGGAGATGCTGGCTGAAGACGGGATTTCGGTCTACTGCCTGACCGGCTTGGGCAAGGAAAGTTCAGGAGTGGTCCAATTGGAAAGCAAAAGCGGAGACTTGGTCACCAGTAGGTTCGTCACCTTCAGTGATCAAATGGAGGTGGTGCTTTCAGCGGCCAATCTGGTTGTTTCCAGGGCAGGGGCAGGATCAATTGCGGAAATCATTCGCTGTCGCGTACCTTCCATTCTTGTCCCTTACCCCTATGCGTCCGATGATCATCAAATGGCCAATGCCACCTATTTGGAAGCGAGGGGAGGGGGGGTCGTTTGTCCGGAGTCGCAATTGCCCGCACGACTGTTGGAAGAAGTGAGAGAGGTTATGTTCAACGAAGAATTCCGAGCCATTTTAAGGAGAAATCTTTTCGCTTTGGATCACGGAGACGTCGCTCCCTTGCTGGCGCAACTGTGCTTGGCTTTCCTTAAGAATTCGGCATCCGGAGGCCGAAGCCGCAACTTCATGGAGGCGTGCGCATGAGAACACCGCGGAGAACCCTGCTCTTGGGAGCCGGCGGCATGGGCATGTTTCCCCTTGCTCTTTATCTGCGAGGCGCAGGAGTAAGAGTGGAGGCTTATGACGACACCCTTGGCGAGCCGATGCGAAGCAAGCTCGAAAGCGTCGGAGCCCACGTTTTGGATGAGCCTTGTCCCATTAAAAAACCCGATTGCATCGTGCGCTCGTCCGCTGTTCCCCCTGATGGGGACATGATCAGGGGATTGTCCGCTCTGGGAGTCCCCATCTATCGCCGTGGTGATTTTGTTGCTGAATTGATATCGAGGAAACGACTGATTGCAGTCGTGGGCAGTCATGGAAAATCCAGCGTGACCGGAAAATTGATTTGGGCCCTCAAACAGATTGGTTTTCCTTTTTCATACATGGTCGGAGCCTCCTTTCGCAGCGCGGCCGAACCTTCCGGCTCCTTCGTCAAATCCCCATGGGTGGTCATGGAAATTGACGAGAGCGACGGAACGATCGAAGGTTTTCGTCCTTGGATCACCTTGGCATTGAACTGCGATTGGGATCACGTGGACAGGTATGAAGACCACGATGGATTGGTTCGCGCCTTCTCCGATCTTTTTTCCAGAACTTCAAAAAGAGTCATTTTGGAAAAGTCCCTTTCCGTGAAAGGTTCTCTTTGCCTGAAAAAGTACTGCGAGGTTTCCTTTTTCCGGGGGACGAAAACGCCTGCCGATTTCAACGAGGCGAATCACCGAGCGGTGGAGGCGGTCGGGGAGGCCATGGGTTTGTCCTTCGACGAGGTGGACTTCTCTCTTTTTCCGGGAATGGAAAGGAGGCAGGAAGTTCTTTTCGAAGACGAGAGTCGCGCCATCGTGGAAGATTACGCGCATCATCCCACTGAAATAGCAGCCTTTTTGGAAATGCGCAGAAAAGTGTTTCCGGAGCGGGCGATGAAAGTGGTTTTTCAACCTCATCGATTTTCACGAACTCGGGCCTTGGCACCCGCTTTTGCGGAAGAACTTTCGCGGGCCGATGAACTGATGCTCATGCCTACTTATGGGGCTTTCGAACCCTATGAAGCAGGTGGGGCCGTCGAGAACCTGCTGGGTTCCTTGCCCCCGCGTTTGCGCGAGTCGACCGGCGTCTTCGAGGATTTTCATTCTTTGTCGCAAGCCATCGGAATGCGGTCTCAGGCTGGGGCGCCCGATCAGGTCTTGTTCGTCGGGGCCGGTAACCTTACCAAGTGGGCTCATGCATTCGCCAGCCTTCATTGCGCCGACGGAACGGAGGCGGACGCGTTCGGTCATTATGCCCGGCCTCGATTATCCGAATCGACTGTGTTTTTGGAAAACCATCCGATTGGATCCATGACTACCATGGGTGTCGGTGGTTCCGCGAAATGGTATGCGGAACCAGTCAACAAGGAGGAATTGAAAACCTTGGTGGATGCTTGCCAACTTTTCGGACTGCCTCGTTCAATGATCGGAAGGGGTTCGAACCTCATCGTTCCCGATCACGGGTACCGCGGTCTGATCATTCGTCTGCGGGGGGCGTTTTGGGATTCGATTGAGCCAAGAACCGAAGATACGCTGATCGTCGGGTCAGGAGCCAAGCTCAATGACATATGCAAATTCGCCTGCAAGAGGGGAATGGTTGGATTCGAATTTTTGGAAGGAATACCGGGGACGCTTGGAGGCGCCTTGCGCATGAATGCAGGAGCCATGGGCTGGGAAATCTTCGATTTGGTGGAGTGGGTGAGTTTTCTTATGCCTGATGGTAGAATAATGGAAATTCCAGGTTGCGAGCTGGAAGTCGGTTATCGATTTTGCAGAGAAGCCTATGACGGTATCGCTCTGAGGGCCAAACTTAGAGCTCAGGGTCTGGGAACGCACACGGAAATTCGCAAGGTAATTGACGAAATGTTCCGCAAAAGAAGCAAATCCCAGCCAAGGCAGGCCAGCTCCGGATGCGTTTTTCGCAACCCGCCCGAGGTTTCCGCGGGTTGGTTGATCGATCAGGCCGGACTGAAGGGCGAGCACGTCGGTGGAGCGGTGGTTTCCGATTTGCACGGGAATTTCATTCTCAACAAAGGCGGCGCCAAGGCGAGCGAAGTCATACAACTGATTCGTCGAGTCAGGGAGAGAGTGAAGGACTCTCACGGGCTTTTGCTTGAACCAGAAGTGAATTTGCTAGGCGAGTCGTGGAATCGATATCTTTCATGACAGGCTCCATGGCAATGAATGATAGGGCAGAAAGTCCCGAAATAGTTATCTTGTCCGGAGGCGCCGGTCCGGAGAGGGAAGTGTCGCTTGCATCCGGTCGGTGCCTGGCTGATTCCCTCTCCTTGCAATTCTCGGTTCGCTTGATCGATTTGGTCGAAAATCGATTGCCTGCGGACTTGTCTGCCGTAAATCAGGTCGTGTTTCCCATCATCCATGGAGAATTCGGGGAGGATGGGGAACTGCAAGCCTTGCTTTGCGAGGCGGGCTTGGAATTTGCCGGAAGCCAAGAGGAGGCCAGCAGGTTGTGCATGCGCAAGGATGAGGCAAAACAGGTTGTTTCCGGAGCCGGAGTACGCGTATGTCCGGGTATTTCCTTCAACGACCCCAGGGACTGCAAGGTGGACGAGGTCATCGATCGACTGGGCGCCGATTTGGTGATCAAGCCGGTTGATCAAGGCAGCAGCGTATCCCTGTTCATCACTTCCGGCGTCAGCGAGCTCCAAAGGGCTCTTCTAAAACTGCCAACCGGCAAATGGCTGATCGAAAAAAGAATTTTCGGCAGAGAGATCACCGTTGGTCTGCTCGGCGATCACCCTCTTGGAATTGTCGAAGTCATACCGGTTGGCGGAGTCTATGATTTTCACAGCAAGTATTCTCCCGGGAGCACCGAATACCGGTATCCCGCAGTACTTGAATCGGAGATCGAGTACGAAGTGAAAAGTCGGGCTCTTCTGGCCTTCGAAGCTTGCGGATGCAGGGATTTCGCTCGCGTCGACTTCATTCTGTGTGAAGACGGGAACGTTCATTTTCTGGAAATCAACACCTTGCCGGGACTGACCTCAACCAGTCTTCTTCCCAAGAGCGCATTGGTCGCAGGATATGATTTCAATTTGCTTTGTCGCAAGCTGGTTAGCCCTGCCATTGCTCGTTTTCTGGAAAAAGGAACCCGTCATACCAACTGTCATGCCGCCTGAAAAATGAGCAAATCCAAGAAAAACGATCTTACGATGCCTTCCTCATGGAGGGCTCTTTCACCCAAGTCTTCTCGAAAACACGGAGCTAAGTCCGCGCTCAGAAAAAGAGCATTTCGTTCGTCTATACTTGCCTTGGGCGTGGCTTGCGTCGCTTCCTCTATGGTTTCCGCATTTTACTTTTTCTCACCATCGGAATTGGAAAGCGCTGATTCGAAAGGGTTTATGAACGATTTTCACCCGCCGGTCGCAGAGGTGAGTTTTTCCACTGACGGAGTCCTTACGCAAAGATGGATCAGAAATTGGCTTGGCCCAATCAGGCAAAGGAATTTGCTCGATATGAACATTGAAGAAATTCAAAGGGAATTGATGGGCGAGGAGCAAATCATCGAATGCGTCGTTTCGAGGGAATTTCCCGCCACCTTGAAAGTTCAAATCCGCGAAAGGGATCCCATTTTAGTTCTCAGGATGAGAAACTCGAGTTCCCAATGCGTCGATTGGCTCGTATCTTGCGACGGCCATCTTTACCAAGGCGAGGGGTACTCTTCTGGGCAATTGCTGAGTTTACCTTCCTTGAGAATCGATTCGCAGAAAATTAGAAAATCAACCGAATCCGTCGGGTACGTTCCGTTGGAGGGGATTCCCTTTGTATTTCCGCTCATTGAATTGGCTCGTCGAGAGTATCCTGAAATTTACAGGGATTGGAAAATCATCTCCTTTGAGAGGCCGGATCAGAGCGATCCCGGAGCCCACGTACTGGTTGAAGCGGGCAGAATAGGGAAAGTTCGTTTTTCTCCGGGCGATTATTCCTCACAATTGAAAAGGCTTCGCTATTTGTTGGATGAACCGCAATTCGCTCGTTCAAAATTCATTCGCTCGATCGACCTGTCCCATGGTCGGTCCGTTTTTGCCCGTATTTAAGGAATGAGAAAGGCAGAGGTGAGTTCGTTTCAGAAAAGTATAGTTTTTAAGTCATGAGCAAGATAATCGGTGCGGTGGAAATCGGGACGTCAGCATCCAAAGTGTTGATCGGAGAGGTTGGACAAGACAGGTCTTTGGGGATCGTCGGAATGGCGACGAGGCCCAACGAAGGCATGAGAAAAGGTGAGATCGTGGATTTTCGTAAAGTCGCAGCCAGCGTCCATGCGGCGATTGAAGAAGCCGAAAAGATGTCCGGAACGACCGTTGACTCCATTTACCTAGCCCAAACCGGTTCACACTTGAGCGGGTCCGTTCTGAGGGGGGGAGCAAACGTTGTCTCTGCGGACGGCAGGGTAACGCAGGCCGACCTGCAGCGGGCCGCTGAGGACGCCAAGCGAAGGGAGCCCAAGCCCGGAAGGTCTTACGTCACCCACGTTCGCAAGCCCATCCTGCTTGATGGACGCCCCGTAGAGGATCCGGTCGGGATGATTGGAAGCAAAGTCGAGTTGGCCTACTGGTCGATAGAGGGCTCCGAATCAGCCATCCGCATGAACTTGGACGTTGCCTACAATTACGGCTTGGAAGTCGATGATTTGATTCTTTCTTCCATCGCTTCCTCGACGATCGTAGCCGGACCCGATTTGAGAAGAGCGGGTGTTCTAGTGATTGATCTCGGCGCTGGTGTCACCGATCTTGTTCTTTATCGCAAGGGGAGCGTTGCTTACACCGGGGTGATTCCGGTCGGTGGCGATCACGTGACCGGTGATCTGGCAATGGGATTGAGGGTTCTCGAACCATATGCGGAAAAGCTCAAAATCGAGTACGGCAAGGCGCTGGCGGATCCCAGCGACAAGGACGAGGATATTTGGATAATTGGGAACAAGACCATCGGCGATCGGGCGGTGTCGAAGAAATCGCTCGTCGACGTGGTGCACGTTCGAGTCGTCGAATTGTTCGAAATCATTTCCAAGGAAATGGGGGGATTATTGAGTTCGGATGCGCTGGGCGCCGGAGTTCTCCTGACCGGTGGGGCTTCCCGCCTGCCGGGCATCGAAAACGTGGCCTCCATGGTTTTGGGCGTTCCGGTTCGCAAGGCAACTTTCCCCTCCGGAATTGGCAATGAGTTGGCGAACCACGAAAATGCCACGGTTCTCGGCCTTTTGCACTACGGTTTGGAAGATCACGGATTGCCGGGAGAACCCAGCGCCAACCAAAGCGGTGGCCTGATAAGCAAAATAGGCGGATTTTTCGGTATGAGTCTGCCATCAAACTAAACTGAGAAAACCAAGCAACGCAAATGAGCCAACAAAACTTCCTCGATACTTCTTCGGCATTCGCAGTCGATTTGGAAACCTCAGGCATTCGGGCAAAAGTCATCGGAGTAGGGGGAGCAGGGGCGTCATTGGTTGACGGATTGCGGTTGGATAATTTTCAAATGGTCGACAACTTGGTCGTCGACGTCGACGTAAAGGCTTTGTCCGATTCGATTGCTTCCGAGAAAATGGCTTTCGGTCGGAGATTCACCAGAGGCATGGGAACCGGTGGAGACGTCGTGCTCGGTCGTCGTCTGATCGAGGAGGAAAAAGACTTGGTTCGACAAAAGCTTGAGGGCGTCGATCTGGTTTTCCTGTTGGCTGGACTGGGTGGAGGAGTAGGCGGGGGCGCGGGTCCTGTGATCGCCCGTTTGGCTCGCGAACGAGGGGCGATGGTGTTTGCATTCGTCCCGCTCCCGTTCAGTTGGGAAAAAGCTCGTCATGCTCAGGCTCTGGAATGCTTGGATGAATTGAGAAAGCATGCCAATGCCGTGGTTCCTCTGCCGAATGATTCCTTGTTGCAAATAGGTGGTCAGGATGCCACTGCGCTCGAGTGTTTCGCCGAGGCCGGACGCAACGTCAGCAGAGGAATTTCTGCGATTTGCAACCTGATCTTCCGCAAGGGGATGATTGACGTCGATTTCAGCCACTTGAAGAAAGCCTTTTCCCGCAGAAGCGGAAGGACCCTTTTTGGCTTTGGCAGAGGTTCGGACAAGGATGGGCTCAGGGCCGCTTTGCGGGACCTCATGGTCTGTCCGATGCTCCATATGCCCGACGTTTCAAAGGCTGCCGACGTCTTGCTGATTTTCATTCAAGGCGGCCCCGGAATGCGAATGTCGGAATTGCAATCCGCATCAAAGGAAATCAGGGATGCGTTTAAAGCGGGCTCGGACGTTGTCTTTGGCGCTCACGTCGATGAGAACATGGCCGACCAAGTAACCGTAACCGTACTTGGTGTGACTGCGTTGGATGCTTCACCTCTCAAGGCCGACGTGGCGCCGGTAAGTCAACAGGTTCTCGAAATCGACTCGGGTTCGAAGCAATCCCATAAATCGAAGCTGTTGAAAACCGGCAAGCAGGAGGCTGATTCCCAAGGTTTCAAAACGGTAAAATCGAAAGACAAGGCTCGTGATCAAAACACTTTTCCCTTTATGGAAGATCGCAACCAGCGGGGTATTTTCGATGACCTGCCTGATCAAAATCTCTACGAGGGAGAGGACTTGGACGTGCCTGCCTATCTGCGAAGGGGCGTCCAAATTGCCGTTTGACCCCTACTTTGATTCTTCAGCCACTTTCAGATTTAAGGTATGATTGTTTGACCTTGGTTTTTTTTTACCTTTTGCTTTCCGTTGATGGTTCGAAAAGCGCTCCCACTTTTACTCTTTGTCTCCTTTCTTGGATTGTTGCATGCCAGGCTATCCCATCTTTTGGTCAAGTCGGTCGGAGATGGAGCGATTCACTTCACTGAAAAGGGGGAATCCAATCCTCTTGCAAATGCCCGCTTCATTCCATTCGAGTCCGAGGTAACGGTGCTGCCGGATGGCGGAATAGAAACCATTCTTCCCGGATTCTGCTTTCGTTTTGGCTCGGAAACGACTTTCACATGTCGAACCTCCTCTCTTTATCTTAAAGAAGGAGCCCTTTTCGGACATTCCCGAAAAATCGACAACAGCTTTTTATTGGAGACTCCGACCGTACAAGTTCGAATCTCCGGCTCAGGGGCTTTCCTGGTCAATCTGGAATCCGACGGAAGCTTGAAGAGCGTCGGCATTCTGGGAAAAATTCTCTTTTCATCAATCGATGGATCGTCTTCCGGGAGGATTCTTCCCGGTGAGCTCATGATGATGAACAAATCAAATGGCTTCTTCTCCATAGGGGAGGTTTCTTTGATCGATCTGCGTACGCTGATCGATTCTTCGTTTCTTCTATCCGGATTTTCAAACAATTCCATCCTGCAACGATCGCTGGATCAGGTTTGCTCCGCTCAGGAGGCTTTTCTCGATCAACCCATCGTCGAGAGTGAAGTCGCCTTGCCGGACGGGGGCGAGGCAAGCGCTGCGCATCGATTGGCTTCCTCTCCTCTAGGCGGCGAATCAGGTGGAGGCGCTGCCGCAGAGAATCAGGAGTTTTCCTCCGATCCATTGGGAGAACTTCTCGGACGCTCCCCCGTTCGCTCTTCTGGTGTCAAGCTGCTTGAGGAAGAAAGCCCTGCCGAGGCGGAGGTTCCTCCCTCCGACCTAGAACCCCAACTTCCTACTGTCGATCTTCCCTCCAATCCGTTTCCAAGCAAAATCTTTCGCGCAAACTGAACCCCGTGTAAACCGAACGTCATGACTTCTTCGTCCCTCTCTATCGTTTTAGCTTCCTCCGGTGACAGCGGATACCTCTATGGCTTGTTCTTTCTCATCGTCTCCTTGACCATAGGAGCCGCCACCAGGCATTTTCTTCAACGGATTCCATTGCCCTTTACGGTCCTTTTGCTTTTGATCGGCTTGGGGATGGGGGCTTTGAATCGCTTGTACGGCCCGCACGGCGGTCACGGAGTTTCTCATGAGGTCGCCGGTGAGCAAGGCGCGGGATTGTGGCATAAATTCATCGACACCCTCAGTGGAGCCATTTCATGGGGAGGAAACCTAGACGGTCACCTGATCCTCTACGTGTTCCTGCCCATTCTTATTTTCGAAGCTGGCTTCGCCTTGGACGTGCACACCTTCAAAAAGTCCTTTGTCAACGCCTTCTATTTGGCGGGCCCGGGCATCGTGACCGCGACTGTCATGACGGGATTTGCCTTTGTCGGACTGGTTGCCGTTTTCGGAGGTCCGGGACAAGTTCTGGAAGAATGGAACGTCGATTCGGGCGCGTTCCTCATTTTGGCGTCGATGTTATTCGGGGCCGTGGTCAGCGCGACCGATCCGGTTGCGGTGGTTGCCTTGCTCAAGGAACTGGGAGCGAGCAAGAAACTGGGCACTCTCATCGAAGGAGAGTCCTTGTTGAATGATGGAACCGCCATCGTGGCCTTCGTACTGCTCATCGGTGTGGTTACCGGAGCCGAACAGTTCTTGGGAACCGGGAATTTCATTGGAAACGCTACCCTTGGGTTCGGTAAAATCGGGGCTGCCGGAGGATTGATCGGGGTCATCATCGGACTATTCGCCATCCTCTGGGTGCGCAAGGTGTTCAATGATCCGCTGATTGAGATTACGGTGGTTTTGGTAACCGCTTATGCGGTGTTTTTCGTTTGCGAACACTTCTTTCACGTTTCCGGCGTCTTGGGGTTGGTTGCCTTGGGTATCGTCATGGCCGGTGTCGGTCGTACTCGCATCAGTCCGGAGGTCGAACACTTCATGCACGAGTTTTGGGAGTTCACCGCCTTTGCCGCCAACGTCATCATCTTCATCGTGGTTGGAGTGGTCATCGCTCAGAAAGCTCATCCAACCGGCATGGATTTTCTTATCCTTCTTCTGGTCTACCTGGCGATTCACGTGGTGCGGGCCATCAACATGGGAATGTTCTATCCGCTGATGAAGAAGGCGGGATATGGTCTACCTGGCAAAGATGCAGTGGTGGTTTGGTGGGGCGCCCTGCGTGGAGCAATCGGGCTTGCCTTGGCTTTGGTCGTTTACAGCGAACACCTGCGATATGAATTCGAAATTCAAGATGGCGGAAGCGGCTACAAGGAAAAAACCACTTCCGCCTTCGTAGTGGAAAAGGAGGTGGCTCGTCAACTTCTCTCCAACCCGGATCCCAACCTGTATTCCGGTGCGGCGTTTTCTCATGCGGAAATTCATGTGGTCGGTGGCCGGATAACTTCAGTTTCTCAAAGCGCCTCCGCGGCCCATCGTGAACTTGGCCGAAAGAATTCCGATGAAGCCGCTTCGCTCAGAAGTCAGCTCCAATCGGGTGAGCAAACCGTCGTCATTCTCGGGGAAGGTTCCGGCGCCGTGGTGCAAGCATCGCTTGTCGGAATCTCATCGAAGGTCAGGGATCAGTTTCTCTTTCTCATATCCGGAATCGTTCTTCTTACGCTGCTTGTCAATGCAACCACGGTGAAGCTACTGGTCAACAAACTTGGGTTGACTGAATTACCCGCGGTCAAGAAGCTCATGTTTTCCAATGCATCCGGAAACATTGCCCGTGGATGCGAACTGGAGATGGATCTGCTCAAGGACGATCGCTTTCTCAGTGGCGCCAATTGGGGCCTGGTGCGAAATTTCCTTCCTCAGCCGGAAGCCTATCCCCTGACTGCGGACGATCTGGAATCCATGGACACGCTAGCGGAAACTCGTCGACGCTTGCTGGAAAAGGAAAGAAGCAGCTACTGGTCCCAGTTTCGTTCCGGTCTTCTTTCCGCAAGAGCGGTGGCTCAACTTGACAACAACCTCAGCGAATTCCTCGATTTTCAAGGAGCGGTTCCCATGACGCAAAGAAACTACTTGGATGATATTTGCATGGTCGGCAAACTCAGCGAAGCCTTGAAGGACGTTCCTTTTCTCAAAAGGTATTTTTCCGATAAAATAACCGTTGGCTACGATGCCGCCAAGGCATTCGTAATCGCCCAACAGGCCATGGCGAAGATGGTGGACTCCCTCGTCAAGGAGCTTGATGAAAGCGGAGATGCTCAAAGACAGCAGAAAACGGCGCGCCTGCTGAAGGATGAAATTCGTCAAAATCGACTGCGAGGCTTGCAATACATTCGAAACATGCACGAAAACTATCCCGAGGTTACCGTTGGCATTGAAACGAAGGATGCGATTCGATCGGTGCTCAATCACGAACGGGCCACGATCAAGAAACTCAAGAGCGAGGGCATGATCGAGTCCGACGAGGCGAGTCGCATGATCACTGCGGTCGAACAACGAATGAAGGAAGTCATGGAGAGTCCGCTCACTCTGCGGTTGCCGGAACCCGAGGAAGTGCTCCGTGAGGTGGCTTGGTTAAAGGGAATGGACGATGCGGTGATCAGGAAAATTATCGATGCATCGGAGTCTCGCGTCTACAATTCAGGGGACTCCCTCATGAAGCAAGGGGACGACGGCGACGGATTGATCGTGATCACTCGAGGAAGCGTC
This sequence comes from Opitutales bacterium, assembly GCA_038105525.1. GTDB lineage: Bacteria > Verrucomicrobiota > Verrucomicrobiia > Opitutales > Seribacteraceae > Chordibacter. Next base: position 29,952 of record JAYOCQ010000012.1, on the reverse strand, counting down.
AAGGTTTCCATTGGAGATCTCGTAGTGGACATCATGGGGCGTGGAGCGGTGATCGGGGAGATGGCGGTATTGGCTGACGTCCCAAGAACCGCCACGGTGGTCGCGGATTCCACGGTGAATGCGCTTTGGTTGACGAGTTCGGTCATGCAATCGATCATGTCGGAATCGCCGGAACTTTCCTCCAGTCTGTGGAAAACCGCATCCATGCGTTTTGCGGAAAATTTCTTAGGAGCCAAGGAGCCTTACAACGGTTGGAGTCAAATACAACTCCGGCGTTGGCTGAGCGAAGGAGAAGTGTTTTCTCCGAACGACGGAGAAAGTACCAATCTGTACGGCAAGGTCGCCGTATTGGTTGCCGGACAAGCTAATGCCCCAGGGCAACCCGAACCGATCGTCGCTCCGGCTATTCTGGACCTAGCTCAAGCTACTTTTTCGAGTTCGGCCAGGGTGTATCTTCGAAATGCCTGATCGCGATACTTGCAAAGTGGCGGAGAGGGCGGGATTCGAACCCGCGGTACCTTGCGGTACACAGCATTTCCAATGCTGCACAATCGGCCACTCTGTCACCTCTCCGGCTTTTTGGGCAGAATTTCTTATGTAGGTTGACCGTTTGGTCGTCAATGTTCAAAAGCTCGCGCCTGCGCGAAACCGATAGGTGGATTGCTACTTGCGTGAAATCTCGGTTTTCAGGTTTGCCAGATTTTCAGGAAGACCTAAAAAGGATGTAATGATTTCCAACGAGGTCGGATACAACAGCAAGGTGGAAGGCGAGGTCATCGTCACGAGAGCGGATGCCGTGATCAATTGGATCAGGAAGCACTCGGTCTGGCCCATGCCCATGGGCTTGGCCTGTTGCGCAATCGAGCTCATGGCCGCCGCCGCCTCGCGTTACGACATCTCAAGATTCGGCATGGAAGTGATGCGCTTCTCCCCCCGCCAGTCCGATTGCATGATCGTGGCCGGTACCGTTACCTACAAAATGGCCGAAGTCGTTCGCAGAATTTACGATCAGATGGGCGATCCCAAGTGGGTGGTAGCCATGGGCGCATGCGCTTCCACTGGCGGAATGTATCGTTCTTATGCCGTCATGCAAGGAGTCGACAACGTGATACCGGTCGACGTCTATGTCAGTGGATGCCCTCCCAGGCCCGAAGCCTTGCTCGACGCCATGATGAAATTGCAAGACAAGATCGGCAGGGAATCTTCGGTTCGTAACCTAACCGGTACGGGCCGCCCTTGCACCCCTCCTGCGAGCTCATGATCGACGATGATTTCATCGCTTCCCTTTTGAAGAACAGGGAATACCTTCGGAAAGTCCATTACGATGATTGCCTGAGCTTGTCGTGCGCCCCTTCTCGCATTCTTGATCTTTGTCTGTTGATGCGCGACGAGCAAACCTTCGATTTGCTGTCTGATCTGACCGCCGTAGATCATGGCCCGCAAGCTGACGTCAGGTTCTCCGTGATCTATCACTTCTTTTCTCTCGTGCACAAGTCGTATTTGCGTGTTTCGGTAGATTGTCCCGATAATGACACTCCAGAAATTCCATCGGTCAGCTCCATCTTCCCCGGCGCAAATTGGCATGAACGGGAAGTCTTCGACATGTTCGGAATCTGTTTTTCCGGACACCCCAACCTCAAAAGAATCTTGATGTGGGATGATTATCCCCATTTCCCTCTGCGCAAGGAATTTCCCCTCGCAGGGATAGAAGTGCCCCTGCCGGCTGCGGACGTTGCCGAGGTCACCGGGGCCGCAGTCGAGCCTGCCCCCATGATGGGAGGGCCTTTCGTCTCCTCTTCATCCGGCAGAATCAGCCAGGATGAACCCAGAGCGAAGGACGAAAGTTGGACCGAGCAATTCGAAAAGCCCTCATGAGCGCGACCATCAGACAAGTGCAGGTAGGTGACGTCGGGGCCAAGGCATCGGCATTTCCCGAGGGAGAAAAAATGGCTCTTAACGTCGGACCTTCCCATCCTACCACCCATGGCGTGTTGCGCCTGATGATGGAATTGGATGGCGATCTGATCACGAAATGCGAACCGGTCTTGGGATACTTGCATCGGGGCGACGAAAAGATTGCCGAAAACATGACCTACAACCAATTCGTCCCTTACACGGATAGGTTGGATTACCTCGCTCCTTTGGCTAACAACGTTGCTTTTGCAATCACGGTGGAAAACCTTGCCGGGATAAGCGTTCCCGAACGTTGTGAAGCGATTCGAGTATTGGTTTGCGAGATGGCTCGCATATCAAGTCATCTGCTGGGCATGGGCGTATTCGGGATGGATGCCGGAGCTTGGACTCCTTTCATGTATACCTTTACTGAGCGTGAAAAGCTCTACAGTTTGTTCGAAGAGCTGACCGGCGCTCGTTTCACGACCAGTTTCACACGCATCGGGGGGGTCGCTCGTGACGTGCCGGACGGTTGGTTGCCGAAAGTGGAGAAATTCGTCGATGAATTGCCCAAGGCAATAGACGAAGTGGAAAAATTGCTTACCAGAAATCGCATCTTTCTCGACCGAACCGAGGGTATTGGAGTCATATCCAAGGAAGATGCCTTGGCTTTCGGAATCACGGGTCCGAACCTTCGAGCCAGCGGAGTCGATCTGGATTTGCGCAAGGACATGCCCTACAGCGGTTATGAAAGGTATGAATTCGACGTCCCGATCGGCACCAAGGGTGATTGCTATGATCGCTATTTGGTGCGAATTGAGGAACTCAGGCAAAGCATCCTGATCATCAAGCAGGTCATCGCTTCTTTTCCCGAAGGTCCTTGGTATGCAGAAGACGCTCGCAAGGTTTATGCTCCGCCCAAGGATAAGATCATGACCAGCATGGAGGAACTCATTCAAAATTTCATGATTGTTACCGAGGGTCCGCGAATTCCTCCCGGGGAATGCTATTTCGAAGCGGAAAACCCAAAGGGAGCCCTGGGTTTCTACGTGGTTTCCAAAGGTGGGGGGGTTCCCTATCGCTTGAAGATTCGGGCCCCCAGTTTCTGCAACCTGAGCATTCTGGAGAAATTGGTTCCCGGCCATATGCTCAGTGACATCACCGTAATTCTCGGCAGTTTGGATTTCGTCATGGGCGAATGTGATCGTTGAAAATGATCGAGGAACTGAAACTTTCGTCCGAGACCCTGTCGAAAATTGACGAGGTCATACCCAAATACCCGGAAAAAAGAAGCGCCGCCCTCATGGTCATTCATTTGGTTCAGGATGAATTGGGGGCAATCAGCGATTTGGCTTGCGAGTGGATTGCTCGCCGCCTGGAGCTTCAGCCGATCAACGTGAAGGAACTCGTCACCTTTTATCCGATGCTAAGAGAAAAGCCTTGGGCCAGAAACCACGTTCGAGTTTGTCGTACCCTTCCCTGCGCTCTGCGGGGTTCTTATGCCACCTGCCGAACTTTTGAAAGAATGTTGGGGGTAAAGGAAGGGCATGTGCGCGATGACGGCGAATATTCGCTTGAATTCATGGAGTGTCTGGCGGATTGCGGGCAGGGGCCGGTGGTCATTTTCGATGAAAAGACCTACGAAAACGTCGAGGGTGAGAGAGCTGAAAGATTTGCGGAATTGTTGATCGAAGGAAAACTTCGTGATTCCGATGAGTTCATCAGTTACGAAGACGGGTTGAGCAAATAGCCATTTTTGGACTCATTCAAATGAACGCCCGAACGGACACTCCGACCGAAAGAAGAATCATCCTCAGGCATGCGGATGACCCGAACTATTCCAACCGCATTCAGTGTTACTTGCGCGAGGGAGGATACGAAACCTTGAAAAAAGCCTTTTCCATGAAGCCGGAGGAAGTAGGCGAGGAAGTTCTCAAGTCCGGAGTTCGCGGCAGGGGCGGGGCTGGATTTCCAGCAGGTATGAAATGGAAGTTTCTCGATCGCAAATCGGGCAAGCCGATCTACCTTATTTGCAATGCCGACGAATCCGAACCCGGCACCTTCAAGGACAGACAGATCATCTACAAGGACCCTCATCAATTGATCGAGGGAATGATGATTTCCGCATATGCGATTCAGGCCAAGCAAGCATTCATTTACGTCCGGGCCGAATTTCACGAGGGCGCTCGCATCTTGGATCGGGCCATCCTGGAAGCCAAGGAGCGAGGATACTGCGGGGACAACGTGCTTGGGTCAGGTTACGGTTGCGACATCGTCGTTCATCGCGGAGCGGGTGCGTACATTTGCGGCGAAGAGACCGGATTGATCGAATCTCTGGAGGGGAAGCGTCCGAATCCCCGCATCAAACCACCTTATTTTCCAGCCGTTCTCGGTCTCTATCATTGCCCGACGATCGTCAATAACGTCGAGACTCTGTGCAACGTCAGGCACGTCATCGAAATGGGGGGAGATGCCTTTGCCCGCATCGGCAAGCCCAACAATACCGGAACCCGCATCTGGTGCGTTTCCGGTCAGGTCATGAAGCCCGGATATTACGAATTCGAATGCGGCGCGCTTACCTTGGGGCAGATGATTTTCGAGGTCTGCGGCGGTTTGCGTCCCGGACGGTCTCTCAAAGCGGTGATTCCAGGTGGATCCTCCGCCAAAGTCCTCCGAGCGGACGAGCGTTTTACCGGAACTCACAAGGACGGAACCGATTATGACTGGGGATTGGAGGACGTGCCATTGGATTTCGACGGACCTATGGCGGCAGGTAGCATGTCCGGCTCCGGGGGAATCATTGTGATGGATGATACGGTGGACGTCGTAGAGGCCATGGCCAACGTAAACGCCTTCTACGCCCATGAATCCTGCGGTCAGTGCACTCCCTGCAGGGAAGGTTCCCTGTGGATGCGCAAAATCACCCAACGCATGTGTTCGGGTGAAGCTCGTCCGGAAGATCCCGACTTGCTCCTTTCCATAGCCAGACAAATCGAAGGACGAACCATATGCGCCTTCGGCGAGGCGGCGGCCTGGCCGACGCAAAGTTTCGTTTCCAAGTTCAAGGAGGAGTTTGTCCGAAAGTCATCGGCATCACCTGAGCCCAGAAACGAAAAATCCCCCCAGCTTATCTGACCTCGCCATGATTGCCCCGGAACACAAACCTACTGATCTTATTGCCGTAAATTTGAACGGTGCGGAGGTCGAAGTGCCCGAAGGAATCAACGTGGTGGAGGCAGCGGCTCTGCACGGCTCTGAGGTTCCCCACTACTGCTATCATCCGAAGCTGAGCGTGGCCGGCAATTGTCGAATGTGCTTGGTTGAAATGGGTACGCCGATCAGGGACAGGTCTTCCGGTGAATTGATTCTCGAAGAGGACGGCAGCCCGAAAATCGGTTGGGTGCCCAAGCCGGTCATCGGTTGCGCCACAACCGTCACTCCTGGTATGCACATCCGGACCGAATCCCCATTGGTAAGCGAGTGTCGGGAAGGAATCATGGAATTTCTTCTGGTCAATCATCCCTTGGATTGCCCGATTTGCGACCAAGCCGGAGAATGCAGCTTGCAGGAATTCGCGACCGATTATGGTCGCGGTTACAGTCGGTACGTCGAGCGTAAGAACGTCAAACCCAAGAGAACTCGATTGGGACCCAGAGTGACTCTTGATGACGAACGTTGCATCTTGTGCTCGCGGTGCATTCGTTTTTGTCAAGAGGTTGCCAAAGATGACGTCCTTGGCTTTGTCGACCGCGGAAGCTTTTCAACCCTTACCTGTTTTCCCGGAAAGGAATTGTCCAACAATTACTCGTTGAACACCGTCGACCTATGTCCCGTCGGCGCATTGACCAGCACGGATTTTCGCTTCAAGATGCGCGTGTGGTTTCTCAAGGAAACCCCTGGCATCTGTACTGAAAGCAGCGCCGGATGCAACACTTTGGTTTCAAGCAGAGAAGGAGTCGTTCAGCGAATTACGCCCCGTAGAAACGATAGGGTAAACGACGCTTGGATGACCGACAGCGGACGTGAGCTCTACAAGGCGGTCAAATCCGAAAATCGCATCCTGCGTCCTTCTGTTAACGGAATGGATCATACCATGGATGGGGCAATTGCCCAGGCGGTGGAACTTCTTGCCGGAAGGAAAATCGGCGTCGTGGCGAGTTGTCGTTCAACCGTCGAAGAACAATTCCTAGTCAAGCGATTGGCTGATTGTCTGTCGGCCAAGGTTTTTCTTCGCGGTCATTTCGGAGCGGATGACGGAATTCTTCTTTCTTCTGATCGTACCCCGAACTTGCGAGGGGCCTTGGCCGTAGATTTGTTCGATCTTTATCCTTCGGATCATCTCAAGGACCTCAATGAAGACCTTGCCGCTGGTAACTTGGACGGACTGTTGGTCATGGGAGAGGACCTGGTCGATGCCGGTGTTTCCGAAGTCAATCTCGCCAAGGCGCCAGTGGTTTTTCTCGGGGCTCATCACAACGGAACCAGTCGTTCGGCTGCGGTCGTTCTTCCCGGTCTGAGCGTTTTTGAAAAGGCCGGTTCCTTCATCAATCGTTCCTTTTTCCTTCAAGGGTTCGAATCGGCCGTTCCCGGGCCCGTTGGTTTGCGTCCCGAATGGAAGACGCTTTCGAGCATCTTCGAATCGATTTCCGGAGAATCGCTTGCGTTGAATGATTTGCGTTCTTTGTGGGAACTGATTTCTGAAGACGGAGATTCGGTTTTGGCTGGAATCAAATTCAGCGATCTGGCGGGTAAGTCTTTTCAAATAAACGGAGAGCGATGGAGTCACCTTCCCTTCGTCGAAAGACAGGCTCTTCATTTCGAACCTCTTTCCTCCGAACCGTGATCATGGATTGGATGTCACAGAACCTCTTGCTGATGCTTGGAATCAAGGTGACCTTTGCCCTGATTATGGTGGGGGCTGTAATGACCATGGCGGGGTATTCCGTATTGGCTGAACGCAAGGTAAGCGCTTGGATGCAGGGAAGGGTGGGGCCCAATCGCACGATCCTTCCCTTCATCGAGCATCTTCCGATCTTTGGTCCTGCGTTAAGAAAATTGGGTATTTTCCAGCCTCTTGCCGACGGACTCAAATTTCTCTTCAAGGAGGAGATCGTTCCCGGTCACGTCAACAAGTTTTACTACTACCTGGCTCCCATCGTGGCTCTTGTTCCTGCGCTCACCACGATGACGGTCTTGCCATTCGGTCAAATGCATTGGCCCGATGGTTCCGTTTCCACTTTGGCTCTGGCGGATTTGGAGGTAGGCATTCTTTTCGTCTTTGCGGTGTCTTCTTTGGGCGTTTATGGAATCGCTCTGGCCGGTTGGTCTTCCAACAGCAAGTATTCCTTTCTCGGTGGGATCCGATCCTCCGCTCAAATGATTTCCTACGAACTTGCCATGGGAATGTCCCTGTTGCCGGTTTTCCTCTGGGTCAGCGTACCCGGATCGCAGTTTTCCGGCCTCAGTCTTTCGGCTATCGCCAACTCTCAGCATGATGCGCCTTGGTTATTGTTGGTTCAGCCGATTTCCGCCCTGATCTTCCTCATCGCTTTGTTCGCCGAGACCAATCGCTTGCCTTTTGACATGCCTGAATCCGAGACCGACCTTGTGGGTGGATTTCACACGGAATACGGCAGTTTCAAATTCGGCATTTTCTTTGTCGCCGAATATGCCCACATAGTGATCGGGTCAGCGATCTTCACCGTGATTTTTCTGGGAGGTTGGCACTTCCTTCCTTTTCTACCTGATCCATGGCCCGCCTCCCTGCTTGGGACTTTTCTTGGTGTCTTGTGGTTTCTCTTCAAAACCGCTTCTCTCATTTTCTTCTTTATCTGGGTGAGGTGGACTTTGCCCCGTTTTCGCTACGATCAAGTCATGAGCATCGGTTGGAGCAAACTCCTGCCTTTGGCTTTGGCAAACCTCCTTCTTTACCTGGTGATTGTTACTGCAATCGATCGTTTCACCCCCCCCGTTCCCTGATTCAAAAATGGCCAAGACCGTAGTATTGGAAAGAAAGCCGCTCTCTTTTTCCGAGAGAACTTACCTGCCGCAGATCGTGACCGGTCTGAAGACGACTTTCGCCAATATGTTCAAAACTAAAGTCACCCTTCAATATCCTGAGGAGAAACCCGTCATTCCCAAGAATTATCGAGGAGTTCCGACCTTGGTCAAGGATCCCAACGGCCGGGAGAAATGCGTTTCCTGTCAATTGTGCGAATTCGTTTGTCCCCCCAAGGCCATTCGAATCACGCCGGGCGCGGTTCCTGAAGATCAGTTCGAGCGTGAGCATGTGGAAAAGGCTCCCCAAGAATTCGAAATCAACATGTTGCGCTGCATTTACTGCGGTTATTGTCAGGAAGTGTGCCCTGAAGAGGCCATCTTTCTTCAGGACGCCTACACCCTTTCGGGTTACTCTCGGGACGAACTGGTCAACGACAAGAAAAAGCTCTACGAGTTGGGCGGAACCTTGCCCGATCGTCATTACAAATGGGACAAGAAGAAACAAGCCGAACTGGAGGGGAACAATCATTGAAGCCTTTCTGTAAATTCTTGTCTTCGTCAAACGGATGAATTTCGTCGATTTGCTTTTCCTTTTCTTCGCGACGCTCGCATGCGGAGGAGCATTGGCCATGGTTTTTGCTCGGCATCCCGTATCGGGGGCCATGTTCATGATCGTTTCATTAGTCGGAGTGGCTGCCTTGTTCGTTTTGCTGGAAGCCTTCTTTTTGGCGATTTTGCAGGTTTTGGTTTACGCAGGCGCCGTGATGGTGCTTTTTCTCTTCATCATCATGTTGCTCGACGTCGGTCCGGATGGATCGAAAGTCGATCTGAGTAAATGGAAACCAGGATTTATCGGAGTTTTGCTTTCCGTTTTACTGGTGGCGGTTCTTCTTTTCCTCTTGATCGGCGATGGCGGAACACCTGCTTCGAACACCGCTTCTTGGCCGACTCCGAGCGATGCTCGGGAAACTGGCGATTTTCCAACTCTTGAATTTTCTCCCGAGGTTTCCTTCTTCGGTTATGGCTTGATGACCAAATACATGCTTCCTCTACAGGTTTCCGGATTCATGCTTCTTGCCGCCATGGTGGGGGTGATCATCATCAGCAAGGCCCCCAAGACCAACAAGGGCGATTCTTGACGATCCATTCATGAATGCGATTACACCGACACACTTTTTGATTCTCTCCTTCCTTTTGGTAGGGATCGGTCTCATGGGATTGCTGGTTCGGAGAAACCTCTTGTACACCTTGATGTCTTTGGAAATCATGCTTAACGGCATCAACGTCGCGTTGCTTGCCTTCTCTCGTGTGGGCAACAGCCTGGACGGAGGCATCTTGGTTTTCTTCATCATGACGGTTGCCGCTTCAGAAGTTGCGGTTGGTCTCGCTCTTTTGGTGGCTTTGTACAAGGGCAGAAAATCGGTGATGTCGGATGATGCCTGCCTACTCAGGAATTGAATCCCATGATTGAGATCACGTTAGGCATTCTTTTTCTTCCGTTGCTTTCAGCTGCGATCATCCTTCTGTTTCTCCGTGACAAGGCTGATTTGGCCGCCAAGGTTTCGGTCGGCGCTGCCGGTGGAGTGCTTCTAGCCTCGCTTTGGTTGATCTTTGCCGGGCACGAAGAGTCTTTCACCTGGAACACCCGATGGTTTTCCCTAGGAGGATGGGAGCTTCGATTCGGTTTCTTGATCGATGGGCCCGCCCGATTGCTGCTCTTTATCGTTTCGTTCGTCGGTTTTCTCATTCATGTCTTCAGCCTTGGCTACATGGCTGATGATTCGGCTCGACCGAGGTACTTCGGTGGTTTGTCGATCTTCATGTTTTCAATGCTCGGAATCACTTTGGCGGACAATCTGATCATGATCTTCGTTTTCTGGGAACTCGTGGGTTTCAGCTCTTACTTGCTGATCGCTCACTACTTCGAAACCGAAGAGGCTTCCCAAGCTTCCCGCAAGGCTTTTATCGTCAATCGGGTGGGGGACTTCGGTTTTCTAATAGGGATCGTCCTGACCTATTGGAACTTCGGCACGGTCAACCTCAACGAACTCGCTGATTTGGCGGATTTCTCCCCGGATCTTGCATCAACCGTCCTGTGTCTTGCTCTGGCGTGCGGATTCGTGGGCAAATCCGCTCAATTCCCTTTGCACGTCTGGCTTCCGGACGCAATGGCCGGACCTACTCCCGTTTCCGCTCTCATCCACGCGGCGACAATGGTTGCTGCGGGAATTTATCTTCTTGTTCGCATTGACTTTCTTTTCACCGAACAGGCGCTGGCGGCGATTGCTCTTCTCGGCGCTGCCATGGGATTGTACGCCGGATTTTGCGCTTTGGTGCAGCGAGACGTAAAAAAGATCCTTGCTTATTCCACCCTTTCTCAGCTCGGTTACATGGCCGCCGCCTTTGGACTGGGAGCTCCGGGGTTGGCTTTGTTTCACTTGACGACCCACGCCTTCTTCAAGGCATTGATGTTTCTGGGCTCGGGTTCGGTCATTCATGCCTGTCATCACGAACAGGACGTCTTCAATTACGGCGGCTTGCGCAAACGCATGCCCGTAACCGCCTACACCTTTCTAGTCGGGGTTCTGGCGATCTCCGGCATCAATTTCACCTCCGGTTATTTCAGCAAGGACGCCATCCTGCTTTGGGCATACAACTTCAACCCGCCTGTTTTCCTGCTTCTTTACTCGGGAGCGATTCTTACTTCTCTGTACATGTTCAGGCTTTATTTTCTAACCTTCGAAGGAGAGCCTCGCTCTCGCCAAGCGTCAGAAGCTCGAGAGAATTCCTCTTTCATGACCTTTCCCCTTGTCGTTTTGGGGATTCTTTCGCTTTTCGGCGGGTATCATTCCTTCTTTCCGGAACGTTTGGCAAGCTGTCTCTCGCCCGATCTCATTTCGGCATCGGTTCTTCCTCATCATCTTTGGATGATCGTATTGGGCACCTCGGCATGGGTGGTCGGGTTGTCTCTTGCCCGTATGCTATACGGGCAATCATCGCCCAAGGATTCTTTGGAGCTTCGTTTCCCCGGATTTTTCGAAATTTGTCGAACCAAGCTCTTTTTCGATGAGATTTACGAATTTTACGTCAAGAGGATTCAGGATCCCCTTGCCCGTTTTCTCGAAGTGATGGAACTGCTCTTCATTTCCGGATTAATGGTTCGGGGATCAGCAGGATTGGCGGCTCTTGTATCGATGCTTTTCAAAACCCTTTATCTGGGAAAGATTCACCTATACGCGCTATGGTTCGTTTTGGGCGCTTTGGGGTTTCTTGCCTACGCTGCCGGCATGTTTGGCCGCTAATAACATGATGTCCTTCGATACCTTTCTTCTCTTGGGCGCTATCGTCACCCCCTTTTTCGGATGGATCCTTTTTCTTTGCGGCTTTCCCAGGGACGATCGCAAGATCAAATTCGTCGGCTACCTCATTTTCGGATTCCCGTGTTTGGCGGCCTTCCTTCTTTTTCTGCGATTCGACCTCCTGCAAGAGGGATATTGTTTCGAAGTGCTCTACGATCGCATGGGCTTGCAAAAGCTGGGCATCACCTTTCATCTCGGATTGAACGGGATTTCCTCCCCGTTGTTTGCGATGGCTGGATTGATCGGTTTTTGCGCCGGGATTACGGCCATTCATTCGAATCCCGAACGATTGCGCCTCTATCTTTCGATGCTTTCCCTGATGCTTGCCGGTTTGATGGGCTTGTTTGCCAGCGTCGATCTTTTCTTCTACTATCTTTTTCATGAATTCGCCCTGATACCCACTTTTCTTATGATCGGTATTTGGGGTGGAAGGAATCGCAGCGGCATTGCCTTGGAACTTACCATATATCTTACCTTAGGGGCTTTGGTTTCGTTAGGGGGCTTGATTGCGCTCAACGTATTTTTGGATGCTCCGAAGTTCGATTTCCCTTCGCTTTCGGAGGCCATCGGTCAAACTCCGCTCAATGGGTCGGCTGCTTGGAAAATCTTCGGCTTGCTCATGTTTGGATTCGGCATCCTTGTCGCCCTTTTTCCTTTTCACACTTGGGCCGCTCGCGGATATGACGCCGCGCCTGCTCCCGTTTCCATGCTTCATGCCGGCGTGCTCAAGAAGTTCGGTTTGTACGGACTGGTGCAGATTGCCGTTCCACTCTTGCCGGAAGCAGCTGTTCACTGGAGTCCGTGGCTGATGTGGCTGGCTTTGGGAAACGTGCTTTTCGTGGGGATGGTTGCAGTGGCTCAAACCAATTTCAAATCGATGATTTCCTACGGCTCGATCATGCATATGGGTTATTGCTTTCTTGGCATTGGGGCGTGCAGCGCCCTCGGGGCGGCATCAGCGGTCATGCTGATGTGCGCCCACGGGCTCTCCGTGGCTTTGATGTTTTTGCTTGCGGAATTCGTTTATCGAAGAACCGACACCTTGGAGATGAACGAGATCGGGGGATTGGGTGGAAAGAGTCCGTTGCTGGCCTGTTTTTGCATTGCCGCCGTTCTCGCCACAATCGGGCTGCCGGGATTCGGAAACTTCTGGGGAGAGTTCGGTATCTTTCTCTCTTTGGGTGAACAAATCGAGCATCGATTCTTTCTTGGTCTGTCCGCTTTGGGTATCGTTCTTTCCGCAATTTTCGGCCTTCGGGCGGTTTCTCGTCTTTTCTTCGGTTCCCCAAGCGAGTCTTTGCGCAAGCGGGAGAAGAAATGCCCCGTTTACGATTTGAAAGGAAAAGAGCTTTTTCCGGCGGCTCTGATTCTGGGATCTTTGATCCTGATCGGAATTTGTCCCTCCCTCGTGTCCGACCGGATCGACCGGGCGGTTTCCGATCGCTATTCAAGCAATTCGCCGAGCGGCTCCACCAGCAAGCCATCTTGCTGTCCATCGGATGGAGACAGCGACAGATGACATTGCGTATTCATTCGATGACCACCTCTGACCGATGAGCATGGAAAAGTACCTTGATTTCTCCCGAGCCAACCTTTGGGCGGAACTTTGGCCCGAGATTGCTCTTTGTCTGGGCGCTCTCATCGTTCTTGGGATCGATTTGTTTTCAAAGAATCGCAACGCGAAGCAACTTTCAGGTTCATTTGCCGTTTTCTTTCAACTTGTTCTCATTGCCGTTCACTTGCTCGATTACTTGCTGATTCGTCATACCTTTGATCGAGTAAGTTTTTCAGGCATGCTCAAGCATGGCATACAGCAGGATTTGGCCAGAACCTTCTTCCTGATTTCAGGTATGCTTGTATCGGTCCTTGCCCATCGATACTTGCGTTTACGAAAATTACGAACGGGAGAATTTCATCATCTGGTAATGTTGGCAAGCGCTGGATTGATGCTCCTTTGCCAAACTCAGCACTTCGTCATATTCTTCGTTGCCCTGGAAGCGGTCGCCTTGTGTTTTTATCCCTTGGTCGCATTTGATCGAGAATCAACGAGATCCCTCGAGGCCGGAATCAAATATCTCATTTTCGGAGCCCTGAGTTCGACCCTTCTTCTCCTGGGCATCGTACTCCTCTTCGGAGTTGGGTCCAACCCCGAATACTGGGGCGCTTCTTTGTCGGGAGAACCTGCAGGCGATCCCCTCTCATTTGCGTTTCTCTTTGATTTGCTTTCCGAGAATCCCGAACATCCTCTTTTGCGAAGCGGGGTGGTTCTCGTTCTCATCGGAATCGCCTTCAAGGTCGGAGCTGCTCCTTTTCAAATCTGGGTTCCCGACGTCTATCACGGATCACCCCTTCCCATTACCGCATTTTTGGCAGTTTCCTCCAAGGCGGCAGGTTTTTTCATCCTGCTTGCTTTGTTGAACGGACCCTTTGCCGGAATGACGGATTTTCTTTTGCCTCTTCTTTCATTTGTAGCCACACTGACCATCTTCTTCGGAAACCTCGCCGCCTGCTCCCAAAGAAACTTGAAGAGAATCTTGGGTTTGTCCGGAGTCGCTCATGCCGGGTACCTCATGGTTGCCGTGATGGCGTCGATGCTTTTGCCAGGGGAGAGCGATCGAGCAGTTTGGATTCTGTTCTTTTATCTTTTTACCTACCTTTTGTCTTCCTATGCTGTTTTTGGCGTAATGAGTCTGGCTTCCGGAGACACCGATTCGGAGCACGAATTGGTTGACTACCAGGATTTGGCGAACCAATGCCCATGGGCGGCTTTCGTCTTGGTCATCGGTTTGGCTTCTCTTGCCGGGATTCCTCCCTTGGCAGGTTTCATCGGAAAGGCGCTTCTGTTAAGCGTCGCTTTTGAGACTAAACTCCACCTCTCTATCGTGGCCATGGTTATCGGGGTGGTTGTATCGATTTATTACTACTTCGGATGGATTCGAGCAGTTTGCTTTCATCCACCGAAGAACTTGGATGAGGATGAACCTAAAGTAAATCCCTGGTCGAATCTTGCCGGAATCGGTCTGCAAAAAATCTTTCTTCTGTGCTTAGCCGCAACTTCCATCGTCTTTGGCCTTTGGCAGGGATCCTTTGGAGATGCATTTTGAAAACAAGCTTTTTGTCTGGCCCGGGTGGCGGAATTGGCAGACGCATCAGACTTAGGATCTGGTGTCCGTAAGGACGTGGGGGTTCGAGTCCCCCCTCGGGCATTCTCCATCAAGGAGGATCATCTCATGCACCAAGCGTTTCGATGGGTCTTTCAAAGAGCTGAAATTCAGTACTTGCCTTGGGTTTCCCCTTCGTCATTCTAGGATAAATGAATTATTCCATACTCGCTTTCCTCAGGCAGGGTTGGTTGGGATTGCCCTTGTTTTTAATCGGACTCGTAACCCTTGCGTTCAGCCAGTTGGAGGAGAGCTCGAATCAGGAAGACCTCTCCGCAAGCCAGATCGAGAAAGATCTTTCCGAATCCTTGCAGAAATCTCGTTCCCTCGTTGCAGAACTTCGATCGAATTTCGATGGCATGGTTGCAAACGAGTTGAACGAATTGCAAGTGATGCGTTCCCATGCCGAGAAGGTTGATTCTTCCAGCGGCAGTTCAATTGTCCCGGAAATCCTCGAAGCCGAGGAGCGTTTCAAAAACAGAAGCAATTCCATTGCCGACTCATTGAAACTCACTTTCTCCAAGATAGAGGACGCCGCCATCATATTTGATGATTTGAAGAGTGATTTTGCAGGAAGAATGGAAGAAGTGCGTACGCCGCTTTTGGCTCTGCGGGAGAACGTGGAAGGATCCCTTCTGGAAACCGATGCCTTGGCTACCATGATCGAGGGGTTGGCAAAGGACTTTTCCTATGAAAGGAACAATTTGTCCTTGAAAGCGGATCAGGAAGTCGCCGAGAATCCACCAGATCCTCCTCAGGATTCCTCTGTGGTTGAGCCTTACACTCCCTTGGGCAGGAAGATTTCTTCGATCATTTCCGCCAACGAAGCCTTGCCTCTCCCACGAAGAGAGAAAATCGGAGCCATCGACGAAGTTCAGAAGTCTTCTGCTCTGGGTAGGATCGGAAATCCCATCGCTGCCGACGAAGACGAGATTATTGCCCGCTTGCGTGAAGAGCTCGACGAATCCAAGAATTTCCAAACCGTTCTTTCCGCCGATTCCGCAGAGTTGAAGACGGACTTGAGAAAAGCTTATCGCGAGATCGTTTCTCTGCAGAACAACCTTAAGGAATCCCAATTGATCATCGATGAATTGGAGAAGTCAAAACGCAGCCTTTACAGAACCGAAGACGGCGGACCGGCCACTGCTCAAACCGTAAGCAAGGAAATCAATCGTCTTGAAAGAGAACTCGAGCAAGCTCGTGACGATCTTCGTCAATCTCGACAAAGCCTTTTACTCGAGCAGCAGCGATCGAACGCCATGATTTCCTCCATTACCACTGAATTGGACAGGACGAGAAGAGAACTCGACTATGCTCGCCAACAAGTTCACTCAAATGGAGCGAACTTCGAAAGACTCGCTTTTTTGGAAAGAGAGCTTTCCCAAGCAAAGCGTGCTCTCGAAGCGGCCCAAGCCGAGCCAATCGAGCCCGGTTCGGAAGATTACGTCAATCTTCAGGATGAACTAAGGAAGTCACTGGGAGAAATCGCCCGCATGCAGGTAGAGCTCTCCGAGAAAGACAAGTTACAGGAGGAACTGCTCAAACTGAAGAGCTCTATGGAGCAAATGGAGGAATTGCCTTCTCGCTCTGCCAGCCCCGCTTTCGTTAACAAATTGTTAGTCGAACTGAATGCCGCGAATGCCGAAATAGAGAGGTTGCAGCAAGACAGTTCGTCGCAGAGGAATGACCTTTCCGACGACGTTTTTGCCTTGCAGGAGAAATTACAGAAGACTCAACAGGAATTGGCTGCCGTACGAACCGAATTTGCGAAAACCAAGGAAGAGATCGCCAAACGAGAATTCGAATTCGCCGACACCATCAAAAAACTCGAGGAAGAATCACAGATGGCCGAAGCGGTTCTTCAGCAGGCTGCCGAGGGTAAAATCCCTCTTGTTCCCTTCGTTGCGGAAATGGAAGAGGACCTTGCCGCTTCCGAGTCGCGTATTCGCTTGCTTTCCGACCAGTTTGCCAACGAGCAGAAAAAGGCTACCGAGGTAATCGAGGAATTGTCCGAGGAATTGTCATTGGCTCAAGCCCGTCACAAGGAATCATTGGATCAATTGGCCCGCAGGGAGCTGGAGCTTACGAGCAAGGATCAATCTTTGGATAGCTTGAACGAGCAGAAAAAGGAATTGGAGGAAGAACTTGAAGTTGTGAAGGTAATCGCCGGGCAATTGCAGGATTTGAATCAGGTTCTGGAAAACACCAAGGAAACCCAGTTTACCCAGACTGAATTGAACGACCAAGCGATCGATTCATTGAAACGCGAATTGAATCGGGCGAAGGTCGAACTCGTCGTGGCCTTGGAGGAAAAGGAGAGTTTGCAAAACGAGTACTCCGATCGACTGAAGAACTTGGAGATTCAGTTGGACCAGGTACGAAACGAAATGATGGACGAGCAGTTGCATTTTCAGGAAACGACCAATGAATCCAAGGTTTTGGTCGAACAACTGCGCAGCGAACTGGATGCTGCCAGGAAGGAAGTTTCCAGCATGAAGCGGGCCGGTATCACCGAATCGATTGAAACGAAGCAGGCAGTGGCTCAGTTGCAGGAAGCTCTCGGAACTATTCGGATCCTTCAGGAAAGCCTCGAAGATGCGGAAGCTTCGAATTTGGAAGTCGACAACCTTCGCGCCGAGCTCGCTGATGCAATGTCTGGCCAATTGAACGAACTTCGCGAATCAGAAGAAGAGAAACTTGCTCTGAAGCAGAAAATCTCAAACCTCGAAACCGAAGCGAACGCTCTGAGGCAAGAAATGGCGGGATCAAGATTGGGCGGACTCAAATCGGATGCTGATTCTCGTGAATTGCTTCGCTTGGCCGAAGCTGAAATAAAAGAACTGAAGAACAGATTGTCGCAAGCGGAGGAATCAGGCATCGAATCCTTCGTCAGAATGGATGACGAACTTGCCGAAGTTCGAAATGAAAATGCCGACCTGCGTTCCGAGATCGGCGATTTGCTCAAAAGGGGTGTCTCCCCTTCGCCCATTCAGTTAGATGAGCAATTTGAAGAGAGCGATGACATGGCCAAACTTTCCAAGGAGAATGAAGCGTTACGAAAGCAACTCACGGATGTAGTTGCAAGTCATGAACTGGAGATTCTTGATCTGCAGCAGAAATTGGATCTTTCCGGTGAGAAGGCCATTCAAGCGAAAACAGAGGCTTATCCGTCCGCCGAGATGATTGAACTGAAAAGCGAAAACATGAGGTTGCGCAATCAATTGGTCGACCATGCCAAGAATAATACCAAGGATGATGAATCCCTGGCGCGCAAGGCATCTCTTCTCGAAGAGAAACTGGAAATCGCCCTTTCCAAAGTTCGAGAGCTTGAACAAAGAAAATCTGCTCGGCCGGAAGTAATTATGGAATTGGAACAGGATTTGGCTCTATCCAACAACACCATTTCGGAACTGAACGCGCAAATAGAGGCTATGATTGCTCGTCAAGCGGAAGCGGAGCTGGAACTAGCCATGCATGAGGAGACCGAGCAAAAACCACCCGCCCCCTTGTCTTCCGTTGAAAAATCATTGTTTGAGGATGAGATCGCTTCTCTTAAATCTGAGTTGAACAACCTCAGGGCGGAAATGAGACCCCAAGGAAATTCGGATTCGCAAATGCAGGACTTGCAGGAACAGTTGAGGAATGCGCTCGCGGATAGTTTCGAACTTGAAATGGAGCTTGAGCAAACACAGAACCGCTTGAACGAGATGGAGAACCAACTAGCCAATCAGCCCGATCAGAATTCGTTTGCCGAGCTCAGGCGACAAGCTCGCGAAGCTGAAGCGAGCGCCCAAGCCAGAATCGATCAACTCAGCAATGCCCTTCGCAACTCCGAACAGCTTCGAGCGGAGACGGAGGACATCGTCAGCGAGCTTGAGAAAAAAGCCACAGGCCCGATTGACGTGACCAAGGACCCGAAATTCGTTGATTTGCAACAGGAAATGCTCGTTCTGCAAAACGATCTGATCAGCCTGCAAAGCATGCCTGATTCCAGAGTGCGAGAATTGGAAGACAAGCTTGCCAAAAGCAAGAGTGATACTCAAGTACTGAATCAAGAGCTCAAGGCGGTGATGACTGAATTTTCGGCCCTTCGAACCAGCTTGGGAAGCTTGGAGGAAGAAAACAGAAAGCTTAGGGACGTATCTTTGGCTCAGGCCCGCAACCAAGCAGATCAAGCCGGTGAAACTTTACAGGTTCAAATCAACAACTTGGCTCGTGAAAACGCCAGCCTTACGGCTCAGGGACAGGAAAAAGACAGGCGCATCCAAGGCCTCAGAAACGAGATAGCGGAACTCGCGGCCGGGAGTTCGGACGATGTGTGGAAAAATCAAATCTCGCAATTGCAAGCCCGATTGCAAGCTGCAGAAGACGATAGGGATCGTGTCAACCTGGAGTCGCAGCGAATTCGAGACGAATTGGCTTTTTCCAGCCGTAATTTGGCTGCCTTGAAAGGACAGCTCAATGACTTGGAACAACGGACTCCAATGGTCGAGAAAGTGAATGATCCGGTACTTCTTACCGAGCTCGAGAATTTGAGAATGCAAAACCAAAACCTTGTTGAGCAGATTTCAACTTTTGGAAGCATGCCCCAACTTGACGAGCTTGAAGATCGTGTCAGGAACCTCAATCAACGAAACCTTGCCCTGACCGTGGAACTTGATCAGGAACGATCGGTGGTTAATGACTTGAAAGATGAATTGTCCGATGCGAGATCCATCAAACAGGAAGTCTTGGAAAGAGGAAAGTCTTCCAAGTTGAAGATCGACTTGCTTAACGAGGAATTGTCCGATGCTCGCAATCGGGTAACGGCGCTCGAAAAGGCTTTGATTTCGGCTCGAGAAGCGATTCGCGTTCTCCAAGGCGGAGGAGCCGGTTCGGCCATGATACAAGTTTCCAATCCCAGCAATTTCTCCAATAACTTGTATTCCAGAGACAACGAACTGTCTGGCCGCAGGTACGGTCAAGGGCAAGCTTTACCGGAATACACCCGGGCCACTCCCCGCAATTTTTTTCCACCTGAAAGCCGAATGCCTGAAACCGTGCAAACCAACTTGGTTGGGCAATCAAACCTTCAGGTTCAAGCGAAGGTTCAGTTTTTGGACAACAAGATTCGGCCGGCTGGATTTACTGAGTTCTTTCTTGCGGAGCGTGATCTGGCCGACATTTTGAATGAGGAAGGGATCAAGCCGCCGACCGAAAAAGGCATTCAAAGCCATGCAGAATACTGGGCGAGGTCAGTGCAACGCGGCTATCAGTTTCCTGGTGTGGCTGCAAAAATCAGAAACGCCTTGGCGCGTGCAAGTCTCAGAAGAATCAAGACCAATTCCCTGGGAGTGGGAAACCTGGACGGACTGGCTGACGGCAACTATTTCCTTATCGGCGCGTCCACACTTGGGCAAGTTGGCGTCGTTTGGTCAAAGTCATTGAATTTGAACGACGGAGAGAATATCGTCAGTCTGGATTTGAAGGATGCTTCTTGGGCGCAATAATCTCTGCCATCTCTTCTTTGCCAAACGACATCTATGATTCAAAGAGTTGGACTGGTATCATCCCTCTTTTTCAATCCACTGATCAATTGTTTTTAGGGGCAGGTTCCAACCATTGAAATACTTGGTTAGTTAGTTAATTTTGGTGTTGTTATGATTACTGATACCGGTGCGGAAATTACTCTTCGAAACGTAAAAATCAACCAGTACGACCTCCAAAATGCGGAATTGGATTTTGGAGGTGATCTCGACCTTGGATTTGATGGAATACCGGAAGGAAACTTTTCTGGATCGATCGCTTGGTCAGCCTTGGAGGCTGTTGATGAAAACCAAAATCAGATCTGCGATTTTTTTGAAGTAAACGAAGTGAGCGCTTCGGTTATGGTTACTGGTTTTGTTTCTACGAACCAATGACCTCGGGTTGGATCTATCACATGGATCATGGCTGGATATGCGCCGATCCTGAAACGCTTGATTCTTCCATTTGGTTCTGGGATGAAAATTGGCTTTGGACCAACAAAAGCGTCAACCCGTGGGTTTGGATTGACTTTGTGAGGAAATGGAAATGGTTCGTCAGCGATTCCGGGCAATGGGTAACGGCTGATTGATCTGCGAATCAAGCTAACTTTGGGATATCTTATGGATTCTATGGATCGTCGCTCCTTTGTCAGAAGAAAGCACTTCTTGCGAATTACACGCTATCGTTCTTTCTTCGGACTCTTGTTTGCGGGAATAGGATTTGTTCTTCTGCTTGTCGGTTTGAAAAAGTTGGATCAGCCCTTGATTCTTATCAATGGAGTGATGTTTGCCGGTTATGGATTGTTTATGAACTGGCAGGCGAAAAGAGCCCGGAAGCAATTCATGAAAGCGGTGAATGAGGACTAGATCCGTCTTTTTTCCGAGGGAAAAGAGATTTTAATGGACTGAAAGGTGAGCTTGGGAACTCATTCCGACCAAGCCTGAGGATTCAACTTGGCTGGTTCCGGTTTTTCGCATTCCTCAAAATAGATGCATAGCCTGATGTACGGGAGAATCCATTCCGGAGCATCCGGCTTGACCGCACGAATTTCCTCAAAAAGGGATTCGGGAGCGCGGCCCTTCAATTCATAGAGCTCGCGCAATCCGATATCCAAAAAGTCCCGAGCAACCCGAACGTTCATTCTAGGCACAAGCATGAAAGAGGAATTCATGGCCTCCTTGTCCAGCTTTCTTTTTTTGCTCGAGTGTCTGGAAGCATCTTTCCCTGCGTTGATGCCATGGGCATGGGACATCAACGCTTCCAGAGGGATGATGTCTTCCAAGGCCATGAATTAAAGAAAGCGCAAAGAAAGAAAGGAGGCAAATATGATGAGAGAATAAGCATCAATTTGCCTTGCTCGATTTATCTTCAGCATCAATTGTAGCGGTTGATAAGCTTTAAACCCTTTGCCAACGAGCAACATGTGGTTTGCGAGATTAGTTTAGTGGTAAAACACGAGCTTCCCAAGCTTGGGTCGGGGGTTCGATTCCCCCATCTCGCACCAATCCATCCACTCTGATGCCCGACTGCGACCAAAGGCTTTAATTCAATAAAATGATCGATGAGATTGGTTTGATCAATCATTGGTAATGAGATTTTTGGTGGTGGCGAAACCCAGAATCGAACTGGGGACACAAGGATTTTCAGTCCTCTGCTCTACCAACTGAGCTATTTCGCCGGACACCAAATCTCCCTTATAAAACATGACCTGAAATGGTCAATTAGGAAAGCATTATGAGAGCAAGAATTAGGGGTTGAAATGATACAATCGGAAAAATTCGATCATCTATGACGATGACTGAAAACAACCCAGTTAGTCGATTTTTGAAAAAATCAGGCTGACGTTGGCGCCACCAAATCCACTGCTGTTGCTCATCACGTAATTTGCATGGGCGCTTTCCGTTTTTTGAAGCAAGTGCAGATGCCCCAGTTCAGGATCCGGTTCATCGACGTTTGCGGATCCCGGGAGAAAACCATCCCTGATGGCAAGGCAACAAATACCTGCTTCCAATATACTGGAAAGTGAGAGTCCATGTCCGGTCAAACCCTTGGTACTGGAAACCTTAACCCTTTGAGGCAAAGGAAAAACCTTTTTCAACGCCTTCATTTCCGATGCATCGCCGATTGGCGTTGATGGGGCATGAGCATTTACGTAATCGATTTCGTTTGCAGATATGCCGGCATCGGCAAGGGCTTTTCTCATGGCGTCCTGCAAACCTCGTCCTTCCGGGTGGGAAATCGCGACGTTGTGTCCGTCCGAACCTTGTCCCCAACCGATGAACCTTGCGTATGGAGTGACTCCTCTTCTCTGCGCTTCCTCTTTGGTTTCAAGAACCAAGGTAACGGATCCCCCGGTGCCGACAAACCCGTTTCGTTTTCGATCGAACGGTTTTGATGCGGATGCTGGATCTCTTTCCAATGACAAGGCTCGCATGCCGCAAAAAGGAACGATGCTTTCGAAGTTGCAGTCTTCCGCCCCGACTACAAGCATTCGTTTTTGACGACCTAGACGAATCTCGTCCAAGGCAACTCCCAGGGCATGTCCTGAAGATGCGCATGCGGAGACCATACCCATGGAAGAACCGCGAATCCCCAAAGCGGCGACCAAGTTGAAGGTAAGGGTTCCGGCAATTGAAGCTACGATGGCAAGCGGATTGCACGCCATCACTCCTTTTCGATCCATTTTTTCAAAATGTTTGTGTATCGAGCGCATTGATCCACCGGATGCCGTGTAAATCCCTGTATCTGGAGCTTGCAAATCCAGTTGGTCAAGCCCAGCGTCTTCGAGGCCTTGCTTGAGCGAGCACCATGCATACAGGACGTGCGGGGAGAAACTGCGCAGTATTGCCCTGGGCACTTGAAACTTTGTTGGGTAGACCCAATCCTCTGGATCTGATGAGTCCAACTCAAATTGCTTGATGGTACCGGCAACTTTTACCGGCGATTCGTCTCCTTTGAGAAAATCCGGATTTTCAAAACCATGCTTGAGGAGGAGAAGGCTTTCCTTGACCTCAATTTGAGAAATTCCAATACTGGTTACAAACCCTATTCCGGTAACCCAGACTTCAGTCATCGATAGCTTGAGAAGTGTTTCTTTTAGGGATTCGGATGAAAATGGTGGAGCCGATCGGGATCGAACCGACGACCTCCACAATGCCATTGTGGCGCTCTTCCAACTGAGCTACGGCCCCTTGAATCAAACCTTATAAGATTTGTGCATCGGATCGACAAGTTCAAACGATTTTTGACAAACGAATCAAGCGGATGGCGGACGCATCGGCGGACGAGTGATTTTCAAGCCTGAGGGCTTTTTCTTGCCGGATTTAAGAGATAGGACAGGCTTCCCGGGCTTGCCGCCGATGCCAGGGGAAGCGCTCTTTGGCTTAAGAGACAAGCCTGGCTTCGAAGGAGGTGAGGGGGGCAGTGGACTTGCGGCAGGAGCGTTCGGGCTGGGAAAAGGTGGGGGAGCCGATGGTTCCTCCTGGGCTTCTGGTTCCACCGGAGAAAGGGACTCTTCGGCTGCGGGAACGGGAGGAAGTTCCGGACTGGGAGCGGGTGGAAGGGCGATGGGAGGGGGGAGAGTCGCTTCCTCCTCGCCGAAGGAAGGGGGTGGAAGGGGAGCCGATGGTTCCTCCTGGGCTTCTGGTTCCACCGGAGAAAGGGACTCCTCGGCTGCGGGAACGGGAGGAAGTTCCGGACTGGGAGCGGGTGGAAGGGCGATGGGAGGGGGGAGAGTCGCTTCCTCCTCGCCGAAGGAAGGGGGTGGAAGGGGAGCCGATGGTTCCTCCTGGGCTTCTGGTTCCACCGGAGAAAGGGACTCCTCGGCTGCGGGAACGGGAGGAAGTTCCGGACTGGGAGCGGGTGGAAGAGCTTCCTCCTTTTCCAAGGAAGGAGGGGCGATCGGGGCAGGTGGTTCTTCTGAAGTAGGCTCGGGCGCAACTTTAGGAAGTGGATCCATGGCAGAGGATTCAGTCGTCGATAAAGAAGGCTTCTCAGAGTCGGCCCTTGATTGGTCGGAGGAAAATTTATTATCATATCCACCCGACGCTACTTTGCGCACCTGGACGACGCTTACTCCATATTCTCTCGCAATGGCGGCTTTGTTGGGTTGGGGAAGGGAGAGACTTGACTTGATCTTTGCAAGTAGTTCCTCAGTCATGGATACGGTCACTCGCCTGCCGCTTGCCGAAGATCGACTGAGTTTTTCTCTGAACTTTTGGTTGGCAAAGGGAGTCAGGGCTTTAATCAGCTCATTGATGCTTTTGAAATCAGAGTCGATGTCTTCATTGACCTTCAAGTGAAGCTGGGACAGATAGGCGGTCGATTTTTCCTTCGATTCTCTTCTGGCTACCTCAGCTTTGGCTTTTTCTTGAATTTCTCTAAGGATGTCTTCAGGAGCTTTGCTAAAGTCCACGTCAAAGGTAAGTTTTGTCATAATGCAAAAAGGTCGGGGATTGGATGGATTTGATAGGACAAATGAAAAGTCACTCCCCCTGCTTGGCAACAAAATTTGCTTTCAGGGGAGGACGCCGGAGTTTTGTGGATCGAACAACTCGCTTGGCTTGATCGTCTTTTCGTACAATGCCTTGCCAATGATCAAACCTTCCAAGTTTGAGCAGTCCGACTGCAATAATCTTAGGGAATCGACGTCCCTCATGGTCGTTACGCCACCTGAAGCGATAATCTGACACTCGGGTACTGCTTGGGCGATTTTTCTTTGGGCATCGAGGTTTGGACCAAGCATTGCCCCATCGGTTGAAATATCGGTGTGTATGATCCATTTTGCCCCTAAATCACGAGCTCGTTCGGCAAGTTCTATGGCGGAAAGTTCGCTTGTTTCCACCCAACCCTTGGTCGCAACCAACCCGTCTTTTGCATCAATGCCTACGACAATCCTTTCCGGTCCGAACTGGCGAACGAGCCGCCCGATCCATTCGGGTTCCATGCAGGCCCTCGTTCCGATGATGACTCGGTCAACTCCTAGGTTCAGGGCGCGCTCAATGGAGAAATCATCCCTCATTCCTCCTCCCAGTTGCACCTTGACGCCAATAGCCTGAACGATTTTTTCGACCAATTTCAGATTAGCGGAATTGCCGGAAAACGCTCCGTCCAAATCAATCAGGTGTAAAAAATCCGCTCCGTGCTTCTTCCAAAGAAGGGCGGGTACGAGAGGGTCTTCATAATAGGTCTTTTGCTGGTCGGCCAATCCGCGAAACAAACGCACGCATTCACCGTTCCTCAGGTCGATGGCAGGATAGATGGTCATTTCTTCGCTCTACTCCTTGAAGAATGGGACGGCGAGGATTAAGTGCTTGGCATTCTAATAACTTGCTATCTGCAAAATCGCGCTTCATGAGGAATCGAATGAAAAGACCCAAAAGAAATGCAAAGGTTTCCAATGAAGTCGTCCTAAGGGACGCGCCCGATTTTCTGAAGGATTTGCTGCGAGCCCGTTCTCCTTCCGGTTATGAAGATCCCGCTCGCGAGATCATTCGAGAAAGAGTCGGAAAGTCGGTGGATCGATTTTTGGTCGATGCCTTGGGAAACTGTCATGCTTGCTTGGGAGAGCAGAATTCCAAAACCTTGATGCTTGCCGGTCACATGGATGAATTGGGTCTGATCATCAAACACGTGAGCGAAAAGGGATTTTTGTATTTCGATGCCATCGGTGGCCACGATCGATCCATGATTCCCGGCAGGCGCGTAGACGTTCTCACTTCTAACGGAGTGATTCGAGGAGTTACGGGAAAAAGAGCCATTCATTTGATGAGCCCGGAGGAGAGAAAGAAAGTCCCTGAGATTCATCAAATGTGGATTGATATCGGAGCGAAAAACAGGGAAGAGGCATTGTCCAGAGTAACGATCGGAGATGCCGCAGTCTATGATCATGGATTCGATATGCTCCATGGCTCGCTGGCAGTTTCCCGAGCATTCGACGACAAGACCGGCGCTTATGCCGTTAACGAAGCATTGCTGAGACTGGCTAATGCAAAAGGGATAAAGCCGAACTACAAGGTAGTGGCGGTTTCAACTTCTCAAGAGGAAATCGGTACCCGGGGAGCGATCTCCTCCGCTCATCTGGTGAATCCCGACGTTGCATTGGTGGTAGACGTTTCTCATGCAACCGATCATCCCGATGCCGATCACCGTAAGTATGGTTCCTTCAAGTTGGGAGGCGGGCCTATTCTGACAAGGGGGCCCAACGTTCATCCTGCTGTTTTCGCCAAATTGACGAGTTGCGCTGCAAAGGAGAAGATTCCCGTACAAATTGAAGCGGATCCCCGACCCACTGGCACAGATGCCAGAGCCATTCAAGTGGCGAGGGACGGCGTGCCCACCGGCTTGATCGGCATTCCCTTGCGATACATGCATACTCCCAGCGAAGTGATCGATTTGAACGACTTGGAAATGGTGGTGAAGTTGTTGGTCTCGTTTGCGCGTTCTTTAGGCGAGGAAGACGCATTCTGATTGAACTGATACAATTCGTAATGCTTGCATTTTTGGGGTTGTCTGAAAATTCGGTGTCTTTTCGCAATGTTCAAGCAAGTATGGGTTCGTTTTAGAGCGTGTCTCATGGCAAACCTAACGGTGGGCTTTGCCATTTGGTTGGTGGCTGGGCTGACTTGTTTTGCTTACTACGAATACGAAGAGTGCAGGCAATCGCTCAATTTCTTCAAGGAACTGAAGAATTCCTGGGGCTTTGCCTATTCGGCTCTTTTCACCGCTTTTTTCGGAGGGATGCTTCCGTACCTGATTCTTCTTTTCAGAAAATCGATCCCAAAGAGAAAAAGAATAAATTGGTTTCTCTTTTTCCTTTTTTTTTGGGCCTTCAAAGGGGTTGAAGTGGATGCCTTTTATCGATTGCAGGCAATGTTTTTCGGTTATTCGGCGCATCCAATTACAGTGTTGAAGAAAGTAAGCATGGATCTTTTTGTCTATTGCGTATTGTGGTCGGGGCCAATGACCGCCCTATGCTACGGCTGGAAAAAGGCTGATTTCAAATGGCGGAAATACGCTCAGTCCCTTGGATGGGGAAACTTTGCCAAAGAAACTCTGTTTTTGTTGCTTTCGACTTGGATCATTTGGTTGCCGGCTCTTGCGGTTGTTTATTCGATGCCAGCGGACCTCCAGATGCCCATGTTCAATTTGATCTTACTGTTTTTCGTTCTAATGATAAGTGTAGGCAAACGAAGCGAAGAGTTCGAAGAAAAGTGTTTGAAATCAGGTTAATTTGTCCTGCGCGCCAGATCACACGGTTAATATGCAAATGATCTTTCCTGACGATTGCGGGACCTAAGAAATAACGCCAAACCATTTTAGTTGAGCTTATTGGCCAAAAATGAGCGGCCCAACAACGTCAAAGATTTAAAACTTGATCAGGAATCTAATTTGGTCTTCATCAGGCAATCCTCAGTTCCTTTAATTGGATGAACCAACTGCCTGACTTGATCCGGTCACTGAAAAGGTGAGGCAACTAATTGTACGCTAGAGAACAAATCGCAGCGTGTTGATAAGTTCTCACAAATTGGCTGAGTTGCAGGAGTTTTGTCATTCCGTCCTTATCCTAAAGGAGGGAACCTTGATAAAGTACAGTAAGGTTTCCGAGGTTTTGGATAGGGCAAAAACCTTGATCGTTCGACTAGAATCCTCCGCCAAGCCTGATCTTTAGGATTCAATCAATGAGGTATCGAGAGTAATTTTCGCCTGCATCGATACTGATTGCAACAGTCGGTTGACCATAACGCTCATAGGTTCCATTGACGATTCGGAAGCTGATTTGGTCATTCTTTCCATCCTTAAGGAACACGGAGTCAGTTAACTTGAGATCAGAAGAGAGGAGTCCTGAGAGGAAAAAGTCCTTGAAATCACCCTCGTAAAGCAAAACTCAAGGTAAGGCGAGTCATTCGTAGGAATCAAGAATCCGTGTTAGAAGGCAAGCCTCTTGACTGAGCCTATCTTTCGGAAAAATGTGGGGAGATTGGGGGCATAGATGGGACTCGAACCCGAAATCGATTGATGCTAAATCCCGGTCGGAGCAAGGGATTCCGCCTTTTACGAAAGAGCAGTGGACACAAATGTGGACACACTTTTCCGGCGAGGGCCGTCGCATACTGTCGCAGATCGTCGAAAGATGGGGCGACCTCAGCGACGAGTTGAAGAGGTCGGTTTTGAGGGTGATAGGGTAGAATATTTCTTGAATCAGCCTATATTGTATATTCTAGTTGAAAAAAAATCCAAATATACCAAGCTAAATCAATGCAAGAATGGTATTATTTAAGCAAAGAAAATACTAAGTTAGGCCCTTTTGATACACAAGAGATACAAGATAGAATTTTAAGTAGTCAAATTACTGAAGAAAGCTTCCTTTGGAAAAATGGTTTTCAAAATTGGGTTAAGTTGGAACTTATCCCTGAGTTTGCCGACAAAACAAAACCTAACAGTCAACTGCCAGAAAAAAGTAAAGTTCAAGGAAGCACTATTATTGCAGACCTTAAAGAAATGAATTTCAAAGAAGAAGTAATTCCTTTGAACTCCAAGAATGTAAACGAAATGTCCAAAGATTTTATCTTTTGGAGCGTGTCATTTCTAGCTGTTATGCCATTGTTTATAGTAACACTTGAACATATTACATATCAATTAGTAGCTTTTGCCCTTTTTTTCGCTTTTTTGTGGGGAGTCATCTTTAAACAATTTATTGTTAAAACAGAAGCTCCTTGGAAATTTCTAATCCTTTCACTTTTTGGAACAGGTATAGCCGGCATAGAGCTTTTGCTTCTCCTCCATGAATATCTTCCAGACTTTTACAACGATTTACCAAGTGATAAAAATATCATGGTTAAGCTTGCTGGGTCCATTCTTCACACAGGACTTTTAGAGGAATTATGCAAAATACTTCCTGTTCTTATTTACTTTAACCGAAAAAAAGGGGATGCAAACCCTAAACATGCGATTTTAATAGGAATTTTTTCTGGTCTAGGCTTTGCTGCATTCGAAAACCTTCATTACTCAGAAATGAGTGCATCAAATTCTCTCAGATATGCAGATAGAGCAGGGGTTGCAGGAGTTGTCATTGGAACCATATCTGCTCAAATAAATGTTATGTTAAGAGCATTATCTCTCGTGTTTCTTCATGCTGTTTACACAGGAATCTTTTCTTACTTCATCACTGTATCTCACATATCAAATTCTAGAAAGAGCGCATTATTCATAGTCGGGCTACTTGTCTCTGCAACAATCCATGGCTTTTATAATTGGTTTCACTCTGTCCAAAGCACTTTATCAGCTATAGTCTGTGCTTTTGCTTTCATGTTATTTTATTCTTACCTTACAAAATTAAACCTAATTGTTTCGGAAGATAGTAGCGGTTTGAGATAAAAAAGGTCCGCCTGTCTAAGCGAACGAACCTTTTTATGTACCACGCCGCCTGGTATTTGGGCAATGCCCAGCTCTAGATCAAAGACCCCTGTCAGAATCCTGCTTCTTTCAGGAATAAGATGTGTTTTTGCCTTCATTACTTCTGTGAATGCGTTATGCATGCTCCAAGCCGTCCTTGACATAAACTCCTCGTGCCAAGGCTCACGAAGCTCCTTGAGAACACGAGGAATCGCTGAGGGGGGAAGGACCTCGGCAGCCACCGAACGGATGATCAGATCATGGGCCCTTTCATCGGATATTTCAGTCTCGCGGTAACATATAATCTGAAGATCGTTCCGTTCCCATTCCGCAAAGACCTTCTCAAACCCCTCCACAATTTTTTCGTCGAGGTCATCGAAGATACGGGAAGTGTGCTTCCTGTTCAGGCAGATATCCTCACCTGTAAACATACCGTTTGCGCAGACTGTCACCCGGACCCCCGCAACCAAACCGACAGCCACAGATTTGTCACGAGAATTCCTTACCCCAATCATCCTGCGGTACCCAAGCTTTCTGCGAATGCCCAGAGTGATGGTGCCATTGCATGAGTGCATGAGATCGATTGAAGGGTTTGGACCGTTGACTCAGATATTGACTCACTTTTCCGGCAAAACCTGTCA
>JAYOCQ010000011.1:0-66993 GCA_038105525.1 Opitutales bacterium | reverse complement strand
CGGGTTCGAGTCCCGTCTATCCCGCCATTCGCATATCTCGTCAGGTTGCGTCAATGAGCGTCCAGAGCCCACTGTTAAAGGGCTTCCTGCGATTTCAACCTTCTCACCCGTTTCGCCAACCCGCGACCCCAAATGACAGGTTTTGCCGGAAAAGTGAGTCAATATCTGAGTCAACGGTCCAAACCCTTCAATCGATCTCATGCACTCATGCAATGGCACCATCACTCTGGGCATTCGCAGAAAGCTTGGGTACCGCAGGATGATTGGGGTAAGGAATTCTCGTGACAAATCTGTGGCTGTCGGTTTGGTTGCGGGGGTCCGGGTGACAGTCTGCGCAAACGGTATGTTTACAGGTGAGGATATCTGCCTGAACAGGAAGCACACTTCCCGTATCTTCGATGACCTCGACGAAAAAATTGTGGAGGGGTTTGAGAAGGTCTTTGCGGAATGGGAACGGAACGATCTTCAGATTATATGTTACCGCGAGACTGAAATATCCGATGAAAGGGCCCATGATCTGATCATCCGTTCGGTGGCTGCCGAGGTCCTTCCCCCCTCAGCGATTCCTCGTGTTCTCAAGGAGCTTCGTGAGCCTTGGCACGAGGAGTTTATGTCAAGGACGGCTTGGAGCATGCATAACGCATTCACAGAAGTAATGAAGGCAAAAACACATCTTATTCCTGAAAGAAGCAGGATTCTGACAGGGGTCTTTGATCTAGAGCTGGGCATTGCCCAAATACCAGGCGGCGTGGTACATAAAAAGGTTCGTTCGCTTAGACAGGCGGACCTTTTTTATCTCAAACCGCTACTATCTTCCGAAACAATTAGGTTTAATTTTGTAAGGTAAGAATAAAATAACATGAAAGCAAAAGCACAGACTATAGCTGATAAAGTGCTTTGGACAGAGTGAAACCAATTATAAAAGCCATGGATTGTTGCAGAGACAAGTAGCCCGACTATGAATAATGCGCTCTTTCTAGAATTTGATATGTGAGATACAGTGATGAAGTAAGAAAAGATTCCTGTGTAAACAGCATGAAGAAACACGAGAGATAATGCTCTTAACATAACATTTATTTGAGCAGATATGGTTCCAATGACAACTCCTGCAACCCCTGCTCTATCTGCATATCTGAGAGAATTTGATGCACTCATTTCTGAGTAATGAAGGTTTTCGAATGCAGCAAAGCCTAGACCAGAAAAAATTCCTATTAAAATCGCAGGTTTACTGTTTGCATACCATTTTTTTAGGTTCAAGTAAATTAGAACAGGAAGTATTTTGCATAATTCCTCTAAAAGTCCTGTGTGAAGAATGGACCCAGCAAGCTTAACCATGATATTTTTATCACTTGGTAAATCGTTGTAAAAGTCTGGAAGATATTCATGGAGGAGAAGCAAAAGCTCTATGCCGGCTATACCTGTTCCAAAAAGTGAAAGGATTAGAAATTTCCAAGGAGCTTCTGTTTTAACAATAAATTGTTTAAAGATGACTCCCCACAAAAAAGCGAAAAAAAGGGCAAAAGCTACTAATTGATATGTAATATGTTCAAGTGTTACTATAAACAATGGCATAACAGCTAGAAATGACACGCTCCAGAAGATAAAATCTTTGGACATTTCGTTTACATTCTTGGAGTTCAAAGGAATTACTTCTTCTTTGAAATTCATTTCTTTAAGGTCTGCAATAATAGTGCTTCCTTGAACTTTACTTTTTTCTGGCAGTTGACTGTTAGGTTTTGTTTTGTCGGCAAACTCAGGGATAAGTTCCAACTTAACCCAATTTTGAAAACCATTTTTCCAAAGGAAGCTTTCTTCAGTAATTTGACTACTTAAAATTCTATCTTGTATCTCTTGTGTATCAAAAGGGCCTAACTTAGTATTTTCTTTGCTTAAATAATACCATTCTTGCATTGATTTAGCTTGGTATATTTGGATTTTTTTTCAACTAGAATATACAATATAGGCTGATTCAAGAAATATTCTACCCTATCACCCTCAAAACCGACCTCTTCAACTCGTCGCTGAGGTCGCCCCATCTTTCGACGATCTGCGACAGTATGCGACGGCCCTCGCCGGAAAAGTGTGTCCACATTTGTGTCCACTGCTCTTTCGTAAAAGGCGGAATCCCTTGCTCCGACCGGGATTTAGCATCAATCGATTTCGGGTTCGAGTCCCATCTATGCCCCCAATCTCCCCACATTTTTCCGAAAGATAGGCTCAGTCAAGAGGCTTGCCTTCTAACACGGATTCTTGATTCCTACGAATGACTCGCCTTACCTTGAGTTTTGCTTTACGAGGGTGATTTCAAGGACTTTTTCCTCTCAGGACTCCTCTCTTCTGATCTCAAGTTAACTGACTCCGTGTTCCTTAAGGATGGAAAGAATGACCAAATCAGCTTCCGAATCGTCAATGGAACCTATGAGCGTTATGGTCAACCGACTGTTGCAATCAGTATCGATGCAGGCGAAAATTACTCTCGATACCTCATTGATTGAATCCTAAAGATCAGGCTTGGCGGAGGATTCTAGTCGAACGATCAAGGTTTTTGCCCTATCCAAAACCTCGGAAACCTTACTGTACTTTATCAAGGTTCCCTCCTTTAGGATAAGGACGGAATGACAAAACTCCTGCAACTCAGCCAATTTGTGAGAACTTATCAACACGCTGCGATTTGTTCTCTAGCGTACAATTAGTTGCCTCACCTTTTCAGTGACCGGATCAAGTCAGGCAGTTGGTTCATCCAATTAAAGGAACTGAGGATTGCCTGATGAAGACCAAATTAGATTCCTGATCAAGTTTTAAATCTTTGACGTTGTTGGGCCGCTCATTTTTGGCCAATAAGCTCAACTAAAATGGTTTGGCGTTATTTCTTAGGTCCCGCAATCGTCAGGAAAGATCATTTGCATATTAACCGTGTGATCTGGCGCGCAGGACAAATTAACCTGATTTCAAACACTTTTCTTCGAACTCTTCGCTTCGTTTGCCTACACTTATCATTAGAACGAAAAACAGTAAGATCAAATTGAACATGGGCATCTGGAGGTCCGCTGGCATCGAATAAACAACCGCAAGAGCCGGCAACCAAATGATCCAAGTCGAAAGCAACAAAAACAGAGTTTCTTTGGCAAAGTTTCCCCATCCAAGGGACTGAGCGTATTTCCGCCATTTGAAATCAGCCTTTTTCCAGCCGTAGCATAGGGCGGTCATTGGCCCCGACCACAATACGCAATAGACAAAAAGATCCATGCTTACTTTCTTCAACACTGTAATTGGATGCGCCGAATAACCGAAAAACATTGCCTGCAATCGATAAAAGGCATCCACTTCAACCCCTTTGAAGGCCCAAAAAAAAAGGAAAAAGAGAAACCAATTTATTCTTTTTCTCTTTGGGATCGATTTTCTGAAAAGAAGAATCAGGTACGGAAGCATCCCTCCGAAAAAAGCGGTGAAAAGAGCCGAATAGGCAAAGCCCCAGGAATTCTTCAGTTCCTTGAAGAAATTGAGCGATTGCCTGCACTCTTCGTATTCGTAGTAAGCAAAACAAGTCAGCCCAGCCACCAACCAAATGGCAAAGCCCACCGTTAGGTTTGCCATGAGACACGCTCTAAAACGAACCCATACTTGCTTGAACATTGCGAAAAGACACCGAATTTTCAGACAACCCCAAAAATGCAAGCATTACGAATTGTATCAGTTCAATCAGAATGCGTCTTCCTCGCCTAAAGAACGCGCAAACGAGACCAACAACTTCACCACCATTTCCAAGTCGTTCAAATCGATCACTTCGCTGGGAGTATGCATGTATCGCAAGGGAATGCCGATCAAGCCGGTGGGCACGCCGTCCCTCGCCACTTGAATGGCTCTGGCATCTGTGCCAGTGGGTCGGGGATCCGCTTCAATTTGTACGGGAATCTTCTCCTTTGCAGCGCAACTCGTCAATTTGGCGAAAACAGCAGGATGAACGTTGGGCCCCCTTGTCAGAATAGGCCCGCCTCCCAACTTGAAGGAACCATACTTACGGTGATCGGCATCGGGATGATCGGTTGCATGAGAAACGTCTACCACCAATGCAACGTCGGGATTCACCAGATGAGCGGAGGAGATCGCTCCCCGGGTACCGATTTCCTCTTGAGAAGTTGAAACCGCCACTACCTTGTAGTTCGGCTTTATCCCTTTTGCATTAGCCAGTCTCAGCAATGCTTCGTTAACGGCATAAGCGCCGGTCTTGTCGTCGAATGCTCGGGAAACTGCCAGCGAGCCATGGAGCATATCGAATCCATGATCATAGACTGCGGCATCTCCGATCGTTACTCTGGACAATGCCTCTTCCCTGTTTTTCGCTCCGATATCAATCCACATTTGATGAATCTCAGGGACTTTCTTTCTCTCCTCCGGGCTCATCAAATGAATGGCTCTTTTTCCCGTAACTCCTCGAATCACTCCGTTAGAAGTGAGAACGTCTACGCGCCTGCCGGGAATCATGGATCGATCGTGGCCACCGATGGCATCGAAATACAAAAATCCCTTTTCGCTCACGTGTTTGATGATCAGACCCAATTCATCCATGTGACCGGCAAGCATCAAGGTTTTGGAATTCTGCTCTCCCAAGCAAGCATGACAGTTTCCCAAGGCATCGACCAAAAATCGATCCACCGACTTTCCGACTCTTTCTCGAATGATCTCGCGAGCGGGATCTTCATAACCGGAAGGAGAACGGGCTCGCAGCAAATCCTTCAGAAAATCGGGCGCGTCCCTTAGGACGACTTCATTGGAAACCTTTGCATTTCTTTTGGGTCTTTTCATTCGATTCCTCATGAAGCGCGATTTTGCAGATAGCAAGTTATTAGAATGCCAAGCACTTAATCCTCGCCGTCCCATTCTTCAAGGAGTAGAGCGAAGAAATGACCATCTATCCTGCCATCGACCTGAGGAACGGTGAATGCGTGCGTTTGTTTCGCGGATTGGCCGACCAGCAAAAGACCTATTATGAAGACCCTCTCGTACCCGCCCTTCTTTGGAAGAAGCACGGAGCGGATTTTTTACACCTGATTGATTTGGACGGAGCGTTTTCCGGCAATTCCGCTAATCTGAAATTGGTCGAAAAAATCGTTCAGGCTATTGGCGTCAAGGTGCAACTGGGAGGAGGAATGAGGGATGATTTCTCCATTGAGCGCGCCCTGAACCTAGGAGTTGACCGAGTCATCATCGGAACGAGGGCCTGCATGGAACCCGAATGGATCGGGCGGCTCGTTCGCCAGTTCGGACCGGAAAGGATTGTCGTAGGCATTGATGCAAAAGACGGGTTGGTTGCGACCAAGGGTTGGGTGGAAACAAGCGAACTTTCCGCCATAGAACTTGCCGAACGAGCTCGTGATTTAGGGGCAAAATGGATCATACACACCGATATTTCAACCGATGGGGCAATGCTTGGTCCAAACCTCGATGCCCAAAGAAAAATCGCCCAAGCAGTACCCGAGTGTCAGATTATCGCTTCAGGTGGCGTAACGACCATGAGGGACGTCGATTCCCTAAGATTATTGCAGTCGGACTGCTCAAACTTGGAAGGTTTGATCATTGGCAAGGCATTGTACGAAAAGACGATCAAGCCAAGCGAGTTGTTCGATCCACAAAACTCCGGCGTCCTCCCCTGAAAGCAAATTTTGTTGCCAAGCAGGGGGAGTGACTTTTCATTTGTCCTATCAAATCCATCCAATCCCCGACCTTTTTGCATTATGACAAAACTTACCTTTGACGTGGACTTTAGCAAAGCTCCTGAAGACATCCTTAGAGAAATTCAAGAAAAAGCCAAAGCTGAGGTAGCCAGAAGAGAATCGAAGGAAAAATCGACCGCCTATCTGTCCCAGCTTCACTTGAAGGTCAATGAAGACATCGACTCTGATTTCAAAAGCATCAATGAGCTGATTAAAGCCCTGACTCCCTTTGCCAACCAAAAGTTCAGAGAAAAACTCAGTCGATCTTCGGCAAGCGGCAGGCGAGTGACCGTATCCATGACTGAGGAACTACTTGCAAAGATCAAGTCAAGTCTCTCCCTTCCCCAACCCAACAAAGCCGCCATTGCGAGAGAATATGGAGTAAGCGTCGTCCAGGTGCGCAAAGTAGCGTCGGGTGGATATGATAATAAATTTTCCTCCGACCAATCAAGGGCCGACTCTGAGAAGCCTTCTTTATCGACGACTGAATCCTCTGCCATGGATCCACTTCCTAAAGTTGCGCCCGAGCCTACTTCAGAAGAACCACCTGCCCCGATCGCCCCTCCTTCCTTGGAAAAGGAGGAAGCTCTTCCACCCGCTCCCAGTCCGGAACTTCCTCCCGTTCCCGCAGCCGAGGAGTCCCTTTCTCCGGTGGAACCAGAAGCCCAGGAGGAACCATCGGCTCCCCTTCCACCCCCTTCCTTCGGCGAGGAGGAAGCGACTCTCCCCCCTCCCATCGCCCTTCCACCCGCTCCCAGTCCGGAACTTCCTCCCGTTCCCGCAGCCGAGGAGTCCCTTTCTCCGGTGGAACCAGAAGCCCAGGAGGAACCATCGGCTCCCCTTCCACCCCCTTCCTTCGGCGAGGAGGAAGCGACTCTCCCCCCTCCCATCGCCCTTCCACCCGCTCCCAGTCCGGAACTTCCTCCCGTTCCCGCAGCCGAAGAGTCCCTTTCTCCGGTGGAACCAGAAGCCCAGGAGGAACCATCGGCTCCCCCACCTTTTCCCAGCCCGAACGCTCCTGCCGCAAGTCCACTGCCCCCCTCACCTCCTTCGAAGCCAGGCTTGTCTCTTAAGCCAAAGAGCGCTTCCCCTGGCATCGGCGGCAAGCCCGGGAAGCCTGTCCTATCTCTTAAATCCGGCAAGAAAAAGCCCTCAGGCTTGAAAATCACTCGTCCGCCGATGCGTCCGCCATCCGCTTGATTCGTTTGTCAAAAATCGTTTGAACTTGTCGATCCGATGCACAAATCTTATAAGGTTTGATTCAAGGGGCCGTAGCTCAGTTGGAAGAGCGCCACAA
Organism: Opitutales bacterium; assembly: GCA_038105525.1. GTDB lineage: Bacteria > Verrucomicrobiota > Verrucomicrobiia > Opitutales > Seribacteraceae > Chordibacter. The sequence goes on along the minus strand of JAYOCQ010000011.1, from coordinate 59,985 downwards.
TGGCATTGTGGAGGTCGTCGGTTCGATCCCGATCGGCTCCACCATTTTCATCCGAATCCCTAAAAGAAACACTTCTCAAGCTATCGATGACTGAAGTCTGGGTTACCGGAATAGGGTTTGTAACCAGTATTGGAATTTCTCAAATTGAGGTCAAGGAAAGCCTTCTCCTCCTCAAGCATGGTTTTGAAAATCCGGATTTTCTCAAAGGAGACGAATCGCCGGTAAAAGTTGCCGGTACCATCAAGCAATTTGAGTTGGACTCATCAGATCCAGAGGATTGGGTCTACCCAACAAAGTTTCAAGTGCCCAGGGCAATACTGCGCAGTTTCTCCCCGCACGTCCTGTATGCATGGTGCTCGCTCAAGCAAGGCCTCGAAGACGCTGGGCTTGACCAACTGGATTTGCAAGCTCCAGATACAGGGATTTACACGGCATCCGGTGGATCAATGCGCTCGATACACAAACATTTTGAAAAAATGGATCGAAAAGGAGTGATGGCGTGCAATCCGCTTGCCATCGTAGCTTCAATTGCCGGAACCCTTACCTTCAACTTGGTCGCCGCTTTGGGGATTCGCGGTTCTTCCATGGGTATGGTCTCCGCATGCGCATCTTCAGGACATGCCCTGGGAGTTGCCTTGGACGAGATTCGTCTAGGTCGTCAAAAACGAATGCTTGTAGTCGGGGCGGAAGACTGCAACTTCGAAAGCATCGTTCCTTTTTGCGGCATGCGAGCCTTGTCATTGGAAAGAGATCCAGCATCCGCATCAAAACCGTTCGATCGAAAACGAAACGGGTTTGTCGGCACCGGGGGATCCGTTACCTTGGTTCTTGAAACCAAAGAGGAAGCGCAGAGAAGAGGAGTCACTCCATACGCAAGGTTCATCGGTTGGGGACAAGGTTCGGACGGACACAACGTCGCGATTTCCCACCCGGAAGGACGAGGTTTGCAGGACGCCATGAGAAAAGCCCTTGCCGATGCCGGCATATCTGCAAACGAAATCGATTACGTAAATGCTCATGCCCCATCAACGCCAATCGGCGATGCATCGGAAATGAAGGCGTTGAAAAAGGTTTTTCCTTTGCCTCAAAGGGTTAAGGTTTCCAGTACCAAGGGTTTGACCGGACATGGACTCTCACTTTCCAGTATATTGGAAGCAGGTATTTGTTGCCTTGCCATCAGGGATGGTTTTCTCCCGGGATCCGCAAACGTCGATGAACCGGATCCTGAACTGGGGCATCTGCACTTGCTTCAAAAAACGGAAAGCGCCCATGCAAATTACGTGATGAGCAACAGCAGTGGATTTGGTGGCGCCAACGTCAGCCTGATTTTTTCAAAAATCGACTAACTGGGTTGTTTTCAGTCATCGTCATAGATGATCGAATTTTTCCGATTGTATCATTTCAACCCCTAATTCTTGCTCTCATAATGCTTTCCTAATTGACCATTTCAGGTCATGTTTTATAAGGGAGATTTGGTGTCCGGCGAAATAGCTCAGTTGGTAGAGCAGAGGACTGAAAATCCTTGTGTCCCCAGTTCGATTCTGGGTTTCGCCACCACCAAAAATCTCATTACCAATGATTGATCAAACCAATCTCATCGATCATTTTATTGAATTAAAGCCTTTGGTCGCAGTCGGGCATCAGAGTGGATGGATTGGTGCGAGATGGGGGAATCGAACCCCCGACCCAAGCTTGGGAAGCTCGTGTTTTACCACTAAACTAATCTCGCAAACCACATGTTGCTCGTTGGCAAAGGGTTTAAAGCTTATCAACCGCTACAATTGATGCTGAAGATAAATCGAGCAAGGCAAATTGATGCTTATTCTCTCATCATATTTGCCTCCTTTCTTTCTTTGCGCTTTCTTTAATTCATGGCCTTGGAAGACATCATCCCTCTGGAAGCGTTGATGTCCCATGCCCATGGCATCAACGCAGGGAAAGATGCTTCCAGACACTCGAGCAAAAAAAGAAAGCTGGACAAGGAGGCCATGAATTCCTCTTTCATGCTTGTGCCTAGAATGAACGTTCGGGTTGCTCGGGACTTTTTGGATATCGGATTGCGCGAGCTCTATGAATTGAAGGGCCGCGCTCCCGAATCCCTTTTTGAGGAAATTCGTGCGGTCAAGCCGGATGCTCCGGAATGGATTCTCCCGTACATCAGGCTATGCATCTATTTTGAGGAATGCGAAAAACCGGAACCAGCCAAGTTGAATCCTCAGGCTTGGTCGGAATGAGTTCCCAAGCTCACCTTTCAGTCCATTAAAATCTCTTTTCCCTCGGAAAAAAGACGGATCTAGTCCTCATTCACCGCTTTCATGAATTGCTTCCGGGCTCTTTTCGCCTGCCAGTTCATAAACAATCCATAACCGGCAAACATCACTCCATTGATAAGAATCAAGGGCTGATCCAACTTTTTCAAACCGACAAGCAGAAGAACAAATCCTATTCCCGCAAACAAGAGTCCGAAGAAAGAACGATAGCGTGTAATTCGCAAGAAGTGCTTTCTTCTGACAAAGGAGCGACGATCCATAGAATCCATAAGATATCCCAAAGTTAGCTTGATTCGCAGATCAATCAGCCGTTACCCATTGCCCGGAATCGCTGACGAACCATTTCCATTTCCTCACAAAGTCAATCCAAACCCACGGGTTGACGCTTTTGTTGGTCCAAAGCCAATTTTCATCCCAGAACCAAATGGAAGAATCAAGCGTTTCAGGATCGGCGCATATCCAGCCATGATCCATGTGATAGATCCAACCCGAGGTCATTGGTTCGTAGAAACAAAACCAGTAACCATAACCGAAGCGCTCACTTCGTTTACTTCAAAAAAATCGCAGATCTGATTTTGGTTTTCATCAACAGCCTCCAAGGCTGACCAAGCGATCGATCCAGAAAAGTTTCCTTCCGGTATTCCATCAAATCCAAGGTCGAGATCACCTCCAAAATCCAATTCCGCATTTTGGAGGTCGTACTGGTTGATTTTTACGTTTCGAAGAGTAATTTCCGCACCGGTATCAGTAATCATAACAACACCAAAATTAACTAACTAACCAAGTATTTCAATGGTTGGAACCTGCCCCTAAAAACAATTGATCAGTGGATTGAAAAAGAGGGATGATACCAGTCCAACTCTTTGAATCATAGATGTCGTTTGGCAAAGAAGAGATGGCAGAGATTATTGCGCCCAAGAAGCATCCTTCAAATCCAGACTGACGATATTCTCTCCGTCGTTCAAATTCAATGACTTTGACCAAACGACGCCAACTTGCCCAAGTGTGGACGCGCCGATAAGGAAATAGTTGCCGTCAGCCAGTCCGTCCAGGTTTCCCACTCCCAGGGAATTGGTCTTGATTCTTCTGAGACTTGCACGCGCCAAGGCGTTTCTGATTTTTGCAGCCACACCAGGAAACTGATAGCCGCGTTGCACTGACCTCGCCCAGTATTCTGCATGGCTTTGAATGCCTTTTTCGGTCGGCGGCTTGATCCCTTCCTCATTCAAAATGTCGGCCAGATCACGCTCCGCAAGAAAGAACTCAGTAAATCCAGCCGGCCGAATCTTGTTGTCCAAAAACTGAACCTTCGCTTGAACCTGAAGGTTTGATTGCCCAACCAAGTTGGTTTGCACGGTTTCAGGCATTCGGCTTTCAGGTGGAAAAAAATTGCGGGGAGTGGCCCGGGTGTATTCCGGTAAAGCTTGCCCTTGACCGTACCTGCGGCCAGACAGTTCGTTGTCTCTGGAATACAAGTTATTGGAGAAATTGCTGGGATTGGAAACTTGTATCATGGCCGAACCGGCTCCTCCGCCTTGGAGAACGCGAATCGCTTCTCGAGCCGAAATCAAAGCCTTTTCGAGCGCCGTTACCCGATTGCGAGCATCGGACAATTCCTCGTTAAGCAAGTCGATCTTCAACTTGGAAGACTTTCCTCTTTCCAAGACTTCCTGTTTGATGGATCTCGCATCGGACAATTCATCTTTCAAGTCATTAACCACCGATCGTTCCTGATCAAGTTCCACGGTCAGGGCAAGGTTTCGTTGATTGAGGTTCCTGACACGATCTTCAAGCTCGTCAAGTTGGGGCATGCTTCCAAAAGTTGAAATCTGCTCAACAAGGTTTTGGTTTTGCATTCTCAAATTCTCGAGCTCGGTAAGAAGTACCGGATCATTCACTTTCTCGACCATTGGAGTCCGTTGTTCCAAGTCATTGAGCTGTCCTTTCAAGGCAGCCAAATTACGGCTGGAAAAAGCCAATTCGTCTCGAATTCGCTGCGACTCCAGGTTGACACGATCCCTATCGTCTTCTGCAGCTTGCAATCGGGCTTGCAATTGCGAGATTTGATTTTTCCACACATCGTCCGAACTCCCGGCCGCGAGTTCCGCTATCTCGTTTCTGAGGCCTTGGATGCGCCTGTCTTTTTCCTGTCCCTGAGCCGTAAGGCTGGCGTTTTCACGAGCCAAGTTGTTGATTTGAACCTGTAAAGTTTCACCGGCTTGATCTGCTTGGTTGCGGGCCTGAGCCAAAGATACGTCCCTAAGCTTTCTGTTTTCTTCCTCCAAGCTTCCCAAGCTGGTTCGAAGGGCCGAAAATTCAGTCATCACCGCCTTGAGCTCTTGATTCAGTACTTGAGTATCACTCTTGCTTTTGGCAAGCTTGTCTTCCAATTCTCGCACTCTGGAATCAGGCATGCTTTGCAGGCTGATCAGATCGTTTTGCAGAACGAGCATTTCCTGTTGCAAATCAACGAATTTCGGGTCCTTGGTCACGTCAATCGGGCCTGTGGCTTTTTTCTCAAGCTCGCTGACGATGTCCTCCGTCTCCGCTCGAAGCTGTTCGGAGTTGCGAAGGGCATTGCTGAGTTGATCGATTCTGGCTTGGGCGCTCGCTTCAGCTTCGCGAGCTTGTCGCCTGAGCTCGGCAAACGAATTCTGATCGGGCTGATTGGCTAGTTGGTTCTCCATCTCGTTCAAGCGGTTCTGTGTTTGCTCAAGCTCCATTTCAAGTTCGAAACTATCCGCGAGCGCATTCCTCAACTGTTCCTGCAAGTCCTGCATTTGCGAATCCGAATTTCCTTGGGGTCTCATTTCCGCCCTGAGGTTGTTCAACTCAGATTTAAGAGAAGCGATCTCATCCTCAAACAATGATTTTTCAACGGAAGACAAGGGGGCGGGTGGTTTTTGCTCGGTCTCCTCATGCATGGCTAGTTCCAGCTCCGCTTCCGCTTGACGAGCAATCATAGCCTCTATTTGCGCGTTCAGTTCCGAAATGGTGTTGTTGGATAGAGCCAAATCCTGTTCCAATTCCATAATTACTTCCGGCCGAGCAGATTTTCTTTGTTCAAGCTCTCGAACTTTGGAAAGGGCGATTTCCAGTTTCTCTTCGAGAAGAGATGCCTTGCGCGCCAGGGATTCATCATCCTTGGTATTATTCTTGGCATGGTCGACCAATTGATTGCGCAACCTCATGTTTTCGCTTTTCAGTTCAATCATCTCGGCGGACGGATAAGCCTCTGTTTTCGCTTGAATGGCCTTCTCACCGGAAAGATCCAATTTCTGCTGCAGATCAAGAATCTCCAGTTCATGACTTGCAACTACATCCGTGAGTTGCTTTCGTAACGCTTCATTCTCCTTGGAAAGTTTGGCCATGTCATCGCTCTCTTCAAATTGCTCATCTAACTGAATGGGCGAAGGGGAGACACCCCTTTTGAGCAAATCGCCGATCTCGGAACGCAGGTCGGCATTTTCATTTCGAACTTCGGCAAGTTCGTCATCCATTCTGACGAAGGATTCGATGCCTGATTCCTCCGCTTGCGACAATCTGTTCTTCAGTTCTTTTATTTCAGCTTCGGCCAAGCGAAGCAATTCACGAGAATCAGCATCCGATTTGAGTCCGCCCAATCTTGATCCCGCCATTTCTTGCCTCAGAGCGTTCGCTTCGGTTTCGAGGTTTGAGATTTTCTGCTTCAGAGCAAGTTTCTCTTCTTCTGATTCGCGAAGTTCGTTCAATTGGCCAGACATTGCATCAGCGAGCTCGGCGCGAAGGTTGTCGACTTCCAAATTCGAAGCTTCCGCATCTTCGAGGCTTTCCTGAAGGATCCGAATAGTTCCGAGAGCTTCCTGCAACTGAGCCACTGCCTGCTTCGTTTCAATCGATTCGGTGATACCGGCCCGCTTCATGCTGGAAACTTCCTTCCTGGCAGCATCCAGTTCGCTGCGCAGTTGTTCGACCAAAACCTTGGATTCATTGGTCGTTTCCTGAAAATGCAACTGCTCGTCCATCATTTCGTTTCGTACCTGGTCCAACTGAATCTCCAAGTTCTTCAGTCGATCGGAGTACTCGTTTTGCAAACTCTCCTTTTCCTCCAAGGCCACGACGAGTTCGACCTTCGCCCGATTCAATTCGCGTTTCAATGAATCGATCGCTTGGTCGTTCAATTCAGTCTGGGTAAACTGGGTTTCCTTGGTGTTTTCCAGAACCTGATTCAAATCCTGCAATTGCCCGGCGATTACCTTCACAACTTCAAGTTCTTCCTCCAATTCCTTTTTCTGCTCGTTCAAGCTATCCAAAGATTGATCCTTGCTCGTAAGCTCCAGCTCCCTGCGGGCCAATTGATCCAATGATTCCTTGTGACGGGCTTGAGCCAATGACAATTCCTCGGACAATTCCTCGATTACCTCGGTAGCCTTTTTCTGCTCGTTGGCAAACTGGTCGGAAAGCAAGCGAATACGCGACTCGGAAGCGGCAAGGTCCTCTTCCATTTCCGCAACGAAGGGAACAAGAGGGATTTTACCCTCGGCAGCCTGCTGAAGAACCGCTTCGGCCATCTGTGATTCTTCCTCGAGTTTTTTGATGGTGTCGGCGAATTCGAATTCTCGTTTGGCGATCTCTTCCTTGGTTTTCGCAAATTCGGTTCGTACGGCAGCCAATTCCTGTTGAGTCTTCTGTAATTTCTCCTGCAAGGCAAAAACGTCGTCGGAAAGGTCATTCCTCTGCGACGAACTGTCTTGCTGCAACCTCTCTATTTCGGCATTCGCGGCATTCAGTTCGACTAACAATTTGTTAACGAAAGCGGGGCTGGCAGAGCGAGAAGGCAATTCCTCCATTTGCTCCATAGAGCTCTTCAGTTTGAGCAGTTCCTCCTGTAACTTGTCTTTCTCGGAGAGCTCTACCTGCATGCGGGCGATTTCTCCCAGTGACTTCCTTAGTTCATCCTGAAGATTGACGTAATCTTCCGAACCGGGCTCGATTGGCTCGGCTTGGGCCGCTTCGAGAGCACGCTTTGCTTGGGAAAGCTCTCTTTCCAAAAAAGCGAGTCTTTCGAAGTTCGCTCCATTTGAGTGAACTTGTTGGCGAGCATAGTCGAGTTCTCTTCTCGTCCTGTCCAATTCAGTGGTAATGGAGGAAATCATGGCGTTCGATCGCTGCTGCTCGAGTAAAAGGCTTTGTCGAGATTGACGAAGATCGTCACGAGCTTGCTCGAGTTCTCTTTCAAGACGATTGATTTCCTTGCTTACGGTTTGAGCAGTGGCCGGTCCGCCGTCTTCGGTTCTGTAAAGGCTGCGTTTTGACTTCTCCAATTCATCGATGATCAATTGGGATTCCTTAAGGTTGTTCTGCAGAGAAACGATCTCGCGATAAGCTTTTCTCAAGTCCGTCTTCAACTCTGCGGAATCGGCGGAAAGAACGGTTTGGAAATTCTTGGATTCGTCGAGCTCTTCACGCAAGCGGGCAATAATCTCGTCTTCGTCGGCAGCGATGGGATTTCCGATCCTACCCAGAGCAGAAGACTTCTGAACTTCGTCGATGGCTCCGATTTTCTCTCTTCGTGGGAGAGGCAAGGCTTCGTTGGCGGAAATGATCGAAGAAATCTTCCTGCCCAAGGGAGTGTAAGGCTCAACCACAGAGGAATCCTGAGGAGGATCTGGTGGATTCTCGGCGACTTCCTGATCCGCTTTCAAGGACAAATTGTTCCTTTCATAGGAAAAGTCCTTTGCCAACCCCTCGATCATGGTAGCCAAGGCATCGGTTTCCAGAAGGGATCCTTCCACGTTCTCCCGCAGAGCCAAAAGCGGCGTACGCACTTCTTCCATTCTTCCTGCAAAATCACTCTTCAAATCATCAAATATGATGGCGGCGTCCTCTATCTTGGAGAAAGTGAGTTTCAATGAGTCGGCAATGGAATTGCTTCTGTTTTTGAAACGCTCCTCGGCTTCGAGGATTTCCGGGACAATTGAACTGCCGCTGGAAGAATCAACCTTCTCGGCATGGGAACGCATCACTTGCAATTCGTTCAACTCGTTTGCAACCATGCCATCGAAATTCGATCGAAGTTCTGCAACGAGGGAACGAGATTTCTGCAAGGATTCGGAAAGATCTTTCTCGATCTGGCTTGCGGAGAGGTCTTCCTGATTCGAGCTCTCCTCCAACTGGCTGAACGCAAGGGTTACGAGTCCGATTAAAAACAAGGGCAATCCCAACCAACCCTGCCTGAGGAAAGCGAGTATGGAATAATTCATTTATCCTAGAATGACGAAGGGGAAACCCAAGGCAAGTACTGAATTTCAGCTCTTTGAAAGACCCATCGAAACGCTTGGTGCATGAGATGATCCTCCTTGATGGAGAATGCCCGAGGGGGGACTCGAACCCCCACGTCCTTACGGACACCAGATCCTAAGTCTGATGCGTCTGCCAATTCCGCCACCCGGGCCAGACAAAAAGCTTGTTTTCAAAATGCATCTCCAAAGGATCCCTGCCAAAGGCCAAAGACGATGGAAGTTGCGGCTAAGCACAGAAGAAAGATTTTTTGCAGACCGATTCCGGCAAGATTCGACCAGGGATTTACTTTAGGTTCATCCTCATCCAAGTTCTTCGGTGGATGAAAGCAAACTGCTCGAATCCATCCGAAGTAGTAATAAATCGATACAACCACCCCGATAACCATGGCCACGATAGAGAGGTGGAGTTTAGTCTCAAAAGCGACGCTTAACAGAAGCGCCTTTCCGATGAAACCTGCCAAGGGAGGAATCCCGGCAAGAGAAGCCAAACCGATGACCAAGACGAAAGCCGCCCATGGGCATTGGTTCGCCAAATCCTGGTAGTCAACCAATTCGTGCTCCGAATCGGTGTCTCCGGAAGCCAGACTCATTACGCCAAAAACAGCATAGGAAGACAAAAGGTAGGTAAAAAGATAAAAGAACAGAATCCAAACTGCTCGATCGCTCTCCCCTGGCAAAAGCATCGACGCCATCACGGCAACCATGAGGTACCCGGCATGAGCGACTCCGGACAAACCCAAGATTCTCTTCAAGTTTCTTTGGGAGCAGGCGGCGAGGTTTCCGAAGAAGATGGTCAGTGTGGCTACAAATGAAAGAAGAGGCAAAAGAAAATCCGTCATTCCGGCAAAGGGTCCGTTCAACAAAGCAAGCAGGATGAAAAAACCTGCCGCCTTGGAGGAAACTGCCAAAAATGCGGTAATGGGAAGGGGTGATCCGTGATAGACGTCGGGAACCCAGATTTGAAAAGGAGCAGCTCCGACCTTGAAGGCGATTCCGATGAGAACGAGAACCACCCCGCTTCGCAAAAGAGGATGTTCGGGATTCTCGGAAAGCAAATCAAAGAGAAACGCAAATGAGAGGGGATCGCCTGCAGGTTCTCCCGACAAAGAAGCGCCCCAGTATTCGGGGTTGGACCCAACTCCGAAGAGGAGTACGATGCCCAGGAGAAGAAGGGTCGAACTCAGGGCTCCGAAAATGAGATATTTGATTCCGGCCTCGAGGGATCTCGTTGATTCTCGATCAAATGCGACCAAGGGATAAAAACACAAGGCGACCGCTTCCAGGGCAACGAAGAATATGACGAAGTGCTGAGTTTGGCAAAGGAGCATCAATCCAGCGCTTGCCAACATTACCAGATGATGAAATTCTCCCGTTCGTAATTTTCGTAAACGCAAGTATCGATGGGCAAGGACCGATACAAGCATACCTGAAATCAGGAAGAAGGTTCTGGCCAAATCCTGCTGTATGCCATGCTTGAGCATGCCTGAAAAACTTACTCGATCAAAGGTATGACGAATCAGCAAGTAATCGAGCAAGTGAACGGCAATGAGAACAAGTTGAAAGAAAACGGCAAATGAACCTGAAAGTTGCTTCGCGTTGCGATTCTTTGAAAACAAATCGATCCCAAGAACGATGAGAGCGCCCAGACAAAGAGCAATCTCGGGCCAAAGTTCCGCCCAAAGGTTGGCTCGGGAGAAATCAAGGTACTTTTCCATGCTCATCGGTCAGAGGTGGTCATCGAATGAATACGCAATGTCATCTGTCGCTGTCTCCATCCGATGGACAGCAAGATGGCTTGCTGGTGGAGCCGCTCGGCGAATTGCTTGAATAGCGATCGGAAACCGCCCGGTCGATCCGGTCGGACACGAGGGAGGGACAAATTCCGATCAGGATCAAAGATCCCAGAATCAGAGCCGCCGGAAAAAGCTCTTTTCCTTTCAAATCGTAAACGGGGCATTTCTTCTCCCGCTTGCGCAAAGACTCGCTTGGGGAACCGAAGAAAAGACGAGAAACCGCCCGAAGGCCGAAAATTGCGGAAAGAACGATACCCAAAGCGGACAGACCAAGAAAGAATCGATGCTCGATTTGTTCACCCAAAGAGAGAAAGATACCGAACTCTCCCCAGAAGTTTCCGAATCCCGGCAGCCCGATTGTGGCGAGAACGGCGGCAATGCAAAAACAGGCCAGCAACGGACTCTTTCCACCCAATCCCCCGATCTCGTTCATCTCCAAGGTGTCGGTTCTTCGATAAACGAATTCCGCAAGCAAAAACATCAAAGCCACGGAGAGCCCGTGGGCGCACATCAGCATGACCGCTGATGCCGCCCCGAGGGCGCTGCACGCCCCAATGCCAAGAAAGCAATAACCCATATGCATGATCGAGCCGTAGGAAATCATCGATTTGAAATTGGTTTGAGCCACTGCAACCATCCCCACGAAAAGCACGTTTCCCAAAGCCAGCCACATCAGCCACGGACTCCAGTGAACAGCTGCTTCCGGCAAGAGTGGAACGGCAATCTGCACCAGTCCGTACAAACCGAACTTCTTGAGCACGCCGGCATGAAGCATGGAAACGGGAGCAGGCGCGGCGTCATATCCGCGAGCGGCCCAAGTGTGAAAAGGAAAAAGGGCGACAAGGATGCCGAATCCAAACATGAGCAAGCCGAAGATTTTCCAAGCAGCCGACCCATTGAGCGGAGTTTGACCGATGGCCTCCGAAAGCGAAGGGAAATCGAACTTCGGAGCATCCAAAAATACGTTGAGCGCAATCAAGCCCCCTAACGAAACCAAAGCCCCTAAGGTAAGATATATGGTAAGTTCCAAGGCAATGCCGCTGCGATTCCTTCCACCCCAAATACCGATCATAAGAAAAGTGGGTATCAGGGCGAATTCATGAAAAAGATAGTAGAAGAAAAGATCGACGCTGGCAAACAAGCCCATCAAACCGGCAAGCATCAGGGAAAGCATCGAAAGATAGAGGCGCAATCGTTCGGGATTCGAATGAATGGCCGTAATCCCGGCGCAAAAACCGATCAATCCAGCCATCGCAAACAACGGGGAGGAAATCCCGTTCAATCCGAGATGAAAGGTGATGCCCAGCTTTTGCAAGCCCATGCGATCGTAGAGCACTTCGAAACAATATCCCTCTTGCAGGAGGTCGAATCGCAGAAAAAGAAGGAAGGCCGCCAAACACGGGAATCCGAAAATGAGGTAGCCGACGAATTTGATCTTGCGATCGTCCCTGGGAAAGCCGCAAAGAAAAAGGATCCATCCGAAAAAGGGGGTGACGATAGCGCCCAAGAGAAGAAAGGTATCGAAGGACATCATGTTATTAGCGGCCAAACATGCCGGCAGCGTAGGCAAGAAACCCCAAAGCGCCCAAAACGAACCATAGCGCGTATAGGTGAATCTTTCCCAGATAAAGGGTTTTGAAAAGCATCGATACAAGAGCCGCCAATCCTGCTGATCCCCGAACCATTAATCCGGAAATGAAGAGCAGTTCCATCACTTCGAGAAAACGGGCAAGGGGATCCTGAATCCTCTTGACGTAAAATTCGTAAATCTCATCGAAAAAGAGCTTGGTTCGACAAATTTCGAAAAATCCGGGGAAACGAAGCTCCAAAGAATCCTTGGGCGATGATTGCCCGTATAGCATACGGGCAAGAGACAACCCGACCACCCATGCCGAGGTGCCCAATACGATCATCCAAAGATGATGAGGAAGAACCGATGCCGAAATGAGATCGGGCGAGAGACAGCTTGCCAAACGTTCCGGAAAGAAGGAATGATACCCGCCGAAAAGCGAAAGAATCCCCAAAACGACAAGGGGAAAGGTCATGAAAGAGGAATTCTCTCGAGCTTCTGACGCTTGGCGAGAGCGAGGCTCTCCTTCGAAGGTTAGAAAATAAAGCCTGAACATGTACAGAGAAGTAAGAATCGCTCCCGAGTAAAGAAGCAGGAAAACAGGCGGGTTGAAGTTGTATGCCCAAAGCAGGATGGCGTCCTTGCTGAAATAACCGGAGGTGAAATTGATGCCGGAGATCGCCAGAACCCCGACTAGAAAGGTGTAGGCGGTTACGGGCATGCGTTTGCGCAAGCCGCCGTAATTGAAGACGTCCTGTTCGTGATGACAGGCATGAATGACCGAACCCGAGCCCAGAAACATCAATGCCTTGAAGAAGGCGTGGGTCGTCAAGTGAAACAAAGCCAACCCCGGAGCTCCCAGTCCAAAGGCGGCGGCCATGTAACCGAGCTGAGAAAGGGTGGAATAAGCAAGGATCTTTTTTACGTCTCGCTGCACCAAAGCGCAAAATCCGGCGTACAATCCCATGGCAGCGCCGAGAAGAGCAATCGCCGCCAGCGCCTGTTCGGTGAAAAGAAAGTCAATGCGAACAAGAAGATAAATTCCCGCAGCAACCATTGTCGCCGCGTGGATGAGAGCGGAAACGGGAGTAGGTCCGGCCATTGCGTCCGGAAGCCAGACGTGCAAAGGGAATTGAGCGGATTTGCCCACGAATCCGCACGCCAGAGCAAGACACAGGACGGTTGATGCAAGATCCGGGGAGAAATCCGCCAAATCAGCGAGTTCGTTGAGGTTGACCGTGCCGAAGTTCCAATAGGTCAGGACGATCCCTATTAGAAAACCGAAGTCCCCCACCCGATTGACGATAAAAGCCTTGCGGGAAGCTTGGGAAGCCTCTTCGGTTTCGAAGTAGTGAGCGATCAGCAAGTAAGAGCTGAAACCCACGAGTTCCCAGAAAACGAAGATCATGATCAGATTGTCCGCCAAAGTGATTCCGAGCATTGAAAACATGAAGATCGACAAACCACCGAAGTACCTCGGTCGAGCCGAATCATCAGCCATGTAGCCAAGGCTGAAGACATGAATGAGAAAACCGACGAACGAAACGATAAAGAGCAGCAATCGGGCGGGCCCATCGATCAAGAAACCGAATCGAAGCTCCCATCCTCCTAGGGAAAACCATCGGGTGTTCCAGGTGAAAGACTCTTCGTGCCCGGCAAAGATCAACCAAAGCGAGGCTAGAAGCACTCCACCGGCAGCGCCGACCGAAACCTTGGCGGCCAAATCAGCCTTGTCACGGAGAAACAGAAGGATGATCGCAGCTGAAAGCAACGGAAGAAAAAGAATGCCTAACGTGATCTCAATCATGGGATTCAATTCCTGAGTAGGCAGGCATCATCCGACATCACCGATTTTCTGCCCTTGTACAAAGCCACCAAAAGAGCGAGACCAACCGCAACTTCTGAAGCGGCAACCGTCATGATGAAGAAAACCAAGATGCCTCCGTCCAGGCTGTTGCCCACACGAGAGAAGGCAAGCAACGCGACGTTGATGCCGTTAAGCATGATTTCCAAAGACATCAAGGTGTACAAGAGGTTTCTCCGAACCAGCAATCCCATGAGACCGATCCCTACCAAAAGGAAGGAGAGAATCAAAAAGTGTGTCGGTGTAATCGCATTCATGAATGGATCGTCAAGAATCGCCCTTGTTGGTCTTGGGGGCCTTGCTGATGATGATCACCCCCACCATGGCGGCAAGAAGCATGAATCCGGAAACCTGTAGAGGAAGCATGTATTTGGTCATCAAGCCATAACCGAAGAAGGAAACCTCGGGAGAAAATTCAAGAGTTGGAAAATCGCCAGTTTCCCGAGCATCGCTCGGAGTCGGCCAAGAAGCGGTGTTCGAAGCAGGTGTTCCGCCATCGCCGATCAAGAGGAAAAGAAGAACCGCCACCAGTAAAACGGAAAGCAAAACTCCGATAAATCCTGGTTTCCATTTACTCAGATCGACTTTCGATCCATCCGGACCGACGTCGAGCAACATGATGATGAAGAGAAAAAGCACCATCACGGCGCCTGCGTAAACCAAAACCTGCAAAATCGCCAAAAAGAAGGCTTCCAGCAAAACGAACAAGGCAGCCACTCCGACTAATGAAACGATCATGAACATGGCCCCCGATACGGGATGCCGAGCAAAAACCATGGCCAATGCTCCTCCGCATGCGAGCGTCGCGAAGAAAAGGAAAAGCAAATCGACGAAATTCATCCGTTTGACGAAGACAAGAATTTACAGAAAGGCTTCAATGATTGTTCCCCTCCAGTTCGGCTTGTTTCTTCTTGTCCCATTTGTAATGACGATCGGGCAAGGTTCCGCCCAACTCGTAGAGCTTTTTCTTGTCGTTGACCAGTTCGTCCCGAGAGTAACCCGAAAGGGTGTAGGCGTCCTGAAGAAAGATGGCCTCTTCAGGGCACACTTCCTGACAATAACCGCAGTAAATGCAGCGCAACATGTTGATTTCGAATTCTTGGGGAGCCTTTTCCACATGCTCACGCTCGAACTGATCTTCAGGAACCGCGCCCGGCGTGATTCGAATGGCCTTGGGGGGACAAACGAATTCGCACAATTGACAGGAAACGCATTTCTCCCGGCCGTTGGGATCCTTGACCAAGGTCGGAACTCCTCGATAATTCTTGGGAATGACGGGTTTCTCCTCAGGATATTGAAGGGTGACTTTAGTTTTGAACATATTGGCGAAAGTCGTCTTCAGACCGGTCACGATCTGCGGCAGGTAAGTTCTCTCGGAAAAAGAGAGCGGCTTTCTTTCCAATACTACGGTCTTGGCCATTTTTGAATCAGGGAACGGGGGGGGTGAAACGATCGATTGCAGTAACAATCACCAGGTAAAGAAGGAGGTTTGCCAAAGCCAAAGGCAGGAGTTTGCTCCAACCGATGCTCATGACTTGATCGTAGCGAAAACGGGGCAAAGTCCACCTCACCCAGATAAAGAAGAAAATGAGAGAAGCGGTTTTGAAGAGAAACCACAAGACACCAAGAAAAGTCCCAAGCAGGGAGGCGGGCCATGGATCAGGTAGAAAAGGAAGGAAGTGCCAACCTCCCAGAAAAATCACGGTGAAGATCGCTGACCCGATCACTATGTGGGCATATTCGGCGACAAAGAAAATGCCGAATTTGAAACTGCCGTATTCCGTGTGAAATCCACCCACAAGGTCGGTCTCGGATTCAGGCATGTCAAAAGGCAAGCGATTGGTCTCGGCGAACAAAGCGATGAGGAAGATCAGGGCGGAAATCGGCTGAACCAACAATAACCAAGGCGCATCATGCTGAGAGTTGGCGATAGCCGAAAGACTGAGGCCGGAAAACTGCGATCCGGGTACGCTGACCCAGAGGAAAACCGGCAACAGGGACATTCCCATGGCAAGTTCGTAGGAAATCATTTGAGCGGAGGATCGGATCCCACCGAGAAAGGAATACTTGCTGTTGGAAGACCAACCGGCCAGAGCGATTCCATAAACGCCCAAAGAAGACACCGCAAAGACGAAAAGAATGCCTACCTCCAAATCCGCCAGAGCCAAAGTGGAAACGGAACCATCGGGCCAATGCATTTGACCGAATGGCAAGACCGTCATCGTGGTGAGCGCAGGAACAAGAGCCACGATGGGAGCCAGGTAGTAGTAAAACTTGTTGACGTGACCGGGAACGATCTCCTCCTTGAAGAGAAATTTGAGTCCGTCGGCAAGAGGCTGGAAAATACCCAATTTTCTTAACGCAGGACCAAAGATCGGAAGATGCTCGATGAAGGGAAGGATCGTGCGATTGGGCCCCACCCTTCCCTGCATCCAAGCGCTTACCTTGCGTTCAGCCAATACGGAATACCCCGCCATGGTCATTACAGCCCCCACCATAATCAGGGCAAAGGTCACCTTGATTCCAAGCATCAGCAAGAGGTTCTGTGACATCCAATCCATGATCACGGTTCGGAGGAAAGAGGTTCGAAATGAAGAGCCTGTCTTTCGACGAAGGGAAGGTGACTCCATCGCTCTCCGTTTATTTGAAAAGACTTACCCGCCAGATCGCTGAATTTGATTCCAGCCAAAACCGAATCTCCGTCTTCAGAAATCAGTTCCCACAAAGAACGCAAATCATTCAACGCAAGCGATTCTCCGGAAATCGATTCGAAGATGCTCGAAAGCGTCTTCCATTCGGGACGCAAACCAACGGGCCCGGGAACGGCCGATTCGAACCCTTGAAGGAAAAAGGAACGATTGATGAAGGAACCGGCCTTTTCAAAAACGCTCAGACCGGGAAGAACGACCGCAGCCGAACGACTGGTTCCGTTGTGATGAGCCCCGAGAAAAACCACTGGCGCCTTGGCGAGATTGACTTCGGAAACACCGGCATCGACCAGGTCCTCTCCCATGACCAACAGTCCGTCCAAGTTACCAGCGGCAAGGTCTTCATTGAGGTCCTTGAGATGATCCGAAGGATAAAGATCGAACAAATCTACGGCCAAGGCCCCTCGCAAGTTCGGGGTACGATCAGAAGAAAGAAGAATTCCGTCATCCGCTCCGAAATGACCGCGAAGAAAAACCTTGGCCGACAGACAATCAGCCAATCGCTTGACTAGGAATTGTTCTTCGACGGTTGAACGACAACTCGCCACGACGCCGATTTTCCTTCCGGCAAGAAGTTCCACCGCCTGGGCAATTGCCCCATCCATGGTATGATCCATTCCGTTAACAGAAGGACGCAGGATGCGATTTTCGGATTTGACCGCCTTGTAGAGCTCACGTCCGCTGTCGGTCATCCAAGCGTCGTTTACCCTATCGTTTCTACGGGGCGTAATTCGCTGAACGACTCCTTCTCTGCTTGAAACCAAAGTGTTGCATCCGGCGCTGCTTTCAGTACAGATGCCAGGGGTTTCCTTGAGAAACCACACGCGCATCTTGAAGCGAAAATCCGTGCTGGTCAATGCGCCGACGGGACATAGGTCGACGGTGTTCAACGAGTAATTGTTGGACAATTCCTTTCCGGGAAAACAGGTAAGGGTTGAAAAGCTTCCGCGGTCGACAAAGCCAAGGACGTCATCTTTGGCAACCTCTTGACAAAAACGAATGCACCGCGAGCACAAGATGCAACGTTCGTCATCAAGAGTCACTCTGGGTCCCAATCGAGTTCTCTTGGGTTTGACGTTCTTACGCTCGACGTACCGACTGTAACCGCGACCATAATCGGTCGCGAATTCCTGCAAGCTGCATTCTCCGGCTTGGTCGCAAATCGGGCAATCCAAGGGATGATTGACCAGAAGAAATTCCATGATTCCTTCCCGACACTCGCTTACCAATGGGGATTCGGTCCGGATGTGCATACCAGGAGTGACGGTTGTGGCGCAACCGATGACCGGCTTGGGCACCCAACCGATTTTCGGGCTGCCGTCCTCTTCGAGAATCAATTCACCGGAAGACCTGTCCCTGATCGGCGTACCCATTTCAACCAAGCACATTCGACAATTGCCGGCCACGCTCAGCTTCGGATGATAGCAGTAGTGGGGAACCTCAGAGCCGTGCAGAGCCGCTGCCTCCACCACGTTGATTCCTTCGGGCACTTCGACCTCCGCACCGTTCAAATTTACGGCAATAAGATCAGTAGGTTTGTGTTCCGGGGCAATCATGGCGAGGTCAGATAAGCTGGGGGGATTTTTCGTTTCTGGGCTCAGGTGATGCCGATGACTTTCGGACAAACTCCTCCTTGAACTTGGAAACGAAACTTTGCGTCGGCCAGGCCGCCGCCTCGCCGAAGGCGCATATGGTTCGTCCTTCGATTTGTCTGGCTATGGAAAGGAGCAAGTCGGGATCTTCCGGACGAGCTTCACCCGAACACATGCGTTGGGTGATTTTGCGCATCCACAGGGAACCTTCCCTGCAGGGAGTGCACTGACCGCAGGATTCATGGGCGTAGAAGGCGTTTACGTTGGCCATGGCCTCTACGACGTCCACCGTATCATCCATCACAATGATTCCCCCGGAGCCGGACATGCTACCTGCCGCCATAGGTCCGTCGAAATCCAATGGCACGTCCTCCAATCCCCAGTCATAATCGGTTCCGTCCTTGTGAGTTCCGGTAAAACGCTCGTCCGCTCGGAGGACTTTGGCGGAGGATCCACCTGGAATCACCGCTTTGAGAGACCGTCCGGGACGCAAACCGCCGCAGACCTCGAAAATCATCTGCCCCAAGGTAAGCGCGCCGCATTCGAATTCGTAATATCCGGGCTTCATGACCTGACCGGAAACGCACCAGATGCGGGTTCCGGTATTGTTGGGCTTGCCGATGCGGGCAAAGGCATCTCCCCCCATTTCGATGACGTGCCTGACGTTGCACAGAGTCTCGACGTTATTGACGATCGTCGGGCAATGATAGAGACCGAGAACGGCTGGAAAATAAGGTGGTTTGATGCGGGGATTCGGACGCTTCCCCTCCAGAGATTCGATCAATCCGGTCTCTTCGCCGCAAATGTACGCACCCGCTCCGCGATGAACGACGATGTCGCAACCGTAACCTGACCCAAGCACGTTGTCCCCGCAGTATCCTCGCTCCTTGGCTTCCAGGATGGCCCGATCCAAGATGCGAGCGCCCTCGTGAAATTCGGCCCGGACGTAAATGAATGCTTGCTTGGCCTGAATCGCATATGCGGAAATCATCATTCCCTCGATCAATTGATGAGGGTCCTTGTAGATGATCTGTCTGTCCTTGAAGGTGCCGGGTTCGGATTCGTCGGCATTGCAAATAAGGTAGATCGGCTTGCCCGATTTGCGATCGAGAAACTTCCATTTCATACCTGCTGGAAATCCAGCCCCGCCCCTGCCGCGAACTCCGGACTTGAGAACTTCCTCGCCTACTTCCTCCGGCTTCATGGAAAAGGCTTTTTTCAAGGTTTCGTATCCTCCCTCGCGCAAGTAACACTGAATGCGGTTGGAATAGTTCGGGTCATCCGCATGCCTGAGGATGATTCTTCTTTCGGTCGGAGTGTCCGTTCGGGCGTTCATTTGAATGAGTCCAAAAATGGCTATTTGCTCAACCCGTCTTCGTAACTGATGAACTCATCGGAATCACGAAGTTTTCCTTCGATCAACAATTCCGCAAATCTTTCAGCTCTCTCACCCTCGACGTTTTCGTAGGTCTTTTCATCGAAAATGACCACCGGCCCCTGCCCGCAATCCGCCAGACACTCCATGAATTCAAGCGAATATTCGCCGTCATCGCGCACATGCCCTTCCTTTACCCCCAACATTCTTTCAAAAGTTCGGCAGGTGGCATAAGAACCCCGCAGAGCGCAGGGAAGGGTACGACAAACTCGAACGTGGTTTCTGGCCCAAGGCTTTTCTCTTAGCATCGGATAAAAGGTGACGAGTTCCTTCACGTTGATCGGCTGAAGCTCCAGGCGGCGAGCAATCCACTCGCAAGCCAAATCGCTGATTGCCCCCAATTCATCCTGAACCAAATGAATGACCATGAGGGCGGCGCTTCTTTTTTCCGGGTATTTGGGTATGACCTCGTCAATTTTCGACAGGGTCTCGGACGAAAGTTTCAGTTCCTCGATCATTTTCAACGATCACATTCGCCCATGACGAAATCCAAACTGCCGAGAATTACGGTGATGTCACTGAGCATATGGCCGGGAACCAATTTCTCCAGAATGCTCAGGTTGCAGAAACTGGGGGCCCGAATCTTCAAGCGATAGGGAACCCCCCCACCTTTGGAAACCACGTAGAAACCCAGGGCTCCCTTTGGGTTTTCCGCTTCGAAATAGCATTCCCCGGGAGGAATTCGCGGACCCTCGGTAACAATCATGAAATTTTGAATGAGTTCCTCCATGCTGGTCATGATCTTATCCTTGGGCGGAGCATAAACCTTGCGAGCGTCTTCTGCATACCAAGGACCTTCGGGAAAAGAAGCGATGACCTGCTTGATGATCAGGATGCTTTGCCTGAGTTCCTCAATTCGCACCAAATAGCGATCATAGCAATCACCCTTGGTGCCGATCGGGACGTCGAATTCATACCTTTCATAACCGCTGTAGGGCATGTCCTTGCGCAAATCCAGATCGACTCCGCTGGCTCGAAGGTTCGGACCCGTGATTCCGAAAGCCAAGGCATCTTCCTTGGATATGACTCCAATACCCTCGGTTCGGTCGAGAAAGATGCGATTTCTGGTAAGCAATTTTTCCACTTCGTCTATTGCCTTGGGCAATTCATCGACGAATTTCTCCACTTTCGGCAACCAACCGTCCGGCACGTCACGAGCGACCCCCCCGATGCGTGTGAAACTGGTCGTGAAACGAGCGCCGGTCAGCTCTTCGAACAAACTGTAGAGCTTTTCACGCTCAGTAAAGGTATACATGAAAGGAGTCCAAGCTCCGGCATCCATCCCGAATACGCCCATGCCCAGCAGATGACTTGATATGCGAGCCATCTCGCAAACCAATACTCGAATCGCTTCACAACGTTCGGGAACGCTTATCCCGGCAAGGTTTTCCACCGTGATTGCAAAAGCAACGTTGTTAGCCAAAGGAGCGAGGTAATCCAACCTATCCGTGTAAGGGACGAATTGGTTGTAGGTCATGTTTTCGGCAATCTTTTCGTCGCCCCGATGCAAGTATCCCAAGACCGGTTCGCATTTCGTGATCAGATCGCCATCCAATTCCATCATCAGGCGCAACACGCCATGGGTGGTAGGATGGGAAGGTCCGACGTTAAGAGCCATTTTTTCTCCCTCGGGAAATGCCGATGCCTTGGCCCCGACGTCACCTACCTGCACTTGTCTGATGGTCGCGCTCATGAGGGCTTTTCGAATTGCTCGGTCCAACTTTCGTCCTTCGCTCTGGGTTCATCCTGGCTGATTCTGCCGGATGAAGAGGAGACGAAAGGCCCTCCCATCATGGGGGCAGGCTCGACTGCGGCCCCGGTGACCTCGGCAACGTCCGCAGCCGGCAGGGGCACTTCTATCCCTGCGAGGGGAAATTCCTTGCGCAGAGGGAAATGGGGATAATCATCCCACATCAAGATTCTTTTGAGGTTGGGGTGTCCGGAAAAACAGATTCCGAACATGTCGAAGACTTCCCGTTCATGCCAATTTGCGCCGGGGAAGATGGAGCTGACCGATGGAATTTCTGGAGTGTCATTATCGGGACAATCTACCGAAACACGCAAATACGACTTGTGCACGAGAGAAAAGAAGTGATAGATCACGGAGAACCTGACGTCAGCTTGCGGGCCATGATCTACGGCGGTCAGATCAGACAGCAAATCGAAGGTTTGCTCGTCGCGCATCAACAGACAAAGATCAAGAATGCGAGAAGGGGCGCACGACAAGCTCAGGCAATCATCGTAATGGACTTTCCGAAGGTATTCCCTGTTCTTCAAAAGGGAAGCGATGAAATCATCGTCGATCATGAGCTCGCAGGAGGGGTGCAAGGGCGGCCCGTACCGGTTAGGTTACGAACCGAAGATTCCCTGCCGATCTTGTCTTGCAATTTCATCATGGCGTCGAGCAAGGCTTCGGGCCTGGGAGGGCATCCACTGACATAGACGTCGACCGGTATCACGTTGTCGACTCCTTGCATGACGGCATAAGAACGATACATTCCGCCAGTGGAAGCGCATGCGCCCATGGCTACCACCCACTTGGGATCGCCCATCTGATCGTAAATTCTGCGAACGACTTCGGCCATTTTGTAGGTAACGGTACCGGCCACGATCATGCAATCGGACTGGCGGGGGGAGAAGCGCATCACTTCCATGCCGAATCTTGAGATGTCGTAACGCGAGGCGGCGGCGGCCATGAGCTCGATTGCGCAACAGGCCAAGCCCATGGGCATGGGCCAGACCGAGTGCTTCCTGATCCAATTGATCACGGCATCCGCTCTCGTGACGATGACCTCGCCTTCCACCTTGCTGTTGTATCCGACCTCGTTGGAAATCATTACATCCTTTTTAGGTCTTCCTGAAAATCTGGCAAACCTGAAAACCGAGATTTCACGCAAGTAGCAATCCACCTATCGGTTTCGCGCAGGCGCGAGCTTTTGAACATTGACGACCAAACGGTCAACCTACATAAGAAATTCTGCCCAAAAAGCCGGAGAGGTGACAGAGTGGCCGATTGTGCAGCATTGGAAATGCTGTGTACCGCAAGGTACCGCGGGTTCGAATCCCGCCCTCTCCGCCACTTTGCAAGTATCGCGATCAGGCATTTCGAAGATACACCCTGGCCGAACTCGAAAAAGTAGCTTGAGCTAGGTCCAGAATAGCCGGAGCGACGATCGGTTCGGGTTGCCCTGGGGCATTAGCTTGTCCGGCAACCAATACGGCGACCTTGCCGTACAGATTGGTACTTTCTCCGTCGTTCGGAGAAAACACTTCTCCTTCGCTCAGCCAACGCCGGAGTTGTATTTGACTCCAACCGTTGTAAGGCTCCTTGGCTCCTAAGAAATTTTCCGCAAAACGCATGGATGCGGTTTTCCACAGACTGGAGGAAAGTTCCGGCGATTCCGACATGATCGATTGCATGACCGAACTCGTCAACCAAAGCGCATTCACCGTGGAATCCGCGACCACCGTGGCGGTTCTTGGGACGTCAGCCAATACCGCCATCTCCCCGATCACCGCTCCACGCCCCATGATGTCCACTACGAGATCTCCAATGGAAACCTTGACGCTTCCTCGAGTGATCACGATCAATCCGTCGCCGTCGTCCCCTTGCTTCATGAGGGAGTCCCCTGAATTGTAGACGCGAGACTCCGATGCATCGATAATTTTCCTGATCACCGCATCGTCCATTCCCTTTAACCAAGCCACCTCACGGAGCACTTCCTCGGGTTCCGGCAACCGCAGAGTGAGCGGACTCTCCATGACTTCCTTCATTCGTTGTTCGACCGCAGTGATCATGCGACTCGCCTCGTCGGACTCGATCATGCCCTCGCTCTTGAGTTTCTTGATCGTGGCCCGTTCGTGATTGAGCACCGATCGAATCGCATCCTTCGTTTCAATGCCAACGGTAACCTCGGGATAGTTTTCGTGCATGTTTCGAATGTATTGCAAGCCTCGCAGTCGATTTTGACGAATTTCATCCTTCAGCAGGCGCGCCGTTTTCTGCTGTCTTTGAGCATCTCCGCTTTCATCAAGCTCCTTGACGAGGGAGTCCACCATCTTCGCCATGGCCTGTTGGGCGATTACGAATGCCTTGGCGGCATCGTAGCCAACGGTTATTTTATCGGAAAAATACCTTTTGAGAAAAGGAACGTCCTTCAAGGCTTCGCTGAGTTTGCCGACCATGCAAATATCATCCAAGTAGTTTCTTTGCGTCATGGGAACCGCTCCTTGAAAATCGAGGAATTCGCTGAGGTTGTTGTCAAGTTGAGCCACCGCTCTTGCGGAAAGAAGACCGGAACGAAACTGGGACCAGTAGCTGCTTCTTTCCTTTTCCAGCAAGCGTCGACGAGTTTCCGCTAGCGTGTCCATGGATTCCAGATCGTCCGCAGTCAGGGGATAGGCTTCCGGCTGAGGAAGGAAATTTCGCACCAGGCCCCAATTGGCGCCACTGAGAAAGCGATCGTCCTTGAGCAGATCCATCTCCAGTTCGCATCCACGGGCAATGTTTCCGGATGCATTGGAAAACATGAGCTTCTTGACCGCGGGTAATTCAGTCAACCCAAGTTTGTTGACCAGTAGCTTCACCGTGGTTGCATTGACAAGCAGCGTAAGAAGAACGATTCCGGATATGAGAAAGAGAAACTGATCCCTGACCTTCGATGAGATTCCGACAAGCGATGCTTGCACCACGGCGCCGGAACCTTCCCCGAGAATGACGACGGTTTGCTCACCCGATTGGAGCTGACTTCTGAGCGAAGCGGCTTCATCGGAATTCTTTCGGCCAAGTTCACGATGGGCCGCGGAGGCGCTTTGAGAAACTGAAGTTATCCGGCCACCGACCACATGAATTTCCGCATGAGAAAACGCCGCACCGGAATACAGGTTGGGATCCGGGTTGGAGAGAAGTTGACGAGCCACCTCCTTTTCCACTACGAAGGCGGAAGTGGTTTTTTCCTTGTAGCCGCTTCCGCCATCTTGAATTTCGAATTCATATCGCAGGTGTTCGCTGTAAACGACCAAAGCCAAGGCAAGCCCGATTGCTCCACGCAGGGCGCCCCACCAAACCACCACTGCATCTTTGCCAGGTAGACCATATCCCGCCTTCTTCATCAGCGGATAGAACATTCCCATGTTGATGGCCCGCACCACGTGAATCGCCAGGTAGACCAGAAGAAGGATAAGAAAATCCATGCCGGTTGGATGAGCTTTCTGAGCGATGACCACTCCAACCACGATGAAGATGATGACGTTGGCGGCAAAGGCGGTGAACTCCCAAAACTCGTGCATGAAGTGTTCGACCTCCGGACTGATGCGAGTACGACCGACACCGGCCATGACGATACCCAAGGCAACCAACCCCAAGACGCCGGAAACGTGAAAGAAGTGTTCGCAAACGAAAAACACCGCATAAGCGGTTACCAAAACCACCGTAATCTCAATCAGCGGATCATTGAACACCTTGCGCACCCAGAGGATGGCGAATAGTCCGATGATGACCCCGATCAATCCTCCGGCAGCCCCGATTTTACCGAACCCAAGGGTAGCGTTTCCAATGAAATTCCCGGTTCCCAAGAACTGTTCGGCTCCGGTAACCACACCGATGAGCAGTACGAAGGCCACGATGGCGGTTCCATCATTCAACAAGGACTCTCCTTCGATGAGAGTGCCCAGTTTCTTGCTCGCTCCCAGTTCCTTGAGCAAGGCAACCACCGCAACCGGATCGGTCGCGCTGACCACGGCCCCGAATAACATCGACGCCAAAATGAGGAACGCGCCCGAATCGACGTTCCATTCTTCCAGAACTTGTCCCGGACCTCCGAAAACGGCAACCAGTCCGACAAAGGCAAATCCCGTCATGACAGTCGCGGTCACGATGCCCGGGCCCGCCAAATAGAAGGCGTTGACAAAGGACTTTTTGAAGGTGTGCACGTCCAAGGCGAAGCCAGCTTCGAAAATAAGAATGGGCAGGAACACGTAGAGGATCAGGTGACCGTCTAGGTTTCCTCCCCATGAAATGGCTCCACTGAGGGTGTCGATGAATTTATGCCACAATCCCGCGCCTTGCTCACCGGCGACCTCATGAGAAACTCCGTGACCGCCGTGCGGGCCGTACAAGCGATTCAAAGCCCCCATCCCCAAGCCGATCAAAAGCAAAAGGACCGTAAAGGGCAATGGAATCCGTTGAAGAAAATGCCTGGTGGCGGCTCCTATGGTCAAGGAGACGATGAGAAAGAACAAGCCATAGAGGTATCCGCTGTCACCGGAGGAAGCTAAAACGATAGAGAGGGACGAAGAAGTCATGACGTTCGGTTTACACGGGGTTCAGTTTGCGCGAAAGATTTTGCTTGGAAACGGATTGGAGGGAAGATCGACAGTAGGAAGTTGGGGTTCTAGGTCGGAGGGAGGAACCTCCGCCTCGGCAGGGCTTTCTTCCTCAAGCAGCTTGACACCAGAAGAGCGAACGGGGGAGCGTCCGAGAAGTTCTCCCAATGGATCGGAGGAAAACTCCTGATTCTCTGCGGCAGCGCCTCCACCTGATTCGCCGCCTAGAGGAGAGGAAGCCAATCGATGCGCAGCGCTTGCCTCGCCCCCGTCCGGCAAGGCGACTTCACTCTCGACGATGGGTTGATCGAGAAAAGCCTCCTGAGCGGAGCAAACCTGATCCAGCGATCGTTGCAGGATGGAATTGTTTGAAAATCCGGATAGAAGAAACGAAGAATCGATCAGCGTACGCAGATCGATCAAAGAAACCTCCCCTATGGAGAAGAAGCCATTTGATTTGTTCATCATCATGAGCTCACCGGGAAGAATCCTCCCGGAAGACGATCCATCGATTGATGAAAAGAGAATTTTTCCCAGAATGCCGACGCTCTTCAAGCTTCCGTCGGATTCCAGATTGACCAGGAAAGCCCCTGAGCCGGAGATTCGAACTTGTACGGTCGGAGTCTCCAATAAAAAGCTGTTGTCGATTTTTCGGGAATGTCCGAAAAGGGCTCCTTCTTTAAGATAAAGAGAGGAGGTTCGACATGTGAAAGTCGTTTCCGAGCCAAAACGAAAGCAGAATCCGGGAAGAATGGTTTCTATTCCGCCATCCGGCAGCACCGTTACCTCGGACTCGAATGGAATGAAGCGGGCATTTGCAAGAGGATTGGATTCCCCCTTTTCAGTGAAGTGAATCGCTCCATCTCCGACCGACTTGACCAAAAGATGGGATAGCCTGGCATGCAACAATCCAAGAAAGGAGACAAAGAGTAAAAGTGGGAGCGCTTTTCGAACCATCAACGGAAAGCAAAAGGTAAAAAAAAACCAAGGTCAAACAATCATACCTTAAATCTGAAAGTGGCTGAAGAATCAAAGTAGGGGTCAAACGGCAATTTGGACGCCCCTTCGCAGATAGGCAGGCACGTCCAAGTCCTCTCCCTCGTAGAGATTTTGATCAGGCAGGTCATCGAAAATACCCCGCTGGTTGCGATCTTCCATAAAGGGAAAAGTGTTTTGATCACGAGCCTTGTCTTTCGATTTTACCGTTTTGAAACCTTGGGAATCAGCCTCCTGCTTGCCGGTTTTCAACAGCTTCGATTTATGGGATTGCTTCGAACCCGAGTCGATTTCGAGAACCTGTTGACTTACCGGCGCCACGTCGGCCTTGAGAGGTGAAGCATCCAACGCAGTCACACCAAGTACGGTTACGGTTACTTGGTCGGCCATGTTCTCATCGACGTGAGCGCCAAAGACAACGTCCGAGCCCGCTTTAAACGCATCCCTGATTTCCTTTGATGCGGATTGCAATTCCGACATTCGCATTCCGGGGCCGCCTTGAA
Source organism: Opitutales bacterium (assembly GCA_038105525.1). GTDB lineage: Bacteria > Verrucomicrobiota > Verrucomicrobiia > Opitutales > Seribacteraceae > Chordibacter. The sequence continues at coordinate 32,649 of JAYOCQ010000011.1, read as the reverse complement.
TGAAAATCAGCAAGACGTCGGCAGCCTTTGAAACGTCGGGCATATGGAGCATCGGACAGACCATGAGGTCCCGCAAAGCGGCCCTGAGCCCATCCTTGTCCGAACCTCTGCCAAAGCCAAAAAGGGTCCTTCCGCTTCTGCGGGAAAAGGCTTTCTTCAAGTGGCTGAAATCGACGTCAATCATCCCCTTGCGGAAGATCAGGTTGCAAATCGCAGAAATTCCTCTGCTGACGTTGCGTCCGGCCTCGGCGAAACACTCGAGCGCAGTGGCATCCTGACCACCTATTTGCAACAAGGAATCATTCGGCAGAGGAACCACGGCATTGGCATGCTTTCTCAATTCATCCAAGCATTCCAGAGCCTGAGCATGACGAGCTTTTTCCCAACTGAACGGGAGCGGGACGAATGCAAACACCATCGCCCCTCGTTCGCGAGCCAAACGGGCGATCACAGGACCCGCGCCCCCGCCTACTCCTCCACCCAGTCCAGCCAACAGGAAAACCAGATCGACGCCCTCAAGCTTTTGTCGAACCAAGTCTTTTTCCTCCTCGATCAGACGACGACCGAGCACGACGTCTCCACCGGTTCCCATGCCTCTGGTGAATCTCCGACCGAAAGCCATTTTCTCGGAAGCAATCGAATCGGACAAAGCCTTTACGTCGACGTCGACGACCAAGTTGTCGACCATTTGAAAATTATCCAACCGCAATCCGTCAACCAATGACGCCCCTGCTCCCCCTACTCCGATGACTTTTGCCCGAATGCCTGAGGTTTCCAAATCGACTGCGAATGCCGAAGAAGTATCGAGGAAGTTTTGTTGGCTCATTTGCGTTGCTTGGTTTTCTCAGTTTAGTTTGATGGCAGACTCATACCGAAAAATCCGCCTATTTTGCTTATCAGGCCACCGCTTTGGTTGGCGCTGGGTTCTCCCGGCAATCCGTGATCTTCCAAACCGTAGTGCAAAAGGCCGAGAACCGTGGCATTTTCGTGGTTCGCCAACTCATTGCCAATTCCGGAGGGGAAAGTTGCCTTGCGAACCGGAACGCCCAAAACCATGGAGGCCACGTTTTCGATGCCCGGCAGGCGGGAAGCCCCACCGGTCAGGAGAACTCCGGCGCCCAGCGCATCCGAACTCAATAATCCCCCCATTTCCTTGGAAATGATTTCGAACAATTCGACGACTCGAACGTGCACCACGTCGACGAGCGATTTCTTCGACACCGCCCGATCGCCGATGGTCTTGTTCCCAATTATCCAAATATCCTCGTCCTTGTCGCTGGGATCCGCCAGCGCCTTGCCGTACTCGATTTTGAGCTTTTCCGCATATGGTTCGAGAACCCTCAATCCCATTGCCAGATCACCGGTCACGTGATCGCCACCGACCGGAATCACCCCGGTGTAAGCAACGCTCCCCTTGCGATAAAGAACAAGATCGGTGACACCAGCGCCGAGATCAATCACTAGAACACCCGCTCTTCTCAAATCGGGTCCGGCTACGATCGTCGAGGAAGCGATGGAAGAAAGAATCAAATCATCGACTTCCAAGCCGTAATTGTAGGCAACGTCCAAGTTCATGCGGATGGCTGATTCGGAGCCCTCTATCGACCAGTAGGCCAACTCGACTTTGCTTCCAATCATCCCGACCGGATCCTCTACGGGGCGTCCATCAAGCAGGATGGGCTTGCGAACGTGGGTGACGTAAGACCTTCCGGGCTTGGGCTCCCTTCGCTTGGCGTCCTCAGCGGCCCGCTGCAGGTCGGCCTGCGTTACCCTGCCGTCCGCAGAGACAACGTTTGCTCCCCCCCTCAGAACGGACCCGCTCAAGTGTGAACCGGTTTGGGCTAGGTAAATGGAGTCAACGGTCGTTCCGGACATCTTTTCGGCTTCTTCAATCGCCGCATGGACGCTGGCTGCGACTTTACGAAAATCCACGATCTCACCTTTTCTCATGCCTTCGTTGGGCCTCGTCGCCATTCCGACGATCCCCAAAGACCTGTCTTGTCCAACCTCTCCGATCAACACTTTGGATGCTGACGTCCCGATTTCCACCGCACCGATTATCTTGCTCATGACTTAAAAACTATACTTTTCTGAAACGAACTCACCTCTGCCTTTCTCATTCCTTAAATACGGGCAAAAACGGACCGACCATGGGACAGGTCGATCGAGCGAATGAATTTTGAACGAGCGAATTGCGGTTCATCCAACAAATAGCGAAGCCTTTTCAATTGTGAGGAATAATCGCCCGGAGAAAAACGAACTTTCCCTATTCTGCCCGCTTCAACCAGTACGTGGGCTCCGGGATCGCTCTGATCCGGCCTCTCAAAGGAGATGATTTTCCAATCCCTGTAAATTTCAGGATACTCTCGACGAGCCAATTCAATGAGCGGAAATACAAAGGGAATCCCCTCCAACGGAACGTACCCGACGGATTCGGTTGATTTTCTAATTTTCTGCGAATCGATTCTCAAGGAAGGTAAACTCAGCAATTGCCCAGAAGAGTACCCCTCGCCTTGGTAAAGATGGCCGTCGCAAGATACGAGCCAATCGACGCATTGGGAACTCGAGTTTCTCATCCTGAGAACTAAAATGGGATCCCTTTCGCGGATTTGAACTTTCAAGGTGGCGGGAAATTCCCTCGAAACGACGCATTCGATGATTTGCTCCTCGCCCATCAATTCCCTTTGAATTTCTTCAATGTTCATATCGAGCAAATTCCTTTGCCTGATTGGGCCAAGCCAATTTCTGATCCATCTTTGCGTAAGGACTCCGTCAGTGGAAAAACTCACCTCTGCGACCGGCGGGTGAAAATCGTTCATAAACCCTTTCGAATCAGCGCTTTCCAATTCCGATGGTGAGAAAAAGTAAAATGCGGAAACCATAGAGGAAGCGACGCAAGCCACGCCCAAGGCAAGTATAGACGAACGAAATGCTCTTTTTCTGAGCGCGGACTTAGCTCCGTGTTTTCGAGAAGACTTGGGTGAAAGAGCCCTCCATGAGGAAGGCATCGTAAGATCGTTTTTCTTGGATTTGCTCATTTTTCAGGCGGCATGACAGTTGGTATGACGGGTTCCTTTTTCCAGAAAACGAGCAATGGCAGGGCTAACCAGCTTGCGACAAAGCAAATTGAAATCATATCCTGCGACCAATGCGCTCTTGGGAAGAAGACTGGTTGAGGTCAGTCCCGGCAAGGTGTTGATTTCCAGAAAATGAACGTTCCCGTCTTCACACAGAATGAAGTCGACGCGAGCGAAATCCCTGCATCCGCAAGCTTCGAAGGCCAGAAGAGCCCGACTTTTCACTTCGTACTCGATCTCCGATTCAAGTACTGCGGGATACCGGTATTCGGTGCTCCCGGGAGAATACTTGCTGTGAAAATCATAGACTCCGCCAACCGGTATGACTTCGACAATTCCAAGAGGGTGATCGCCGAGCAGACCAACGGTGATCTCTCTGCCGAAAATTCTTTTTTCGATCAGCCATTTGCCGGTTGGCAGTTTTAGAAGAGCCCTTTGGAGCTCGCTGACGCCGGAAGTGATGAACAGGGATACGCTGCTGCCTTGATCAACCGGCTTGATCACCAAATCGGCGCCCAGTCGATCGATGACCTCGTCCACCTTGCAGTCCCTGGGGTCGTTGAAGGAAATACCCGGACATACGCGTACTCCGGCTCCGGAAACAACCTGTTTTGCCTCATCCTTGCGCATGCACAACCTGCTGGCCTCCTCTTGGCTTCCGGCAAATTCCAAGCCCGCCTCGCAAAGCAAGGCTTGCAGTTCCCCATCCTCCCCGAATTCTCCATGGATGATGGGAAACACGACCTGATTTACGGCAGACAAGTCCGCAGGCAATCGATTTTCGACCAAATCGATCAAGCGAACCGAGAATTGCAAGGAGAGGGAATCAGCCAGGCACCGACCGGATGCAAGCGACACTTCCCTCTCCGGACCGGCGCCTCCGGACAAGATAACTATTTCGGGACTTTCTGCCCTATCATTCATTGCCATGGAGCCTGTCATGAAAGATATCGATTCCACGACTCGCCTAGCAAATTCACTTCTGGTTCAAGCAAAAGCCCGTGAGAGTCCTTCACTCTCTCCCTGACTCGACGAATCAGTTGTATGACTTCGCTCGCCTTGGCGCCGCCTTTGTTGAGAATGAAATTCCCGTGCAAATCGGAAACCACCGCTCCACCGACGTGCTCGCCCTTCAGTCCGGCCTGATCGATCAACCAACCCGCGGAAACCTCGGGCGGGTTGCGAAAAACGCATCCGGAGCTGGCCTGCCTTGGCTGGGATTTGCTTCTTTTGCGGAACATTTCGTCAATTACCTTGCGAATTTCCGTGTGCGTTCCCAGACCCTGAGCTCTAAGTTTGGCCCTCAGAGCGATACCGTCATAGGCTTCTCTGCAAAATCGATAACCGACTTCCAGCTCGCAACCTGGAATTTCCATTATTCTACCATCAGGCATAAGAAAACTCACCCACTCCACCAAATCGAAGATTTCCCAGCCCATGGCTCCTGCATTCATGCGCAAGGCGCCTCCAAGCGTCCCCGGTATTCCTTCCAAAAATTCGAATCCAACCATTCCCCTCTTGCAGGCGAATTTGCATATGTCATTGAGCTTGGCTCCTGACCCGACGATCAGCGTATCTTCGGTTCTTGGCTCAATCGAATCCCAAAACGCCCCCCGCAGACGAATGATCAGACCGCGGTACCCGTGATCGGGAACGATGAGGTTCGAACCCCTTCCGATCATTGAACGAGGCAGTCCGAAAAGTTGGCAAGCATCCACCAAGGTTTTCAATTCCTCCTTGTTGACTGGTTCCGCATACCATTTCGCGGAACCACCGACACCCATGGTAGTCATGGATCCAATCGGATGGTTTTCCAAAAACACAGTCGATTCGGATAATCGAGGCCGGGCATAATGACCGAACGCGTCCGCCTCCGTTCCGTCGGCGCAATGAAGGCTGGCGAATGCATGAGCCCACTTGGTAAGGTTACCGGCCCCGACGAACAAGACCTGATCGGGCGCCCCAGCCTGAGACCGCATTCCGATGGCTTGCGACAAAGAATGAAAATCCTCGAAGACGCCGGTCGACTCGCGCAAACGCGGGGGCAAGGAACCCAGCAGGTTCTCGACGGCCCCACCTGCTTCATAGGGTTCGAAAGCCCCATAAGTAGGCATGAGCATCAGTTCATCGGCCCGCGAAAGTTCTTCCGCAAAAGCGGGTGCCAAGGCCCGAGTTCGTGAAAATCGATGAGGTTGAAAAACCACTTTCATCGCCCGCTCCGGAAACACTTTTCTGCGCATTTCCAAAAAGGCTGCTATTTCAGTGGGATGATGCGCGTAATCTTCCACGATGGCGCGACTCTCGTCTTCGAAAAGAACTTCCTGCCTCCTTTCCATTCCCGGAAAAAGAGAGAAGTCCACCTCGTCGAAGGACAAACCCATGGCCTCCCCGACCGCCTCCACCGCTCGGTGATTCGCCTCGTTGAAATCGGCAGGCGTTTTCGTCCCCCGGAAAAAGGAAACCTCGCAGTACTTTTTCAGGCAAAGAGAACCTTTCACGGAAAGGGACTTTTCCAAAATGACTCTTTTTGAAGTTCTGGAAAAAAGATCGGAGAAGGCGCGAACCAATCCATCGTGGTCTTCATACCTGTCCACGTGATCCCAATCGCAGTTCAATGCCAAGGTGATCCAAGGACGAAAACCTTCGATCGTTCCGTCGCTCTCGTCAATTTCCATGACCACCCATGGGGATTTGACGAAGGAGCCGGAAGGTTCGGCCGCGCTGCGAAAGGAGGCTCCGACCATGTATGAAAAAGGAAAACCAATCTGTTTGAGGGCCCAAATCAATTTTCCGGTCACGCTGGATTTTCCATGACTGCCCACGACTGCAATCAGTCGTTTCCTCGATATCAATTCAGCAACAAAATCACCACGGCGATAGATGGGGACTCCCAGAGCGGACAATCCCCTGATCATGTCCCCATCAGGGGGAACAGCGGACGAGCGCACGATGCAATCGGGTTTTTTAATGGGACAAGGCTCATCCAAAACGTGGGCTCCGACGCTTTCGAGCTTGCTTCGCATCGGCTCGCCAAGGGTGTCGTCATAAGCCTCCACTCTTACTCCTGCGCCTCGCAGATAAAGAGCAAGGGGAAACATGCCCATGCCGCCGGCTCCCAAGAGCAGGGTTCTCCGCGGTGTTCTCATGCGCACGCCTCCATGAAGTTGCGGCTTCGGCCTCCGGATGCCGAATTCTTAAGGAAAGCCAAGCACAGTTGCGCCAGCAAGGGAGCGACGTCTCCGTGATCCAAAGCGAAAAGATTTCTCCTTAAAATGGCTCGGAATTCTTCGTTGAACATAACCTCTCTCACTTCTTCCAACAGTCGTGCGGGCAATTGCGACTCCGGACAAACGACCCCCCCTCCCCTCGCTTCCAAATAGGTGGCATTGGCCATTTGATGATCATCGGACGCATAGGGGTAAGGGACAAGAATGGAAGGTACGCGACAGCGAATGATTTCCGCAATTGATCCTGCCCCTGCCCTGGAAACAACCAGATTGGCCGCTGAAAGCACCACCTCCATTTGATCACTGAAGGTGACGAACCTACTGGTGACCAAGTCTCCGCTTTTGCTTTCCAATTGGACCACTCCTGAACTTTCCTTGCCCAAGCCGGTCAGGCAGTAGACCGAAATCCCGTCTTCAGCCAGCATCTCCAGGTTTTGCTTTACCCATGCATTCAAGGAGGCGGCTCCTTGGCTGCCGCCAAGAACAACCAAAAGTCTTTCGCTCATGGATATTCCAAGCCGTTTTCTGGCCCGCTCCATCGGAAGTCTTTTGAAATCGGATCTCAAAGGATATCCGACGGGCACCACCTTCTCGATGGAAACGCCTGGCAAGCTCACACCTTCCGGCAGGTAAATCCTGTCCGCGCGACTTGCCAGGAAGCGCACGGATTTCCCTACCGCTCGATTCGCTTCGTGCAAATGAAAGGGCACTCTGGAAATACCGGCGGCAATTGCCGGACCCAAGGTGGAAAACCCCCCGAAACCCACGACTAAATCGGCATCGATTCGTCTGAAAATGGACCTGGATCGAACTATGGAGTGAACCAATCCTTTGACAAAACGCAACCAACCAAGAAAAGACCTTTGAAGAGGAGCTCCGGGAATGGGAACGAAGGTCAGTTTGGGATATTTTGCGCAGAGGCGCAGATCCACCTCCTTTTGACTGATCAGCAACCAGGTCGCGCAGCCTTTTTCATCCAAGCTTTGCGCCAAAGCGATTCCCGGGGTCAGATGACCGCCAGTTCCTCCGCAAGCAATGACGACGTTCTTCATAATTCTCTCGCTTGGATGGGATGGGGTTGATCCCTCCTGCGCAAGACGTTGATGAGAATGCCGACGAATACGAAGGTAACCACCAAATTCGAACCTCCGTAGCTGATGAACGGCAAGGACATTCCCTTGGTGGGCAGACAGCCGGTAACCACACCTATGTTGATGATGGATTGCAAACTGATGAAGAGCAGGGATCCCATCGCCAGAAGGTATTCGTAGGGACGAGAAACGTGCCTGATCCGCCAAGCAACGGATGAAAACAGAAGGATGAAGGCCAGCAGAATCAACATCGTCCATATCAGGCCCAACTCCTCTCCGATGACCGGAAAGATAAAATCGGTGTGAGCTTCGGGAAGAAAATGCATCTGCTGGCGCCCCATTCCCAAACCGACTCCTTCAATCCCTCCGACGCCGAAAGCAAGCATACCCTGCCACAATTGGTAGGCGCTGTCATTTGCGTTTGCCTCGACGTCAAGAAAGGAAGTGACTCTCCTTATGCGCACGGGATCGAAATATACCATCAGGGAAAAAATCGTCACGGCCAGGCTTGCCACGGGAAGCAGCCATTTCAGCCCAACCCCGGATTGAAACATCAAAAGAGCGCCCACGGCGCCACAAAGGAAACAAGTTCCGAAATCGGGCTGAAGAATGATCAATCCACAAACTATGCCTAGGCAGCAGGACGGTTTCAAAAACCCGTGCAAGAAGGTTTCCCTTACTCTTTGCGCGGAAGCGAAATAATGAGCCATAAAAAGAACTAGTCCGATTTTGGAGAATTCCGATGGTTGAATTCGCAACGGTCCAAGACCGATCCAGCGCTGAGCCCCATTCACCTTTATTCCCAGACCTGGTACGAGTGTCATCGTCAAAGCAAGGATGCAAAGCAGAAAAATCCATGACGTACGATTTCGCAACCAATCCAAATCGACCACCGATGCATAGAAAGCCAAGCATAAGGAAACGAGCAACCAAATGACTTGCTTGGAAAGCAAGTCTTGCGCTCCTCGTACGGCTCCGGCGCTGAAAAGCATGACCAGACCGATCGTCGTCAGGCTGATTGCGGCGACGATGAGATAGGCTCCCACCCAATGAGAGGATTTAGATAAGGAATTTCCTACTGCCAATCCAATCTCCCCTTTCTACCACACCCTATGCAAACCATTGCTCTTGCCTTGATCAAGGGGCGTCCACTACCGGACGCTCCGCAGAGGAAGGTTCATTGAAAAAATCCTGCAAACTTCCTGATTCATCCGAAGTTGAAGCCGGTTTCAACTGCTCTCCTACGGATTTTTGCTCAGGAATCAGGGGAGAATTCTCTCTTCCCTGCGAAACGAGCAGAGGTTGTCCGATGCGAATCAGCCCAGGATTCGTCAACCCGTTCCAGTCCATTATTTGCTGAACGGACACACCATAGATGGAAGCTATTCTGGAAAGGTTTTCCCCCTTGCCAACGATATGCGTACTGGCCCCCGGGGGAACCAAGGGGGATGAACCGGCGGAAAGCGCAGGTTGTACCGAAGCGTCGACTTCCGGAAGAGCGAGCACCTGCCCGGGGCGAATGACCGAAGACATGGTCATGCCGTTGGCAACCAGAAGACTGGACAAGAGGGTCCCGTGCGCTCGCGCGATGCCTGACAGAGTGTCGCCTTTCCTGACGACGTAGGTTGCTCCCGAAGTTTGGTTGTCGGATGGCGAAGCTTGTTCCAATGAGGGAACGGAAAGGGGTGATGGTTGATTCGGTTGGGAGGGAATCATGATCTCTTGTCCGATTGACAACCTGGCTGACTTTTCGATGTTTGGATTGGCGTCGAGCAGAGTGGTCAGAGAAACGCCTTTCTTTCGGGCTATTCCCCAAAGCGTATCACCCCTTACCACCTTGTAGATCGACAAGTCAGGGGGAAGGAGGGACAAAGCGTTGTCGGAGGGAACGATCACCTTTCCTGGCGCTGGAGCGATTGACGCCTGTTCCTTTGGATCAGGGCGAATACCATCATCCGTAAAGGAGGGACGCGTGGGGGATTGAAAATCCTCCTTTGGGACGACCTTGCCGGTATCAGGCTCCGTCTCGAGGGCTCCTTGATTGAACGAATGGACGGAGGCCGAATCCTCCTTCGTCTCACCGTTTGGATTCTCAGTTGCGGATCCTGTCGTGGTTTGACAGCTGGGCTGAAACATCACCAAAAGAATGACTCCTACGTGCAAGGACAAAACAATACCGAAAACTTTAGATAACTTCATAATAACTACCTCTCTGAATTAAAACTTCTGGATGCTTGCATTGGTACTCTGTTGCGTTGTTCTCATCAAATCCAAAACGATTCTTTGAAAAGAAATACCTCTCTCCTCATAATTGCGGTAGGCGTCAAAACTTGAAAAACCAGGACTGAACAAGACCTCATTTCGATGCTTGCATTCGAGAAAGGCCTTCCTCACGGCATCCTTCAAACTGTTGCACAGAATGGCTTTTACTCCTCGCTTGCGAAAAGAATCGATTAAATTCGGACCGCTTTCGCCGATTAAAAAAGCTTTTTCAACGAAAGGCTCGAGACAGGATGCGAATTCGCTTTCATTCTGGCCCTTGCTGCGTCCCCCTCCTATCCAAAAGAGTTTTTGAGAAAAGGACTTGCAGGCAGAAACGACCGAAGCGAGGTTCGTCGACTTGGAATCGTTCCAGAAAACCGCTTGATCGCATTCTGCGACCTTGCTCAATCGATGCGGTTGCGGAGAGTAGCTTTTCAAAATTTCGAAAGCTTGCTCTGCAGCCAGTCCCGATTCTTCGAACCACGCCAATGCAAAAGCCAAGTTTTCCAGTTGAGGATGCTTTTTCAAAAATTCCGGCAAGTACGCAGGCAAAGACTGCTCTCCAAGCGGCTCCACGATCTTCGTCTCCACCGGCAATTCAAACCGCAATCGTTTTGCCGCTTCAACTACGCTGACGCCTATCCAAACCTTCGATGAATCGGTGCATGAATGAACCAATTTTAGTTTTGACTGAAAATATTCACGTTCCGTACCGTGGAAATCAAGGTGGTCATCGGCAAAATTGGTCCACAACACCGCGTCTGGTTTAAGATGCCTCATGAAGGCCGTCTGGAAGGAACTCATTTCGAGAAAAACGGTTGATCCGGGAGTTTCATTTTCGAATACCGCTTCACTGATAGGTCTGCCCAAATTTCCCAAAGCCAGCGAGCGAATGCCTGATTCGACGGCCAGGTGATGGAGAATGGTGGTCAGACTGGTCTTTCCGTTGGTACCGGTGATCGCAACGAGATGATCATGTTCGGAAAACAGGGCGCCGAGATCAACTTCGCCGATGATTCTCTTTCCCGCAATTCGTCCTCGCTCAAGCCAAGGATGTTCCGGATGAAATCCAGGGCTGCATACGACGAGCGAACATTGCTTCGCCGCCTCCAGGGTAAATTCGGATTGATTTTGATCGAAGGTACGAAAGGGTATGCCCATTTTGGACAAAAGGCCGGAAGCGGCTCTTCCGCTGATACCTTCACCGAGAATGGCGACCGGTCCATTTTCGATTTCCCATTCGACCTTCATGAATTCATCTCAGTTTCAAAGTTGCCAGGCCCAACAGGGCGAAAAGCAAGGACAGAATCCAAAATCGGATGACCACTTTCGTCTCCTTCCATCCGGAAAGTTCGAAATGATGATGAATCGGAGACATTTTGAACACGCGTTTCCCTCGAGCCTTGAAGGATGCGACCTGAATGATCACCGATCCGGCCTCCATAACGAATATCCCCCCCACGATAATCAAGGTGAGGGGCTGATGGATCATCAGGGCGATTATGCCCACCATGCCACCGATTGCCAAAGAACCCGTATCTCCCATGAAAACTTCCGCCGGATGCGCGTTGAACCATAGGAATGCGAGGCTTCCTCCCAACAAAGCGCTGCAAACGATCGTCAGTTCGCCGGCGCCGGGCACCCAACTGACCTTGAGGTACTCCGCAATGACGAAGTGTCCCGATGCATAAGACATGATTCCATAGGTCAGAGCGACGGTAACGGTGCATCCAATGGCCAGCCCGTCCAAACCGTCGGTAAGGTTGATGGCGTTGCTTGAACCGCAAAGCGTGACCAGAAAGAAGATAAACAACAAGTAAAGAGGCAGCACCGGTACGTGCGATTCTTCCGAGTAGCTCACGAAAGGCATCCAAAACTCTCTCATCTTCGCGACGCTGTTCAAATCGAAGCCTGCGGTACCGGAAAGAGAAGAAGCGAAGGGGCCGAACAAAAGAAAGAATGCCATGGCGGTCGTAAGCAACTGACCAAGCAATTTCATTCGACCGGACAAGCCTTTGCTGTTTCGCTTCGAGACCTTGAGGTAGTCGTCTGCAAACCCCAGACAGGTCAGCATGAAGTAAACGACCATTGAGGTAACCACGTATACGTTCGGCTCCGCCCATAGGACTACGCTCGATGAGACGGTCAGGAAAATCAAGATGCCCCCCATGGTGGGAGTTCGAGCTTTCGAAAGGTGCAAGTCGGCGAGATCTCCGACTTCCTGTTTGCTTCGAAAAGCTTGTTTTGCGCCTATCGTACGCAAATAAGCAATGATCCGCGGACCAATCACGAAACCCAGAACCAAAGCTGTCAATCCTGCTCCGATTGCCCGAACGGAAATGAATTGAAACAATCGGAGAGGCCCGAACCATCCTTCGTAAAATTGAAGCCAACTCAACATGCCGCATGAATCGTTTCCTCGACCGATTCCGTGGCCCAAGACGGAACAAGGCTTTCCAGGTTGTAGGATCGACTCCCCTTGAAGAGAATCGCTCCTTCGAATTCTTCGATCATGGAAGTTGCATCGGCGGTCTTTTCAAAGCACTCAATTTGAGCCATTCCACCACCTGATCGCAGAATTCCCGGAACCATGCCCGCAGCGTCATTTCCTACCAAAACCACCCGATCTTGGGATTCCAACCTTATTTTCTCTCCAACTTTTTCATGAAGGCTTGCCCCATTGCTTCCCAGTTCGTCCATTCCTCCGAGAACGTAAAGCTTAGGCCGTGAACGGAATTCCCTGGTAAAGAAATCCATGGTGTCGACCATGGAAAGAGGGTTTGCATTGTAACAGTCGAGAAAGTAGTCGTTCCCCCGGCCGGAAAGGCGAGAACCTCTCAGACCGAAGGAACGATATTGGGGTAGGCGTTCGCAAATTTCTTCATCGGCAAGACCGATTTTCCAAGCCAGGAGAAAAGCCAAGGCAAGGTTTCTCGCCATGCCTTTGGAGACGTTGGAGATCGCTGCTTCGATCGGAGAAAGCCCGTGACGCCATATGGTCAGTCTCGATTTCCCGCCCGAGTAATCCTTCAAAGGAGAAACCTGGTAGTGAGCGAAACGATGGGAGCAGTTGTTTTGCTTTGGCGGGCCCTCGCAAAGAACCAGACAGTCCCTGCCCGAATTAAACTCCCTCTTGATGGATTCGTAGGCGAGGCAATCTTCCGGAAAGACAGCCATGGGATTTCTGCGAGAGCCTGTCCACAGTCTCGACTTTTCCGCCGCTATCTCCTCTACGCTGCCAAGTCCCTCAAGATGAGCCTCTCCTATGCTGGTTATTACGACAAATTCCGCATCGATGAGTTTCGACAAATCAAGCATTTCGCCTGTTTGACTGATGCCTGCTTCGATTACTGCCCGTTCATGAACCGATGGGTCGATTCTGCACAGGGTCAATGGTATGCCCAAATGATTGTTCAGGTTGCCTTCGGTACACAGCGAATTCTTGAGAACGACTTTCAGGATTTCCTTGGTGGAGGTTTTACCGCAACTTCCGGTAATCGCGATCATGGATCCACCAAAGGTACGACGATGCCCTTGGGCTATTCTTTGCATCCCGCGCAAGGTGTCGGAAACAACCAGTTGCGGACATTGGAGATCGTCGATCCGATGATCGACCATTGCCCCTGCGGCCCCTTTTCTCCAAGCATCGGCAATAAAGTCATGACCGTCACGTTCCGCCCTCAAGGCAACGAAAAGTTCGTTCTCATTTATTTTTCTCGAATCGATGCAAAGACCCTCCGGATGCGATCTGGGAGAACCGAACCATTGACCTTCACTCCAACTGCATAGAGCGTCTGGATTCAAGCAGGGCATTATTCAAAGCCTATCTTCGCATCCAACAGTTCCCTGGCAACCAAACGGTCGTCGAAGGGAATCGCCGTATATTGGACCTCTTGAAATGCCTCATGTCCTTTTCCAGCTATGAGGATGCAATCATCTTCCTCAGCTGAATCCAGAGCCAAACCGATCGCCCTTCTTCTATCCTCGACAAACCTTACCTCCGAATCGCGACACACTCCCTTCCTCATGTCAGTGAAAATGCTTTCTATGCTCTCTGATCTCGGGTTATCGGAGGTAGCCCAAATCTGATCCGCTCCCGCGCAGGCTACGCGTGTCATCTCGAGCCTTTTTCCCTTGTCCCTGTCTCCACCGCATCCAAACACCACCCTCAATTTTCCCTTGGTACATTCTCGTAACATTTCCAACGCATTGCGCAAGGCATCCGGCGTATGAGCGTAATCGACCAAAACGCGGTACGGCTGCCCCCTTTCAATGTTTTCCATTCTTCCACTAACGCCCGTGAAGCCATTCAGCTTGCGCACGCAATCCGCAACACATCCGCCGGTGGCATGCACAATCGCAAAAGCCGCCAGTGCGTTCATCACGTTGTATCTGCCGATCAAGGGGCTGCTGATCAAGGAATTGATCGATGGGCCTTCCATGATGAACTGCGATCCATGCGCATCCAAGGAAACTTGCGTCGCCCGAAACTGATTTCCTTCGCCAAAGCCAAAGGTCAACGGCTGAACGCGCGGATGCAATTCAGACAACAACCTCTTTCCGTAAGGACAGTCGCCGTTGACGATGGCGACCTTGGGCAATTTTCCGTTTTCGCCGTTGAAGATTCTTCTCTTCACCTTGTAGTAATCCTCCATGGTCCCATGATAATCCAAATGGTCCCTGGTCAAATTCAGGAAAACCGCCAACTCCATGTTCAAACCATGCACTCGCGACTGGTCGATGCCATGGGAGCTTACTTCCATCACGGCGCTCGAACACCCTCCGGCCAACATGCTTCTCAACATGGCATACAAATCCGGCGCTTCGGGGGTCGTCTTATAGGATGGCAAAACCCGATCGCCCAAATTGTATTGAACGGTCCCTATCAACCCGACCGGCCTCCCTGGTTTTTCCAAAAGATGACGAGCAAGTGTGCTCACGGTTGTTTTTCCGTTCGTTCCCGTAATTCCGATCAGACCGATCGAGTCGTCGGGCATGTTGTAAAAACGACGCGAGAACTGCGCAAGGGCGACTCGCGCATTCTCCACCTTCAAACGCGACACACCTGCGGGAAGTTCCAAATCATTCGATTCCGAAACGACCAGGTTCGCCCCACGATCAAGCGCCTCCTCCAAGAACTCGTTTCCGTTTCTTCGCATGCCGGGAATCGCGAAAAAAGCGGATCCAGGAACCACCCTTCTGCTATCCGAACATATGGAGTTGATGCTTGGATCGGGATTACCCTCGAGGTCCAGCCCTCCCTCCATCCAAAATTCGTTGATCCTTCTCCCGAAAGATACGCGTTCCGAGACTTTTGCCAAGTTGTTCACTTCCTCCAATATTTCATTCATGTCATTCGTCCTGTGCTTAAAAGCTCTTCTCCCGCTGATTCTTCAGGCGCAGATAACTCACTCCCTTGTCTTCAGGCTTGATATCCATGTAACCGACCAGCCTTGATGCGATTCTCTTGAAGGATGGACCAGCGACGCTCCCACCATAGCCAAGCCTTCCCTTGGTCATCTTCGGCTCGTCCACTACAATGGTAATTACGGCCTTGGGGTCGTCTGCAGGCAAAAAACCAACGAAGGAAGCAACATGGTGCTTGTTCGAATACTTTCCCTCGATGATTTTTTGAGTGGTTCCCGTCTTGCCGGCTACCTCATAACCCTCAATAGCGGCTTTTCCTGCGGTTCCATCTGCATGAACCACGGATACGAGCATTTCAGTAAGCGTCGATGAAGCAACTGGTTCCAAGACCCTGCGCAAGGGTTGGGGAGAGAAGGGCACGACGGTTTTGCCTGTATGATCGAACACTCTCCTGATCAACGATGGACGCATCAAGATACCATCATTTGCGACTGCGCTCATTGCCATGTGAATCTGTATGGGCGTAACAGCCACGGCATGCCCCATAGGCAATCGCGTGATGGTCAAACCGTCCCAGTTTTCAGGCAAGTGCAAGGTTCCCTTGCGTTCGCCCGTCAACCCCATTCCAGTTGCTTCTCCAAAGCCAAACGCCCTGCAGTATTCGTACAATCTCTCCGAACCCAAGCGAATGCCCAACTGGGCCGCCCCTCGGTTACTTGATTTTTGAACTACCTCCCTAAGGGTGATTTTACCCAATGGATGATGATCTCTCGGCAACTTCAGGGTCTTGCGTCCAACCTCATAGGTTGACAAGGAACAATCGACCATCGCATCCGGACCTGCCAAACCCTCATTTAGAACACCTCCAACCGGTACGATCTTGAAAGTTGATCCTGGCTCATACAAGTCGGTCAGACAACGATTTCTTTGAGCCTCCATCGAGTAGTCGCCGTACCTGTTCGGATCAAAGTCCGGAGCATTCGCCAATGCCAGTATTTCTCCGGTTCGAGGCTCGCTGACGATAACGGAAGCGCTCAATGGATTGTACTCATCCATGATTACGCGAAGTTCGGACTCGATCGAATCCTGAATGATTCGATCAATCGTCAATTCCACGTTCAATCCATCTTTCGAAGCAAACTCCATCGATCGAAACTGGGGCATTTCTCTTCTTCTTCCGTCTTTTTCGCTCACTCTCCATCCGTCCTGCCCGCGCAAGTAATAATCAGCCAACAACTCGACTCCCATGCATGGGTTCCCTTCCTTGTTCACATATCCCAGCACGTGGGAAGCAAGATTTTGACTTGGGTAAAGACGCGAATACTTACGATTGCCGTAAATACCCTTAAGCCCCAGATTCATGATCTTTCGATAAGTGGATTCATCTACCTCGTCCTTTAATTTCACCCATCTGACCTTGTCTAATGATTTATCGGCATCTTCACTTTGACGAAATTTTCTTTCCAATGCGTCTACAAGCGTCTCCAACCTTATCTGAAGAAGAGATGCCAATTCCCTGTACTTGTTAAATTCCGATCGATCGACGGAATGCGGATCCAAACCTACTTCGACAACCGAGCGAGTGGTCGCCAACAAGCATCCCTTTCTATCAACGAGATCACCTCTTCGCGAAAGTTCGGGGGTAAAATTCCTGCGAGTGTTTTGGGCTAATTCCGAATACCGGTCGGATTGCAAGACCTGAAGATGGACCAATCTGCCGCCTAAGGAACAATAAGCGAAAAGAATGGATAGGAAAACAAAGTAAAACCGAAAGGGAGAGATAAAGACGCTTTTCATCCTACCGATTGGATGCAAGCTCCTCCCTGACCGATGAATCAGCGAAATCATGGCGCTTTTGCCGACTCAATTCGAATTCATTCTTGGTTACGTAAATCGTTCTGTTCGCATTTGGTATTGATAACCTGCCGGATACCATGCCGGCCAGAGCGGAAGGCCTCATCAATCTCGACTTCCGTCCTCTCAATTCATGGAGTTCACGGGCCACCATTTCTCTCTGATCTTCCAATTTTGCGCAGTTACCCGCGGTTGCGGAAATCTCCATTCGCAACCATACGATGGAGATAGCTCCGCAGCCGAACAACGAAACTCCCAGAACGACTGTCATCCACCACATCCGATTCATCGATTCTAGATTTCAGGTTGTTTTAATTTTTTGAGGTATCGCAACCGAGCGGATCGACTGCGAGGATTGGAAAGTACCTCCTCCTTACTGGGGAAAATCGCTTTTGATCCGTTCAATTCGGCATAAACCGCACGATCCTGTTGAGCTTTTCCATCATATTTGCTCTCGGGCCTTCCGCACATTTTCCTCATGAACCTCTTGACGATTCTATCCTCGAGCGAATGGAAGGAAATGACCGCCAGAACCCCCCCCTGCTTCAAAGCGCGAAAGGCTTTCGGCAAAGCCACTGCCAGGGCTTCCAGCTCTCCGTTTATGGCAATGCGAATTCCCTGAAAGGTTTTTGTCGCCGGGTGTATTCTTTGTCGGGGGTTCCTACCTCCCACTGCCACGCCAACCAATTCCGCCGCACTAAGGGTTCGGGCGAGAACACCCGTTCCCCGTGCGGAGATAATTGCATCCACCACCCTGCGCCATCTTCTTTCTTCTCCATATTCCCTTACCGCCCTTACCAGACTTTCATAAGAGGCGGTTTCGAGGAAATCTTCAGCGCTTTGCCCGACACGGGGGTTCAACCTCATGTCTATCGGCGCATCCAATCGGAAGGAAAAACCTTTCTCAGGCGTCATCAGCTGAAAGGATGAAATACCCAGATCCATGATGATTCCATCGAAGGAACCAGGTCCTGAAAACTTGTCCATATCCGCAAAGGACCCATCGTAAAAACGAAAACGTTCACCGAATTCGGTTGTGAATTCACTCGAGCGCAGCACTGCATCCGGATCGCAATCCATCGCAACCAGATGGTTTCGCGAATTCGCCTGCAAAATTTCCCTACTGTGACCGCCACCCCCGAACGTCAGGTCGGCATAGGTTCCTTCGACGCTTGGATCGAGACAAGCCAAGCACTCTTCCAGCAAGACGGGAACGTGCCTCACAGCCGATGGCGAGCAGACGAACTCAACGGCGCCACAATACATCCCTACCTCCGCAATGAACCACACCCTTCAAAAGAGAGGCGTGAGGGAGGAGGCCGAACAAGCCAACCAATCCCCTTCTTGAGGCGACCACCCTAAAAGTCACCCAAAACCGGCGGCCAATGTTCATAACCCCAACTCCCTCATCGCATCGAAAACGTTCCTCTCGTCGGTCGTTGAACGCGACCCGTAACGATCCACGGACCAAATTGCAAAAGCCGAAAAGTTTCCCACCAAGACTGCCTTCTTTGAAATTCCCGCATGCTGGAGCAACTTGGCGCTTAGGTTGATTCGCCCTTGCTTGTCGCAACCGAAGGAGTCCGCTTTGGAAAAGAGCTCCATCAGCAACGACTGCACTCGAGCATCGCTCAAACTTGCATTCGACACTTTTTCCTCCAGACGAGCAACCATTCGCGGTGGATAAACGGTGAGGTATCCGCTTGGGTTGGGTAAAGCCAAATAGGTGTTGTCTCCTCCTGAAATCCTCCATTTCGAGGGTATGGTGATGCGCCCCTTGTTGTCCAAAGCATGTTCGAATTCGCCCACGAAGAACGTTGTCGTTTCGCTTGCCATCGCCCAAGAACATTTACCTATTTAGAACCATTTTTATCCATTTCTTGCCACTTTAACCCACTATGGTCAAGTTTTTTTCCTTCTTTTTTTATTTTTTCCACTTTTGGAATTAGGAAATTGTAAAGACGCGCAGGATTCCCACTCTGTTAAGGTTTTCATGAGCAAGAGAATGCGAGCAGATGAATTGCTGGTCAGAATGGGACTATGCGAAAGTCGTTCCCGAGCCCAAACCTCGATCCTTGCGGGTCAAGTCTGGCTGGGTACCGAGCGCATCGTAAAATCCAGTCAATTAATCGAGCCTGAAGCGCCCCTGCGTCTGGAAACCCCGCTTCGTTACGTCGGTCGCGGAGGGTTGAAGATCGAACACTTTTTCAATCACGCAAGGTGGCAGGTCGATGGATTGCATGCGCTCGACATAGGGGCATCCACAGGAGGTTTCACCGATTTTCTTCTCCAAAGGGGAGTTTCCAGCTCTACTTGCGTAGACGTAGGGCATGGGCAATTGCATTACAAGCTTCGCGCCGATCCCAGAGTCACCAACCTTGAAAAACTAAATGCCAGAAAGTTGTCAGCGCAACAATTGCCGCGTTCCTTTTATCAGTTGGTAGTGATGGACCTGTCCTTCATTTCCTTGCGCAAGGTTTTGCAATCGGCATGGAATTTCCTCGCTCCAGGAGGAAAATTGGCGGCATTGGTCAAACCGCAATTCGAGTGCCTTCGAGAGGAAGCGGATAGAGGCAAGGGCATTATCGTCGACCCAAAGATTCATGATCGAGTGCTCGAAGAAATCAAACAATTCGCTTTCCTTCATCTTGAAAAGTCCGTTTTGATCGCAGAAACGCCCTCCCAACCTAGAGGAAACGATGGGAATCAGGAATTTTTTTTGGGATGGAAAAAGGAGGAAGACGACCCGAAAGAACCGGAATGATCTCCAGTTCCGAGAACAAAACTTGGTTTTTCCTGCGATCGGATGCTTCCTTCGATCGGGCTTTTCGGAGAAGTTGGAACCTCCCCCGATCCGGGAGCTGATCAGCGTTTTGCCGGTTGCATCCGAATCAAGTCGGAAATCAAATCGCTTCTGGCAAGGCCAGACCTCCTGTCGGATAGGCTTGCTTCATAGTCCTCGCTTGTTTGGGCATCGGCCGAATTGCCGCGGATGAGGTACGCCTTGTCCAATTTCCCGAAAGTGATTAGGTCCGAGCTTTTTTCCAACTCGAACCATTCACCGTCCACTGGTTGTGCTTTCGCCTTTTCAAGAAGAGGGGAAACCGCAAGGCGCTCTTCTCTCAAGTTTTGCAAATCCAAGCGATAACCAGAAAGCTTGCTCTGAAGGGATGCGACAACGGCATTGCCGGTTTTATTGGAATCCGCCGCAGAAATTTGCTTTTCCAGATCGCCGATCTTGGATTGAAGGGTACGTTGCCTGCCGTCAAGAGACTGCCTGAACCAGAAAGGATTTTTGGCTAGAAAACGGAACCTTTTTCCAATTGACCGAGGATTGTTCCTTTTGCTTCGGAGATCCTCGAGGAAGGCGGCCGATCGCTCGGTAAAATCCTTGGCCGATTCTGCGGCAAGATACTCTTCGCAAATCGAGGCGTAGGAGAGAGATTCGAAATTTGCGGGTTTGGCCTCGGACTTCGCATCCAGAACAAAAACGACGTATCCGTCCTTGCACTTGCGAATCGATCGCGTGAAAAAAAGTCGCGAATCAAGGTCTGAAACTTCCTGCAATGGCTCCTTGCCCGTTCTTCTTTCGCTGGTACGCGCTTCAAGACCCAAAATCCTTGCCTGCAAAGCCATTTCCTCAGGGGAAAAGGAAATTCTTCTCAACTCGGCGCCGCTCCCATCGAGGTACTCCTTGAGTTGAGCGGATTCTCGAACCTTGGATAGATCCTTCGTCGATACGGTCAACTGATCGGTCAATCGATTCAGTCCGTCCAAAACTTCCAGGGCTCGATCCCGAGCCTGAAGTTCGGAATCGCTTTGGGCATCTTTCCTGTCCTGCTCGAGGATTCTCCGGGCAACTTCATCCTTCGCTTCTTCGAAAGTCGTTTCCGTGGTCAAGTTTCCATCCTTCTTCTCAAAATCGGATCGGTTTCTCTCGAAGAATGAACGCAATCGGGCTTCGGGAGCGGGAGCAGGTTCTGCGTAAAAATCCGCTTTTCGGAAAATCAGGGCGGTGGCAATCGTACGCGGGGATTCGGAAAAGGCATCCAAGTCTCGGTTTTCCTCATGGAAGATCTTCAGTCGATCGATGATCCAATCCTTGATTGCCAGAGACGTGGAATTCGTCTCGAACTTAGGGTGCTTTGCCGGCAAATCGCTGGGGAAGGTCTCCAAGACAAGGGTGTTGTTTCGATCGAAAGAGACAAGCAGATCAGGAGCGATTTCTGCAAAGACGTTCTTGAGGTTGTCGGCAAAGGCTTCGATCGACTCACCCAAGTGGACCCTCCCGGCGGAAGCGTTGGCATCGTTCAAGCGTTTGGTAAAGGTAATGCTCTTGTCGAAGGAACCATACCGAAAGGTAATGGAATCAGTGTCCTTCGGAATCGATGAAATGAAGACCTCACCCATCTTGAGGTTGGTTTCGGGTAAATCCTCGCGACGCAGTGAAGCCGCTTCTCCATCCCAAGCGAACCCGTCCTCATGAGGGAGCACCCTGACTTCGCTCGGCAAAGAAAACCCGACGCAAGAATAGGTTTCATCGACCTGCTCTACCCGGAAGGAAGAATAGAGAACTGCCTCCATGTCCTGAGCCGACATCCCGTATCGACTGCCTACAAGGGATAAAATTCTGGAGCGATTCTGCTCCAGAATCAATGAAGGATCCAAGCTCCCGAGATAATCCGTGAAATGCTCGTTGAGCCGAGGGTTGTTGATTTCAGTCGGCATGAGCCCCCATGAGGAGGCTTGAGAATCCAGGGCAACCTTTGCTTCGACAACCGACTGAATGAAAGCGGGAGAATAAGAATTCGATCGAGCAATCTCCCGGGCCTTGAATTTGGAGGGAAATCCGGGCCATGCCTGCATGTATCCAAACATTCTTTGCAAAGCGGATTGATCCACTTCCTCCGGATTCGAACGCAATGCCGCTTGCAACCGATTTTGCATATCGAGAAGGTAGGCGTTGTTTGCATCTTCAAGGGAACTTTCGATTGGAGTAACCACGGAACCGAGGCTTCCGCCCGCCCGATTGGTCAGATCGAGCATCCTTCGATCCTCGGGGTTGTTCCAGTCGTAACCGAAAAACTCTTTTCTTTCCGCTTGGGATTCGAGCAGGTCGAAGACGGAGGAACCTTGCGAAAGGTACAGCACGAAGGAGACGATGACGAGGGCCAGCAAGAGAACAAATACGAATTTTCCCTTCTTGGAGATGAAGTTTTGCAAGGCGGTGATCATAAAATAGCTCGATGAACGAAAGAAAAGTACAGCATGATGGTCTTCGGAGAAGCTAAGTCAAATCTTTGCAAAAAACTTTGCCAATGGCATGCAATCATTTCGCCCGCAGAATCGGTTGATCGGCAAAGATCAATGAACTCATCCAGCTTTGACGCTTGGATCCGTCATCTTTGAGAAACGGGCGAAAAATCACCAATTTTTCCAACACAAGGGATTGGGAGTGCGTTTTCGACCAACTTAGAAAATACTTGAAGGTTTCTCCTCCCGAATCTCCCTGTTGGTCCAGGTTACTCTCCGTGGGAAATTTGACGGTGACGGTAATTCGATCACCGAGGCGCTGCCAATCCCCCAGCCAAGCTTCGTTCATTCCGTCTCTGGAAACACGGGCCTCTCCGAGGGCATCGAATTCCATGTCGATGGCAAAAGCCGCCTTTCTTGAACGACCGAGATTCCTCATCAGCAAAAGGGACGATCCATCGTCGTTAAACAATCCTTTCTTGGTTTGCAGGGCGTGACGGGCCCCCCTTTTTATGAGGAAGAACTCATTTGGGCTCTTTTCGTCCATAAAAAGAATGACTCTTTCTCCGTCACCCAAGGTCCACTCCCCTTCCCTGACGACCAATCCCTCCTTCGGGTGAATGACGGAAAGCCTGGCCAGGGATTTGGAGGGCAGGTGGGAAAGCTCCAGTTCCACCCTGCATTCCTTGCCGTCGTCCATTAGAAAACCTTCGAAGAACTCGTATTCCCAATCCATGATTTTCCCGGAATATGCGCCGGAAGGATCCTCACCTCCGCAGGAAGTGAGTAAGATCGTGACCAAGCAATAGGAAGCAATTCCGAGACAACTGATTTTGCACTCCCTACGCATCGTTGGATAATCTTGATCCGGCGATCGATTAAATCAACCTTTTCCCTCGCTCGAGCCCTCGAAGGACTTCAAGTTGCGATGGTAAAGATAGCTCGCGAAAAGAAAGCCGATTCCAAGGAAGAGAGTCCAACTGACCCCGCCATGGTCGGTTCTTGAGAACGATAATTCGGCCGGAGTGATCTTGCCTTGGCTTCTGCGGATCCTTACCTCGGGAAACAAATGGGCCACACCTCCCTCTTTTCGGGCAGGAAGGTAAGTTTGATTGCCGCCGATTCTTTTCACCAGCAAAAGTCTTTGCTCGCTTTGGTCGAACCTAAGGTAATCCTCCCAAACCACGTAATCATCCGGAGAAGTCGCCCCTTTGCCTATGAATTGCCATAGTTTCTTCCCCTGTTGGTTCTCTTCCGACTTCTTGAACTTGCGAAAATTCAGCTTGAAGATCCGACCTGATCTTTCCCACTCTCCGACCACGTCCTGACCACCCGATCCCTCGTCGTCATATTCGGCGGGCAAGATTCCCCAAGCCTTCCCGGAAATCAAGCCAAAGCCAAGTTGATACTTGTCCAAGACCCCTTCCATGGAATATTCGACCCATGGAGTCGGGTAAAAAAACAGGTAAACTCGAGAGAGTAGATAAAAGGACAGAAACAAAGCCCCGACCAATCCGGTCATCTTCTTTCGAAAAGAAAGAGAGGAGGTTTTTTGAGCTCGCATCCATTCAAGTTCTCTTTGCTTTCGAATTTCATCCAAACCCGGCCCGTTGGATTCCATCGACTCGTCCAAAGCGATTCCGAACTGCGACAATTCGGCAACCCCAGGCATGGCCTTCATCGAATGGGCAATGGTCGGGAAGGAGGAGGACAAGGACTGGTTCGACCATTTCTCCCAGGCCGACCATCTTTCTCTGCTCAAAGAACTGGCTTCGATTACCCATTGAACCAACTTGCCCAAACCGTAAAGATCCCAAGTCTCATCGACGCAATCAAAAGCGCCGACCCCCGAAGGCCTGAATTCCAAGCTTTTTGATTGAGATTCCTGAAATTGCAGGCTTTGAGAGTAAAAACCGTTATCTTCGTTGTCAGCGTTCTCTCCCAACGGCTCGTAGCAAGTCAGTTTGTACAAGCCGAATTCGGTAGCCCAGGCGGAAAACAAACCGTCATTGCCCTCTTTCAACAAAACGTTGGTCGGCTTCAAGTTTCCGTGAATCACTCCCATTTTGTGAGCTCTCTCCAAGCCGCAGTGCAGATCGGTCATGATCGAGAGCAATTCATCGGGCCCTATGTTGTCGGCAGAAAAACGCATCCAGTCCTCGAGAGTTCGCAAGTCAATCTCATGGGTGGATTCCTCTTCCTTCGAAGCAAGGCAAACCGGCTTTCCCTCCAGCCAGTCGTAGGAGATCCAATGCTTCCATTTGGTGACTCCGTTTTCCGCCATGGGCCAAACCCCTCTACCTTGAAGTTGCTCGAGAGCCTGAGCCTCCTGAACGAAGTATTCCCCAAAACCCTTTCTTTCCGAAATATCCCTGTGAATCAACTTGAGGAAACTGCGTTTCGAGCTATGATTTCCTTTTCCCTCCTCCGTCTGGTAACTCTGTCCGCAAGAACCTTCCCTTATCCATTGAAGGATACGTTGAGACCCAATGCGAGTACCTTGAGACAACACGGCGAATCAAAAAATCAAAGGCTGCGGGATCATCCCCATTTTAATTTTTTTCTCAAGACCTTGAAAGGGGAATGGCCGAGGGTTTCGAGCAAAGGAAAGGTTTTGTCGGAGACGAAAATTTCTATGGGAAACAAAGGAACTTGCGTGAACGCTTCCCGACCGTCTGCCGAAACCAATGGATTCGCTTCCTGCTCCGCCGCTTCCACCCGCAAGGAGATGCCGGCAGGAAAGACCAAGGGTCTACTGGTAAGGGTATGTGCGCAAATCGGCGTCATCAGCATGACCTCGGCTTCAGGATGAGCAATAGGTCCACCTGCAGCCAAATTGTATGCCGTTGATCCGGTGGGACTGGAAAAAACGATGCCGTCTGATGCGTAGTCGGCCACTCTTTCGCTTCCGCAAAATACCGAGAACCTTCCGATTCTGCCAATGGTTCCGCTCTTGACCACCACGTCATTGAGAGCCAACTTCGCCTGTCCTCCTTCTTCTCGAAAACCAAGGAGGCTGCGGCGGGCCACTCTGCGCTCTCCTTGAATCAACTCGCGAAGCGAACGCTCAAGATCTTCAGGCGAAAGGGTGGCCAGAAAACCGAGTTTGCCCAACCCGACACCCGCAACAGGCACGGAATGAACAACGGCTTCTTCCAGCAACCCTAGCAAGGTTCCGTCTCCCCCGACGCAAAAACAAGCGTCCATTCCTTTGAGAAACCCCTTCGGACAAGGAAACTCTTCGGTAATACTGACTTCGGTTCCGAGCGAATTGCAGATTTGACTGAGCCTCCGCGTCGCTTCAATGGCCCCATCCTTGGAGGAATTGGAGATGATCGCGACTTTCTGCAAGGAATTCATACTACTTTATCTTCATCAAGCTAAGCGCTGAAGGCCATTCGGTCAAGCGACCGAAACCCAAGAGGCCTCTTGGATCCAGTTCTTTGGTTCCTCCGAGAGTTCAAAGCGGGCTTGCTCGGGAAAGCGTTTGCGAAACCATTTTCTTTGCTTGGAAACGAGTTTTCGGGTGGAGGAAATGATCGACGCGACCAATTCCTCGACCTCCATTCCTCCGTCGAGGTATTCAAGCGCTTCCCTGTATCCCACCGATTGGGCCAAACTGGGATGATTTTCCAACCCTCTTTCTCGAGCCAAGCGTGTTTCCTCGATCAGCCCACGTTCGATCATTCTGCGAGTTCTTGAATTGATCCTTTCTTCCAAATCCCCATTCTTGCGATCCAACCACAGCAGCTTCTTGGATGCATCGGCATAAGGAGGGGGCAAGGCACGGAAGACCCTTTCCTGTTCCACCAAGGATTTTCCGCTCTGCCAAGACCTTTCCAACGCACGGGACAGGCGAATCGGATTTTGAACGTCCAGCGAGCCTAGCCCCTGCGGATTCAACTTTTGCAATTCTTTCAATACACTCTTCAGCCCTTCCCTTTCGAGCAACTTCCTTACCTTATCGCGAATCTTTGGGGACACCACGGTTTCATCGAAGATCGGGTTTAGGAATCCTTCGAGAAAAAATCCGCTTCCACCAACGACAATGACGCGCTTGCCCTTGTCAAAGATTTCCTCGAGAACGCCTCGGGCGTACGCATGAAACTTGGCCACGTCGAACACTTCATGCGGATCGGCAAGATCGAGACCATGATGGGGAACGAGAGCCCTCTCGGTCAGATCGGGTTTTGCCGACCCTACGTCCAGTCCCCGATAAAAGGAAACCGAATCGCAGGAAAGAATTTCAGCCCCATGGGCAAGAGCCCATTTCACGGCCAGCTCGCTTTTTCCTGCAGCGGTGATTCCTCCTAAGATCCACAGTTCCTTCATTGGGATGAAAAAGCAGCTTGAACATGCAAAGGCGCCTCACCCCATGGACAGCCCGCCAACCAGTTCGGCAGCTCTTTTTTTCAAGCTACCGAGCATCTCTTTTTCGGAACCCAGGTTGCTTGAAATGCAATTGACCAAGGCGCTGCCAACAACCACGCCATCCGCCACTTCCGCAACCTGACGAACTTGAGAGGGAGAGGAAATCCCGAAACCTACCACCACCGGCAGATCGGTACATCGTCGAATGGCCTCCACTCGCCCGGCCAAGTCACTGGCCAGATCGCTTCTTTCTCCGGTTACTCCTTCTCGCGAAACGTAGTAAACGAATCCGCTGGCCTGCGAAGTGATTCGAGGAATGCGAGAGTCCGGCGTCGTCGGAGCGATGATGAACACGTTCTTCATCTGATGACGCCTGCATGAATCGACCAGTTCGGTCGCCTCTTCGGGAGGGAGATCCAAGGTAAGCAACCCATCCGCGCCCGCCTCCTTTGAGCGAAGCACGTATTGCTCCACTCCCTGCGAGAAAATCAAATTGTAGTAGGTGTAAAACACAATGGGAATTTCGGAGAAGGCTCGAATCTCTCGAACCAATCGAAAGACGTCCTCCTGCCTGCATCCAGATTCCAACGCACGCTGGGCAGCGAGTTGATTGGTCAACCCGTCGGCCAACGGATCGGAAAAGGGGACGCCCAATTCCAACAAATCCACTCCTTGTTCGATGAGGGCTTTGCAGGCGGCCAGTGACTGATCGAAGTCAGGATCGCATGCGCAGAGGTAAGCAACGAACGCCGATCGCTTCTTCTGTTTGCAATCGTAGAAAAGTTTCGCGATCCGGTCGGAATTTTTCATAGAAGATATATGATGAATCATTTCTCATACCTCATTGACTGGCAAATGAAAACCGGTCCGCAAGTTTCATGATTTGTTTCTATCGTCTGGCATTTCCCTTTCTTGCTCTGCTTCTGTGTCCCTATTACCTGATTCGCATGTTCAAGCGCGGAGGTTACTGCTTCAAACTGCATTTCAGGATCGGCTTGATTCCTCGTCTGCAGAAAAAATCACCGGAAAGAAAGAGGATCTGGATTCAAGCGGTCAGCGTCGGCGAACTTTCTTCCATTTCCAAGCTCTTGGATTCTTTGATCAGCGATCCGAAGATCGAAGTCGTTCTAACCGGAACAACCAGCACCGCTCTAACCTTGTCGGAACAAAGATATCAAGGAAAAGTTCTGGAAAATGGCCCCTTCCCCATCGACTGGTGGCCTTTTTCCGTTATGGCATGGAATACCATTAGGCCCGACCTTGTCGTAACCGTCGACAGCGAACTGTGGCCGGAGCATTTTCATCAGGGAAGAATCAGAGGTATCCCATCCCTGATCCTTAACGGAAGGTTGTCCGACCGTACTTTCCAAAGGCTTCGGGCCTATCCAATTTTTCGACGACTTCTTTTGCCCGAGGGGATTGAGGTGCTTGCCACGTCGGAAAGACAAAAGTCTCGCTGGATTGAGCTTGGCATTGAGGAACGCAAGGTGCAAGCCGCAGGCAACCTGAAGGTTGACGTCACTCTCCCCCGTAGGGCCGATCAAGCCGAAAAAAGCAAAATAAGGACTCAATTCGGCTTCGACCAATCATCTCTTTTGATAGCGGGCATCTCGACTTGGCCCGGGGAAGACGAATTGCTGGTGGAAGTCCTCTTGGAACTGCTGGAAAGAGGGGTTCAAGCTCGCTTGCTTTTGATTCCAAGGCACGTCGAGAGGCGAAGACAAATCAGGTCATTGCTTGAACGGAAAAAGTTGTCGCACCACCTGCGTTCGGAGGGCTTGGAGGCTCCGCTCGGCAACCTCGTTTATCTCGCCGACACCACCGGCGAACTTCCCGCTTTGATTCAGGCGACCGATCTCGCCTTGTTGGGCAAGACGATCGCCCCTAACAAAGGAGGGCAAAATCCGATCGAACCGGTATCCGAAGGAATACCTCTTGTTCTCGGACCAAACTACCAGAATTTCGGCGAAACTTGCGCAGACCTTCTCCGTAACGATGCCATTCTTGTGACTGAAACAGCCGATCAGGCCAAGAGAGAGTTGATTTTATTGGCCGAGAGCGAAAACCTGAGAAAAACGCTTCGTCAAAACGCCTTGCATTGGATCGAATCACAAGGCTCTCCAACGGAAAAATGCCTGCAGAAAGTGTACGAATCTCTGAAGGTTCCGCGAAATTAACCTTTTTCCTTTTCCTCTTTGAAGTTGTGATTGCCCGAGCTTGTTGATACTGAGTCTCAATATCAATAATTATGAACACCAATTCCTCTTTGCATAGATTTCTTTCTCTGACAAGCCTGCTGCTGATTTCGCTGTCATGCATTTCATGCTCTCCGCCCAAGGAAGATTCGTCCTTGGGCGCTGATTCATCGGGCCTGTCCCTTGACAAATTGTTGGTTGCGTTGAAGGCGAACAAAAACCCGGAAACGATGCTTGCAGAAAAAATCGCGTTGGAATCCTACCTCGGCAAGAAGCTGAACCGACCGGTAGAGGTTTTGATTCCGACCGATTCATCAGTGGTTGTGGAATCTTTTCGCAACGGTACGCTCGACCTGGGATACCTTAGCTCGACCGACGCCGCCCGCAACCTGGATCAGAACACCGCATCGATTCTCCTGATTCATCTCAAGAACGGCAAGCCGAACTATCAAAGCGTCTGGCTGAGCCTGAAGGAAAAAACCTATCAATCCATCGCCGACCTCGAAGGCAAGCCCGTTGCCTTTGCCAGCCGATCGAGCACTTCCGGATACCTCGTTCCCGTTTGGGACCTTGCCCGGCGTGGATTCGCGGGACCCGAGAAATCGCTCAACGATTTCTTTTCGCAAACCGTTTACGGAACAGGTTACGTCTCCGCCGTGGAAAAAGTTCTCAGCGGCGAAGTGGAAGCTGCCGCGGTCAGCGACTACGTTTACAAAGGTGACGACAAGTACCTTTCCGCAGAACAGAAATCGAGGTTGCGCATCGTTCAGGAACAAGGCCCCGTTCCCTCTCACACCCTTTGCGCCCGAGCCACGCTCTCCAAAGCCGACTTGTCCATCCTCCGCGACGCCCTGCTTTCCCTGAACCTGGAGAATCCCGATCTGAGGGATCAGGTCTTCAATGGAGAATTGGTTGAAGTGGACGAACTTGCGCACCTTCGCGTAACTCGAGAAGCGCTTGAAGTGCAAAAAACCTTGAAACAATAAGTGTTCGCCTCCTTGGACTTCGCTCGCAAATCCAGTTGATTCCACTTCATGATGGAGGCGGAAAGCAAATTGTTGAGAACCGAAAAGCTGGGCCTGAAATTAGGCAAAAGGTGGCTCTTTCGTTCGCTCGACCTTTCGGTTCCCCCTGGTTGCTTTGTCGCTGTCACCGGTCCTTCCGGAGTTGGAAAGACCAGCCTTCTTCGTTTACTGGCCGGGGATCTTCCGCCTGACGAAGGATTCATGAGCTTTCCAGAGAACAAGAAGTTCGGGATTTCCACTATCTTTCAAGACCTGCTGCTGGCCAACGGAGCCAGCGTCTTGACCAACGCCCTTTCGGGCTGTCTTGGTCGCCACTCCGACCTGTCCACTCTCTTTGGATTTCCCCATTCGGAAAAAGAGGCCTGTCTTGTCATGCTGGAGGCCTTCGGGCTGTCGAACAAGTCCCGACAATGGGCCTCCATTCTCTCTCGAGGAGAAAGACAGAGACTGGCCATCTGCCGCACGTTGCTTGCCGGACCCACTCTGCTGCTTGCAGACGAGCCGGTCGCAAGCCTAGATCCGGAATGGGGCAACCGCAGTCTGGAGTTCATCAAATCAACCCAGCTCGAGATGGGAGGCAGCGCCCTTTGTTCCTTGCACGATGAAGCGCAGGTGCAGCGTTTCGCGGATTATGCGCTTCGATTGCATCCCGAAAGCCCGGAAGCATGGGTATGGGAAAAAATCTCCTCAGAGAAAAAGCAATGAAAACTCTGGTTCCATGGCACAGCCGCTTTGATTTGATGGGAATCACCTTTCTCCTCTTTTTGGCCGGAGCCATCGGCTCTCTTCCTTCCATAGAAGGCTCGGGAAGAAACCTTGACTACTTGGGCAACCTCGCTCGCTTCGCCGAGCAGTTCTTCCCCCCGGACTGGTCTATCCTCGGCCAAACACTCGACGGTTTGATGGAAACGATTCAAATCGCCCTCGTCTCCACCTTTCTTGCCATCGCCTTATCCTTTGTCATCTCGCTTGGAGCTTCTCGAAACGTCTCTCCACCTTGGGTCCTTTGGCCCACTCGCATGGCGCTCAACGTCATTCGCACCATACCCAGCTTGCTTTGGGCCTTGCTTTGCGTGGTTCTTGTGGGATCGAATTCTCTGGCCGGAGTGATCGCTCTCACCTTTTACAGCACCGGTTACCTGGCGAAATTCTTCAGCGAAACCTTCGAATCCACCGATCCGAGCGCTCAAAAGGCCCTCAAATCACTGGGAGCGGGTCCGGTGCAAGCCTTCCAGTACGGACTTTGGCCCAATGCTCGTCCCATTGTGTGGAGCCATTGCCTGTGGATGCTGGAATACAACGTTCGATCAGCCAGCATCATAGGATACGTAGGCGCCGGGGGCATCGGTTTGCACCTAAAGCTTTATGCAGAGTCAGCGAACAGTTGGAACAAGTTTTCCGTCGTTCTTCTTTGTATTTTGGCAATCGTCACACTGCTTGACTTTACCGGAGAAAGGATCCGGCAATCGCTTAGAGACAAACTGGAAGGAAAGCAAATTTGATATCCTGAAAACGCCATGCGAGTCTAAGAATTTGTGTGGTTTCCCACAAATGACTATTTGTCTTGGGTAGAATTCGGAGAGTGCGAGCTCCGCTGACAGCCAAGCAAAAGTTAGAAATTAAGATCGACGGAGAGCGTATACTCGCTCATGAGCAGATCCGAAATCAGAAAATGAGGATATTTATCCTCGTATGCGGTGAAAGTGTATTCCAGATTCACCTCCAAGAATTCGGATTTGGAAAAAGTGACAAGTAGAGAGAGGATCCAGGAATCCAAATCATCCGAAAAGGCTTTGTTGACGGATGGAGTGAAACGAAGTTCACCACCGTCGTTTGCCCAATTGAATTCGATTCCAATCCCTGTGAAAAAGGAGCCTAAAGACTCGCTCCCGGAAAGGGGGCCAGGACTAGCCTCGAACTGCTCGTTTGAATACCCAAAGTTTGCGAATACAATCGAATCATTCAGGTATGCTTCACTAATGATCAAATAAGGTCTGAGATTGGTCGTGAATGAAGATGCCTTAAATTCGAAATCTCGAGCGGAGATTTCAGGAACCAAAATGTAGTCCATACCGGAATCCAATCCCCAATCAATTGTTCCTTTGCTCTGAAACAGATTGTAATTGGCTCCAGCCTTGAAAAGAACCCCACCGAAATCGTCGTTCTCGACAAGCGTGCCGTATACGTTCTTAGTTTCTGTCTTGAACTTTGCGTAACCAATGCCCAACTCGAAGGCATCGCTTCCTGATTTGGCGCCTTCGAGAATGGAAGACAGGAATAGCAGCAACAGCGTTAAAGCGAAGGTGTTCTTGTTCATTCGATCTTTTACATTTTTTCGAATCAACTCAAATGAGGTCAAACCCAAACTTAAATAAGAAGTTACCCATAATCTGGTTAATGAATCCGTATTCGCTGAACCTACTCCTCCGTTAGGCGATTTCACTCCCCCAACCACTCTTGACTGGCGAAGTGGCAGGGGATTAACCCTCCCTCTCAAAGCCGACAATCTCTTCGTCCAGCCAATCGTCTATCGCACTAAGCGCAGCTTTGGATAAATCCTCGGCATCCATATCGCTTTCTTCCCACCAGCGGTTGAAGACTAAAATCTTCTCCTCAATTAGCCCAATTTCGCACTTGCTGAAAATTTTTCAGACGGGGTAATCGGTAATGGGTTGAGCGAGATGGAAAGAATAGCCCCCCCCTTTTTTTGAAATCAACTCACTGTCACTTTACTGTCACTTTTTTTGCTGATTGATGCCCAAAACACACTGCTTGTTGCAAATAAGAAAAAATTAAGAATGACTGTAACAGGCAAAGAAAGAAAACCGCAAAACCCTTTTAAATTCGGAATAAAACCCACTTTTACCGCTTAAAAAAAGTGGGGCGACAGACCGGATTCGAACCGGCGACCCCTGGTACCACAAACC
>JAYOCQ010000037.1:0-14291 GCA_038105525.1 Opitutales bacterium | reverse complement strand
GTTCAACTTTGGAAAATATCGCTGTACCGGAGTACCCTTTTTTCTCGGCCAAATGATAGGTCGTGAAGGCGTAGCCAAAATCTTGCTCGGGTATGACGTCGGGATTTAATTTCACTTCCTGCAAACAGAGAAAGTCGGGAGATGTTTGCTCCACAAACTGATCGAAGGAATTTTTGCGGCATGCCCGCAAGCCGTTGACGTTCCAAGAGACGAAAGAATGGGTGGAATTTTGAGTGGTCATTTATCAGGCTAAGCATTATGAACTAACAGCTTCGGAATGATCGCGCAACCCGATCGATTCCGAGATTACTTCAATCACCAAAGAAATCCTTCAGATCATGGCTTCACCAACCGAAATTCGCAAAGGACGCGCGATCCTTTATCAAGGTTCTCCCCATATCGTACTGGAAATGCAACACCGCACCCAGGGCAGACAGGCGGGATTCGTACAGACCACCCTCCGAAACCTGCAAAGCGGATCGACCACAACCACCAAGTTTCGCTCCACCGACAGCGTGGAATTTCTGCATACCACCACCCAGAAACTCGAATACAGTTACAAGGATACGGAGGGTTTTCACTTCATGGATCTCGAAACCTATGAGGATACGGTTCTTTCCGAGGAGATGATCGGAGAGGATGAGATCTTTTTGGTGGAAGGAAACAACTACGACATCCTCTTGGTCGACGACAAGGCGGTGCGCCTGGATCTCCCATCCTACGTCGAGGCAACCGTGATAGAGGCTCCCGATGCCATCCGCGGGGACACCGCAGGCAACGTCCAAAAACCCGTTACCATTTCCTCAGGCATAACCATTCAAGTACCCCTGTTCATCAAGAAGGACGACGTCATCCGCATAAGCACCGAAGATCGCTCCTATCAGGGAAGGGCCTGAGGACTCCGGAATGCCCGCGATGGGCCCGGGTTGAAATCTTTAAAGATCGAACAAAGGATCAGGCAACCCGTTCCACGACCAAAGGAACCGGATTGGGGCGCTTGGGAGCAAGACGGTAAGCGGCTTTGAAGTACTCCATCGCTTCCTTCAATCGCTTCTCGTCGTTGTAATGAATCTGCATCATGGCTTCCCCTTGCTTCATTTGCGTACCGACTTTGCACAACTCGGCCACGCCAACCGCAGGGTCGAACTTCTTACCGTCCCCATAAGCCAAGATCTGTACTCCGCGGGCGAGCTGGCCGGCGTCGATGGTGTGCACGTATCCGCGCTTGGGAGCAGGTAGCTTCTTGACGTGCTTGGCCTTGGGCAATTTCTCCGGATCATCGATTACGCTGCCGTCGCCTCCTTGGGCTTCGACGATTTCCTTGAGTTTGGCTAGAGCGGATCCGTCTTCCAAATGTTTGCGTACGGTCTGCTTGGCTGAAAGCGTGGAACCGGCCACTCCGGCCAACCGCACGATCTCCATACCCAGTTTCATAACCAAGTCCTGCAAATCTTCCGGCCCTTCACCCTTGAGCAATTCGATCGCTTCCTTCAATTCAAGCGATGCCCCAAGACAAGTTCCCAGCGGCTGATTGTTGTCCGTAACCAGAGCCACGCAACGACGCTTCATCAGACGACCGACGCGAGTGATCGAGCGAGCAAGCTGCTTGGCATCTTCGACGTCTCGAATAAAGGATCCCTTGCCCCACTTCACGTCGACCACAACCCCTTCCGCTCCGGAAGCGAATTTTCTGCTGAGAGTGCCGGCGGTAATGAAGGGTATCGATGGAATCGCCCCGATCTTCTGGCGCAATTCATACACCATGCTCTCCACCGGGGAAATCTCTTCGTGCAGGTCGGCAAAGGCGCAACCGACCTTACGCACTTGCGAGGAAAACTTGTCGAGATCAAGATCGGTCTTGATCTTTGGAACCGCTTTAAGCTTTTCGGCGGTAGAGGTGAGAAACTCCTCGTCATGGCCGTTCATCAGAGGCATGGCCACTCCGGAAACAGCTGCCAAGGGGCCAAGCACCAAAGTCGTTTTGTCTCCCACTCCCCCCGTCGAATACTTTTCGATCTTTGGGCGAGAGACGTCGGTCATTTCGATGACTTCTCCCGAGAGCATCAATTCCTCGGCCAGATAAGCGATTTCTTGAGCGGACATGCCTTTGAAAAAGTTGGTCATGATCCACGCGGATTGCTGAAATTCCGGCATCTCTTCGTCGAGGATCGCATCCACGATGACGCGAATCTCTTCGTCGGTGTATTCACCCCCGTCACGTTTTTTCTCGATCAAATAAGAAAAGGAAGGCGTATCTTTTTGGTTGGATTTAGGCATGGCGAATCTCGTTTTGGTGAGGTAGGTAGAAAAAAGGGCGAAAATATACCCTAAAGGATTTTTATAGCTTTTTTTTCAGGACTTGTCGAGTTTTAACGCTTGCGAACTTGACGAATGCCCTGATCCATGCTTGGAGGCATACCCAAATGCGCTCTTTCTTTCAACTAACTGCCTTTTTGGATCATGCACTGATCGAAGCATCTCGCTCCCTCGATCAATTCGGAAAAGGCTTCGATCCGCAAACTAGAGTTGCAGACGAACGTTTCGGTGATTTTCAGGCAAACGGCGTGCTTTCCCATGCCAAGAGCATAGGAGAGAATCCACGCGTTCTCGCCCAAGCCCTCATCGATGCGATCCCTGCGAACGACGATTGGAGCATGGAAATAGCTGGGCCGGGATTCATCAATTTCAAGCTTTCCTCCTCGTTTCTGCTTCGCTGGGTAGTCGAACACGCCCTGCCCGCTTCCCTCGATCGCTCAGCCAATTCTCAAAATCCCGCTACCATAGCGGTGGACTACTCCTCTCCCAATACCGCCAAACAGATGCACGTCGGACATATTCGCTCGACCATCATCGGCGAATCGATCTCTCGTTTGCTCGAATACCAAGGGCACAGGGTGATACGTGACAATCACCTGGGAGACTGGGGCACGCAATTCGGAATTCTTCTGTTCGCCATCAAGCAGGAGGGCGTCTCGCTCGATGAACTGGGCGAGGATCCGATCGCCCGACTGGAAGACCTTTACCGTCTGGGAAACGCACGGACAAAGGATGATCAGCAAGCCCTCGCATCAGCCCGCAACGAACTTCTCAAACTCCAGGAAGGGGAACCCGAAAACCTGGAGGCATGGGAAAAGATCCGTCAACTAAGCACCTCCTCCTTCGACGAGGTGTACGAGATGCTCCAGGTTCGTTTCGATCATTGCTTGGGAGAGAGCTTTTACCGGGACAAAGTCAACGAGGTCTACCTGGACCTGGAAAAACACGGGATCTGCAAACTGGACGACGGTGCATTGGTCGTGTTTCACCCGGAACACGAGAGGTTTGCCAAGCAACCGTTCATCATTCGCAAATCGGACGGAGCAAGCAATTACGCAACCACCGATCTGGCTACGCTTTCCTACAGGCAAAGCGAATGGATGGTCGATCAGATCGTTTACGTCACCGACGGACGACAGCGCGATCACTTTCAACAACTTTTTCTAACCGCGCAAAAGTGGTTCGTTGCCGAAGGCAGATCCTTGCCCGAACTGTCCCACGTTTGGTTCGGCACGATTCTAGGAGAAGACAACAAGGCGATCAAGACTCGAGACGGACAACCCGTAAAATTGATCGATCTTCTCAATGAGGCAGTTCGTCGGGCGGAGGAAATGATCCGGCAGAAAAACCAGTCGATCGATGACGACGAAGTTCGCAGAAGAGCCCGAATAATCGGGCTGGGAGCCGTAAAATACGCCGATCTCTCACAAGATCGCACCCTCGATTACGTCTTTTCCTGGGACAAAATGCTGGCCATGCAGGGAAACACCGCTCCCTACCTGCAGTATGCGGTAGCCAGAATACACAGCATTTTTCGCAAATCCCAACGCGCCCCTGCGGAACCCTTCGATTCGGCAAGGCCTCCGGAAACCGGGCCCGAAAGAAAGCTGGCTAGAAAGCTTCTCTTTTTCCCATCCGCCCTTCATCAGGCGACCAAGGAACTGAAACCGCATTTTCTTTGCACCTACCTCTTTGAATTGGCGACGGAATTCAGCTCGTTCTACAACTTGGAAAAAGTGATGGTCGAAGACGCGCCTGCGATGGAACTCAGGCTAATGCTTTGCGCATCCACGCAAACCGTCCTTCAACGCGGGTTGAATCTTCTAGGGATCGAGACCCTGGAGGAAATGTAAGAATGGGCCCGCCTCGGCGAGCATTCATTCGGACAGGATCGGCAAGTCAAATCGGTAAAAAGTATCGTTTGCATCTTGCCAACCGACGCGCAGCAAGCCTCGCATGCGGTTGGTCGAACCCGTTGCCCATTCCGACTTTTTAAGCAACCATTCCATCCGATCGTTTTGTCTTCGCCTTTGAGGAGGAACGCTCGAGCGAACCAGCCGATTCTCCGTAAAAACTTCGAGTCGGCAGGATTC
Organism: Opitutales bacterium; assembly: GCA_038105525.1. Classification (GTDB taxonomy): domain Bacteria; phylum Verrucomicrobiota; class Verrucomicrobiia; order Opitutales; family Seribacteraceae; genus Chordibacter. Next base: position 9,882 of record JAYOCQ010000037.1, on the reverse strand, counting down.
GCCGGAAAGCTCAGGCGGGAAAATCAACTTGTAAAACGCGCCCGCCGAACTCAGCCGAAGGCTCCAGTTTTCGGGAATCTCTCGAGGTTGCCCTTCGATCATGCGCTCAAAGGTCTCGTTCCACTTCAAATCTTTCCGAGCGGCATCCAAAAGCGGAATTTCCAAACTCAATTCCGCAGAACCGGGAAGACAGATTTTGGAACATGCCAGCCAGGAGACTCTAGCCAGAATTTTCAAATCCGAACCACTGACGGCAGGCGGGATTGTCAACCGAGCGAGAAAAACGACTTCTCCCTTGTACCCGTTCGCTCGATATCCGCTCATCGAAACCTTTTGAGGCGGCGGATAAAGCAGTTCGCTCACCGAGCAACCGTCAGGCAAGACCCAATCGATCAGCGGAGGCGAACCGACGTCACCCGGATGCTGCCAATAAACGTGCCACCCAGGCTGAAGAGACATCACCCAACCGATCCAAATCTCACCGGCAACTCCTCTGGTCAGAGCGTCGCAAGAAGATGCCAAGCGGGTAACGACCGGACCCGAACGCACGCTTGATCCGGTGACCCCGCAGAGAGAGCCAGCGGAAACAAAAATCGCGAGAAGTACTAACTGAAGGATTTTCCGCACCCGCAGGAAGACTGGGCGTTCGGGTTGCGTATCTCGAAACCCTTGCCCGCAAGCCCGTCGTCGAAATGCACTTCCGATCCCTTCAGGTAATCGAAACTGTCAGCGGCCAAGGCGTATCGTACGCCGCGTGATTCTCCCAGCAAATCGTCTTCCTTGGGGAAATCCACGGACATTGCGTATTCGAATCCGGAACATCCGCCGGGCTCGACGTATATTCTAAGCAATTTGCCCTCTTCCACCCCGCTTAACATGCGATTTACCTGGCAAGCGGCATTATCCGTCAATTCTATCATACCTTGATTCTGAAGGTCCGGGCGGAGAAGTCAAACCCCTGTTCAAAATGCCTCTTCCTATGAAGCTTTCCGACGTTTTTCCCAGAAGCGGCAAGTTTTGGCTTCTTCGGAACAAGTTGTACTTGATGTAATCGAGTACGAAGGTACGATTGCGGAAATCACCTTCAACCGTCGTCAATGAAACATATCTTCAACGAAGTACACTATGAGCTTACTAGAAAGATAGCCGAGGGCGGCATGGGCCTGGTATACGAGGCCACCCAGCGGGGCATCGGCGGCTTTCGCAAGATCGTTGCGATCAAGTTGATTCGCGAAGAATACTCCGCCATCGAAGAATTCAGAAGCAATTTCATCGGCGAGGCAAAATTGGTGGCGGACTTGATCCATACCAATATCGTGCAAACCTATCACCTGGGCAAGATCGGGGAACAGTATTTCATGACCATGGAATACGTATCCGGTTGGAACCTGGAAGAATTTCTCGAACGACACACGGAAACGGACCAGTACGTGCCCGCCGATCTCGCCGTCTTCATCATATCGAGGATTTGCCGCGGACTGGCATACGCCCATCGCAAGAAGGATCCGGAGGGCAGACCCCTGCAAATCGTTCATCGGGACGTAAACCCCAAGAACATAATGATCGCTCAGGAGGGGGACGTCAAACTGACCGACTTCGGAATCGCGAAAGCGCTGGACCTGATGTACAACCACGAGGGAGAGGTAATTGCCGGAAAAGACGAATACCTTTCTCCTGAGCAAGCCCGTTGCGAGGTAACCGACCACCGGGCGGACTTGTTCTGTTGCGGAATCGTCATGGCCGAATTGATGCTGGGATACAACGTTTTCGAGGAAGCCGATTCGGAAAAGACGATTCGGAACATTTTGGAAATGGATATTCCGAATTTCTGCGAAATTCGATCCGACGTAGACGAACGATTGAATGAGATTCTTCATCTTGCCTTGCAAAGACCAAGGGAGAAAAGGTACCAAAGCGCCGATCAAATGCTTCTGGAACTGGAAAGTTTCATTTACGGCGAGGGGTATGGTCCGACAAATGAGAAATTAGCCGCCTACGCTCAGGATTTGTTCAGTCGAGACGGAGACAAAGCCGCACTCCGCTGGCAAAGAAAGGAAACGCCCGCAATTCAAGCTTGATAGTCAGCCATGCCCCTTCAATCGCAAGGACTTCGGCAGGTACAGAAGCAGACGCAAAATCTGGTTCTGGCGCCACAGCTCAGACAATCTCTCAAAATACTCCAAGTTCCCGCTCTTGAATTGCGTTCCACCATTTTGGAGGAACTGCAAACCAACCCTCTGCTTGAGGAAGTCGGGACGAATGACGAGAGCTTGGATGGGGAAATCATGGAATCGAGTCCTGACGAGGAACCGAATGCGGGCGAAGAGGATGGAATGGCTTCCGAATCGGATAACCGATCCGATCAATCCGAATCCGAAGACGCTGATGAATGGGAAAAGGATTCCGAAGATTTGACCGATCTCGACTTCTCCGACGAATTTTCCGCGCTTCGTGAAATGCAGGAGGATTTGCGCGAACATTTCGAGAGAGAATACGAAGGAGAAGCTCAGCTTGGAAATTCGGAAGCCGAGGAAAAGAGAAAGTTCTTCTTTGATTCTCTGGTTGAGGAAACCTCGCTGCAGCAGCACCTGCTGGATCAATTGAAGATGACGGATACGACTGCCGGCCAGCAACAGGCTTGCGAATACCTCATCGGCTCCTTGGACGAAAACGGCTTCCTTCCCACTCCTCTTTCCGAAATCGGCCTTCTTTGCGGATTGCCCCTTCGAGATTTGCAAGAGGGGCTGGAAATTCTGCAAAGCTTCGATCCAATTGGAATCGCTTCCGTCAACTTGCAAGAGTGTCTGCTCACGCAAATGAAAGCCCGTAAATGGGAAGACTCCCTGAGCTACCAAATCGTTTTTCACCACTTTCCCTTGCTCGTTCGTCGCCGGGTCCCCGAACTGTCTCGCAAATTGTCTCAATCCACCGCCGCCATTCACCAAGCTTTGGAAAAGATTGCCGAGCTCGATCCGTCTCCCGGCAGAAGGTTTTCCGAAGACACGAACCAGTCGGTAGCGCCAGATGCCGAGGTCGAAAGAGTCGGGAAAGAGTGGATCATTCACCTGAACGACGATTATATTCCACGATTGCGCATAAACAAAACCTACAAGGAACTGATCACCAAGGGGGTTCTTTCGCCAAAGGAGAAGGAATACGTGAAAAGCCAGATGCGAGCGGGCAAGTTTCTCATCAATTCCATTGAACAAAGACAAAACACGATCGAACGCATCGCCCGCAAGATTCTGGAGAAACAAGTGGACTTCTTCCAGCACGGCCCATCGAAACTTCACCCCATGACCATGGGTGAAGTAGCCGAGGAAATCCAGGTTCACGAAACCACCGTTTCACGCGCCACCGCCAACAAATACCTTCGCACCCCCCATGGCCTTTTTCCTTTCAAGTATTTCTTCACCCCTGGATATTCGGGAAAAGACGGGGACGGCGTGTCCAACACAAGCGTCAAGGAAATCATCGCATCATTGATCGAACAGGAAGACCAGCAAAAGCCTTTGAGCGATCGGGCCATCGTCGATCTGCTGGCCGCGAGAGAGATCAAACTCGCCCGCAGGACGGTGGCGAAGTATCGTGAGGAATTGGGAATCGCTCCAACCAACCTTCGTCGTCGCTATCAGTAGGTTGCCGGAGTGACCAAAGCAATTCATTCCATTCGCTTCGAGCAATTTCAACTTCCCCTGGTGGTGGACGTGTCCTCCAATCTTCTGCAGTTGGGTATTCCTTCCCATGATGCATGGGATAAGATCGTGGTCGATGAGGGACAAGCCATGCAGGGACTCTTCCGGGCTGTAAATCTATTGTTCGAAGATCATTCGTCATCCCTCAACTGCGTGGATTGCATCTTTTTTTGCAGCGGGCCCGGCTCCACTCTTGGCATTCGAATAGCCGCCGCTTTCGTCAAAACGGTTCTTTGGCAAGCTTCTCAAAAAATTGCTTTCTTTCAATACAATGCGCTCGATCTTGCCGCCTGTATGATCGAAGGAGAAACCGAATCGATTCAAGCACCCTATCGACTGGGAAAACGTTTTGTTCGCACCGGAAATCGCGGTCAAATCGGAGACAAAATCATTTTGGATGAAGCCATCGCTCTTCAAAACCATCCGGAATCCCTCCATTTGACCGGTGGGCGCCCAAGCCGTTTCGAAACGCCGCCAAAACGCCGCCTGCAATACCTCCTCGAAAAAACCCGTGGATTGCATGATTTGAGGAATTTGTGCGAGGTTGCGGAATCCCCCATGCCTTACACGCCCGAACCGACGGTTTTTCGCAAATGGGACGGTATCATTCCTTCCAAGACTTCCGCTTCCAGCAAAACCGAAAAACCATGACACCGAGGCGATGCTGGGCAGAGATCGATCTTGCCGCATTGGAGAGAAACCTGAACAAGATTCGACGGGCCCTGCCGGAGCGAATGAAATACGTTTCGGTCGTCAAGGCCGACGCCTATGGACACGGCATACACCCCACCGTCGCTCGCCTGATGCAATGCGGCGTGGATCTCTTTGCGGTTGCCAACGTGAAAGAAGGAATCGACATCAGGGAAATGGGTTCCGGTTGGCCCATTCTCATCCTGGGTCCCTTGCTGGAAGAAGAGGACCGAGCAATAATCGATTATGACTTGATTCCGAGCATATCAAACGAGCAGGAATTGAGGAGGTTTTCAAAACTGGCAAAATTGAAGGGTAGCCCGCTTTCGATACATTTCAAACTGGATACAGGGATGGGACGAACAGGATGCTGGTGGGAACGAGGAAAAGCCCTGCTTGAGCAAATAATGAACAATCCACACCTCAATTTGGATGGCATCCTTACCCATTTCTCCGAGCCGTCCGATCTTTCGTTCACCAACGAACAAAGAAATCGTTTTCTACAAATTGCTCTTCCTGCAATAAGAAAAATACCCGATTTGCTGGTGCATGCAGACAATTCCTCCAGCCTGCAAACCTTGTCTCCCGATTCACCCTTCAACGCCGTAAGAATCGGTCTCCTGCAATTCGGCATTCCTCCCCCCAAGGGAACTCTGCTTTCTCACCTGAAGGTTGAACCGGTCCTTTCCTTTCATTCCCGAATCGCTCTTTTGAAAGAATTGCCTGCAGGTACATCCTTGAGCTATGGACGAGAGCATACTCTGAAAAGGAACGGTCGAATCGGGATTATCGCCGCCGGCTATGGTGACGCCATTCCCCTGCATTGCGGAGGGAAGGCAAAGGGATTGATCGACGGGGTGGCTTATCCGCTGATCGGTCGAGTTACGATGGACCAAGCCATGATGGATCTTTCACAAGCGCCCGCCGAGATCAAAAACGGGTCGTTGGTTACCCTGATCGGATCACAAAAGGGAAAAAACCTTTCCCTGACCGAATTAGCGGAGGCGGGAAACACCATTGCCTGGGAACTTCTTTGTTCGATCACCAAGCGCGTGCCACGCCTCTATCTGACCAAGAGAGAGTAATCGCGGGCGACTTTATGCCGGAACCTCGATAAAAGAAGGTCAGGGTCCGATCAACGATTCGGTGGCGTAGTCGTAAAAGTAAACCTTGCCACCAGCCTTCATGCGGTAAATCCAGTTGGAGGTACGACTTGACCACAGGAACGGCCAAACGTCGGGTTTGGTCCATATCCATCCGTGATCTTCGGCCCATAGCCAGAGACCATCCTGAGAATCAGATTCGGCAAAAACCCAACCCAAATCCAAATGATACATCCAAGCGCTTTTGGTATCGGGACGAAAATATCCAATCCAATTGCTTCTAAAGCCACCATCAAGAACCTCGGAATCGCTCCACCACGAACTTTCGGACGCAACGATTCTTTGAATCGATCCAACCGAGAGACCGACCAGGTTTTCTGCAAACGCTTGGACGTGATAAGTTACTCCTGGTTCGAGTGCGGACGTCGTGATTGAGAACTCGTTGTTTTGGGAAAGCGTAGTGGAAATCAATTCCGTGCTTCCATCTGAAGCGTTGGTTGAGAGATAAAAGCCGAATTTGGTAACGGAAACTCCTCCATTGGACAAAAGCTTGCCTTGCAATTCGTATCCTTGACTACCCAGGCTAGTTGCTTGAAGGGTATCGACAATGGGCAGCATTGGCTTGTCGAACGGATTACGAGGATCAAGCCCGTTCTCCTCCTCCAGTTGATTGTCGTAACCATCGCCATCGATATCGAGATCGTAGTGGTCTTCTGTTCCATCGAGATCGATGTCTTCGATGACGTTGTCCAACTCGATGACGAAGGATCTCTCCAATCGGAAATCGTGCTCGTCGGCAACTCGGATGCGTACGTTGTAGAATGACTCGTTGGTTTCGTAATCGAAAATCGTGGTCGTGCGCAGGCTCGAATTTTCATCGATGAAGAACAATTCGTTGCCTTCGGAATCAATGCCCTCTACGAGAGCGAAAGTTAAGACCGCATTGACGTCAGGGTCGCTTGCCTGCAATTGACCGATCTTGGTTCCTTCAGGTTGGTTCTCCAAAATCGTCGAGCCATTGAGATCAAGAGAGGCAGGTGCTGCATTGGCCACGGAATCCGGATTCAACGGATCGGATCCGTAAGCCAGTTCCTCTTCGTCGCTGAAACCGTCGTTGTCATCATCGAGATCGTAGTGGTCTTCGGTCCCATCCTGGTCGTTGTCTTCGATGACGTTGTCCAACTCGATGACGAAGGATCTCTCCAATCGGAAATCGTGCTCGTCGGCAACTCGGATGCGTACGTTGTAGAATGACTCGTTGGTTTCGTAATCGAAAATCGTGGTCGTGCGCAGGCTCGAATTTTCATCGATGAAGAACAATTCGTTGCCTTCGGAATCAATGCCCTCTACGAGAGCGAAAGTTAAGACCGCATTGACGTCAGGGTCGCTTGCCTGCAATTGACCGATCTTGGTTCCTTCAGGTTGGTTCTCCAAAATCGTCGAGCCATTGAGATCAAGAGAGGCAGGTGCTGCATTGGCCACGGAATCCGGATTCAACGGATCGGATCCGTAAGCCAGTTCCTCTTCGTCGCTGAAACCGTCGTTGTCATCATCGAGATCGTAGTGATCTTCGGTCCCATCCTGGTCGTTGTCTTCGATGACGTTGATCAACGAAATTTCAAAAGATTCTTCGATCGACAATCCATGCTCGTCTAGAGCGGAAACCAAGATCGAGTAGTTGGATTCATCCAATTCGTAATCCAAGGACACCAGCAATGACAGTTCTCCGTTCTCGCTCAAGGAGAAGATTGGTTGCGTGGTTTGATATGGTTCACTGCCCTGTTCACCCGGCGCTTGGGATACGTTGATCGAAATCCTGCCGGATTCTATACTGCCATCTATGGCTTGTTCCCAAGACCCTACTGCACCGCCGCTATGGAAGATCAGACTCGCTAGGTAAGCGCCATCATTCAGACGAAGTTCACCGGTGTACTTGCCGGTCTTGTTATATTCATAAGGTTCGGAGAAAGATTCAGTCGAGTATGCCTGAGCCTCGCGGTTGCTGAAACCATAGAGGTGCCATGTACTACCGGTCACCGGATCAAAAGTGAATTCCGCTTCCGTACCATCGGCGACGTAGGTACATTCCACCAGCAACCCGTCCGGATTGGAAGTGCCGTAAAGGCTTTGTTCAATCGTAAGGGTATCGGAGAGCTCGGTGCAGGAGAGAACCGCTTCCCGACCACTTGCATCCCAGGCTTGCGAGTAGACTGAGAACACGTAGGTCTTGCCGTTGGTCAGGCCGGTCATTTTGATTTTCTGGGGATCTCCCGAGTAACGCATTCCTTTTGAAAGCAGCTCTCCGATCTGGCCGCTCACAGTTGAGGTTTCACTGCTATGCAAGTTGGTAAATCCCTCAGTTATCGTCCATCCTTCGCCGGTCGTTCCACTGGCTCCAGTGAAGGTGACTCCATTGATGACCTTATCGGCGCCGTTGACGTTGATGGCGGTGGTGTAAGTATAACTGGAAGAAATGCCGGAGTCGGAATCACCGGTGAGTTGGGAATGCGTCCATCCAATTTTTCCTGGATCACCAGAGGGTTCGGTAACCCAATAAGTGACGTTGTTTTCGGAAAATTCAACTTCCTCGCTCTTTCTTTCCGAACCTCCCGACACATAAGCCGTTTCTGTGTAAACGATGGTTGATCCGGCAAGAGAATCTGGAGATTCTACAAGTTCGAGCAAAGAAAAGGAAAGTTCGTCCTGATCCGGGTCAGATGCCGAAAAGGTTCCAATCAAAGTTCCTACCGGACTGTTCTCTGCAACCGATGAGTTGCTCAAGGAAAGGTTAACGGGGCCTTGGTTGGGAATGGATCCGAAATCCCTCGGATTAGCGCCTGCAGAAATCTCTTCTTCATCACTGAAACCATCATTGTCATCATCGGGATCCAAATTATCCTCGATGCCGTCCTGATCAAAATCTTCGTATTGATCGATGACGCGCACGGTGATGAGTTCTGAATGATTGCGGTCAAAGGAATCGGTTGCCATGGCACGGAAGCTAAATTCGGCATTCGATTCATAGTCCAAGGACTCAGAAATTCGAATGGTTCCGTTCTCATCAATACTCACTGGTAGGTTCTGTGTCGATTGCTCGAGCGAGGCGATTTCAAATCTCAAATTGACGTAAAGTTCAGGTAGCGAGAGAGAAAGAGTTCCAATCGTCTGGTTGATCTCATTGTTTTCAGCAATTTCGAAATCAACGGATTCGAAATACCATTGGGGAGATGCGAGTTCGGTACTTGAGGAGTAGAGCGCTTCGATTCCGTTGGCATCGGTGGTAAAGTTCGTTTCGTTCCAATCCGTATGCGGAGTTTCGTCTTCGGTATTGGGATCGTAGGCAGCGATGCCGAACCAGTCATACCAATAATCCTCAAAGTTCCCCTCATAAACGAAACCAGCCATGTCAATGACAAGATCGGACTTTTCGGACGCAAGGGATGATTCATTGTTCTCAAGTGAAAGAACCCAAAATCTCTTCTGGCTATTAGGCTCGAGGTACCATTGATAGAAAATCTCGTCGTAATTCTCAGCCAAAGAAAGCAAGGATTGAGAATTATTCAAATCCAAGCGATCATTCGGGCGAAAATCAAAAGGAAGAAAGTCGAGGTAACCCTGAGTTTCCTTTGAGTTGGCAATCAGGAATGAATCGATCTCCACTTTCGAAAGCGATGAATCATAAGAAGCATCCATATCAACTGAAGAATAACCATCGGTATCAAAGCGGACGGGAGCAATAACGGAGGACTCCGCACCGTCCAAATCGTTGAACCAGTTTAAGATTGCATAGTTTCCAGCCTCAAGACCTGTGATTGAGGTAAGTTGGTAAAGATCGTCCGAGGTAAAGAAGAAATACGGCAAACCTTCCGACTGGGAACTTTCGCCGTCGCTCTGGTGCTCGCCTTCACCCGACTGGTATCCGTCTCCGGGGCTCTGGTACTCGCCCTCGCCAGACTGGTATCCGTCTCCGGGGGTTTCATATCCTTCCCCTTCGCTCGAGGATGCGTAAGTGAGGTAAAACTCGTGACTGTCGCTGGCCAGAACCTCTCCGCTCTCGCGGTCCAGCAACCCGACGTACAGCACGTGCTGTCCTTCAGCCAGTCCGCTCAACCAGTCCTCGCCGCTTAAGTAATCCGAATCGAACTCGACCATGGTGGACTGGTCGATCGCGTATCCGAAGCGCGGAGTCGCATAACCCTCTCCGTCCGAAGCGTAACTCCAATCCAACTCCAGGCTCGCATACTCGTCCAGGTCGTACGCGTCGGGATACACGATCGTGATCCAGTCGCTCGCCGGACTCTCGTATCCGCCGTCTCCGCTCTGGTACTCGCCCTCGCCAGACTGGTATCCGTCTCCGGGGGTTTCATATCCTTCCCCTTCGCTCGAGGATGCGT
>JAYOCQ010000036.1:0-14600 GCA_038105525.1 Opitutales bacterium | reverse complement strand
CCGCCAAAGTTTCCAATGAAGGCAAGGGTGGGTTGGAATGTAGTAGTCATAAGTAAAAGCTATGCCGGAGATCAATGCAGAGCAACTTTTTTGTCGGTTGTGGGAGAGATGGAAAATTAGAGTCCCAACTGCCGAAGAGCTTCTGGTTTCGGCTTGTTGACCGAGCTCTGATCAGCCTCGAAAAATCCGTGAAGTTGTCTGATCCGGGTGGGATGCCGCATCTTGCGAAGCGCCTTTGCCTCGATTTGACGGATGCGCTCGCGGGTTACCTTGAACTGACGACCGACCTCTTCAAGGGTTCTGCTATACCCGTCCTTCAATCCGAATCGAAGGGAAAGAACGTTTCTCTCACGCTCGGTCAAGGAGTCCAGAACATCGAGAATCTTTTCACGAAGCAGCGAATAAGCAGTCATGTCATAAGGGTTCTCCGCACCCTTGTCTTCGATGAAGTCGCCGAAGTTGGTATCGTCTCCGTCACCAACCGGGCTTTGCAGCGAAATGGGTTGCTGGGCCATCTTCATGATGCTTTGCACCTTGTCCAAGGCCAAACCCATTTCGTTGGCAACTTCCTCGGGCGTAGGTTCGTGACCGAGTTCCTGCAGAAGCTGCTTCTGCACCTGCATTACTTTGTTCAAGGTCTCGATCATGTGAACGGGAATGCGGATGGTGCGGGCCTGATCGGCGATGGAACGGGTTATTGCCTGCCTGATCCACCAGGTTGCATAGGTGGAGAATTTGTACCCCCTCCTGTACTCGAATTTTTCCACCGCTTTCATCAATCCCATGTTTCCCTCTTGGATGAGGTCCAGGAAGGACAAGCCGCGATTGGTGTATTTTTTTGCGATCGAAATGACGAGCCTAAGGTTTGCCTCCACCATTTCGGTCTTTGCCTTGTGGGCGTCGCGCATCAAATGGCGAATGTCTTTGACCAGTTGAATCAGTTCCCTCGGTTCCATTTGGAATTTCACCTTGGTCTGTTCGAGATCCTTTTTGATTCGATCGAGTTTGATGCCCTTGCGCTTTAGTTTGACTGCATCGCGTTTTCCAAGCTCCTGATTGTGCAAGTTGCGGGTGATCGCCTTGAACTCCGGATTGAGCGTTTGAAGAAAATCTTCGAACACCTTCAGCTTGAGGCAGCATTTCTTGAAGATCGGCTCCAATTCGGACTCGTGTTTCTTGTGTCGTCCCAAAGCCCGGGTGCGCTGTGTCGCGTTGGAAGAGGAAAGGTATCCGTTCCAAGCTTTGTCCAGTTTGGCGGTCAAGGATTCAAGAGCTTCGACTTGCTTGGCAAGCACTTTGAAATACGTTTCCCTGCTATCGATTTTCTTGTCCAACACCACCCGGTCGAAGCGTTCTTCGCGATCGATTAGCTTTTGGCAGGTCTCCAAGTGCAAACGAGCGGTCAGGGATACGGAATAGATCAGTTTGAGCGCCGCAAGTTCGGCGGATTCGATGCGCTTGGAAATCTCCACTTCCTCCTCTCGACTCAGGAGGGGAACTTGCCCCATTTGCTTTAAGTACATTCGGACCGGATCGTCGAGTATGTCGCTTTGATTGGTACGGGCGTTTTCCTCTTCGGATTCCTCCTTCTTCCTTTTGAATTTTTCGACTTCCGCCGAGTCTAGCAGCTTGATTTCAAGGTTGTTGAAAATGGAAATGACGTTTTGCAGTTCATCCGGATCGGTGGCGATTTCGGGAAGGGAACGATCGATGTCTCTGTAAGTGAGGAAGCCTTGTTCACGAGAAAGGTGAATCAAGGTACGAACCTTTTCGGTGATTTCGTTCTTAAGGGCATGGGGTTCCGCTCCTTTGGCCACTTTTTCGGCCGCCTCTTTTGCGGAAGAAGTCGGCTTGGCAGCATTGGGTTTCTTCGTCTTGGGTGGGACAGGCGAGCTTTTCGCAGGCTTTTTGCCGGCGGATTTAGGGGCGGCTTTTGGTTGCTTGGATCCAGCAGTCGGTTTGATCTTTCTTGCCGGGCTCTTCAAGTCCGCTCCAACCTTCGTTCCCTTTGTTGGCTTGGCGGGGGAGGAAGCCTTGGTCTTGGGCAGGCTTTTCTTCGGAGGCGTCGGTTTTGAAGAGGACTTGCTCGCAGGTTGATTGGCGGGGGCAGGTTTCCCCTTGGCTTTAACGGAAGGCTTCTTCGATGTCTTGCTGGCTGGCATTGGATGATGTTTGGGGCGAACTGTTGGAAAAGTTAGATTAGTTGAGGCGGGCAAGATCTTTGCTTGCGCAGAGAACGAAGACGGGAACTGAGCGCCTGCATCTTGGAGGAACCGGGTTCGTCGCTCTCGAGTTGGGCAAGAACCTTGTCCTCTTCGCATTTGAGGTGCCTGAGAAACAGGACCGAAAGACATTGCCTGCCCAGACGGAGAACGAGATCGGGTTCGTTCCAGTTGAAATTTTGCGTAACCAAGCGGTGGTAGTTGCTTCTTTCCGCATCAGTTTCAAGCAATTCCTCGATCTGGGAACGAGTAAGGGAAGCTCCTTCGGCGAGGATTTCGGAAAGAATCTTCGAAAGCATTCGCCCGGAAACCGTACGCGAGTCAACCCACGACAAGTCAAGCGCGTTGGCAAGAAGACTAGCGAGGCGGTCATCATGCAAAACGATGGACAATAAGTCATCTTCGACGATTGTCAAACGATCAGACGATTGATCTTCGTTTTTCGGTTTGTCATCCGGTGCACGATACGCCGGGGAGCGATTCTTGCGAAACTTTTTGAAGTCTTCTCTGATTGCATCGGAAGAAACCGAAAGCAAGCTTCCAAGCTGCTCGAGATAGGCTTCTCTAGCCACCCGAGAATCGACTTCCGTCAAAGAGGAAAAGAGCCACTCGCAACTAGACGCTTTCTGCTTTGGAGAGGCATTTTTGAGGGTCGGTATTTTCTTGCTTATGACGAATTCGATCATGGGCTTGGCCTGTTTGAGGACTTTGTCCAATCCGGCCGAACCCTCCTTTTGCAGAATTTGATCGGGGTCGGTTCCTTTCGGAAGGGCGGCGAACCTGGCTTCAAGTCCAGCCTTGAGAAAGATCGAGACGTAGGAAAGGGCGGCCTTCTGTCCGGCTTCGTCTCCATCTAGAAGGCAAACGACCCCTTTGGGACGCGATCGATAGAGAAGGCTCGCTTGGTTTTGCGTAAATGCGGTGCCTTGGGGAGCGACTGCGGTGAAAAATCCTTCGGACCAACATCGAATGGCATCAAGCTGACCTTCGACGAGAAGAAACTCGGAATCTTCTGAAATATTCTTGTTGGCGAGGTGCAGATTAAAGAGCAGGTTACCCTTTTCAAAGATCGCAGTTTCGGGAGAATTTACGTACTTTGGAGACTTCCGATCGTTCCATTCGGGGGTTTGGTCGAGTTTGCGGGCGGTAAAGGCGCAAACCCTGCCGATCTTGTCGCGAATAGGGATCATCAATCTGCCCGAGAAAATGCAGTTCCCTCGGCGCCCTGCTTTTCCTTCCCTGAAAATTCCCGATTTAAGCAGCAAGGAGTCCGAGAAGTTCTTGGATGAGAGAAAGGTCGCCAAGTTGCGAGGATCAACCGGACAGTAACCGATGGCGAATTCGGCGGCCGTGTCCATTGAAAATCGCCGATCTTCCATCCAGTATTCTCTGGTAGCCTGCGCTTCCTCGCTTTTCTCCAGCAATCGTTCGACAAACCAATCCGAAGCGAATTCATGTAGGTCGTGCAACTGACCGCGCAGGGAGCGGGACACTCCTGAGCCGGCAGATGCGTTTTGATCGCTCGAGTATCGAATCGGCACGTTGAAGCGTTGGGCGAGAAATTCCAAAGCTTCTGGAAACTCAAGGTTTTCCATTCTTTGGATGAAGGAAATGGCGTCCCCGCCTTCGCCGGAGCTGAAGCACTTGAAAAAGCCCTTGTCGGGGTGGACGTAAAAGGAAGGCGTCTTTTCCTGAGAGAACGGACTCAGGCCAACCCAGCTTGAACCGCTTTTCTTCAACTGCACGTAAGGACTGATTACCTCGTATAGGTCGATGCGATCCTTTAGTTCGGCGGCAAATCCATCTGCAAGTTTCGGCATGAGGAAAGAGGGGTTCCTGCGATCAGGCCTTACAGATCATTCAGTTTGACCAGCTCCAGCTTCGCTTGTTGAGCAAGGGGGCTTTCGTTGGGGGAGATCTGAACGATCTTCCTGTAGAGTACAGCAGCAGTAACCGGCATTTTTTCCACCAAGTGATATCGCCTGGCCAATTCCCAAAGAACTTCGACGGAATCGGGAAACGCCTCCCTGGTTTTCTCCAGTTCCGTCAGGTAACGTTGCCCGGACAGGCTGTCCCGAGCAAGTCGGAGGTAATCCATACGGAGCTCCAAGTTCAGGGGGTCGTGCCGGATCGCCTCAAGAACGGTCATTTCCGCAGCATCGTTTTCTCCGAGCTGAAAGTGCGCTTGCGAGCAAAGATGCCAGGCTTTGGCGTTGGTCGGGTTATCCTTCAGGGAATCGCGGGCATGAAGCAAGGCGCTTGTGTAATTGCCGGCAAGAAAGGAGTTTCTACCGAGTTCCAAAGACGATTCGATGGCTCCCGATGCATTGCCGACCAAGTCGATGGGGGCTGCGAACGCTTCCGCCAGGCTCATTGGTTTCGGGGCGCCTTGAGTTTGCGTCAGCGAAACTTCGGAGTCGGAATCGTGGGAAGCGATCTCCTCGTTTGCAAAAGCGGAAGGAGGAGGGAGTTTCGGTCCCGCAGCGACTACCTGCTCTTTTTTGCCGACTGCGTTTTCCGAGAGCAAAGCTTGAGCAAGGGAACTGGACGAGGTTTTTCCAACCTCGATTCCCAAGGAAATAAATTCCGCCAATCTTCTGCTTCGCAAGACTTTTGAGGCGTATGCCCCCAATTCGGAATCTTCCAGAACTCCCGGGCTTGTTTTTTCGAGTTCGAGAATCAGTTTTTCCGCTTCCTCATCATTGCCTTGGATCTTGGCGATCTTCAGCAAGCCCAGAAGCGGGCCGGTGGAGGTCTTTTCGCTCCTGGACAGCGATTGCTCAAACCAATGCTTGGCTTGTGAGAAAAGGTTTTTGCCTTGAAAAAGATTTGCCATCATCAAACAGTCTTCCGAATTCGCCAGCTCATTTGCTTTGGAGAAGGCGTTCAATGCATCGGTGGAACGGTTTTGGCTCGCCAGCAGTCTTGCAAGGTCGAGATGGCGGGCCTGATCTTCCGGATGGGATCGCAGGTAGACGTAGTACCTCTCGATGGCAGACTCGAAGTCACGAGACCTTTGGTGAGCCTCGGCCGCTTCGAGGTATGACTGGGGAGTTGGTTTGAGGGAAATGGCCTGCTCGAATCGAAACGCCGCCAATGAGAATTGTTCTGCATCCATCAAGGCTCTTCCCAACTGCACCAAAACCTCTACGGACGCCGGGTAGGACTCGTTCAAGACTCGCAAGCGGGCGATTGCATCGTCCGTTTTCCCTTCCATCCTCATTTCGATAACGGGTTCAAGATCGACTTGCCAAGGAAAGGAGGTGGCTTCGACCGATGAATTCGGAGCAGGCTCGACTTTCAACTCCTGCTCGGAACATCCGCTTGATCCGATGAGGACCAAGGTTGACCCGAAGGCTAGGGTCCGTAAATTTTCCAAGCGAATGAACATACGTTGTTTTTCTCGCTGCAATCCTAAACGTCAAGTCATGGTCTTCGCAATTCTCCATTTATGGGGAATCAACCTTTGGCTGTCGGCGGAACAAATCGAGGAGAGGCGATCCGATGCCTCGAGCCCAGGTTTCAGTCAGGTTTACGAGGTTCCGTTGATTGACGGAACAGCCCCTTCCGCACATTTGTTCGCTCGATTCATTTCCGATCTGGAGAACGAGCAAGGTTGGACGATCACTCCTGCGAACTTTCCCAGGGTCGCTATCTACTTGGGGTTTTTGGGGTCTTCCGGAATAGGCCCTTCGCCTGAAGTGGTAAAGATGACAGTCAGTTTTTTGCGTATGCGCGGCTATTCGGCCGACCGCCTGGCATTGGCGGCGTTTTCCCGAGACGCAGCGGAAGCCGCAGGTTTTTATTCCGGTTATTCGGGCTGCCCCTTGCTGACCTCCGAAACGCCCTCTTATTTCAATGAAAACTGGTATCATGAGAGCCCTTTGCCTCCCGATCCACTGGAGGACGCTCGGTTGAAGGTTCGCTACCCCGAAGATTCGGCATTGAGAAAAACAATGGCAAGGCGAAGTCACTTGCCCGCCTGCTTGTTTATGGATGATTTTTATTGGATCAACCTCACTGCCTCTATGGATGATTCGTATTTGGGGGTTCGAGGAGCAGTTGCTTCGATTGCTCTGGCCGGCTCGAGCAACACCGAGCGCTTTCTTAACGATGAGACCATGGCGGCAGCAGCGGCTGCTCAGATCATGGCCGTTCCTGAATTATGGACGAAAAGACTCTTTGCCTTGGTCGACCTTTCCTCTTTTCAAGTAGCCGGTGGACCGGATTACAATGCCGAGTATCGATATGGCAAGGAATTCCTCCTTCTTGGGAACAATCCCTTTGCCTTGGATTATCGAGCGATGGAAGTGATTGGCGAAAAGCGAAAGCAGCTGGGAATGGACTCGAGAAAAAGGGAGGATCGTTTGCTCTTCAGCTTTGCCAGGCAACTGCAACTGTTCGAATAAGAGCAATCCGAGCAGAAGCAGAGGAAAGAAGGGCGAGCAAGTCGATTACTTGCGGCAATCCTGCATGACTCGCAACCAGATTTCCCGCAAATCGTGCATGCGCACGTCCGCTTCCTCGAGGTATTCCCTGAATATCTTCTTGCTGTGGTGCGAAAACAGGCGATTAAGCCGCATGGATTCGTTCAAAGCGGTGTGGGCTCGCTTGAAATGACACAGGGCAAGCAAGTAATCTCCTAGATCAAGGCAGGTCGATGCGATCAGGCAGTGCCTCTCGGCGTCCGCCAAACTGGCGCAGTAGCTCCATGCAAGATGGGCAGGAGGCTGATCTCGATTGTGCCTCATCAAGTGTTCCCAAGAGGAGCGCAAGTAAGAAAAGAGAGCAAAGGCGGAGATGTAGACCGGATGCTTGTGTAGAGTGTAAGGCTCCAACTTGCCGAGTTCTTCCACCGGAAGAGGACGCATCTCCTTGATTTGTTCCTCGTCGATTTCAAACTCGTCGATGCAAGACCAGTCTTCGATGGGCCAACCCATGACCTTGGCGGTGGCGGCCAACCGATCCTGCTCATGGCGAGATTTGTTGTATGCGGTGATGAACCGGGAGATTTCTCCGTCGGACTTGCGGACGTAAGATTGCCAATCCGCTTCATTCCAAGCGATGTTTTCGGGGTCTTCCCAATCCCCTTCCTGGTTGCTGTCAAAATCGTACTGGCTCATAGGTTTGATTTTGCTAATGATCTGATTTAAGTAAGTTCGTTTTAATGCGAGCCTAGGTCAAATGGATTTTTTTGTTTCAGTGTTTGAAAGGTGATCCATGTGGTGGCGAATTACGGTGCGTTATTTCGGCAGGGTGCAAGGAGTGGGTTTTCGATGGCAGGTCAGGGAGGTGGCCCGGACGCATGAATGCACGGGTTACGTCAGGAACTTGCCGGATGGATCCGTTGAGTTGCTAGTGGAAGGGAAATACGAAGTTTGTCGGCGAATGGTGGGAGAGGTTGACGGGCGAATGAAGAAATTTTGGCTTGAAAAAAAGGAAGACGCCAGAGTAGGGGAGGCCCATTTTAACGAATTCAGTATCAGGCGGTGAAAGGATTTTTCCACCGGAAGATCGCTGCTTGAGCAAATTCAGTCGATTTGATCGACCTCCAGAGGAAAAACCAACTTGCCGTCGTTTCGGGCAATCATGCGAAGTACCGCCTGGGTAGCCTTCTCGGCCAGGAAGTCGGGTTCTACGCCGAGTTTGCCTGCGGTTTCTTCCAATGAAAGCGCCAGGGATCCGGCTTTAGAAAAGGACTTGGCGGGCGAAGAAGCGGGGGGAGGCTCCAAATTGACTTCTTCGGAGTCAGGCATGCGATTGATTTTGGCTTTCATAAGAGGGAATGGAGCAGTTTTTGTCGAAGCAAGGTTGTCTTCCGAGAGGGAAGCTTCCTTGGAGTGAGCGTGGGATTCGGTTGCTGATGCAACGTCCTTGGATTCGGAAGCGACCCAGGATGGAAGGGCCTTGGATGGTACGGCTGCGTCAGGCGTACCATCAACGATGAGCGAGGAATCATCATCCGGAGCTGCCAAATTTGATCGATTCAGTTTCCTTCCCAGTTCCTCGAGGTATTCCTCTTGTTCCAAAGAATGAAGCCTCTCCTGAGCGATTTGCAGTTTCTCATCAATTCTGAAAATCTCTCCCTCCAGTTCGTCGCAAGGTTCCTCGACCAATCCGGATGAAACCTTGAAACCATCCTCGAGAGCGGAAATTCTTTGTTCCAGAGCCTTTTTCTGAGCAAAGACTTCTTCGATCAGAGAATTTGTTTCATCACGCTTGCGGGCAACCTTGAGCTTGGCATCGAAATCCTCGCGCTGCTTGTGCAATTCTTCTATCGCCCACCTCAGGGTTTTGGATTTGGAAGCGTTGTCTGCCATATAGTTCGGGATAGCGCTAAAAAATTTGCATGTCGAACGAATCTTTCTTCCTTAGAGCAAATAATGTTCGGAATGAATGAGCCGATCCCTCAGAGGAGTCATGGTCAACTTGAGTTCGGCAAGTGGATTGCAGCGCAGGACGGCGAGGTTTTTTTGGGCGTCCAGGTAGCGAGGATTGATATCGATCGCTTTTGACAGCTGTTCCTCGAGAATCGAGGGTGGGGTTCCGAGTCTGCTCCGGCATACGGCGAGGTTGTTCCAACCCTCGCATTTTTGGGGGAATTTGGCGCATGATTCCTCGAAGCGGTCCGATGCTTCCGTGATTCTTCCGAGCTTGAACAGGCAAACTCCGGTGAGAAAGACGGCCTCGCTGGATATTGCGGCTGGCTTTATTTCGATCAAGGTCGAAAGGGCTTCCTCATAGTTGCTCAGAGCAAGGTGGCGCCAGGCGAAGGCCAAGTCCACCTCTCGCTCGTTCAGGGTTTTCCGCAACTGCTTGTGAAGGCTCTCGAAATCGTACTTCCGCAGGGTCTTGATCGCATTGGCTTGGGATTCCCTGTGATCCTTGGAGAGGTTGTGGCCATGTATGCGATAGGTTAGCAGGGATTCTCGAATGAAGTGAGCGACCTTGCCTTCGAAGTGAAGTCGAAAGAACCAATCGTAATCGACTGCGGAAGAAAGGGATTCGTCGAATTTGCATGCAAGCGAGGAGCGAGCGAGAAACATACCGCTCCAAAGATGACTCCTGCGGATTTGATGAAGGATCAGGTTGTCGTTGTTCATTTCCTGGGGAAAGCCTCTTGGTGAGAGAATGTTCGAACCATCTGCTTCCTCAAGCACCTCGCAGTCGAAGTAAACGATGTCCACCCCCTGGTTTTCCTTCAGGTATTTCAATGGTAGGTTCACCCGGTCGGGGTGCTGCAAGTCGTCTGCGGCCGCAATGAAGAAGAATTCGCCCGTCGCTTTCTCCATGCCGAGATTCTTTGCATGGGAAGGACCCTGATTTTCCTCGTTTCGAATCAGAAGCGGATCAAATCCCGGTTTGCGTTGACGATGCAGGAATGAATTCACCAATTTCTCGCTTTCATCCGTGGAACCATCGTTTACGAAGATGACCTGAAGGTTCGGATATTGAATCCGAGCGATGCTTTTCAGGCTTTCCTCGATGGTTTTCGCCGCGTTGTAAAAGGGAACGATTCCGCTTACCAGGGGAAATCGGCTGGACGAAGTCATGCTATGCTTGGCCAAGAAAAAGTTCGAAGGAGGGATGGGTTTCCTTGGGTTTGGAGGCATCCGATCGAAAATTCAGGTAATCGAAATAAGCGCGGGCAAGTTCGTTCTGAGAATATTGGTTTCTCACGCCCTCCTTGCTGCAGGCATCCTCCACTTTGAGCATGGTTTCGAAATAGACTTTTTCGAGGGGAGTTTCCGCATTTTTCCGATCGGTGGAAAAGCTGTCGAGCAGGCTTTCGTTTTCGTAAATCGTGGCGAGAGAGACCAGGATGGAGAGGTTGCTTTTGGATCGAAGCGCGATTCGCGAACAAAGTTCTCCATGCTTGCCTTCGTGATCGAATTTGCAGGCCAAGCGAAGAAAGGAGTCGGTGAATGCCTGTACGGAAAAGCTTGCGTCTCCCAAGTCCGCAAAGACAAGAGACATCAATTCGAGGACAGCCTGCATGCTGATCGATCGTTCCGAGTCAAAAAAGAAGTTCTGAACGAAATCGGCCAAGACGCCCGCCAGTTCCTTGTGCAGATCGACAAATCGAAGCGTTTGCAAGACAGCCAATTTCAGTTCATGGTCGCTCAGGTTTCCCTCCCTCTCGATTTCCTCGCAAAACTCCAGCAGGCTGGATGCGTTCCTGTTTGCCAAAAGGCGTCCGAAAGTAAGAAAAAAAGAGGGACGGGAACGAAGAAAACTCACGGGCAGCGAATTTTCATAAGCAGTCGGTTGGATGCTTGAGAAGTCGTGCTTGGCCAAAAAAGTGGTTC
This sequence comes from Opitutales bacterium, assembly GCA_038105525.1. GTDB lineage: Bacteria > Verrucomicrobiota > Verrucomicrobiia > Opitutales > Seribacteraceae > Chordibacter. Next base: position 4,069 of record JAYOCQ010000036.1, on the reverse strand, counting down.
TTTTCCTCAAGTCTCTCAACCTAAGCAGTTCAAGGTTGCAAATGAGGACCTGCAAAACAAGGTCGCTCGGAAAGATGCCATGATCCAAGTCCGCAAACTCGACCAAGACCAATTCGACGAGGCCTTTTTCATGAAGCTTAAGAGCCTGATTGCAAAGTTCAGGGTCTTTTTTGCCGAAGAAAAGCCTGCCCGCCTTTCTTTCCATTACCATGGCTTCCAGATCCTCGCATGAGGGGTCGTACTCTACGGCCAGCGAGCCTGACAGCGCCTTGCAGGTGATTTCAGTCGCAGGATCGGGACGATCAAGCAGGAGGAGTCCGTCGATCGATTTTTGGGTGGCGCTCATTTTTGAAAGGGCATTCGTATTGAAATGTTTTTTAACAGCCGCTATGTTTAGAAAGATTACTTAGTTGTGGCGATTGAAAAGATAGTTGTGGTGGATGACGAGCTGATGATCCGCAAGGCGCTGGAAACCCAATTGCGCAACAAAAGGTATTCGGTCGCCTCCGCTTCCGATTTGAAGGGCGCAAGAAAGATTTTAGCAAGGGATTCCTTTGATTTGGTGTTTCTCGACCTTCGCCTGCCTGATGGAGAAGGAACCGATTTGCTCGAGGAAATCATGGCAAAGACGGATGGTCCCATGGTAGTCATGATGACGGGATATGGTTCTGTCGAGTCAGCGGTTTCCTGCATGCAGATGGGAGCCTTTGACTACGTCGTCAAACCGTTCTCATTCGATCAGATCGAGGTGGTGGTGGATAAGGTCGCTTCCTTTGACAAGATGCGGCGCGTTACGAAGTATTACGTCGAGGAGAGCGATTCAAGATCGTCGGAAATTGTCGGAGAAAGCGAACCCATCGTTCGACTGAAGAACCTGGTTGGGAAAGTTGCCAAGACGGAAGCAACGGTTTTGATTACTGGTGAAAACGGCACCGGCAAGGAGTTGGTCGCTCGCGAACTTTACCGCAACAGCATGCTTGCGAAAGAGCCTTACATCCGAGTAAATTGCGCCGCCATTTCGGAAGCCTTGATGGAAAGCGAATTCTTCGGGCATGAAAAAGGAGCCTTCACCGGAGCGGCCGAACGAAGGGAAGGAAGATTTGAATTGGCCGATGGAGGAACCATACTTTTGGATGAGATCAGCGAGATCGCTCCTTCCTTGCAGGCAAAACTGCTTCGGGTTCTGCAGGAAAAGGAATTTGAACGTGTGGGAGGAAACAAAACGATTCAGGTGAAGGTGCGCGTTTTGGCCACCACCAATCGCAATTTGATGAAGGAAGTCGAAAACGGCAATTTCCGGGAGGACTTGTATTACCGCCTCAACGTTTTTCCCATTGCGGTTCCCTCGCTTCGGGAACGCGGCGACGACGTCCTTCTTTTGGCCAACACCTTTCTTGCCGTTCACGCTCGTCGTCACGGAGTCGAGAAAATCGCGTTTTCAAAGTCCTGTGAAAAGGCCATCACCTCTCACAAATGGCCTGGTAACGTAAGGGAACTGGAAAATGCGGTTGAACGCGCCGTAATTCTTTCCGAACCGGGCAAAATGATCGATCCCGAGTTAATGGGATTGGTGCAACTGAAGGCCCCTCCAGCTAAGAAATCCGGCAAGCCCAAAGGGAAGTCTTGATGGGGTTCGGTCGATGATCCGGCCAAGACCGGGCTCTCATGACTGAACCGTTCCTCCCGATGATTCTGATTATGGTATTGGAGGGTTGCGCTATTCCTCGAAAAGAAGATCCTCCTTTTCGGGGTCATCGGAAAGATCGATGATATGTTCGGGGTTGAAGCTCTCGCCCTTTTTCACGGTGAAGGCAACGAGAATTCCGCGGTCGAATTCAGCCTCTTCCCAGAGCACGCCCTTCTCATCCCACTTGGAAATTCTTCCTTGGTATTTTCCGTTTTTGAAACGCAGGACCGCTTCCTTTCTTCCTTGGTCATCCAGTGCGGTAATGGTGCCTGTGTAGAGTTCCTCCGTTTCCCTGATCCACACCATTCCGTCCCGTTTGGGGTCACCGGCGAATTTCTGATAAAATTGGGGAGCGCTTCCCTCCCATTCCTTCAGTTCCAGCGATGCCAAACTGGCTCCGGTTTGAGCGACGCCCTCCTCTTCGAAACGACTGAAGTCTTCCAATCCGTCTTGATAGTATCTCTGGGAATAAACGTCTCCTTTGCTCGTCCAGACGTAAAAATAACCATGTTTCTTTCCGTTTTTGTATTGCTGTTTGCTTTTGAGCTTTCCGTTTTCGTGCCACTCGTAGAAATCACCGTCGCTGATTCCGTTGAAATAACTTCGCAAGACGATTACTGCTCCGCTGCGGTTTCTTATCTTTACGATGCCCTTGAAGGGTCGTCGAGTTTCCTTTGAGCAGAAAAGCTGCTCGTCATTGACGAAAAATTCCTCTGCCGCCTCCGCTTCGCTTCCTTCCCAATAGGATTTTTGCTCGAGAAGGTCTCCCAAAGGGTAACCCTCCTGCTTTTGCTTGTTTTGCACCTGCGGATTTTCACAAGAGGTGAAGAGGCCGGCGTTCATGGGAATTATCATCAGAAGCCTTCTGAAGTTGTTTGGCTTTTTCGAGAAGATCGGCATTCTGGTAATCCTTTGCTTCCCTTTATGCTCTGACAAGATTAAATGCGGACCTTTTGCCAATTGCATCACTCTTTTTTGAAGAATCCAGACAATGATTATCCCCAAATCCCCTAAACTCACCAAGGAACAGCTTCTTCAGGTAGAAGAAATCGCCGGCGATTTCGATTGCTCGATTCTCGAAATTCAAGGTCGCAACCGTTGTGTCTACGCAATCCTTGGGGACGAGGGCAGGGAAGTGATGTTCAAACGGATCGCCGGACTGTCCTTCATCTCAAAAGTGGACATGATCGAGTCTCCCTACAAATTGATGGACCGCCGCTCTGGTTTGGCGGATCATCGGGTGCGGGTGGGAGAGACTGAAGTGGGTAAGGAAGAACCATTTGTGATAGCCGGTCCCTGTACCATCGATCCGTCCAATCCCAACCTTTATCTGGAGTCGGCTCATGCCCTCAAGGAAGCAGGCGTTCAAGCCTTGCGTGGTGGGGTGTGGAAACCCCGCACCAATCCTTATTCTTTTCAAGGGGATAATAATTCCCTGTCCATCATTTTACAGGCTCGGGAGGAAACGGGATTACCTATCGATATCGAGGTGATGGATTCAGAACAACTCAAACTTGCTCTTGAAGCCAAGGTTGATGTTGTTCAGGTGGGCACCCGCAATGCTCAGAATTATTGCCTGCTTAAGGAGATTGGTCAATTGACTGCAGGTTCCTCAACGGCAGTCTTGCTGAAAAGAGGTCGGCACATGTCATCCCCCAATGAATTTATCGCTTCGGCAGAATATCTGGTAGCAGAGGGAAACCCCAATGTGATGCTTTGCCCACGGGGTACAACCCCCCCTCTCGAAGGGTATAGGAATCATCCAGATGAATCGATCACACCTTTACTCAAAAACCGAACCTGGGCACCTGTGGTGGTGGATCCTTCCCACAGTGTGGGACATGCCGACTATGTGCCCGCTTGTTCGTTAGCAGCCATCGCCTATGGAGCTGATGGTATATGCATCGAGTCCCATATCGACCCTGCCAAAGGAATAGGGGACGATCCTAAGCAGGCGATTCATCCGGATAAGGTTAAGCAATTGATTAAATCCTGCCGTGAAGTCTGGAAAAATCGTTACCTTCCCTAATCTTTTTGTTTTTTAACTAAGGCCTCCACCATTTCCATTCGCTGGTGGTAGACCTGCGGATCTATGGCAAAGGATTCGATCGCTAAGGGGGCTGATTTTGAATCTTCTGTTGGTCGGGGCAAAGAAAAGGATTTTCGACTATCCGCTGTTGAGTAGGTGATGATTGCTCCTCGGTCAGAGTTTTGGGGCTCAAATGCCTCGATAAAATTCTTCTTCATGTTTCAAGTCTACTAAAAATTTGACTGAGTACAAAAAAGCCCACGCCGGTAGTCCGACATGGGCTTGAAATTAGAATCTATTAAGGAGGATGAGCTTACTCGGAAGCTTCAGCTTCTTTGGCATCGTCGCCACCT
>JAYOCQ010000010.1:0-71280 GCA_038105525.1 Opitutales bacterium | reverse complement strand
AGCGGCCCTTGAAACATGCCTACTTCCCCAACTGGAACCTTCGTCTGTTTCGACATAAACTTGGCCGCTATGAAAAAATAACCGATTTAAGCACCGATAGTGGAGATCATGAAATTCATGAGCATGTGGTGGTACAGGGAACAACTGAAAAATTAAAATCGATCATGGACCACCACGCCTTTCCTACGATCGAAAGCTTTGTGGAAAAGCATAACCGCTATTCCAACTGGGAAGCAGTGGTGGAAAGTTCGGCAAAAGATGATGAATCGGCTCTTCAGCATGATGCAGTAAAGGGAAAACGAAGATTACGCAGAATCTTTCGTAAACTCCCCTTACGCCCTACCCTGCGTTTCCTTTACGTATATCTTTGGCAAGGCGGCATCTTGGACGGCTGGCCAGGTTACGTTTTTGCCAGGCTACATGCTCAGTATGAATTTCTTTCTTTAACCAAAGCAAAAGCCATCTCACGGACTAAGAAAGAGACGCGGCAAACAACGGGTTGATTTCGATAATTTTTTTCCGTCTTCACCAAGCAACAACTCGCAATGGTAAAAGGAAGGCCGATCCCATCCGAAGGCATCGTAAATCAAGCACTGGCGGGCGCTGGAGACCAGTAAATCCTCTCCTCTTACAACTTCTGTAATTTTCATGTGGTGATCATCCACCACAGTTGCCAGTTCATAAGCAGCAAAACCATCTTTTCGCCAAACTAAAAAGTCGGACAAATCGGCTCCAACAAGGAACGATTGTTCGGCTTTTTTTATGTCCGTAAATTCTACTCTTCCGCCCCAGTTCGTACGAAAACGCCAATTCACCTTTCCTGGAAAAGTTCTTATTTCAATATCGCTCGATTTCGGGCGAAGAAATTCCGGATAAAGGTGTTCCGTTTCAGATCGATCCAGCAGCCCACTCGCATGGATTTCCTTACGGGACTTGGTACATGGATAGATGTGCCCAAGATCAAATAGTACGCGAAGCGCTTGCTCATAAAAAAAGGAACGCTTGCTTTGCTCGTAAGGAGCAAAATCTCCACCAATGTCAGGGCCTTCATCCCAGTCCAAGCCCATTCCTCTGATGTCCTGCATGCACGCATCGGCAAACTCTGAGGTACATCGGGACGAATCCAAGTCGTCCATACGAAACACCACTTTACCCATGCGCTCTCTCGCTCTCTCCCAAGCGGTTCGAAAAGTTCGAACATGCCCGGCATGCAGAAAACCGGAAGGGGTTGGGGCCAGTCTTCCCCTGTAAGGCTCCTTCGGTTTCTCCTCGCTCATTCTTTGAAAGTAAGATTTATAAATGTTATAAAATAAACAGAAGAAGAAAGAAGCAGGTTTCGTTTACCCACTCCCACCATTATGAATTTTAGTGAACTCGGATTAAATCCGAAAATTTTACAAGCCATTGATGAACTTGGCTATGAAATCCCCACCCCCATACAGGAAAAAGCGATTCCGCCCATTCTCGAAGGTCGCGATCTAGTGGGTTCCGCCCAGACCGGAACAGGTAAGACGGCAGCTTTCGCCCTGCCCTGCATACATCGACTTGGAAACCATGGGTCGTGCAGGGCGCTGGCCCTCGCGCCCACTCGCGAACTTGCGATTCAAATCGAGGAAAACTTCACCAAGTACGGCAAATTTCTAGATCTGCGAATGGCCCTGCTTTACGGCGGGGTAAAATATGGCAGGCAATTGGAGCAGCTCCGCAACAATCCCGACGTCATCGTGGCAACTCCAGGTCGCTTGCTTGATCATCTGGGTCAGGGAAACTTAAGCCTCGGTAAAATCGAAATCCTCATTCTGGATGAAGTGGATCGCATGCTCGACATGGGCTTTATCGAGGACGTTACCCGAATCATCCAAAAAACTCCTCGTTCCAGACAAACCCTTCTATTTTCAGCCACGATCCCCGATTCCGTCCGACGGCTGGCTGACTGGGCATTGAAAAATCCCGCAGAAGCGAAGATAGACGTCAAGATATCGGCTGCCGATACCGTTAGTCATGCCCTCTATCCCGTCCCCGCCATTCAGAAGTTCGATCTTCTGATAGCTCTCATCAAGCAAATCAGCTTTGAAAACCTAATCATCTTCTTTCAGACCAGAAGAGGAACGGACAAGATCAGTCACTGGTTGACCGAACATGGGCACACCGTTCGTGTGCTTCATTCGGATTTAAAACAGCGTGACCGCACAAATGCCCTCGAAGAATTCAAGCAAGGTAAAGTAAAGATCCTTTGCGCCACCGACGTCGCCTCACGTGGTTTGGACATTTCCAACGTTACGCACGTCATCAATTACGACGTTCCTCAGCACTCGGAAGATTACGTCCACCGAATCGGCAGAACCGGCAGAGCCAGAACCGAGGGAGAGGCATTCACCCTCTGTAAACCGGAAGAGCTTTCTCTGGTCGACTCCATTGAAAAATTACTAGGAAATCCTTTGCCTAGGAAAATCGTGGATTCATTTCCGTATCGCAACGAACCCGCTTCGCTCGCTCCCTCAGCGCCAGTGGTCTCAAGAAAAAGAAATCGTGGATTCGGCGGACAGTTGACTTTTGGGGGCAGACGCAGGCGCTAACGAACTTGAATGACCGGAGTAATCGGTCTGACAAGTTCACTTGTCTTTCTCATGGGTTTTTCCACTACGTCGGCAGCCACCCCGACTACTGCTTTTACCGGAACAACCACGGCTTTGGCGGCTAATCCAATCGGCTTGGAAATCGTGCTGAGGCAACCGCTAAGACAAACTAGAACAGCAGTCAAAAAGTATTTGATCAAAAGATCCTTGCTCATCAAACTTTCAAGTAGTACGGAGCAAGATTTAGCAATCCAAATTCAAGGTTTTCGGTTTTTCCCATAAAAGAAGATCCTCGTTTACAACCATGTCTCAGTCAATCTTCCCTCTTTTCTTTCTGCCAATCATAGCTGCTTTGATCGGATGGGTCACAAATTATCTGGCCATAAAAATGCTTTTTCGCCCCCGTGAACCAATCAATTTTCTCGGCCTCACCTTCCAGGGAGTTTTTCCTAAAAGACAAGCTCAGATCGCCGAGAAGCTGGGTGATCTGGTAGCTCGTGAATTGTTTTCCATGAGGGACCTGGGGCAAAGCATAGAGGATCATTCAATCAATGAGGAAACTCTTGCAGCAGTCGGCAAGAGAATCGAAAAGACCATTCGAGAAAAACTGGTTTCCGCATTTCCCATGCTTTCCATGTTTCTCAGTGATGAGATGATAGCCAAGGCCACTTCCTTGTTCAAAATGGAACTGGAGGAATTCATCCGTGATTCATCCAAGCTTCTCGCCAAAAAAATAGAGGGTTCCATTGACGTTAAGCAAATGGTAGAAGAAAAAGTTCGCTCTTTTTCTTCGAACAAGATCGAAACCTTGTTCCTCGGCTTCATGCAAAGGGAATTCAGGTTTATCGAAAGAACCGGGGCTATTCTCGGCTTCCTCATCGGTTGCATTCAGGTCTTTCTGATCCAAGCATTTTGAATCAATCAAGCCTTCTTTTACTGATTGCAAAAATGCGGCCTAATTCTCACTCTCCAATAGTCAATGAATGAATTGAGCGCCACTCTTGTTCAGGCGTCTGAAAAGGCCGCTCGATTTTGGATCACTCCAGTTGCTCAGATTCAAGCGTTGGCAATTGTTTCCTCCATGCTTTTGTCTTGGACGTTGGCCAAAAGATGCAAACCCGCACTAGCCAAGTTTTTGCATGACCCAACCAAGGCTTCCTGGGCAACCAAAACCTGTGAGATCTTGTCAAACGTCTTGTTCCCCTTGTTTTTGCTTCTTCTTTCTCTCTTGGCAAGAGGCCTCTTGGAACGATTTGAGTTTGCATCCGTCGATTTGCTCAATCCTTTTATCAACGCCACCTTCGCTTGGCTGATCTATCGGGTCGTGGCAGGTTTGACTCATAATCGTTTTTGGTTGCGATTGGCCGCGGTCACGGCATTCGGGATGGCCGCCCTGCAAAGTTTCGGTCTGCTCGAACCGACATTCAGTTTTCTTGAATCAGCATCTTTTTCCATCGGTAAAAGCAACTTGTCCATCCTCGACCTGGTCAACGGTATCTTTATTCTGCTCTTCTTGCTCTGGATCAGTTCGCTGCTTGGAAGCGCCGGAGAAACTCGCATCCGCCAACTGCCAAACCTTCCCCCTTCGCTTCAGGTTCTTTTGGCTAAAGTCGTTCGGGTTTTCCTTATCTTCATCAGTTTTCTGGTAGCCATGTCCACCATCGGTTTGGATCTTTCTTCTTTTGCCTTGCTGGGTGGCGCGATCGGCGTGGGCATCGGATTCGGATTACAAAAAGTGGTTTCAAATCTGGTCAGCGGATTGATTCTTCTTCTTGATCGATCGATCAAACCTGGTGACGTCATCGAAATTGACAATACCTACGGATGGATCAATTCCCTGCGAGCAAGATACGCGTCCATCATCACTCGAGATGGCAAGGAACACCTCATTCCCAACGAAGACTTGATCACCAACCGGGTAGTCAACTGGTCATTCAGTGACAAAAACATCCGCGTTCGCGTGCCAGTAGGAATTTCCTACGATTCCGATCCTCGCCTTGCCATGGAATTATGCGTCGATGCGGCCCGATCGAATGGCCGGGTCTTGCATGACCCCGCGCCCCGCTGTCTGCTCACGGGATTCGGGGACAACTCCGTCGACCTCGAGCTGCGGTTTTGGATCAACGACCCGTCCAATGGGGTCGGCAATGCTCGCAGTGACGTACTCTTGGCTATTTGGGATCGATTCAAGGATGCAGGCATCTCCATACCTTTTCCTCAACGCGACCTCCATCTGAAGTCTCTCCCTTCAGGCTTTCCTCTGATGCAAAGAGATTGAATCTCGACATCTTCGCTTTCCCGATGAGGATACAAGCTTCCATGCTTGCAAAACGGTCGCTTGTCTAATTTATTATACGGTTTTTTCCATGATCCCAATCAGCTTCGACTCATCTTACTTGATTCATGCCTTTGCCATGGCCCCCGCCGGTGATCCTTCTTCCTCTGGAGGAGGAATCATGGGGTTTCTTCCCATGATTCTAATCTTCGTTGCCTTCTGGTTCCTTTTGATCGCGCCTCAGCGAAAGAAACAAAAGGAACACGACAAGATGATCAAGGCTTTGGAAAAAGGCGCCCAGGTAAAGACGGTCGGCGGAGTCTTCGGCACTGTTACCGGGGTAAAGGATGATCGTTTCGTGATTCGCATCGCAGAAAACGTAAAGGTCGAAGTGGCAAAGGAGGCAATTGCCTCCAAGTTGGACTAATCATCTCCTCAACCATCGGATTCACTTTGGTTACGTTCTGAATTTTCATAAACAAACAAGGCCTACAGATTCGATGAGCAACTCGAACGCTTGGAAACTTTTTTTCTTATTTGCCTTGGCGGCCATAAGCTTCGGCTTAATCTTGCCATTTGAGAATAGAGAGCTTGGCGAGTTCGCCCTTTCACAAGTCACCTCCGATGCCAACGAATCGCATCATGCCGGCCACGAGAAGTTCAGCGAGGTAATTGACAATCTCAGGCTTCAATTACCTAGCGATCAGCAAATCGACTTCTCTTCTCTTCGTGATTACGGCAAGAGAAATCGCCTTGATTACGCAGCTTTTTTTAGTCCGCCAAAAGGAATCTTAGGAACCATCGGTTCTAGAATCGCCCCCTTTGCCATCAAACCTGGAATTCGCGCATCCCACGTCAAGGACAGAGATAAACGAAACGACTTGATTCTACGGGCCTTGCTGAAGAAATCGCAACCGGCAATCAAGCGTGGCTTGGATCTCCGGGGCGGGATTGCCTTCACCATGGAAGCCATAGATCTAAACCTCACCAGTGATTTGGATCAGGCATCCGGAGCATCACCCATGGACAAAGTGGTTGAGATCATGAGTGAACGGCTCAATGCTTTCGGGGTTGCAGAAACAGTGGTGCGCAAGAAGGGTGAGCGCTCCATAGAAGTGCAGATCCCCGATCTGACCACCAAGGAGGATCCCGGAATTATCAAGGAGCTGCAAAAACCCGCCAAACTTGAGTTTCGTATCGTGAACACCGATCCCGGTGCGCCCGAATCGATTCAGGAAGACGAAGTTTGGACAGATCAGGAAGGCGTTCCCTACGTCGCCATGCTCCGCTCGGATGCTCAACCTAATGAAAGGCCGATTTGGGTGCGCAGGTTATGGTCCGCTGACGGGGGAATCATAGCGGAAGCATATCCTCGCCAAGATCAGATGGGAGGATGGGAAGTCGGACTAGACTTCACTCCCGAGGGTGGAAAGGTTTTTGGAGATTTGACCGCAAAAATTGCGGATGCCGCCGATCTGGATTCCGGATTGCCCGGTCGGCTGGCGATAGTGCTGGACGGACAACTTGAAAGCGCCCCCACGGTCAGGGAACGCATCGGAGGAGGAAGCGCCGTAATTACCGGCAACTTCAGCTTTCGTGAAGCCAAGATGCTCTCCGACATCCTTAACAACCCCTTGAAGGTATCCCTAACCATCGGCGAACAATACGAAGTTTCCCCGACACTTGCGGCAGGAGCTTTGTCAAGCAGCATCAACGCCTGTCTGCTCGGGGCGGCCCTGGTGATCGTTTTCATGATTCTTTGGTACAAATCGGGAGGGATCGCCGCAGTTCTTTCCGTCGCCTTGAACGTATTGTTGGTCGTAGCCATTCTCGCGGGAATCTTTCAAGCCACCTTCACCCTTCCCGGCATGGCGGCATTGGTATTGACCATCGGCATGGCGGTCGATGCGAACATTCTGATTTTCGAAAGGATACGTGAGGAACTTCGCGCCGGAAAGAGTCCTGAAAACTCTTTGCAAGGAGGCTTTGCCAAAGCTTTTTCCACCATCATCGACGCCAACCTGACTACCCTGATTACCGCTAGCATACTTATCTGGCTTGGGACCGGCCCGGTGAAGGGATTCGGCATCACCTTGGCCATAGGTATAGCCAGTTCGGTTTTTTGTTCTCTTTTTGCCAGCCGTCTCTTTCTCAGCCTCTTGCTTTCGGCCGGATTCAAGAACCTGATCAGCATTGGTCAGATCATCAAGTCCGAGCCGAAGAAAACCTGGGATTTTCTCCGATACAGGAAATTCGCTTTTGTTCTTTCCTGGATCGTCGTCGCCATTGGGATTATTTCCGCATATTCGAAAAAAGACGAAATTTTAGGAATTGATTTTAGAGGAGGAGAAGAAATCGTAGCTTCCTTTTCCCAGACTATCGACGCCGGGAAATTGGATCAAACATTGAAAGAGGCTTCTTTTCTCGGCGAAGTTCAACATGTGTATCGGGCTGAGTTAGGGGCAGGGACTGAAGCCAGTCGTCTCGTTTTGCAAACCAACGAAGGCATGGGTCGAAATACCTTGGATCATCTTCGCTCCAGTTTTCCGGAAGCTGGCTTCGTAGAGCAAGGCTTGAGCAACATCGGCGGTTCCGTAAGCGATCAAATTAAAAATGATGCCATTGTTTCGGTAGCCGTAGCCTTGCTGGGCATTTTACTCTACGTGGCCCTGCGCTTCGAAATGGGCTATGCCATCGGCGCCGTCGTCGCGACGATCCACGACATACTTATGACTATCGGACTTTTCGTATTGATCGGCCACCTCTCCGGTGGAACGATTTGTTCCGGTCAATTTACCGCTCCCATGATAGCGTCCATTCTCATGATCGTCGGCTATTCGATCAACGACACCATCGTAGTCTTCGACAGGATTCGTGAAGAATTGGAACTCAACCCGGTGATCAGTCTACGTAAAATCGTCGTTCTCTCCATCAATCGTGTCCTTTCGCGATCCATTCTTACCAGCTTTACGACCCTACTCGCTGCTCTCTCGTTGTGGGTTTACGGAGCAGGGATCATCAATGATTTTGCCTTTGTCTTCGTCATCGGGATTCTCACCGGGACCTTCTCTTCCATCTTCATCGCCAGCCCGGTTTTCTTTCTTTGGCATCGCGGAGACCGAAAGCACGTCGAAGAAGGCGAGCTTCTTCCAAAGTACGACTGGCAAACCTCGAAATAGGTCTTAGGGCCTTTCCTTCCCCTTAAATTCTCTGCTCGATTCTCATGGATTGGATCGAGCGCGAGTCGTCTGAAGTTCTCGAAGGTCAACTTGCGGAAAATCTCGGCATCCCCAAGTTGCTTGCCCGCTTGCTTCTTGGAAGAGGTTTTCAAGATAGCGAACAAGTAGGACGTTTTCTGAAGCCAAAATTAGCTCACTTAAGCGATCCCTTTTTCATTCCGGGCATGGAAGAAGCGGTCAAAAGAATTCTTGATGCCAAAACGAGAAAACAAAAGGCGCTGATAATCGGAGACTATGACGTCGATGGCATCACCTCCATCTCGATGGTTTCACAAGCGCTCAACCATATCGGAATCGAATGCGAACAAGAGATTCCCAAAAGACTTGAGGAAGGATACGGATTAAGTAAGGCGGTCATTGATCGTGGTTTGGCAAAGAATGACTTCGATCTGGTAATCGCGCTTGATTGCGGAACCAATTCTCTGACCGAAGCGACCTACCTGAAAAAGCTCAAAATAGACCTAATCATCATCGATCACCATCAATTGAAAGGATCTTCTCGCCCGGAAGGCATTCTGCTGAATCCACATGCCCATCCTAACTCGGATGATGGTTCCCGTATTTTTTGCACTGCAGGATTATGCTTTAAATTCATCCATGCTTTGTTCAAGAGAATGAGGGAACTCGACCATGAGGGAGCCACCGAACTGAGTCCCAGGGAATTTTTGCCCCTTTGCGCCTTGGGAACTTTGGCCGATTTGGTTCCGTTGCGGGGAGAGAATCGCATTCTTTCCTGGTTTGGGCTCAAACGGATTTTCTTGGATTCACCGCCCGGTCTCCTGGCATTGCTCAATGAATCCGGCATAGACGAAACCTCGCTGCCCGAAACCGAAGACCTGACTTTCAAGGTTGCTCCCAGAATCAACGCCTGTGGAAGATTGAACCAACCTGAAACCGCCCTCGAGCTTTTACTGGCCTCCGATGATTCGACCTGCAGAAAGCTGGCCAGACAAACCACCATCCTCAACACTCGCCGCAAGGAAATCGAAGCAACCCTGACCGAGGAAGCTCTCCGCCAAGCCCATGGAAATTTTTCACAAACAGCGGCAGCTGTCGCATATGGAAGTGGACCATGTTGGCATCCTGGAGTGGTAGGAATCGTCGCAGGAAAACTGGCGAACTCTCTTAACAAACCTTGCTTGGTGCTCGCGCAAACTGCAGAGGGAGATTTCATGGGGTCCGGCAGAAGCGCTCAGGGGATAGACCTTGTCAGGGTCCTTGAATCTTGCAAATGCAAGCTCAAGCATTGGGGCGGGCATCCTGCGGCAGTCGGGTTAGGAGTAAGCCGAGAATTGCTTCAATCCTTCATCAAAGAATTTCTTGCGGCAACGAAACGACTTTCTCTCGAGACTGGTCCGGAAACAAAACTGGTGATCGACTCATACCTGGAAATAGACGAAATTGATGAGTCCTTGCTTGAGAAAATTGGTTTGTTGGCTCCATTCGGTCAAGAAAACCCTGAACCGATCCTGGCCCTTAAAAATATTTTTCTCGCCGCACCTCCTCGAAAAATAGGCAACGGCGAGCATTTTCAATTTTCCATTTCTCAAGGATACGGGCAAGTGAGGGGCATAGCTTGGAGAATGTCGGATCGAATGCCTTCGGCTGATCAGCCCATTGACTTGGCTTTTCGCTTGCGACGCAACTCCTGGAAAGGAAGCAACGAAATACAGCTGGTCTTGGAGGATTGGAATCCCTCAAAATGCAATTGAAGCCGTAGGCAAGAGTTTCTCTGGCGAATTAACGGAGGGAAACTCCGGGATAAAATTCAGGGATTAATCTTTTGTTCGACGAAGCTGACCGCTTCTTCAACAGACATCCTTGTCTGGTTGGTCGAATCGCGATCTCGCACCGTAATGGTGCGATTCCCTTCCAGGGTTTCGAAGTCTATGGTCAGGCAAAAGGGAACCCCCACTTCGTCAGCGCGTCTGTATCTGCGACCAATAGCTCCGGATTGGTCGTAGAAGACGTTGCACTTTCTTTGCAGAAGATGATAGACGGATCGGGCCCTTTCGACCAATTCGGGCTTGTTCTTTACCAGCGGAAACACTGCGGCTTTGACCGGAGCGACTCGTGGATGAAATTGCATGAAGGTTCTTTTTTCACCTTCCACTTCATCAACTTTGTAAGCGGCGCACAGGACTGCGAGAAAAGTTCGATCGACACCTAAACTGGGTTCGATTACTCCCGGCAGGTATCGCTGTTTTTGCGATTCGTCAAAATATTCCAAGTTCTTTCCCGAATGCGATTGATGCTGAGACAGGTCAAAGTTTCCTCTGGCGGCGATACCTTCCAATTCATGGACTCCGAAAGGAAATTTGAAGGTGATGTCGGTGCAGGCTTGCGCGTAATGAGCCAACTTGTCTCGTGGATGAACTTCCTCGCCCAGCAAATCACTGGTCAATCCAATCGTTTCGAACCATTGCTTGCGAGTCTCGATCCATTCCCTGTGGTACTTTGGCCAGTAATCGTCTCCGGGGGGGATGAAATATTCAATTTCCATCTGCTCGAATTCCCTGGAACGAAAGATGAAGTTTCGAGGAGTGATCTCATTCCTAAAAGCCTTGCCGATTTGAGCGATGCCGAAGGGAATCTTAACGCGTCCGGTATCGACGACGTTCTTGAAATTCGCGAAGATCCCTTGGGCCGTCTCCGGACGCAAGTAGCACTTGGACGATCCGTCCTTGAGAGCCCCGACATGGGTTTCGAACATCATGTTGAATTCTCGAGGCGGCGTCAGCGTTCCGGGTTTACCGGTTGCAGGCGAAGGCACCTTTGCCTGAAGCTCTTCGGAGAGCGAATCGTATGAATGAAGCGTCAATTGCTCGATTTTCCCTTGTTTGGATAGTTTGCGCTTGAGCTTTTCAGCCAGTTCTTGAGCTTCCTCATCCAATTTCTCCGACTCAATCAACGAAATCCATCCGATCGATTCCTCTCCCACGCAGACCTCTGCGGCAAAAAGCTGATCGGCTCGATACCTCATTTTCGACTCCTTGCAATCGACCATGGGATCCGTAAATCCCTCGACGTGCCCGGAGGCATGCCAAATCTTCGGATTCATGATGATGCTCGAATCGAGGCCTACGACGTCGTCCCTTCTACGAACCATGTCCTCCCACCATGCGTCCTTGATGTTCTTGCGTAATTCCACTCCGAGCGGACCATAATCGAAGAAACCATTGATTCCGCCGTAGATCTCCGAGGATTGAAACACGAATCCCCTGCGCTTGCTTAAGGAAATGATTTCCTCGATCAATGTGTTTTCGCTGCTCATTATAAGGTAAAAGTTAATGAATGATGGTCTCATCGACAACCCTATAAGGATTGGATGGAAGGCAAAAGTTCAGGTTGACTCATTGTGTTGATCTTTTTTGAATTCACCTCGATGGGCAAACCTTTCAAAATTTCCTTCCTTGCGACTCTTTCCTTTCTTTCAGCGCTTTTGCTCATCTCCGGCGGATGCTCCCTCAACCCGGCCAAACTATTCGACAAGAAAACCAACTTCGCCGGAATCGTAACTCATGAATCCTCCTCCTTCACGCCTACCGAAACCGGCACTTTGGAGTTGAAGTCAGAAGAGCTTCTGGACAGAAGAAACGTCGGTGGCAGTAAAACCACCTTTCTCTGGGGTTTGTTTACGTTCACCGACTATTGAGTCAGGCAGTCTCCGGCGGGGAGATTGATCCGCAGACCATTAATCGATTATTTAGAATGATTCCATTTAATTCTTGAGATGCCCGGATTGATTCGTATAATGTTTCTTTCATGTCGTTTTCCCTCAAACAATGCTCCCGAAACTTGTTCTCCAAGACCCTCAAGGAAAAAGGTCTAAGGTCGACCAAACAGCGAGCCTGCGTCTATTGGGCAATTCTTGACAAAAGAGATCACCCGACGGCAGACGACATTTTTGATCGCGTCAAGAGACATTTGCCGGGCACCTCCTTTGCCACCGTTTACAACAATTTGGAAACCTTAGTCGATTGCGGGCTCGTCAGGCAGGTTAATTTGGATCGCTCATCCACAAGGTTTTGCCCGAATCTTTCTCCCCATGCTCATTTCAAATGCAGTAAAACCGGCAAAATCTTCGATCTGGAGATTCCATCGAAAACAATATCCGCGCTTACTGACGTTCTTCCCGCCGGTTTCAAAGCCCGACAATTCGATCTTACCTTCTCAGGAGAAACCATTGCCGAAAACGATCGTCACGAATAAAACCCTCACCTTCGATTTTTACCTTGAAATCACTGAAAATATCCAACCTACACGCCTCTACAGGTGATAAAAGCATTCTCCGCGGACTCGATCTCGAGGTATCGAAGGGAGAGGTTCACGCGATCATGGGTCCAAACGGCAGCGGCAAAAGCACCCTGGCTAAGGTAATGGCCGGACACCCCGACTATGAGGTCACCGCTGGAGCGGTCACTCTTGACGGTCACAGCATCTTGGGTTTGGAACCGGACGAAATTTCAAGACTCGGGCTCTTCCTTGCCTTTCAGTATCCAATGGAAGTACCCGGTGTAAGCATTGCCAATTTCATTCGAGCAGCCCGCAATTCCCGTCTCGAAGGAGAGGATAAAGTCAATGCGGTCGATTTCTACAAGGAACTCTATGCGCAAATGGACGAATTGGGTATGGATCGAAAGTTCACTGCCCGCTCCTTGAACGACGGCTTTTCCGGGGGCGAAAAGAAGAGGTGCGAAATTCTTCAGATGTCCATGCTTAATCCCAAATATTGCATTCTGGACGAAACCGACAGCGGATTGGACATCGATGCCCTTCGAGTGGTGTCAGAAGGAGTGAACAAGATGCGTGGCTCGCAAAGGGGCATTCTGGTCATTACTCATTATCAGAGACTTTTGGAATACATCGTACCTGACTTCGTTCACGTGATGGTCGACGGAAAAATAGTTCGAACAGGCGGAAAGGAGCTTGCGGTCGAACTTGAAGAACGGGGGTACGACTGGATCAGGCAGACCTGCCTTGCCCCAGAACCTCAAACCATAACCTCTACGTCCAATGGTTAGTTCCACGCAACTGGAAGTCGATCGAGAAAAAGGCAACTTTCACTACGACACCGAATATGCCTTCGATGCGGGCATCGGACTGTCGGAAGACGTCGTAAGATATATTTCCAACGTCAAGGAAGAGGATTCTTGGCTGCTTGATTTTCGGCTGAAGGCATTGCAGTCCTTCTGCAAAAAACCTTTACCCACTCATTGGGCAACCAAAGACCTCGAAAACATTAATTTCGACGCAATCCGTTACTATTTAGCCAAAGGGCAGCAACCCAGCAGAACTTGGGAAGAAGTTCCGGATGAAATCAAGCAGACTTTCGAAAGGTTGGGCATTCCCGAACAGGAAAGGAAGTTTCTGGCCGGAGTGGAGGCCCAATTCGACAGCGAGGCCGCTTATTCGAGAATGAAGGAAGATCTCGAAAAACAGGGCGTATTGTTCGTAGGCTCCACCCAGGGGTTGAAGGAATATCCGGAGGTATTCAAAAAATGGTTCGGCAAGGTTATTCCGATTTCCGATAATAAATTTTCAGCCTTGAACGGCGCGGTGTTTAGCGGAGGCAGCTTCATCTACGTCCCTCCAGGAGTCAAATTGGCTCAACCCTTGCAGGCATATTTTCGCATCAATGCAGAAAATTTCGGCCAATTCGAACGTACCCTCATCATCGCGGACGAAGGCTCGGAAGTGATGTACATGGAGGGATGCACGGCTCCAAAGTTCGAAACCTCAACCTTACACAGCGCGGTAGTTGAGCTAGTTGCGCTCAAAGGAGCTAAAATTCAGTACGTAACCGTGCAGAATTGGTCCAATAACGTCTTCAATCTCGTCACCAAAAGAGCTTTTGCAGAAGAAGAGGCGGAAGTGCGATGGATCGACTGCAATATCGGATCTCGCTTGACGATGAAATATCCTGGGGTCGTATTGAGGGGGCGCAAGGCCCGCGGCGAGGTCGTTTCCATCGCTCTGGCCAACGACGGCCAGCATCAGGATACCGGAGCAAAAATGGTTCATGCAGCTGATGAAACGACCAGCAACGTCGTTTCCAAGTCGATTTCGATTGGACGAGGTCGTGCATCTTATCGTGGATTGGTTCAGATTCCGGGACACCTCAGAGGATGCAAAAACAACACCGAATGCGATGCTCTTCTCATCAACAGCAATAGTCAAACTGACACCTATCCGGCAATCAGCGTTCAAGGAGACGACAATTCCGTGCAACATGAAGCAAGCGTCTCCAAGGTTAGCGCCGAACAGATCTTCTATATGCAGCAACGCGGTCTTGGTGAAGCAGAAGCAATGAGCTTGTGCGTCAATGGCTTCGTCAACGATCTCATTCGGGAATTCCCCATGGAGTACAGCGTGGAGTTGAAAAGACTGATCGATCTGGAAATGGAAGGGTCGGTCGGTTAATCATGGTCGGACTTGCCAAATCCTCGACTTTGCCAATGCCAAGTTTTCAATTCCATCAACCAGAGTTCTTTTCTCGTTTCTCCGAATTAAGGTCCTGGGAGCCAGGTTGGCTGGTGGATTTTCGCAAAGATTGCTGGGAGGCATATGCCCGCTCCACCGCTCAAAAATCGAAAGATGAACGGTGGCGCTTCTCCCCACGTTCTCGTTTCAGCATGAATCGACTGGAATCTCTTGCCGAAAACGGCGAAAGTCTTTCCGTCGAATCAGGCTCATCGGATCCTTCGATAGCTCTGAGCTTGTTGGACAGACTCATATTGGACGAACCGCATTCGCTTGTCGAGCTTGCCAAAATCGAAGGCCCATGCCTTGGTGCCGACGACTTTCAAAACCTTACCGGAGCCTATGCGGAAAGCGGCTACGTCGTGCGGGCCAAGGAATCGAATCAGGCTGGCAATCCGATCGTTATCGAGCATCACGAACCGGCAAGCTCTAAAATCGCCTTTCATCACAATCTGATCGTTCTGGAGGACAACGTAGAACTTTTTCTCATCGAAAAATTCGTTTCCTCATCAAACCGCTTAGGGGGAACGCTTTCCAACCTTCTCAAGGTTCGGCTGGGTTCTGGCGCCCGTCTTCACAGGTTGGTTCTACAAAACTTTTCCGATCAAGGAACCCTTGTGGAAATGGAGAATTTCGAAATCGGCAAGGATGCGTCCCTTCACAGCGCCAACCTTCACTTGGGCGGGGCTCAGACTAGAGTGGAATCGAAAGGAGTCCTCCGCGAGCCGGGCTCTCATTTCGCTTATGGTTCCGTCTTTGTCGGGAAAAATGAGGGGTTGCTCGACCAAAGAACCCTGCAGGTGCATGCCGCCCCCCACTGCACCAGTGATCTTCTTTGCAAAAACGTTTTACGGAACCATTCCAAGTCCGTTTTCTCCGGGTTGATCAAAGTGGAGGAAAAGGCCCAGTTCACCGATGCGTACCAAACGAATAGAAACCTTCTTTTGGACCCCGAAGCAAAGGCCGATTCCCTCCCTGGCCTTGAAATCCTCGCCAACGAGGTCAAGTGCAGTCATGGAGCGACCACCAGCAGAATCAACCCGCAGGAACTGTTTTACCTGCAAAGTCGTGGCTTGCCTCAATCCCTCTCTCAGCAGCTTATTGCCCTTGGATTCATGCAAGAGGTTCTCGATGGAATTGCCAACGAAGAGTTGCGAGCATTAGCTAGATCCGAGCTTGATAAATCCTTTACTTCCTGAAATTTCGTGACTCAAAAGGAAACTGAACTTGTGCGTGACGTGGTCGCGACTTTAATCCCTCACGGGGAAGAATTCACTTTAGGGCGCGGAGAAAAGGTCACCATCACCCATCGGCTTGGAGGAAACTTTACGGTGATGACCCTTCAGGGAATGTACCGTATCGCCGCTTGCGATGCGGATGCATTGGGAGAAGATCCGGAGCAATCTCCCAAATCATCGGACAATTCGGATGCCCGCCCGGCAGAAATAGAGGATATCAGAGAAAAGCTCAAATCCGTCTTTGATCCCGAAATCCCGGTCAACGTGGTTGACTTGGGGCTGATTTACAGGGTTGAAATAGAGGAGAATACGGACCTGGGTCGCGTTGCATACGTCGATCTTACTCTGACCGCTCCAGGTTGTGGAATGGGCCCAGTCATTGCGGACGACTGCAAAGGACGAGTGCTGGAATTGCCCGGGATAGACCATGCCGAAGTAGAAATCGTATGGGACCCTCCATGGACGCAGGATATGATATCAGAGGAAGGCAAGATGGAGCTTGGACTCGTATGATGCCCTCTACGATTTTTCTCCCGAAATCAATTTCATATACGAGTCTATGAAGAAAGTGGCACTTGGAACCGATCATGCCGGATACTCCTACAAGGAGGCGGTGAAGGAACACTTGCGTAAGCGAGGTTACGAAATTCACGATTTCGGCTGCTTTTCCGAAGAATCGTGCGATTATCCTGAGTTCGTCCACCCTGCGGCTCTATCTGTAGCCGAAGGGTCATGCGAATTGGGCATCGTGTTCGGGGGAAGTGGCAACGGCGAAGCAATGGCTGCAAACAAGGTCAAGGGAGCCAGGTGCGCCCTTTGCTGGAATCTGGAAACCGCTCGTTTGGCCAAGCAACATAACAATGCCAACCTATTGTCGATCGGACAGAGACAGATTTCTCTGGAACTCGCTCTTGAAATCGTCGACGCTTGGTTGGATGCCGAATTCGAAGGGGGAAGACACGTCCGCAGAATCGAGATGCTCGACAACCACCTCTGATCTCCTATATCCATCTTTTGATCAAATGAGCGAAGACAAAGATAAAGACAAAAAACCATCTTCGGTCGCCGAGGCCGTTCAAGCAAAGTTTCTGGAAGACAGGAAGGTGTTTCTCTGGGGAGAAGTTAGCGACAAGTCTGCCCGTGACATCACTGAAAAGCTTCTTCATTTGGAAGCAATCGAACCGGGAAGTGAAATCACCTTCTTCATCAATTCACCAGGAGGTTCGATTACCGCTGGCATGGCAATTTTCGACACCATGCAACTGATAAGCTCTCCGATCAAGGTGGTCGTAACCGGAATGGCGGCAAGCATGGGCTCCATCCTTTTGTGCGGAGCGTCCAAGGGAATGCGGCACCTCTACCCGCATTCCCGTGTTCTCATTCACCAGCCCTTGATTACCGGACGCATGGTGGCCGCTGCGGTGGACATCAACATTCAAGCTCAGGAGATGGAACGATTGCGCGAGGAACTGAACAACATTTTGGCAAAAGCGTCAGGGCAACCCTTGGAAAAAATTCAACAAGACACGGATCGGGACTTTTACCTAAATGCGCAAGAGGCCATTGAGTATGGTTTGGCCGATAAAATCGTAGAAGAAATCTAAACTCTGCCGCTGATTGACTTCAAGGGTTTTCCCATCTGACCGAGAGGCAAATGCTTGTTCAATCGCCATTCCTTTGGCCTTTCGGCCTCGCTCAAGCTTTTCATCAAGCGTTGCTTGAGCTTTTCCAAATCAATTGACTCCGGAGTAGCCCAGGCCACAACCCGCTCACCCCACCTTGGGTCAGCCTCCCCGAAAACGATACATTCCTCCACCAGTCCGGTAGCGAGAACCTGAGCTTCGATCAAGGTTGGATTCACTTTCACTCCACCCGTGTTTATGATCCTGTCCGCTCTTCCTGATATCATCAAACTGCCTGTTGGACCGATCTCGGCTAAATCGGGAGTTGGCAGCCAATCTCCCCTGCCAAATTGATGATCGGCCCTCGCCAAACAAAGACTGGTGGTTTTCACGGATACTCTTCGACTTGCCTTATCGATCCGAATTTCGGCGTGAGGCAACCCATAACCGACGCCATCCACGCCTTCGAGAAAGTTCTGGGCATCCAGCATGGCTACCATGCCCGCAGTCTCCGACAACCCGTAGCATGGATAAAGGGGCAGTTCCGATTCTCTGGCCCTTGAAGCCAACTGCGAATTGATCGCTGCTCCACCCAAAAATATCCCGCGGGCTTTTTTCAAGGCTGATACGGCAGTTGGGCTTTTCATCATTTGGTGCAACTGGGTAGGAACCAGGGATATCCATTTGCCTCCCAACCAGTCCGCTGATCCCGGGTTAATCAACTCCTTGTAATTACAAAAGGAGACTCGCCCTCCGCTGCCCCACGCTCTTTCCAGTTGCATCCATCCGCCCAAGTGCCAGAGCGGCAAACAGCAAACACAGTCCATCGGTTGCGGACCCAAGCGCCCCTTCAATCCTTGAACTGCCGATTTCAGGGAGGAGATTGTGTGAACAATCTCCTCTTGCGTTCCGCCCGTCCCGCCAGACAAAAAACCAAGTACCTGCAGCTTGCCCCGAGGATTCCTTTCAAAAACGCCTCTTTGGTTGATTCGAATCGACTTTCCCTTGACCAGCAACCGCAATGCATCGGCGGCAATGACGGAGGCTGACCGGCCACCCTCCGTATGAAACGCCTCCCAATCCTTGTCCGTCTTCAGATAAGGAGAGTTCATTTTTGCAAAACGTCCCACAATTGTTTGATTTGAAGATTCGTAACGCTTGGACTTAGCAAAGGAAAGGAGTGGTGTTCGGTAAATTCGTAAGTATTGTCTCGAAAAAAACTCCGCTCCAAACCCGCTGAAACCTTCGAACGGCAGGCAAGTCGAATCAGCGCCTCATATCCGAACGGGCTTTCATAAACCGTTGATAAAACGACACGATCAGGCTTTTTCTGGATCAAGCTGAGAATGGAGGTCCAATCCGAAAAAAGGCTTGGCTTGATCACATAAAAGAGCGAGCCCTCCAAAAACAGCAGTTTCTTGATCCCCCCCATCCGAGAGATTGATTCGTCCAAAGCGAGAGGAACCGGCGATTCCACGGCAAAACGAAGGAGCCACTCGTCATCTGGCCGGGAGGTCGGTTGCTCGATGAATTCAATCCGTTTCTCTTCATGCAAGGCTTTGACCCACCGCATCAACTGCTTGCGAGACAAGCTCTCATTTGCATCCAGTCGCACTCGTTGTTTCGCAGACAATCGCGAAAGCCAATCAAGAACAATGGGAATCTCCTCATTGATGGATTGAGTTCCTATCTTGCGCTTGATCGTCGCGCTTTCCTGCCCATCTTCAGCTTGATGCATCCGGGCAATCGGAGGAAGTACACTCTTTTCTCGAGGTTCCTTCCAAATTCCTGATCGAATGCATCCCAAAGCGGACCCGATAAACCTGAAATCATCGGCCTCTCCTCCATACCTGACCCATTGGTCTGCTTCGGCTCGAGCCTGCTCCAGCGTAAACCGAGTAAACCCAGGCGTTGGACAAACTTCGCCAAACGCAGTGTTTCCGTCTTCATCGTCTTGACGAAGAACAAGAGACTCCCGATCGCTCCAATGCCCGTGAGCGCTGACCAGCGGCATGGAGAACGGTTGGGAGAATCGAAGGCAACTTCGAGCGCAGCTCATTGAATATCCTTGAGAGAAAAGGCCATATAGATCATATAATGCATTGTCGACCGACTACGAAAGCACGAAACATGGATAACGAATTATTCCTCAAGGCGAACGATTTTTTCACCCGTTCCCTTCCCTGCGGACTCACTTTTGACGACGTCTCACTGGTGACTCGATATTCTGAAGTTCTTCCGAGTCAGGTTAAATTGGACACTCGACTGTGCGATTCCATTCATCTTGGCTTGCCGATCGTTTCCTCGGACATGGATACGGTCACCGAGTCTTCCATGGCCATCGGAATGGCTCTTTGCGGCGGATTGGGCCTGATTCATTACAACATGTCGCAGCGACAGCAGGTCAAGGAGGTGGCTAGAGTAAAGCATCACGTACACGGCCTCATTCAGGACCCAATCAGCTTTACCCCGGAAAAGCTGATTGGCGACGTGCTTCGGATGATAGAGGAAAAAAACTTTCAGTTTCGCACCTTTCCCATCGTAGATGAACAGGGCAAACTTCAAGGACTCCTGCCTGGCCGAGTAGTCAAGGAGCGCTACAAAGACCGTTTGGTTACGGAAGGAATGATTCCGCGGGCCAAAGTGTTCACCATCAGAGAATCCGAGGTTGATGAAAATCCCATTGCCTCTGCTGACAAGTTTTTCAGCGAGCATATGGGCATCCATAAGCTCTTGGTCGTTGACGACGAGGACAAGATGCGCGGACTCTACACTTTGAGCGACATCGAAAGAATCATGGAGGGGTCCGCAGAACACGTGAAACCGGCCCGGGACGACAATTTCAGACTGTTATGCGGAGCAGCCGTATCCGTGCCCAGAAATGATGCCGGAAGAATTGAGGTCGATGCCTTCATCGGTCACGTAGAGGAATTGGTGGACAAGGGCTTGGATTTGGTTGCGGTCTCGACTGCTCATGGACACACCGGCAGCGTGGGAGAAGCAGTTCGCATTCTAAGAAAGTCCTTTCCTTCCTTGGCCATCATGGCAGGCAACGTCACTACCGGTGAAGGCGTAGAATTTCTGGCATCGGCAGGAGCGAACGTCATCAAGATCGGCCAAGGCCCAGGCTCTATCTGCACCACTCGCATCGTGGCCGGTGTGGGCACGCCCCAAATGACCGCTCTCTTCGCTGCCTCCCAAGCGAAGAAGAAATCCGGCGTCACCATTCTGGCTGACGGAGGAATCAACAAATCCGGCGATATCGTAAAGGCCCTCACCTTGGCCGATGGAGTGATTTGCGGGGGCTTGCTCGCCGGATGTCGAGAAGCCCCGGGAGAAATTATCGAAATCGAAGGGAAATACTACAAGCAATACCGAGGCATGGGAAGCTTGGAAGCCATGCGACATGGTTCTGCTGCTCGTTACGGCCATACCGCCAAAGACCTCCGAGGCAAAAGCGCTCCGGAAGGCATCGAGGCCCTTAAGGAGGTTTCGGGATCCTTGAAGGAGGTGTTGGCTAATCTTGCCGGAGGAATTCGAGCCGGCCTCGGATACCTCGGCGCTTCTGATTTGCCCGCTCTCGAAAGCCAAGCGCGTTTCGTGCGCGTAACTCCAGCCGGACAGCGAGAGTCTGCTCCTCATGACGTCGTGGAGGTAAAGCGCGGTGATTTGAAGCTTTCCTGACATGATTCTTTCGAAAAACCTTTCCGAAGTCCATTTGGTCAGCGTTATCGGCATCAGCATGGGTGACGAGGGCAAGGGTCGAGTGGTTCACGAAGTGCTCAAGGATGAAAAGAAATGCCGTGGCATTTCTCCCATCGGAGTAATGAAAGTCAATGGAGGCGCCAATGCAGGTCATACCGCAGCGGGCCTAAAGCTAAATTTGCTTCCTTCGGGTGTCGGAGATCCCGAAGTAGAAACCCTACTGATCGGATCCGGTGTCGTCGCCGACCCCCGAAAGTTTCTTTGGGAAGCCAAACCATTGGAAGAACGAGGCATCAAGGTAATGAATCGCCTCCTTATCGATAAAAAGACTCAAGTCAGCGACTTGAGCCATAGGTTGCTTGATTTGGCATGGGAAAACTACAGAGTCAAGCAACTAGGCTTGGAGAGCAGAGGGTCGACCGGAAGAGGAATCAGTCCCGCCTACTGTGATGAAACCGGGCAATGGCAAATTTTCTATCAATCCTTTCTCCAAGATCGCAAAGCCTTTGCCGTCTCGCTCGGACAAAGGTGCCAAAGAGCCCTGGACTGCATTCGTTGGGTCTGCAAGGTATCGGAAGAAGATTGGTTTGGCTTCTTCGAGACCCTCAGCTCCGCTGAAAAGAAAGCAAACGAAACCTCCATTGAAGAGGGTTTCTTCGACTCCGAAGAATTTTGCTTCAAACGTTTCCTCGGCCAGAACCCCTTTGAACTGAACATGGACGAGGTGATCGACCAATATTGGCAAGCCGGCAGGATTCTCAGTGATCGAATTGGCGACGTCAGAGATTTTCTGCTCGATTCCACCCGCAGGGGAAGAACGGTGGTAGCGGAGTTCGGCCAGGCCTACTGGCTTGACAAAAGACACGGCTTCACTCCAAACGTAACGGCCTCTCACACCACCGGCGCAGAACTTTTTCTTTCCGGAGGCATCCCCCTTCAACCAATGACCGAAATCGGTTGCTGCAAGGCATATGACACCAAGGTCGGCACACATCACTTCATTACCCAAATCGATCACCTCATCGATCCATGGGGAAAAAAACTTGCCAAATTGGAATTCGGCACATCGACCGGCAGGCAACGGATGGTCGGATGGTTTGATGCCGTGGAAAAAGGAAACGCTTTGCGATACGGTGGATTTGATCAAATCGTCATCAACAAGTTGGACGCTCTTACCCTCGATCCTTCGGTTCCTTCTGAAATCAAGTTATGCGTAGCTTATCAACTGCCAAACGGTGAAATCACTCGTGACGTTCCTAGGGACGAAAGCTTGCGCATGAAATTGAAGCCGGTTTGGGAAACTCATCCAGGATGGAAGGAAGACCTGCGCGGCGTCCGCTCCTTTCACCAACTCCCAGACACCGCCCAAAGCTATGTTGCAAGAATGATCTCCAGCATTGTGGAATCAGCTTATCCAAATGGCTTCAGTCGCGCGTCCCTGCCGGAGATTCGCTTTATTGGAATCGGGCCTGACCCTGGAGAAGTGATTTCCGATGCGCCTTCAACGCGTCAATTGCTGCAGACCAATTCCCGGTCGAATCTATCCGTCGCTTCGTGATTTCAACTCCCGCTCGCTTGGATGAAGTCCGCCGTAAGATCAGTTGGCGTGAGGTGGAACTGGCAAGCCCGAGCCTGCGGGAAACCATACTCCTTTGCGTAGAGGAAGACCTCCATCCTGCAAGCGCGGAATTTCCTTGGATTTGCGACCTGACCACAAGCTCTTGTCAAATCGAGGGAGTCGGCGACGCCTCGTTGGTCGCGCGAGAACCATTGTTGGCTTGCGGATTGAAGCTGGTTCCCCATCTGCTTGAAGCATTTGGGTGCATCAATACTAGATTCGATGCGTTCGTCAGCGACGGATCAATGCTGAAAAAAGGAGAATCCATGGGAAAGCTTTCGGGAGCAATTCAAGAAATTCTTGCGGTCGAAAGAACCATCTTGAACTTTCTGCAACGACTTTCCGGAGTTGCTTCAAGAACTGCCGAATTCGTAAGAGTGTTGGCTCCCTACGGAGTCGGTTTGTTAGACACGAGAAAAACCACACCCTGTCTAAGATGGCTTGAAAAATACGCCACGGCATGCGGTGGATCTTTCAACCATCGTATCGGTCTTTACGATCGAATACTCATCAAGGACAATCATTTGGCAGCGGCGGCCGTAAGAAACAACGGAGATCTTCGGGAGTTTCTCTCAACCGTTGTTCGATCAGCGAAGCAACGATTCATTGAGGTGGAAATCGATCGACTGGACCAATTGGAGGTTGCCTTGAGCGCGGGAGTGGACGCCGTTCTTCTCGATAACTTTTCTCCGAAAGACGTCACTCAAGCCGTCGGAATCGTGGGCTCTCGGGCAATCGTCGAGGCAAGCGGAGGAATTGACCTCGAGAATTTGGATCTTTATGCGGAAGCTTCTCCACATTTTATATCAACCGGATCTCCCGTACACGGAGCCAGATGGATGGACGTCTCCCTCGATTGGTCGATACGATGACGAAATATCCCCAAGGAATCAGAAAGGCGGCTCCCTTGAAGGGTTCTCTTTCCTTGCCCAAGGACACGGATGATCTGAATGCGTTTTTACTTAGGACCCTTCTTAGAGCATCACCGCACTACGTCTCGGGCAATGCCCTTGCCGAGAAGATGAAAATGTCTCGCGTGGGGGTTTGGTCTCGTGTCGACAAACTCCGAAAGTCAGGGCTGCGAATCGATGCTTGTCAAAATCGCGGCTATTGCATCTCCGAAGAACCCGACTTGCTCAACGCTTCGCTTGTGAGCGCATGGAAAGAGGAATGCGGCATACGGTGCCCACTTTACCTGTCCGACCGAATCGACAGCACGAATTCGGAAGCGGAGCGGCTCCTCGCTCAAGGAAAGGATGCTCCTTTCGCAGTGGCGGCAAACAGACAATTCAAGGGACGAGGAAGGCTGGGTCGAAAATGGTTCAGCCCCGAAGGATCGAGCTTGTACCTTAGTTTGGCCCTTCGTCCTGAGGTCCAAGCCGTCAGGCTTAGAAACTTTTCCCTTTGGCAAGGAGTAAAGGTATGCCGCTTTCTGCAAGCACACACCGGAGTTGAAGACATAGAGCTGAAATGGCCGAACGACTTGGTCTGTAAAGGACTTAAGATTGGAGGCATGCTTGCCGAAGCATCGATCGATTGTGATCACGTTCGATCGCTTGTTTTTGGAATCGGACTCAACGTAAACCTGAATGAAGAGCGATATCCGGTTGATCTCATGGGAAAGTGCGCCTCGCTTTTCTCCATAACCAAAAAAAAATGGCGTCTTCACGAACTGATGGCCAAGTTGTTGCAGGTTCTTCTTGAAGCCAGTGAGGAATGCCTGCGCGGAAATGCCGACAGCCGCCTGATCGAAGAGTGGCCGCGGTTCGATTTCCTCTACGGCAAGAGAGTGAAAATAGGCAACGGAACAAAATTGGTCTCTGGAATCGCCCGCGGGATCGATCCCTCGGGCGGGCTGCGAGTCGATTCGGGCAGGGGCCAAATACAAATCGCGCATGCAGGTGAAATCGAATTTTCCTCATTATGAATGAGATCAGGAATTCCTTGCTCTGCCTCGATCTAGGAAACACGTCTTGCCGGAGCGCTCTCTTTCAAGATTCAAATGAAACGAAAGTCCGAACGACCAGCACTTCACAATTTCTCAAGCAACCCGAAGTTCTTCTCGATGACCTTGCCTCGTCAACTGCGGTTGCCTATTGCTCTGTTGTTCCAAGCGCCGAGGAAGTTCTTCTGCATTCCCTTGCCGAAAAATCGACCTTTGCCTTTTCAATAGAGGCTCGCGCTCTCTCCTCCCTTCCGATTCGATATCCTAATCCGGCTGAAATTGGGGCGGATCGACTGGCAAACGCTTACGCAGTCCACCACTTGAATCTGGTTCCTGCGATCGTCGTCGACTTGGGTACC
This sequence comes from Opitutales bacterium, assembly GCA_038105525.1. Taxonomy (GTDB): domain Bacteria; phylum Verrucomicrobiota; class Verrucomicrobiia; order Opitutales; family Seribacteraceae; genus Chordibacter. The sequence continues at coordinate 46,220 of JAYOCQ010000010.1, read as the reverse complement.
GCAACCACCTTTGACGTCATCTCCTTGGAAGGCGGTTATGAGGGAGGGGTCATTGTGCCGGGACCTCAAGGAATGCTTGATTTCCTGGGAACCCGCACGGCCATGCTCCCAGCCCTTAAGCTCGACGACTCATCCTTTCCTCAAAGGGTCATCGGTCACACCACCTCCAAGGCTATGTTGAGCGGTGTCAAGAACGGATACGTCCCAATGCTAGAGGGCATCGTCAAATCGATTGAAAAAGAGCTGCTGCATTTCGAATCGGATTCCTATTCCCTGATTCAAACCGGTGGCCAGTCTCAAAGGTTTCCTTTGGCAGGAGCAATTCAAGATCCCTTGCTTACGATGAAAGGCATCCGGCTGGCATATTGGAATGAAAACCCTGCCCTTGCGGCATCGGCATGAAACCCGACCCAAAACCCCTTCCAATCGTCGAAGTCATTGATTTGCGCAAAAGGTATGGCTTGGTTCAGGCTTTGAAGGGAATAAGCTTTTCGATAGCCAAGGGAGAAATCGTCGGGTTTCTCGGTCCGAACGGGGCCGGCAAAAGCACCACCTTGAGGATTCTCTCGGGATTGATACCGGCAGATTCCGGAGAGGCCAAGGTATGCGGGGTCGATTTGGCAGAGGAAGAAGGAGAGGTTCGCAAGCACATTGGATTTCTCGCCGAAAACAATCCCCTGCCGGAGGATCTTCGAGTTATTGAATACCTTCATTTTCGAGCGAACCTAAAGGGACTCGAGGGAAGCAGAAAGAGAGACAGAATTCGATTGGCGTTGGATGCATGCGACTTGGAAAGAAGGGTTTCCGAAAGAAAGATCGGAAACCTGTCCAAGGGCTTTAGGCAAAGAGTGGGAATTGCCGACGCTCTTCTTGCAGAACCCAGACTGGTTATACTGGACGAACCTACGATCGGGCTTGACCCGAGACAGTCTGCGGTAACTCGCAAAATGATGGATCGACTGCGGGGCGAGGTCGCTTTTTTGCTTTCAAGTCACATCCTCTCCGAAGTCGAAGCTTGTTGCGACCGGATGATCATACTCAGCCATGGCAGAATTGTCGCGGAGGGCACTATGAACGAATTGCAAAACAAGTTCATCAACAGGACGGTTTTCGAAATCGTTTGCTCCGGAACAAGAATAGAATTGCAAAAAGCGGTCAGGCGAATTGATCCGGATTGTGAATTTCTCCAAGATGATCCAGTGGAAGTGATGGGCAGGCGAAGGTATTCCTTTTCCACTGGTCGCGGCGAAGTCATGGCGGAAGAAATTCTCAAGGAATTGATTGAGGACAGTACTTTTCGAATTGCTGAGTTTCAAATTTCCAGACCTGATCTTGAAACGATCTTCCTGCGGGCGACCAAAAGAAACTGGGACGAAAAGGACTATCTTGGCCGGGGGAAGGCAGCATCTTCGCAACAAAAGTGAGTTAAAGTGAGGGGGTATTGGCATATTGTAAGATACGAGTTGTTCGGACTCTTCATTTCTCCGGCAACTTACGTTGCTACCTTTTACTTTCTTGCCCTGATCGGGTTGGGGTTTCGTTTATTCATACAAAGCTACGATTCGACTGATTGGATTTTGCCTCCCTTATCCTCTCTTGTCATCGGTCTGACCTTTGGCGCTCCTGCCTTGGTGCCGTTTCTTACCATGAGATCCTTTGCCGAGGAGAGAAGATTGGGAACTCTCGAAACCATGATGTCCGCTCCCGTCGGAGCAATGGGTTTGGTTTTGGGGAAATGGACTGCTGCATTCTGCTTTTTTAGCCTGATTTGCCTTTTGGCATTGTGCTTTCCTCTTGTTCTTTGGCTCGGATTCCCGGAACAAGCCAGAAGCCTCGGTTTCACCATAGTCGAACATTGGGTTGGAGGATGCGTCTTCCTCTTGGGTTTCGGAGCAAGCTTCAATGCGGTGGGGATCTTTGCCAGCTCGCTGACCAAAAATCAAATGGTCGCGGGGATGCTTACCTTTACTCTGCTAACCCTTTACCTTGCCGCCATGGCTTTTTCTTTCGGCGAATACGGCAATCACTCTGAAGGACTCTCCCTTGAAGGATTTTTTCAAGTTTGCCTCGGGTCCATCAACCAGGGCTTGAACAAAGCTCAGCATTTTGCCGTCGGCGTGATAGACTTGTCTACCTTGTTGCATCAAGGGGTTATTGCCTTTCTTTTTCTGGCCCTCGCCACCCTTCAGATCGAAAGGCTAAAGCATTAGAGTTATGGTGGATTTCAAGCATGCAAAGAGAAATCGTCGCCTCGATCACTGGATCGTTGTCACCCTTCTTTTCGTTTTTTGCCTAGGGCTGAACTTCCTCATTTCCAAAGTGGACAGACAACTAGACTTGAGTTCCGATTCAAAATACAGTCTCTCTCGCGAGACCCTCGCCTTGCTCAATAAAATCGACCAACCCATCGATCTGATCGTAACTTTGCCCGATAGTTCAAGCATGCCTAAGATCATCCAGCGATTCATGCACGACCTGGATCTTTTGCTGGATGCGTTCGAACGCGCCGATACCCCTTTCCCCATCATGGTTCATCGGGTGGACGTCAATGCTCCAACGCGACAAAGAGATGTTCTTGATCAATACAAGGTTTCTCAGGCAAACCAAGTAATTGCCGCCAGCCCCAAGAATGGAACGCGAGTCGTATTTCGTTATGAAGAAACTCCTGGCGTCAACCCCTACGACTCAACTCTCCCTTTTCGTTCCGCAGAATCCATCGCGAGGCAGGCAATCTGGGACGCCGGCTTTTATTCGGAATGGAAGGAAGTGAAAAACGGCATACTGGAACCCGGAAGTTTCAGGGGGGAAGAAACCCTTATGAGAACGATCTTGGAATTGGCGGACGGCAAGAAATCCAGAAAAGTGGCTTATTTCACTCGAGGTCATGGAGAGGCAAGTCCCACTGACACCAATCCCAAGGATGGCAATTCAATCTTCCGGAGCTTGTTTGAGGATAGAAACGTCGCTGTAGCTTCGATCGATTTAGGAACCGTAGATCAAATCCCGAATGACGCTCTCGCCTTGGTGCTTTCAGGTCCCAAGGCAATTTTCCAGGACAAGGAGGTGGCTTTGATAAGAAATTTCCTCAACTTGAATGGGGGGCAGGCCCTCATCGCCCTTGACCCGAAAGAGGAACTGACCTTTACCGATCGACCTTCCTTTGGGTTGCGCTCCTTGCTCAAGGAATGGGGCCTTCGTTGCCATGACATGTTGATTCATGATCCATCGCCAGAAAATTTCGATCTCTTTTCCGGAGCTTACTTTCTCAGAACTTATCAAAGGAATGAAACCCATCCCCTGGTCAAAAATCTGGTTGCGGAAGGGTTCTCCATTTTGGCGGATCGCTGTCGGCCGGTTGAAGCGGTTCAAGCTGAATCCTCCCTCTTTCTCACCAAGGAACTGCTTTTCTCATCCAGAGACTCCTGGGCCTTGTCCAGTTGGACGGAGAGGCCCTTTCCTCCTGACAAAAACCCTTTGCTCGATTTGTCCGGACCGGTTCCCGTTTTGGCGATCTCCCAACCCAAGCATTTGCCTGCTTCGGCAACTGGAGTCATGCCTACGGGCAAATTGATGGTTTTGGGTTGTTCCAAGATATTATCAAACGAAAGACTGGTTTCCGGGGCCGGAAATCAGTCCATTGCCCGAAACATCATCTATTGGCTGAAGGGAAACAACGAGATGCTCGACATCCCTCCCAGAAGCGTTCAATCCTACAGTGTGTCCATGAGCAAACAGGATTACGAAAAAACCTTTTATTACTTCTCATTGGTTCCTGGATTCGTCTTTTTAGCTGGTATTTTCGTCAGCTGGTTAAGAAAAGAGCTTTAATTCAATGATTAAAAACAGGATTTTTCTTCTGCTAATGGCGAACGTAGCCTTGGCCATGATCATTTCCTTCAACCGAGAAGAAGAAAAATCTCCGGAAGAACGTTTTACGGAATCACTGTCCAACCTGCTCGCCCATTTGGATACCATTCGATTCAGGGGTGAAAGACAGGGTCAGGAAACCTACTTTCACAAGAGAGACCGCGAATGGAGAATGATTGATCCCCTTGATTGGCCGACTGATTCCATTGCTCTTTCGAATTTGCTCTCGAAAACAAGCCACTTCGCTCCCAAATTTCTTTATCCGATCGATTCCCTTTTCTCAAGAGGAGAACTTCTTTCCGATTACGAATTGGATGCGAACTCATCCGTCTTGCGCCTATCCGGCAACGGTGAATCGATGGACATCCATTTCGGAAAATCGACTCGTGATGAAAAGGACAGGTTTCTCATGATAAAAATCGGTGACGACAAGAAGGCGATATGGCGCGGCTCTTCCGAACTTAAGGATCTGATCGATGGACCAACCGTCGAATGGACAAAATCGAACTTCGTGGATCTTCCTCTTTATACCATCGATTTGATTTTGGTAAGTGAATTCGAAGACAACGCGCTGACTAAGGAAACGAAATTACACCGAACCGACAATCAATGGCTCTTCTCCCGTCCCTTCATTGCTCAGGCAAACGATGAAGAGGTCGCTCATCTCTTGCAGAAATTGAGCTCTGAAAAACTGGCAGGATTCAGCGAAGACAAGTTGGACGAGAACCATCTCTCAAAAATTCTCGAAGTCTCATTGAAGAGCCTTGGCGACGAAGAAACCATAACCTTTCATTCCAATGAGGCATCGGAAGAAAAATTTCTCATTGTGCGTTCGAACAAAAGAAATCAGCTGTTTTTCGTAAATGGTGATTTTCTCAACGAACTGAAGGATTTATCCTCCAAACTACGAGAAAAGAAATTGTTTTCCTTGGCCCAAGGCAAGGTCGCCAGAATAAAGATCACCAAAGACGATCGATCCCTTACCCTGCGAAAGAATCTGGAAGATACATGGATCGGTCTGGAGGACAATGGATCTCATTCCTTTTCATTTGAAGCTGACAACGACGTCATTTCAAATTTCCTCCACCAATTGAACAGGGTCGAGGCGATGAATTTCACTTTTTTCGACCCCACAGCAGAAATTCTCTCTGCTGAGGGATTTGACGAACCCCGCTTTCGGCTCGAGGTTGAACAAGTTGATTCCACTCGCCAAAACCTTCTCATCAACCGATCCAACGCCGACTCTTCTTTTTGGAAGACCTACGCTACCGAACAAGCTCTGATTTGTTTGGTAGATGCGCCTTGGGACAAATTGTTGTCCACTCAATCAATGATCTTCAAGAGTCGAAACGTATTGCCGCGAAATTACAACACCGAGCGTATTGTCTTCGAACTTCTCGATGAGAAAATCGTCCTGCACGATTTTGCCAGAGAGTTAGACGGCGAATCCTTCGACAGGGTCAACGAATTTCGGGCCGAATCTTTCGTGGAACTCTCCTTTAACGACGAAGGGGTATGGATGGAAGGAGATTGGTTGCCTTGGAAATACCGACTGACTTTCGTCAACTCTGAAGTTTTCGATCGCATGGAAACCACCTTTCTCCTTACCAAAAAAACAGGCGCCGGTCGATGGTTGGCCGGATCGGCGGAATTGGGTTTGGTTTTTAATTTGCCCATTCAGGTAATTGATGAACTTTCCAAGAAGATTTCTCTCAAGGATTCTGAAAAATAGGACCAGGAAGTTCGAATGAGACCGTCCAACGCATTTCTCTCCTTGCGAAGGGGCGGAGGCAAAATCACTTTTCTTCTAACCATTGGGTTTCTGATTCAAGCATCTTTCCTCGGCTTTTCCTCCCGACAAATCCCCTTGCCTGAAAAGTTGACGCAGTGGACTTTGAATTCCTTTTTGTCCGAGGAGATCCAAGTTGAAATTCGCGAACCAAGATTAACCGGGCTTTCGCGCATGGAGTGCTCTTCCCTCGTCTTAATCAAAACAGGAAAACGCTTCGCCAAATTCGATGGACTGAGCATTCGCACCAAACCATCGCAATTTGGAAATGGCTTGCTCGCCATGTTTTCTCGGCTTGAAACGGAAAACTTCGTTCTTTTCAGCGATGAACCAAGCGATGTTTCCGTCCAGTTGAAAAAAGTCGTCTTCGCTTCTCAAACCAACTCGCCCGGTCAGGGTTTCTTTTCTGGAAACCTGATCATCGGCCCTCATCAATTCAGCATTCTGGCAACCTTGCCCAGCTTGCAACAAAACGAACTTCCGTCCGAGAACCCCGTGGATTGGAAGAAGTTCACGAGTCATCTGGAGGAAGTTCGAAGCGAGGTCTCGAATTGGTCTCAAAAGTTTCCTCCCTCAAGATTTTACTTAACCGGATTGATTCGAGGGGATGGAGGGGAAGTCATCGTTCGTCAAGCAAACGACTCTTCTATGACGAATCTGGACGGGGGGTTGGCCAAGTTCTCATGGCAAAACCCATCGAAAACCGATTCCTCTTTCTCGATCAGAGGAAATTTTGCGGCGAATAGCCTTTCATTGGCATCGGAAGGCAGCAGTTTTTCAGTCCTCAATCCCTTGCTCGGCATTAGGGCCAAGATCAACCCTGATGGGGAGGATGACTTCAACTTCTCTTGCTCAGTTCGAGTCGATTCGGTGGTCGGTGACGGAGTAATTTCCGGGACCCTTCCCTCTGCTCACCTTCTGCTTGATCGCACCAAAGAAAATCTTTCGATTCGTCTCTTTTCACACTCAAAACCATTGAAAGCCTCGGTAATTGCCGAACGGCTTTCAAACGAGTGGCAAGCAAGAGGCCATCTGGATCTCAAGCCCGAACACCTGGACGTCGAAGCAACCCTTCCCCAGGGCGTCCTGAGAATAATCAATGGAGACTTCCTTTCCATTCGCCTTGACTCGAACCATGCGCCGATAAAAACGGGGAGCCCAACCCAATGCGTGATCAAGGCCGAAAACTTCTCGGCCCTGGAAAGTCCATCCGGAGATTACTCGATTTGCGCGGAGATTGCCTCCGATCTTACGATTTGGATCAATGATGCATGGGGCAAGATGGGACGCAGTGAAGTTACTGGTTCCTATCATCAAAAATGGATGCCCAACGATTATCGCTTCTTGATCAAGGGCAATTGCCACCCTCCTGACATTGAGAACTGGCTAGGCATTTGGTGGACTCCTCTTTGGGCGGAATTCGATTTCGCCAAGTCCGTTCCATGGGGAGATTTCAGCATTGAGGGAACATGGGGTGGAGAACCCGGCAATTCCATTACCGAAGGCTGGGTTAGATCCGGCGCATTCGACTTTCGTGATCTTCCCATATCGAACTCTTCCCTTGAGGTGGTCGTAGACAAGGAGTCGACTCGATTGAGAAGCTCCGGCATCAAGCATGACCATGGAACTCTAAGTGGTTTCTTGGAGTTTCCCCGATCGATGATGCAGACTCATTGCCTGCTGAGCTTCGAGGTCACGGGAGATTTTCCGCTGAACCAAGCAAAGGGAATATTTGGTCCTCGGATAAGGAAATCCTTGAAAGAGGTAAATGCAACCGTAGTGGGTTGCATTGCCAACGGTCAGATTTTCGATGATGATGCGTACGCGGAGAATGAGCAAAATCAAACCCGTTTCGAAATTACGCTCCAAGCCGACAAGCCTTTTTCCTATTCGGGCATCCCTCTCGATTTTGCAGATGGTCGTTTCATCTACCGGAAGGGTCTCTTAAGGGGCGAGTTTCCCAACTTGGGAATATGCGGAGGCTCGGGCAGCCTTTCCTTCTTGGAATTGTCCGAAGAATCGGACCTCATTCAGCTGGCCTTCGAACTTTCCAAGGCCAGCAGTTACTTGCTTCTGAAAAACCTTCCTTCAACAATTGGCTCGTCTCCCAAGGAGGCCATAGGTTCGGATGGGGCTCAAAACGAGGATTCGATCGTGGTTGAGCCAAGCCGGCAAAAAAACAAAGGTTTGATCGATTTTTCCCTGCAAGCGGAGGGGCCTTTTGCCAATCCCCTTCAATTTCAGGGGACGGGAAACTTCAGGCTTTCCGATGTTGAAATCGGCACCATGAACATTCTCGGGGGGATCCGTTCCAAACTTGGCTCCTTTAATTTCCCTCTTCCATCAGACGCCCTTAGGTTTGACCGACTTGAAGCCCCCTTTCTTCTCGAAAACGACATCATCCGATTTGACGAGGCAAAACTGGGCGGTCCGGTATCTCTTCTCCTGGCAAGGGGCTCCTTTGATCTGGCGGAAAAAGAGGTCGACATAAACGCTGAACTCAAAATTGCCGGCAACTTGAACATACCTTTGATCAAGCAGATCGTTAACTTTGCCGATCCTCTCTCGCGCTTCAGCGCCATTAGAATCATCGGGCCTTGGGAGAATCCCAATTGGACGGTTCATCTTACCCCCGAACCTCTTTCTCCTTGAAAATCAAGTGGGGGAGAGACAGATTTGAAAAATCAATCGTTGCATGAATGGGGAAATAAGTTTTGATGATGATCATGAAAGTTCAATCAATCGGAGAGCAATAACATGGATCTAAGCGAGCTCAAGGGAATCGTATCCTTAATGCAGAAGTCCGACCTTACGGAATTGGAGATCGAACTCAAGGACCTCAAACTGAAGTTGTCCCGCCCAGGCGCCGGCTACGCTTCCGTTTCGGCGCCGCGAGAAATCCTGGTTCAAACTCAGCACTCTTCTCCCCCTCCGGCATCCGAAACTTCCTCACCCTCTGAAAAGACCATTGATGACAATTCGAAGAAGTTCAATTCTCCAATGGTGGGAACCTTTTATCGCAAGCCTTCTCCGGATGATCCTTCCTTTGTTGAAGTAGGAAACTCCGTCAAGAAGGGAGACGTCCTCTGCATAATTGAGGCAATGAAAGTCATGAACGAGATACAAGCTGATTTTTCCGGACAAGTGCTGGAGGTTCTCGTAGAAGACGGAGCCAGCGTGGAATACGGGCAGGCCTTGTTTAAGATTCGCCCGAATTGAAACTTTCATGATTCGCAAGATACTGATTGCGAATAGGGGAGAAATTGCCCTTCGCATCGCTCGAGCGTGTAGAGAGCTCGGCATTCAAACTTTGGCTGTGTACTCTGAAGCCGACGAACAATCCTTGCACGTTCAGTTGGCTGACGAGGCCATTTGCATCGGGCCTGCAATAGGCTCCGAGAGCTACTTGCGGGCCGATCGCATACTTAGCGCCGCCGAAGTTGCGGACGTAGACGCCATTCATCCGGGATATGGTTTCCTTTCAGAGAATTCCGAGTTCGCCGAACAGTGCGCTTCCTGCAACATCAACTTCATTGGCCCAAAAGCCGAAACCATCAGCAAGATGGGCGACAAGGCGATGGCCCGAGAAACGGTCAAAAAAGCGGGGGTGCCTATCATTCCGGGAAGCGACGGTCCGATAGAAAATGAAAAGGATGCAGTCAAGATCGCCCAGAAAATCGGGTTTCCCGTCATCATCAAGGCGGTTGCCGGTGGCGGCGGAAGAGGCATGAGAATCGCTCACAATGCAGTTTCCTTTTCCAAGGAGTTTCAATCGGCCAAACTGGAAGCGACCAAAGCTTTTGGAAACGGCGCCCTGTACGTGGAGAAATATTTGGAGAATCCTCGACACATCGAATTTCAAGTTCTTGCCGACAAACACGGTAACGTCATTCATTTGGGAGAAAGGGACTGCTCCGTTCAAAGAAGGCACCAGAAGGTAATCGAAGAAGCCCCATCTCCTTTTCTCGACAAAGGATTGCGGGCGAGAATGGGCAAGGCCGCGATCAAAGCGACGCTTGCCGCCGACTACGTCAATGCAGGCACCATTGAGTTCCTCGTCGATTCGACGGGCAACTTCTATTTCATCGAGATGAATACTCGGATTCAGGTCGAGCACGCTGTTACCGAAGAGGTAACGGGCATCGATCTGATCAAGGAGCAAATCAATATCGCTTCGGGCAATCGACTCAGTTTTTCTCAAAAGGACGTCAACTTCAACAAGCACGCCATCGAATGCAGGATTTGCGCTGAAAATCCTTCACAAGGCTTTATCCCTTCCCCTGGTACGATTGGTCTGTATTACGCCCCCGGGGGACATGGTGTGCGAGTGGACTCCCACGCTTACGGCGGGTATGTGGTTTCCCCTTACTACGACAGCATGATCGCAAAATTGGTTACCTATGGAAAAACTCGCAAGATCGCGCTGGATCGCATGTACCGAGCCCTTAGCGAATACATCATAAGGGGCATCGATACGAACATCGATTTTCTCAAGGCCATCGTTCTTGATCCCAGGTTTCGGCAAGGAGAAGCCACCACTTCCTACGTGGAGGAGTTTCTGTCTCGGGCGCCCAAGGATCTCTTCCTAAAATCCAAATAGAAGTACGTTTATCATGAGTTCAAAAAAGTCCTCTACCGAAAACTCCGACTCAATACCCACATTTTCAGATGACTCAAGTGGTTTGGGTAGCATTCGAATCAACCATAGCGTAATTGCAGGCATCGTTAGGCTTGCCACTCAATCGGTTAAAGGAGTGGTCAACGTAGGCGGAGCCGGAGTTGTGGAAGGTCTGACTGACTTCTTTTCAAAAAAGGAATCCGAACGAGGCGTAACCGTAGCTGAATCTGAAGACGGCGGATATGAAATCGAAGTGCGAGTGGTTCTGCGTTTTGGGGTCGACCTTGCCAAAACCGGGGCAATGATCCAAGAAGCGATTCGCGACCAAATCCTGTCCATGACCGGAAATCATGCAAAGGTGATTGACGTTGTGATCGATGACATAAAGCAAGACGCAATCGATGCCGACGAAGGTTCTTCGGAACATTGGTCCGACGGCGACTGATCCGCTTCCATGCTTGAACAAATCTTCATCTATCTTGAATTGGCTCCAAGCGACGCATTGCGTTCGCCGATCTTTTGGTATTTCTCCGCGATCCTCTTGGCTCTCTTTGCGGCATGGTGGATAATCAGATCCTCTCGAACCGAACTCGTTGCTGTTCTTAAGGACGAAACAGGCACAGTACAGATCACCCCTCAAGCATTGCGAGAACTGGTTCGCAAATCATGCGCCTGCATTCCGGGCATTTCCGATCCTGCCACCAGCATTTTCAAGGATGGCAAAACCATTAGGCTCAAGATTCGTATTCGCATAGACTCGAATTGCAGAGTCAAGGAAGTGCGCGATCAGCTCGGCAAAAAGCTGGAAGCGATAATGGTGGACAACCTAAGCTTTAGCAATTTTGGAGGCGTGGACGTAATCATCAGGGGTTTCCATCAAAACCTGGAATCAACTTGATTCTAGTTCCTTGGGCTTAACCTTTTCAAAGCTGGCGGACCAAAGCTAATGGAAATCTTCGAGCTTCCAACCATGGCGCTCCATCCACTCTCCTCTCTTCGCAACCAACTTTCATAGGTTAGCAAAGCCGTTCCCATGGGCCTAGAGGCGAGAGGAGAAAATCCACCGGAAAGAACGCATCCCCGCTGTTCGCCATACGAATCGAGAACCGCCCCACCCTGCCTGGGAATTCTCCTCTCCTCTCCCAAATAGTAAGCCAAGCGCCTCTTCGGACCCGCTGCTCTTTCGTTTCTAAGTGCCGTGGCGCCCATAAAATCGTCCTTTTCCCAGGCTACCGCCCAAGAGAGTCCGGCTTGCAGAGGCGAGATCGCAAGAGAAAGCTCGTTGCCGTAAAGAGGCATTCCCGACTCGAGCCGCAAACTGTCTCGAGCCGCCAAACCAGCCCACTCGATTCCCAAGGCCTCCAATGCTTCCACCCATTTCAACAAGTCTTCTACCGGACAATATAATTCCAAACCATCTTCTCCGGTGTAACCGGTACGAGAAAGTATCGCTTTTTTTCCCATCCAACCACCCTCTAGAAACTCAAAACGGTTTAGTTTGGAAAGCTTGGTTTCAATGGATTCGGACAAGGCCTGCACAGCCAAAGGACCTTGAATGGCAAGTTGGCCAAAGGCTGCGGATTGGTTCTCGACCAAACAATCAAATTCGGAGGATGCATCCGACAACACATCGTAGTCCTTCTCGGTGTTGGCGGCGTTCACGCACAAGAGAAATTCTTCGGCCCCCGTACGATAAACTACCAGGTCATCGATCACTCCTCCATCTTCCTGACACAACAAGCCGTACTGAGCCCCACCAAGCTTGCATTTCAGCAAATTGTTGGTGAGACAGCGATTGAGAAACTTCATGGATTCCCTGCCTTTTACGATGATTTCTCCCATGTGAGATACGTCGAACATTCGGACTGAATTTCTCACACCCATGTGCTCTTGCACGGAGCTACCGTAGGCAACAGGTAGAGACCAGCCTGCAAAAGAGACAAACCTAGCCATTCTTGAATCGTGGAAATCATGAAGCGGGAGCTTTTGTGTAGCATTCATTTTCAGTTGCAAAATCGTATCAAAGCTTTGTTTTTGGAGTATTGAAGCCGAAGACAATCACAAAAAGTGGAACTGCCCCTGAATGGTTAGCCAGCTAATCATTGCCGTTTGCCTGACCATAGCGGTTTCCGGCTTATGCTCCATGCTCGAAGCCATGATCCTGAGCCTGACAACTGCGGAACTGGAAAACTTCAAGCTTGTTGCTCCGCGTCGCGGACGCTTGCTTGAAAAATATCGTCTGGAAATCGAGGAGACGAGCTCGGCTATCCTCAGTCTCAATACCATAGCCAACACGCTTGGAGCAACGCTTGCAGGTGGCTTGGCCGACCAAACCTTCGGCAACGGCAGCAACTCCCTTTTGATTTTCGCTTGCGGAATGACTCTGGGGATTTTGTTTTTTGCCGAAATTCTACCGAAGAACCTGACGGTTTTCTATCGTTCGGAAATGCTCGGTTTTTTGATTCCTCCCCTTGCCTGCGTACGTTTCTCCATGTCTCCATTCTCCAAATTGTGCAAGATTACGATGCGCGCCATGGTTCCGACAAAACAGCGCAAAACCTCAGCAGACGAAGAGGAGATCATCTTGCTTGCCCGCAAGGGCGCAAAGGAGGGCACCTTGTCCAGCGAAGAAAGCGACTGGGTGGCCAACGCCCTTTTGCTAGATGGCGTAAAAGTGCACGAAATCATGACTCCCCGAACGGTCATGCTGGCTTTGGATGAAAAAAAATCCGTGGAGGAGGTCTTCAAAGAATATCCCAACGTCCCTTTTGCAAGAATTCCCATTTTTGCTGACAGCATCGATCGAGTTTCCGGAATTGTCCGCAGGAGAGATCTTCATAACGCCGTTGTTGGAGGCAATCCTCGTAAATCGTTGAAAGAGCTGTCTTTGCCCCCTCTTTTCATTCCCGAAAACGCCGGGGCCGACAAGGCATTGAGACTTCTTCTTTCCGAACATGCGCAACTATCCGTGGTTGTGGATGAGTTTGGTTCGGTATCGGGGGTGCTGGCTATGGAAGACATCATCGAAAGCATACTTGGCCAAGAAATCTTCGAACCCGATGACCTTGCCGTCGACATGAGAGAACTTGCCAAACGAAGGCATCGCGACAACCAGGATCAATCCCTGCAAGTTTCCTCTCCGGAGAATTGAGCTCATGTCCAATCGACCGTCTCATTGGGTTCATGACTTAAGCCCTTTCATTTGGGAGTTTCCATCGTCCTGGGGGGATTGGGGGCCAGGGGGTTTGCGATGGTACGGAGTCTCTTACCTGCTGGGCTTTGTTGTCGCTTTTGCTCTTTTGCATCGCGCTTTTGTTTCCGGAAAAAGTCCCTACGACAAGGAACAGACAATCAATCTCATGACCTTCATGATCCTCGGCGTACTGTTGGGCGGTCGGATCGGTTTCGTCCTGCTTTATCGTACCGAAGAATTTTTGATGGACCCGCTCATTGCTTTCAAGGTCTGGGAAGGCGGCATGGCCAGCCACGGCGGTTTCATCGGGGTAATCATGGGTATATTCTGGTACGCAAAGCAATCCAAACAGTCATTTTGGCCGATCGCCGATCTTATCGCCAGCGTCGTGCCACCGGGGTTGCTCTTCGGAAGGCTGGCAAATTTCGTCAATGGAGAACTCTGGGGCCGCCCGACGGAACTCGCATGGGGAGTGCTTTTTCCCAATGCGCCTGATTTCAGTTTGGGAATAGCTCGTCACCCGTCTCAGATTTATGCCGCATTCCTGGAAGGGTTCCTGGTTTTTCTTTTTGTTCAATGGAGATTTTGGAGGTCCGAGGTTACGTCAAAGACACCGGGCAGACTTGGCGGCGAATTTCTCGTCGCCTATGCCATCGCCAGAATTGCCGGAGAATTTTTTCGCGAGCCGGATGCCTCCCTGATTTTGGGAATGTCCCGCGGTCAATTTTACTCGATCTTTCTTTTGATCGGCGGAATTTGCGTGATCTCGAATGCGATGCGTTTGAATAAAGTTAGGAAATAAACGTACTTGATTGTCATAAACTCAACCTCTTGATTTGTTTTGTGAATGCTTTGGCTTTGACAGTTGCCTCAAATCCGAAAGAAAATTTCTACAGTTTTTTTAAATCAGCATGATCAGCAATCTTTTCGGCTTTCTCTCCAATGACATAGGTATCGATCTGGGCACTGCCAACACCTTGGTTTTTGTCAAAGACCGGGGAATCGTTCTTCGTGAGCCAAGCGTTGTGGCTCGATACAAAAGCAGCAAGAAGGTTTGCGCCGTCGGCTCGGAAGCCAAACGCATGCTAGGGCGTACTCCGGGAACGATCGAAGCCTTGCGACCGATGAAGGATGGAGTAATCGCCGATTTTGAAATTTCCGAAGCCATGCTTCGTTACTTCATTGAAAAGGTCGACAAACGCAAGTTGGTTCCTCCCCGAGTCGTTATCGCAGTTCCTTCCGGAATCACCGCGGTGGAAAAACGCGCGGTCAAGGATTCTGCCATTCGAGCAGGAGCCAGAGAAGTTCTTCTCCTGGGGGAACCGATGGCCGCTTCCATCGGAGCGGGTCTTCCCATTCATGACGAATATGCCAATATGATCGTAGACATCGGTGGAGGAACCACCGAAGTGGCGATCATATCCATTTCAGGCGTATCCTTCCAACGAAGCATACGTGTAGGCGGCGACGAGCTTGACGAAGCTATCGTCGCCTACATGAAAAGAGCATACGGTTTGCTTATCGGAGAACGCACAGCTGAAGAAATCAAGTTTGCCATCGGATCGGCGGCCCCGTTGGATTCCGGTGAGCTCAGCATGGACGTCCGCGGACGCGATGCCACCGCCGGACTGCCCAAGACGATTCACATCACTTCTCAGGAAATAAGAGAGGAAGCGCTTAAGGAGGTCGTTCAACAAATTGTAGACCTCGTCAAAAACGCATTGGACCGTTGCCAGCCGGAGCATTCCGCAGACTTGATTGACCGTGGGGTGGTTCTCGCAGGCGGAGGAGCATTGATTCGAGGTTTGGATCAAGTGATCAGCGATGCGACGGGCCTTACCGTCATTCAAGCGGAAGACCCATTGAGTTGCGTTGCAAACGGAACCGGCGAATTCCTCAATTTGCTCGACACGTTGAGTAGAGAACAAATCGATCGCCTAGTCACCCAATAACCCTCGCTCTCGCTTGGTTTCCCCAAAGGACAGACCAAGGCTCAGTCCTCTTGGCTTGCTTAGCCTTTTGGCCTTTGCTTGGTTTGCGCTTCCATCCGGGTGGAAAATCATTAGCGAAAACGCCTTCGACGAGTTTCAGGCTCCGCTTTGGGATGCCACTTCCAGAATATCGGACCTAAGCGAATACTGGGGACATCAATCGGATTCCAAACGAACCCTGATTAGAAAAAATCGAGACCTCGCTCGTATTCGATCCGATTGGGAGCTCCATCAACACTCAAATGGAGTTTGGGAAAAGGAATTGGCCAAGTTGAGGGAACTCAAGTCCAATCTAAAAGCATTGGAAACCCAATTGGGCTTGGATGCGCAAAACCGCTTTCGTCCGGTGATCGCCCGGGTGTGCAACCGCATGTTGAGCGGCTGGTGGCAAGAACTCACCTTGAGAAGAGGCGCTTCAGATGGATTGAAGGAGGGGATGGGCGTGCTTGCGAGGCAAGGAATTGCAGGTCGCATTCGAACCGCAGGGTCGAAGTTTGCCAAAGTGGAGCTTTGCAGTAATCCGAATTTTCGTATAGTCTGCCATTTCGAAGGAGACGACAGACCAGTCACTTTTCAAGGAAGCGGCATCTCGGCTGCCGGAAAACCAACCGGTGTGGTACTTGACGTCCCCCATGATCTGGAGGTGGATTCCGACCATCCGGTCTACCTAACGACCTCGGAGCTCGGTGGAACCTATCCTAAGGGCATTCGAATCGGTGTCGTTGATTCCCTTAAGTCGAGTGGTGACGGCCTGTTCAAGACCGGCCACGTTCTGTTGTCCGATTCACTTGGACAACTCGAAGAAGTGACGGTACTTTTGC
Organism: Opitutales bacterium; assembly: GCA_038105525.1. Lineage (GTDB taxonomy): Bacteria > Verrucomicrobiota > Verrucomicrobiia > Opitutales > Seribacteraceae > Chordibacter. The sequence continues at coordinate 29,941 of JAYOCQ010000010.1, read as the reverse complement.
CTTTGCTTGCGACCGATTGAGGAAAGTCGCATGCACAAGCCCAACCGAGCCCTCGTAGTTTTGACTCTGGCTAACCTTCTCTTGATTTTCATTATTGGTGAAATCAACGGAACTCTCGCTCAATGGGGCCTTTTTCTTTACCTTCCCGGCTTGCTTGTTCTTCCATCCGCCCAACATCTCGACTGCTTTCGTTCTTCTGCTTCACTTTTTCTCAGCGGGTTGCTCTACGATCATTCCATCCATGCCACCTTCGGCTTTCATGCTTTCGCCATGGCCATTGTATATTTGCTTTTGCGCAAAACCCCTTTCATGGGCAACTCCTTTAGCCCGGCTCAATCCAGACTCCTTTCACTCAGCGTAAATTTGTGTCTCGCCATAGCTTGGGGACTCTTCTCTCTCCTTTCGCTCGACGAGTTGGCCCCCTGGGGTTGGAGTCGCTTTCTCATCGACGCAACTCTCTCTTCTTTCATGGCGCTTGCGCTCGGAAGTTGGTTTTCTGATTTTTGCAATTATCTGCTTATTCGGACCCGAATCATTTCCAACGAAAAAAATTCCTCTCCCGAATGAAGTTCTTTGAGAAACACTTTCCTGAAAAAAGAAGGCTCAGAATATTCGCTTTCTTCTACGCGCTGCTTTTTACAATCCTTCTGACATGCCTTTTCTTCAGGCAAGTTTGGGAAAAGGAAGACTACCTGGACATCGAAAGGAAACAGGGACAAAGGCGCATCGTTCGACCAGGCGCCAGAGGGGACGTGTTTGACCGGGAAAACCGGCTGTTGATAGGAAACCGACCATCGTATTCGGCAAACCTGCATCTGGAATTGCTTTCCAAGGAAATTTGGGAAAGAAAAGTGGAACTGCGACGCATTTCCTTTCAACTCCGAGAGAGTCTGACTGCCAGTATTCCTCTTCGCTTCGAAGACGTGATCCGCATATGCGGACAGAATTGGCACGTCAAGAAGCGCGGGCTTTTTTTGCGAGGCATGCGCTCGCTCGACAACGCGATGCCAAGGCTTTGGATGGGTGCGGAGAGAATCAATGATCTCGACGTCCAAAAGGATTCATGGGCGTGTCACCTGGACGTTGAAGGCATATTAGACAAATCCGGCGATTTTCGAATCGAAGGAGTCGAGTCCCCTGTCCAAATTTCGGTAGCCGGTCTATTTTCCCTCGCTTGGGATCTTTCTTCCGAAGGAAAGTTTGCGCCCAAATTCAGTCAAGTCCATAGCAACGGAATCTTCATCGACTTTTTTGAACGGGAATCGACCAACCCCCTTGGTATTTCGATTGACGGACTGTCATACACTTGGGAGTCCAGGTTTTCCGTAGTCTGCGAATATTTGGAAAAAGTCAACCGACTGAGCGGTCGCAATCTCAACCTAAGCATGCTCGCCCTGCAAAGACACTGGCGTCGAAAGCTTATTCTTCCGTTGGAGTTATGCGGAGATTTGAGCCACAAGGAATTTGCCACCCTTATAGAAAACCTGCCTCCTGATTCGCCGATACAAGTTCAGGCTCAACCGGTACGCCACTACCCCGAGGGCTCCCTGGCATCACATGTTCTGGGCTATGTGGGAAGCGGTTATCAAGCAGACTCGGATTCCTTGACCGGAGCCGATCTGGCAACCTTCGAACTGGAGGGAAGAACCGGAAAAGCCGGAGTCGAACGCACCTTTGAGGAAACACTCAGAGGAAAGGACGGAGCGGACGTATGGACGGTCAATCCAATGGGTTCTCGATATGAACGCGTGGATCACGAGCCTTCCCAAAAAGGGGGTTCCTTGCGACTGGGCCTGGACAAAGACCTACAGTCGATTGCCGAAGAGGCAATCGATCGAATGGTGACCAAAGTGGCCGAGCATAGAATCCTTCCAGACAATGATTGGGCAAGAACATTGGAGAGAAGAACGAGCCAAGCTTTGAAAGGAACCAATGAGACGGAAGTCAGGGCTGAATTGCTTCTCTCCGCGTTCAAAGACGCTCCTTTCCCCATCTCAGGAAGGCATGCGGCGACCGTAGCAGGGTTTCGTGGAACGGAAAACGACGCATGCAGGCTTCTCCGGCACCTCTATTCTCAGGGTGTACTACAAGAAGCAAAGAACGACCCAAACTCATTTGAACTGGCCCCGCCCCCTCCTCCTCCCGGAGCCGCGGTTTTGATCGACTTGAACAGCTCTAGGATTTTGGCACTGGCCAGCAAGCCGAATTACGATTTGTCCAGCCTTTCGCCATACATCACTCAGGCTGCTTATGATGACATCCAACGCCGAGAGGCTTGGCTTCCGAGAGCTTGGCATCCCGGATATGCGCCAGCCTCCCCATTCAAGCTGGTCACCGCTTTGGCGGCGCTCCGTTCCGATACCCTCTCCCCGGAAGAGAAGCTGACCTGCGATGGAATTTATCGAGGAATGAAGTGCCACGTTCATCCCGGACGCCATGGAGATTTGGATTTGCGCGAAGCGATCGCTCAAAGTTGCAACGTATATTTCTTCAGGTGCGCCGAACGCTTGGGCCACGGTCCCATTATCGATGAAGCGATTCGTTTGGGGATGGATCGAAAACCGACCATCGAATTACCCAGGCTGCGCGATCAGCCAATCGTGCCTGACCCACAATGGAAAAAGCGAACCTTGGGCGTGAACTGGACCATGGAAGACACCTTCAACATCTCCATCGGCCAAGGGGGCTTAAGACAAAGCCCACTGCAAATGGCTTGTTTCGCGGCAAAGATGGCGACAAACACCCAAAGCTTTCACCCCACCCTGCTGATGGATTCAAACGAGGCATCGACGGCTGACGCTCAAACCCTGATCGAACCTTCCAGCATTAAAGCCATCGTCGAAGGCATGCTTTGCGCTACGACCGAAGGTACTGCTAGAAGATGCCGTATCGAGGGCATCGAAATTGCAGGCAAAACCGGCACCGGTCAGTGGCGAAACCACAATATGAAACTGAACCTTGCTTGGTTCATAGGATTTGCCCCGGTCGAAAACCCCAAAGTCGCATTGTCCGTTCTTGTGGAAGGAGTGATTCCCCAAGACCAAGTTCAGGGAGGATTGACGGCAACTCCTATCGCAAGAGATCTCTTTTCGGCTTACTTCGCAAAACACCCTCTGCCTTAGGTTGCATTCCCCTCTCCTCCCAAACAAAACCAATCCTGAAAGATTATGGTCGCCACTCCCTCAACCATGCTTCGCTTGGGCACAAAAGCTCCAGTCTTCAAGCTTCCTGAAACCAACACCTCAAGAATGCGCGCTTTGTCCTGGAATCAGGGGACGCCCGGATACCTGATCGTCTTTGTCTGCAACCATTGTCCCTACGTCCTTCATCTATTGGATCCTCTTACAAGGCTCGCCCATGAATGGATGGATTGCGGAGTGGAGGTATTTTTCATATCCTCCAACGATTCCTCGTCGTTTCCTCAGGACAGTCCGGATAAGATGGCGGAACTAAGCAAAAAGCGAGGCTTCAGGTTTCCCTACCTCTTCGACGATGACCAAAGGGTAGCCAAGTCTTATCGCGCCGCCTGCACCCCTGATTTCTTTCTCTTCGATGACGAACTCCTTCTGTACTACCGGGGCCAATTTGACGGTTCTCGTCCAAGCAACGGCCTTCATCCAAGCGGCATTGATCTTCGGCAAGCAGTGGAAGGTTTGTTAAGCAACCAACCCCCGCCGGAAAACCAAAAGCCCAGCCTCGGCTGCAACTTGAAGTGGAAACCCGGTAACGAGCCCAGCTATTTCAAAAAAGCGAAAACTTAGGTCGCTCGAGCTCGTTGCATGGCCGCCGAGCAAGGAGAATTATTTGGTCGTCATGACGTAAACGCCATCCCAGTCATCTCCGGGAGGGTTTTCCTTCATGACTTTGCAGCGATCGATGAGTATCATCGACGGATTGTCCTTTACTCCCGGAGTCACACCAGGCTTGTTCGGTTCGAGTTCACGCGCCTTTTCAAAGAGTTCGAGCGCATGATCCCAATCCTGCAAGAGGTATTTTTCGATTCCCTGGCGAAAACAATCGAGGCAATCTTGAGTTTCCTGCGTGAGTTCGCTCATGAAGCCCGTCGGTTCGAACATGGCAACGGGTTGGGAACGGCCCTTGACTACGATCTTGTCCAAATACCTGAAGGCAATGTCATCTCGAGTCGCTTCCGAAGCAAGCTTGGTTTCTTCCGTAACCATTATGTACGCTCCATAGGCCTTGGCTCCGCTTTCGCATCGAGCGGCCAAATTCACCATGTCACCCATCATCGTGTAATTGAAGCGATCCAATGCACCCATGTTTCCAACCGTAGCGGTTCCGGTATTGCATCCGATGCGGGTTTGCATTTGGGAAACCAGTCCATGACACCTTCCCCACTTTTCGGCTTCATGCACCCATTTCTCCCGCAACTCAATCTGCTTGCGTTGCATTAGAATGGCGGTCTTGACCGCTTGGTAAGCATGATCATGCATGGGAATGGGAGCCCCATACATGGCCACAATGGCATCTCCGATGTACTTGTCCAGCGTACCCCGCTGTTCCTGAAGAATATTGGTCATGGCCGTTAGGTACTCGTTCATCAGGTCAACCAGGCCAGTAGGCGTAAGCAGTTCCGAAAAACTTGAAAACGATTGAACGTCGCTGAAAAACGCGGTGATTGCCGTCTCCTCTCCTCCCAGGGAAGGTTCTTCGCCAGAGGCAACCATCTGCTCGACCAAGTCGGAGGAAACGTAGCTTCCGAACATTCCCTTCAACCTGCCCTTTGCCTTTTGCTCGATTACGACCATGGCGGCAAGACCGACAAAGGAAGTGCTGAGCCCGGCGCAAGCGGGACTCGATATGGGCAAAATGAGAAGAGATTGAGAAAAGGCTTCAAAGCCAAAGAAAACGTACCCGGCAAGCAGGAGAATGCCGCCGGCTTGAACCCAACTCGCATGATTTCCTTGATAAACGGCCAACAAGGCCATGAGCAAAGAAACTATGATGGTTGCAAGATGGTCCGCTTCGATCGGCAGGCGACGCAGGTACTCGCCGCTAGCCATTGTCTTGATCAAATTTCCGTGGACGCTTACCTTTGGGACTGGCGAAGAGTCAAAGGGCGTGGGCGCCAAGTCTTGAAAAGTCTTTTCTTCGGGACCGATAAGCACGATTGCATCATTGAATCGAGAAAAGAATTCATCAATCACCTCCTTTTCCTGAAGCTTTTCCTTCAAAATTCCTTCATTGTCAGCGATCGCCTTAAGAATCTCCTGCTTCTTCTGGGACAAGGACGGGTTTTGGGGATCTTCGACCAAGGCTCGCTCCACTTTTCCCAAGAAACTCTCTCCCTTCAAAGCATCCGTCTTGACAATGACTTCCTCGATGGTCGAGGCCACTTGATCTTGAAATTCAGCATACTGCAGGACGTCCTTCATTCCGCACATCGGATTGAAGGAGGAACTGATCTCAGGAAGTACGTAGTAATAATTGATTCCATCCACCAAAGAAAGAAACTTCTCAAAGGAAGGCGGGTCAGTTTGCTTAGAATCGGCGTCAATCAATCTGCGGGCAGTTTCAACCTCCTCGGAATCCACTCCCAACCTTGCCAAAGAATCGGGCAAATCAGCGTCGGCAACCGGAACGTCGAAACCATTGACGCGCTGCAGCAGAAGCCGAATGATTCGGGGAGCCAAAGCCAAGTATTCATCCATGCGATTGTCGGCATAGGCTCGCTTGGCATCCAAAGTGAGGATTTCTTCGGGTACTGGCTCGCTCCATTTTGAAAACCAATTGACTTCCAGAAACTGTCCTTCCGAAAGCGGAGATTCAACCAGTATTCCTGCTTTTGGGTGCACTATCCTCAAAGTCAGCATATCATCGCTGATTTGCACTGCTTCATCGGTCAGTCCATAATAGGCAAGCAAGGCTTCGACCCCGAGCGCAAAAACTTTTCCCTCCTTGAACAAAGGGACTTCGTTGGGGAAACTATCCACCAAGTCGCCTTTACCCCCGTCTTCGGCGCTTCCGCGATAGATCAATCGCAACGAGTCTTCCGTCTCCCAAAGCTCGGCCCCCCATTGACCCGAGAGCCTGGAGATTTCTTCTCTGATCGAAGCCTCCAAACCATCCACCCGGGCAAGTTCCTGCCTTCGATCCTCAATTTTGGGAGCGATGCCAGCAAGTTGGGAAACGCTTCGAGCGATCGCTTCCTCAAGAAGATCGACCTGTTGTCCGAGAGAAGTTTTCGCCTCTTTTCGCATCTGCTTCGTCAAGGGGGTGGAGGCGTCCTCTTCCTTCCTTCGTTCAAGAGACCTCAGTTCCCCTCTCCTCTGCAAGCGAAGATCAATCTGAGGCTTGATGATGGCTTCCAAAGCGGGGTTCTCCAGCAAGGTATTTTGGAAGTTGGCGATTTCCGAGGAAATTCTCTCCAATTCGGACTCTAGGTCTGGCAAGCTTTGAAACGTTTGATCATCCTTCTCGGGTTGAAGCAGCCCTCTTAGGATTTGGTCCAATTTCAATTGTCGCATTTTGATTTGCGGCTCAATGATTTGTTCAAGCGAGGGGTTTGCTTTCAGCGTGGCGGTAAAATTCTCTATCGCTTCCTCCAATTCGTCCACTTCCGCAGACAGTCCGCTCAATCTCGACAAATCCTCCTGCTGGGAAAACCGGAACTCGTTGACCTCCTGCAGTTGGAGTTCCAGCTTTTTCAAAGCGGCGGCAATCCCCGCCCTAGGCTCCAAGGCTTGCGTAGCCTTCTTCTCCAGTTCGAGGATTCTTGCTTCGTTGCCTGCAGGCAGTTCAAACGCAAGCACGCTTTGCTTGCCACCCAAAAGGTTGTACGCATGAGCCTTTCCTCCGGCATCATACCAAAGAGGAACCCAACGAGGTATTTCGTCAACCGCCCTATATGGGGTGACCGTAAACGACCCGACTCTTCCGAGGTAGGACCCGTTGTCAAAACTCAGCAAGGGGTAACTGGGCGACTCGGGATAATGATGCTGACCGGCAGCGCTGACGTATCCGTCCTTGAAAAAAGGGGGATAGGCGCTCGCGCCCGTCGGTTTGACAAAAGCAGTTTGCACTCCCGAGTACAAACAACCGAGAACCACTTTTTCCGGATACTTGCGAACCAACTCTCCCATCGCCAAATCGCTACGATAGGAGTTTTGTTTGGGAACCATTCGAGAGGTGCTTTTGGGAGTGAAACCGAAATCAAAAGCAAGAGAGCGGGCATTGCCTCTTTCTATCAAGGCCAAGGCCGTGTCCCTGAAAAACGCTCGATCCCACGGCCGTTCGCCTACGCCCTCCATTTCCAGGGTTTCGCCGTCAAAATTGACGTAGGCAACCTTTGGAACTCTTGGTATGGAACGGTTTCCCTCGACAAGAATAAGATCATTGGAATCCGCAAGCTCGGATTGTCGAACTTCTCCTCGATAAACCAACCGGAAGTCCACCGATTTGGTCTTCAAGTAATCGAGAAAGCCAAAATGGTTGATCAACATCCAAATCAAGGGGATAGGCAAAAGGGCGAAGAAGGTCTTTTTAGATTCCTTGCTTAGTTTGAACATGAGTGGGGGTGTGAATAGAAGTAAGGGGCGCTCTCTCCAGCATTCCAACTGATGCATTGGGAGCAAGCTGAAAATACCAGTCAAGCTTCTCTCCTTTTACCTTGGACAAATGGCGTGATCAGTTACGCTTATATCTTTTGAATGAATTCACCGTTTCCTACCAATACGCCTCCGGCTCCGGAACAGCAGGAGAAAATAAAAAGCGAATCCTCGTGGATCTCTTTGCTCAAGCAAGAGATGGGCAAGGTGATCATCGGCCAAAAAATCTTGGTCGATCGTTTGTTGGTAGGTTTGCTGACAAATGGTCACGTATTGCTTGAGGGCGTCCCCGGACTCGCCAAAACCTTGGCCGTCAAAACCTTGGCAGAATGCATGCGTGTCGATTTCAAACGCATCCAGTTCACACCGGACCTGCTCCCTTCCGATATCATCGGCACTTTGATTTACAGTCCCGCAAAGGGAGAGTTCACCACCAAGAAAGGTCCGGTTTTCACCAACTTTCTTCTTGCGGACGAAATCAATCGCGCGCCGGCAAAAGTCCAAAGCGCCCTGTTGGAAAGCATGCAGGAAAGACAAGTTACCATTGGCGATGAAACCTTTCCATTGCCCAAGCCGTTTCTGGTTCTGGCAACGGAAAACCCCATCGATCAAGAGGGCACCTACCCCTTGCCGGAAGCGCAAATGGATCGCTTCATGCTCAAAGTGGTGATCGATTACCCAAGTAGAGAAGATGAACTGAGGATCCTAGATTCCAATGCCCTGACTTCCTCAAGAAGCTGCGTCTCTCCAGTGATTGATGAGCAAACCATCCTCGGGTCGAGAGAACTGGTCAATGAGGTTTACTTGGACGAGAAGCTCAAGGGCTACTTGGTCGACCTTGTTCTGGCTACCCGCAACCCCGCTCATTTCGGCGTATCGGAACTGGAGTCCTTCATACGATTCGGAGCTTCTCCCCGAGCCACCATCAGTCTCGCCCTTGCATCCAAGGCTCTTGCCTTCATCAACGGCAGGAGTTTCGTCACTCCACAGGATTTGAAGGATATCGCCCCGGACGTGCTCCGGCATCGGATAGTGGTCAGTTATGAAGCGGAAGCCGAGGAGATCGATTCGGATAAGATCGTTCAACGTATTCTCAATTCCGTACCGGTGCCCTGATCCTTCCATCCCCCCTTTCCCATCTTCCTCACAGCGGTTGGATAAAAATCTGAATGAATCAACCGGACCCCGAATACGTGCGTCAGATCCTCAGGAAGGTCAGGCAAATCGAAATTCGCACCAATCGTGACGTTGCCGACGGATTGGGAGGTTGCTATCACGGAGCATTCAAAGGGCAAGGAATCGATTTCGAAGAAGTTCGCGAATACCTGCCGGGAGACGAAGTACGATCCATTGATTGGAACGTCACGGCCAGAACGGGCGTTCCTTTCGTCAAGCAGTACGTCGAGGAACGCGAGCTTACGCTTTTGTTGGCTGTTGACGTTTCGGCCAGCTCCTCCTTCGGTTCGAAATTGCTCAGCAAAAGAGAAAAAATGGCCGAGTTAGCGGCGCTTCTTGCCTTTTCCGCCAATCGCAACGGTGACAAGGTCGGACTGCTGCTTTTCAGCGACAGAAAGGAATTGTACTTGCCGCCCGCCAAGGGACAGATGCAAGTTTTGCGAATCCTGCGTGAGGTTCTCTTTCATGAAACCATCAGCGAGAAGACGAACTTGTTCGAGTGCGTGCGTTACGTCAACCAAGTGACTCGTCGAAGAGCCGTGGTTTTTCTTTTGTCGGACTTCATTTTTGCGGGCTCCATCGGAGGAGAGGAAACGAGCCAGCGATCGTTTCTCGATCTGGCGTGCTCCACTCGGCGCAAGCATGACTTGATATGCGCCCGAATCTTCGATCCCGTCGAGCGCGAACTACCCAGGGCAGGCTTGGTGAACATGCAAGATCCAGAGACCGGAGAACAGTTCCTGTTCGACACCTCTGATTCCAGGATTCTTCAATCTTACCATAAGGAGATTGATGACAAAGCCCGTCATTTCAGGAAAAGCTTGAGAAGAAGGGGGTTGGACTTCTTTGAGTTTTCCAACGACTCCGATTTCACTGGTGAGCTCCGTGGTTTTTTTCGCATGCGAGAAAAGAGAAGATGCTTATGAGCCTGCCTTCCTTATCCACCCAATCCCATCTTCTCGAACCAGGAGTTTTGGTGGACGCACCCGAACTTATCTACAAGTCCTCCGGCGAACTGCTTAGGGAAAACGCCTTGTGGTTGATTGGGACCGGTTTGATTTTATTCCTTTCGCTCCTTGTCCTTCGGTTCATTAGGTCAAGAAAGGCTCCTTCTCCAGGCCTCGGGCAATCGCAGTCCGAGATCAGTCCACATGAGGAAGCAGTCAGGGCGTTGGAAGAACTGGAGTCCGCCACTCCGATGCCTTCGCCCAAAAACTTCGTTTACCGCCTTTCCCAAATCTTGCGCGCTTATCTCAAGGCAAAGTTCAGGCTCTCTGCCTTGGAGCAAACCGGGGAGGAATTCATTCGTGAAATAACCTCAAGCCCCCTCTTGAAGGAAGTAATCAATGAATTGAACCTTCCTCTTCGCGAATTCGTTCGGCAAGGAGACCTCATAAAGTATTCGAGGAATACTTGCACGCGGCAGGATTTGGATGGGTTGCTTACCACTGCCAAAAGGTTTCTTTCCCTCGCTGAAATGACTTCGTCAGCCAAAGCTCCGACAACGGACTCAACCGCTTATTCCACTCAGGCTACGAATGATTGATCTTGTCGGAAATTTTCTTTTCAGGGAACCGGAATGGGCTCTTATTCTGTTGTCGCTTCCATTGATGGCATGGTTGAAGCGCCGTTCTCGGGAGAGTCATCCTTCCTTTTTATTTCCAACCCTTTCTCTCGTTTGCAAATCAACAAACCTCAAAAGCCGTCGCAGGATCTGGATTCCATCGGTCTTGAGAATACTTGGCTTCACTTTTCTTGTCCTGGCCCTTTGCAGGCCACAGATCGACCGTAGTACCAGAACGATTCTGTCCAGCGGAGTGGATATCATGGTAGCCGTAGATTTGTCCGCTTCCATGCTCGCTTTGGACATGAGTCCAAAGGATGGCCCTGAGACAACCCGTCTGGACGTCGTCAAGGAAGTGCTGGAAGGCTTCATCGAAAAACGCAAGGACGACCGAATCGGGCTGGTGGCGTTTTCCGTAGATCCCTATTTGGTCAGTCCCCTCACTTTGGATCAGGAATACTTGTTGAGAAACTTGGATCGGCTCAAGGTCGGTTTGACCGGTGAAACCGGCACCAATATCGGATCTGCCTTGGCAGAAGGAATCAATCGCCTCCGCAGGCTCGAATCAAAATCCAAGGTCTTGATTCTACTCACCGACGGCAAGGACGAACCCCCTCCGATTCACAGTCCGCTAATCTTTGCCGACGGAGCTAAGTCCGACGGAATCAAAGTCTACACCATCGCCGTAGGCACGAACTCCAGAACCAGAACCTTTCTCTTCGATCCCCAAACTCGCGACCTTGCTCGAAACCTTCGAGGAGACCCGGTTATCCGGGTGGCAGATTACCCGGTGGACGAAAGCTTGCTTAAAAAAATCGCAGACAAAACCAGCGGGAAATTCTACCAGGCCAAAGACAAGGAATCACTTCAATCCATCTACGATGAAATCGACGGCTTGGAAAAATCTGAGGTGGAAATAGCGATCAACGCCTTCTTTGAGGAACTCTATCTTTGGCCCCTTGCTTTCGGAATTTTGCTTTTACTGACGCATTTTCTGCTGACGCGAACGATTTATCTCCAAATCCCATGAACTTCTTCGCTCGGCCGGAAATTCTTTTCTCCATTCCTATCGTGTTGCTTCTTCTTTTCTCATGTCATGCCTGGAGTCGCCGAATTGTCAGTAGAAGAACCAAGCGGCTTGTCTCCATCAAGCTGCTTCCTCAACTCCTTACGAAGGCATCGTCAAAGACAAGATGGATCAAATTCCTTCTCCTGCTCGTCGGCTTTGCCTTTCTTCTTTTGGCTCTGGCCGGCCCGCAATGGGGCAAGTCCTCAAGAAAAGTGGAACCTCGCGGCATCGATTTGCTGCTGGCCATCGACCTGTCCAAAAGCATGCTCGCTCAAGACGTGAAACCTAACCGTTTGGAACGCGTCAAACAAAGTCTTTTCAATTGTCTTGATCAGGTTCGCGGAGATCGATTGGGATTGATCGCCTTTTCCGGAACCTCCTTTCTTCAGTGTCCATTGACACTTGATCATCATGCCTTTGCCAAGACGGTGGAGGATTTGAGAGTGGGGCTGATTCCGCGTCCTGGCACTGATTTGGGATCCCCCATCGCAGAAGCGGCCCGTTCCTTTTCCAAGGAAGATCGGGACAAATTCCTCATTCTCATTACCGACGGTGAGGATTTGGAAGGCAGAGGATTGATGCAAGCCAAAGCGGCTGCAGGCGATGGAATCCGCATCTTTACGATCGGCATCGGATCCGAAAGCGGCGCCAATATTCCCTTGGATGCTAATGGGAAATTTCATGCCAGCCCTCAGGGAGGCCTGACAACAACCAAACTGGAGGCAAGTACGCTTGAAAACATCGCTGCAGCAACCGGGGGAACCTACCTTCACCTTGGCCCGCTTGGCGAGGGATTGGTTCACGTTTTTTCACAACTGCAGAAGCTTGGGGAAGAAAAATCGCATAGCCAACTCTCGACCGAATTGCCCATTGATCGCTTTCAGGCTTTCATTGCCATAGGCATGATCTTTTTGTTGGGTGAAAGAATGACTTCGACTATCCCAGTCAAACTTTTTCATGCAGCCATGAAGTGCATTCCCCTTGCTCTGCTCGGGCTTTCCGGAGGCTGCCAGAACGAAAACCCCAGCAACAGCAGGGCTCTCGAAGCCGCGAAAGACCGGCGTTTCGAGCAGGCTGCTGAATTATGCCGAAAGGAGTTTGGAGAGAATGCATGGGATGGACTGCTCGAGCTCGATCCATCGCTTGAAACCAACACGGAAAGGGTGAAGGAATTGTTGGATGGAAAAGATTCCAGGCTCCTGCTCAACGCCGGGATGGCCCTTCTTGAAGGGAATGATTTTCAAACCAGCGAGAGATTGTTGCTTCATTCTCTCGAAGGCCTGGGAGATCGTCCGCAACTCCAAGCCAAAGCCCTCAACGCATTGGGCAACCTACATTATGCCTGGGCCAATTTCTTTCTCGCTCAACAAGACGTGATCCAAGCAAGACAATGTTGGAACCGGGCAAGAAAACATTACGTCGATGCCTCTGCCCTCAACAGTTCCAAAGCCTCAGCCAATCTCGAGTTCCTCGACCGGCAGTTGAAAGAAAGAATCGAAAGACGGGTATGCTTCATTCAAGGCAAGGTGTGGAGGGATCTCGACGGCAACGGTTCTCAGGAAAGCGAAGAGCCCGGACTGAAGGCTCTCGTATTTTGGGACAGAAACGACGATGGCGAACACAATGCCAGTTCGGAACCAGCGGTGGCAACCGATCCAAGCGGAAACTTCGCTTTCGAATGGATTTCTTCGGAATATCCCTCTGAACTTCGACTCTGTTCTCGCCTGCTGGATGAAAACCATACTCTTCCTGTAAAGCTGGCGCCTCTCTATCCGCCTCCTCCGCCTCCCTTTCAAAGCTCCATTTCCAGAAAACTGCTCATGAAACTCGACGATGCGGGCCATCGGTTCATCCACATGCCATACCGGGCGCCGCCGGTCTTGCAAGGATACCTATGGAACGATGCAAATGAGAACGGCGTTAGAGATGGCAACGAAACCGGCCTCTCCTCCGCAAGTCTCTTTTTAGATGAAAACGACAATTTCCGAATCGATGAAAACGAAACCGTTTTCAATCCAAATCAAGACGGTGTTTTCTTCATGCAGGTAATGCCTGCAAGCTATGTCGTATGCGTTCAACCGAAGAACCCAGAAGCCAAAGTCACCTTTCCATCCGGCCACGGCATGGGGCATCGCGTTGAGCTGCTTGACTTCGAGATGTCGTCCGAAGCTTTGGCATTTGGCATCAAGGACGATTCATCCGACGAGCAGTCCTCCTCCCAAGATGAATCTGACTCGCAAAACCAAAGTCAAGAATCCAAGGAGAACTCCTCGCAAAAGGCTCCCTCCAGTCCCCAAAGCCAGGACAATCCACAGGATTCTGCCTCCCGAAGCCGGAGCGACTCTTCGGATGCAGAAGAAGCATCGGAAGACCTTGTCGAAAGCGCTCAGAGCGAGGATGAAATCGGTGAAGTAAAAGCCCTCTACGAACGATTGCTTCAGGAAAACGAAGCCAAAAGCAAACCCATAGATCAGGAATTGAGGTTACTGGGTCCGGTTGCCGTAGGAAGAGACTATTGAAAATGCTTCGTCAGATTTTAAGAGCATTCTCCTCCATCCTTGTTGGGGCGTCTTTTGTCGTTCAAGCCGAAGAAATTCGGATTGAAGCTTTCTTCGAGCCTTCGACCATTCCCCTCTCCCATTCATCCTCTTACCGGATTGTTGTCAATGGAACGCAGAAGGTTCCGCTCCTTAGCCCTCCGGCGGTTCCTGGGCTTGAGTTCTCGAGCAACCCACAGACCCTTCGTTCCGCTTCCTGGATCAATGGCGTTGCTTCCGTGAAACTCGAATTTATCTTTCGGGCCACTCCCAAAAGAAGCGGCCGATTCGAGGTGCCCGAATGGCCAGCGAAAATCGACAACCAAAGCCTTTCCGTACCTTCCGCTCGTTTGGTTGTCGGGGAACCTTCGCCACAGCAGCTTATCAGGCAGAAAGAGGAAAAGGATCAGCAGGAAAAATTGAAGTCTGCCGCATTCTTAGAATTTTCTTCCCCTCGTCCTTTTCTTTTTGAAGGCGAATCCGCTGAAGCTACCGTTCGCTTGTTTCTTTGGGATAGATTGCCGGTGACCAGAATCGACCAAGCTCCCCTCAAGCGAGGAGAAGCTTTCTCCGTATCGGAGCTTGGCCAACCCTCGGAACAGAGAAACGTTGTTCGTGAAAACAAATCCTATTCGGTCTTTACTTGGAAAGTCGGTCTGACTGGAGCGATCCCTGGAACCAAGCCCCTTGGTTTCACCTCGGTTATAGCGGTGCGAGTAAAGGAAAGACGAGACTCCTTGTTTTCCAATCCTTTTTTCAATGATCCGTTTTTCGGCTTCGGACGAGAAACCCCTATTGAAGTGACGTCCGACGAAACTTCCATGGAAGTTCGTCCTTTGCCGACCGAAGGACGTCCTTCCGACTTCAACGGAGCAATCGGAAACTTCGAAGTCGTCACAGGTATCGATACGAATCTCGTATCGTTGGGCGATCCGGTTCGTTTGACTTATTCGATTCGAGGGGCGGGAAATTTTTCGGCAATGCCCGCGCCCACGATCAAGCTTTCGGATTCCTTTAAGATCGGCCCGCCAAACTTCAAATTTACGGGTGATGAGCTGACCAAACACAAGGGAACGCAAGATTTCGAATACGTCCTGACTCCCTTGAAGTCGGGTTCACTTGAAATTCCCTCGCTTTCCTTTTCCTTTTTCGATCCTGTCAGAGAAAAATATTTTTCGCGCCTCACCAATCCTCATCCCTTGCTGGTGGAACCGGGAGAATCCTGGAACGCCCCCAAATCGGAAAATCCCGCCCCCGCTAGAAGCCCAGCAACCTCAAGCCGTCGAATCCCTTCTCAAATGAAGTTGGAGGGAGGCGATTGGACGGAAACCTTCGCGGTGGAAAACCCGCTTCGGTCAATTGTTTTTTGGGCGTCTCACTGCAGCATTCTCCTTGCTTTTTCGGCAACCGTCTTTTTACGAAGTCGCAATCTGGATCCACTTGTCAGATCGAAATTGCAAAAGGAAAGAATCCTGGATGCAAAGCTCAGAAATTCCATCAGACATAAGGACGCTTACGGTTTTTATCAAGCGCTGCGAAGAAGAATCAGGTTGCGCATTGGGCTTGCCTGCAAATGCGACAACGTTTCCGCCCTTTCCCGTTTCGAAGCCGTCGAACTGCTACGACAAAACGGATACTCCGAAGAACTTGTCAGGAAAACGGACGAACTCCTGGGCGCCTGTGAGAATTCCGCCTATGGAGGAGTTGACGCCGAGGTAAACGAACTGGAACCAATCCTTCTTCAGGCTCGCTCCATTCTCAAGAAAATAAGGTCATGAAACTAAGCATGCTTGCTCCCGCTATTCTCTTATCGAGCGCAATTCCCTTTTTGAGCATCGCTCAGTCGCCTGAAGAGGACTTTGCCCGCGCTTTGCAACTGGAAGCATCGGGGAATCCGGAAAATGCAATCGATGCGTACGAGAGGATTTCTTTGAAACACCATTCTTCCAACCTCTATGCGAACCTGGGCAACTTGTACTTTCAGAAGGAAGACTACGGTCGTGCCATCCTTTATTTTCGCAAGGCCCTGTGGTTGGATCCCGACGATCGAGAACTTTCCGATAGCCTTGCCGAGGCCAACCTTAGAAGCGGTGCCGTCGAAAATCAAAGCCCGCGTCCCAATCGCTTTCTTTCGGCCCACTTTCAAGCTCATTGGCTGGTGGCGACTAGCCTTGTCTTTTGGTTTGGCATCCTGCTCGGCGCATACTTGATCCCTCAACGCCTGACGCCTTTTTCAGGAACTGGCTACGGCTTGCTCTGGATTCTTTCCCTGGGTTTTCTTATCTGGGGTTTTGCTCAATCTCAGGCAGCCGGGAAACGACTTTCCCGTGAAATCGTCATCTTGTCTCCAAAGAACGATTCCGAGAGGGAAACGATCATCGGCTTGAGGCGGTTTCCCGGTGAAGGAAGTTCATGCAATGCCCAATTGAAGCCGGGAGATTCCATGCTTGTGGTTCTGGATGACTCTGAAAACCCTCGGATACACCAAAGTCCAGAGAAAACACTCTGGTTTCTAGTTCAAAGTCATTCCGGCGTGGAAAGAGGTTGGATAAAACGTGATGAATTTGAGAGCGTGATGAGTTTCGTGCGGCTTGATCAAAACGATCTTGAAGCCTCGAAATCAAATTAGTTTTTGGGGATCGATTCTTTCGACGGCGGAATACTCTCCGCGAAACTTATCTTCGATGATTGCGCGAATCGAGCTTGGCAGGGATCGTACGCGTCGACTGATTGTTTCGGGATCAATGGAACGCAATTTCTCAACTGCTTCCAATGGCTCCGCCTGATCGATCTTTTTCTCATCCGAACCGTTGGCTTGATCCCGCTCCTTGTCGGAGTTCAAGGGCAAACCTGCGGCGCTAAGATCCGAGTCGGCGGAACGGGCCTCCTGACTTGGCTCTTTATCGGCTGCAGAAACCATCGAGTTCTCACGGATGGAAGAATCGGGAGACGGTTCAACACCCTTATGGATTTCATTCCTTCTTTCGCCATTAGATTCGATCGCTGCTTTGGGCGGCTTGTCCCTGCTTGCACGAGAGTCGGAATCAATCTGCGTTAATTCCGATCTTTTTTTTTTGACGGGATCCTCAATCAAGGTCGACAAGTTGCGTATCACTGAATCGATCGAGCGCGTCCGCCCCGCCTCCACCGCCCGAAAGAGAGTGACCTCAAAGTTCGATTTTTCGGACAACCCCAGACGCACCATGGACTCCCCGGCTTGCAAGGCATCAAGAATCCGAGTGATTTTTTCGGGAGATGCGTTTGCCTTATCGGATTGCCCGAAACAACCAAGCAAACGAATGCGGAAGCATTCGGACAAATCCAACAAGGCTCGATAAAAATCCAGGCCACCGGCGGAAAACTCTTCAGTTAACTTCAGGATTTCCTCGTAATCTCCAGCAAGTACGGCATGAAGCAATCGCTCGATTTCTTCGGCGGCAACCAGACCGTACACCTCGAGGACGTCTTCTTGGCGAATCGATTTTCCGCAAAAAGAGATCATCTGATCGAGAATGCTCTGGGCGTCGCGCATGCCTCCTCCGGCCATTCGAGCAATCGCAACAAGGGCCTCCTCTTCGATTTCGATTTCTTCGCTCTTGCAGATTTGACTGAGTTTTTCCGCAATCAAAGAAGGAGGAATGGATCGAAACTCGAAGCGTTGACACCTGGAAACTATGGTTGGCAAGACTTTGTGAGACTCGGTAGTCGCGAAAACGAACTTCACGTGAGGAGGCGGTTCTTCCAAGGTCTTGAGCAGCGCATTGAATGCCTGTTGACTGAGCATGTGAACCTCGTCGATGACGTAGATTTTATATCGGCATTGCGAGGGCGCGTATTGGCATTCGTCGCGCAAGTCCCTGACTTGTTCGACCGAGTTGTTGGAGGCTCCGTCGATTTCAATGACGTCCAGGCAACGTCCCTCCATGATGGATCGTCCGATTTCCGAATCATCGGGAACTTCAAGCGAGGGGCCGTTTTCCCAATTCAAAGATTTGGCGAACAATCGAGCGGAGGTAGTCTTGCCGGTTCCTCTGGGTCCGACGAACAAATAGGCATGAGCGATCCTACCCATTTTAATTGCGTTACCCAAAGTGCGAACGACATGGTCTTGGCCGACCAACTCCGAAAACTGCTTCGGTCTCCACCTCCGGGCAATCACTTGATATGCTTCTGTAGACATACTGACTATTCTTTGTGTGTCTCTTTGGTAACTCAGGCAAGCCAAACCAAATGATTCGGACGTAAAAACAGGATGTAATTGGGAAAATGAAAAAGGTCAGGCACCCCACAGCGCACTACGATTGCGATTGCCGCTGCTTCCTTCCGGACCTGACGGGGTTCATCCAATCGTCGTCGCATGGGACCCGACCTTGGATTACTCTCTCACGTGGAAAAGTTTTCGGCAATGAATTTCTTCGTTCCAACAAACCGCATCGTTTGGTTCAACGCTTTTCCTTTGCCTTTTTCCTCACTAATCTCTTCATTCGAAACCATGGGAAATTCATTTGGAACCTTATTTCGCATAAGTTCCTGGGGAGAAAGTCATGGCGGTGGAATAGGAGTCGTGGTGGACGGTTGTCCTCCTCGTCTGCCACTGAGCGTAGACGACGTACAACCCGAACTCGATCGAAGGAAGCCGGGACAAAGCAAGATAACCACTCCTCGGGACGAGCCTGACAAAGTGGAGATTCTGTCAGGAGTATTCGAAGGACTTACCTTGGGCACTCCCATTGCGATGCTGGTAAGAAATCAGGACGCTCGTCCGCAGGCATATGACGAAATGCGTAGTAAATTTCGGCCCTCCCATGCCGATTTCACCTACCAACTCAAGTACGGTCATAGAAACCATGAAGGGGGGGGGCGTTCGTCTGCCCGTGAAACCATAGCCCGCGTCGCTGCCGGAGCTGTGGCCAGGAAAATTCTTTCCTTCGATGAAGTGATTGTTCGGGCCTACGTCGAACGCATACACGACCTGCAGGCGCCTGTTCTTGCTGAGCTCCCAAGCTTGGAAGAAGTCGAAGCTTCCCCTACGCGTTGTCCTCATGCAGAAACCGCCGCCGCCATGGAGGCTCGCGTGCTGGAAGCGAAAAAGTCGGGCGATTCCGTAGGAGGGTCCATCATCTGTCGCGTTCATGGCTTGCCGGTTGGCTGGGGGGCTCCGGTTTTCGACCGCTTGGAGGCCGACCTCGCAAAAGCAATGCTGGGTCTGCCGGCAACCAAAGGCTTTGAAATCGGGAGCGGATTCGGTGGAACCTATTTGAGGGGCTCCGAACACAACGATGCCTACGAATCGCGGGATGGAAGAGTACGGACCTCTTCCAACCGCTCCGGAGGGGTACAAGGCGGAATAAGCAACGGCGAGGAACTGTTCTTTCGTATTGCCTTCAAGCCAACCGCTACGGTTCTCCAAAAACAACGGACGGTGGACCTCGAAGGCAAGGAAACCGAACTAATGGGAAGAGGACGGCACGATCCATGCGTCTTGCCAAGAGCGGTTCCCATTGTCGAAGCCATGACCTCCCTCGTTTTGGTCGATCATCGAATGCTTCACTCTTCGCAATGCCGGTCGTTCGATTTCTCCTGAGCCCATGGGCGCCCTTCTTCACTTGGTATTGGAGACCCCGGGGGCGCGCTCATTGGAACTGTTGTTGGATGCAACGATGGAAGATGAGCCTGAGCCCGTTTTTCTCGCACCCACTTACCATGAGGATGATACGAATGACTCACGGGTTTGCTTTTGGAAAGCGTCGGATCCGACCGATGAAATCTTTGATTTCAAGCCCCAACCCTCCAAAGAAAACTTTCTTTTCCTCTCATACAATTTGGATTTAGCGGATCAAATCGAAGAGATAAGGGAGAAGATGCATGGCATCGAAGATCTGCAAGTGGGAAGGATTCTCCTTTTCATTCAATCCGCTCTGCTTGCGGAACCGAATCAGCCATTGATTGAATGGCTGGATGCCGCGGCTCATTTCTCCGACGTCATGCTCTTTGTCGATCGAACCAACGGATGCGCCGCCGCAATAAAAACCTTGCAGGATCGATACGCATCGTTGCGATTTCCCATGGAAACTTTCGTCTTGGCGAAAAAGATCAATCCATGGGCCCGGATACTGGATCCAACTCCTCGTAGAATTTCACACGTTTTTGACGCCGAAGACTTGCTCGAGCGCGAAGACTTGCACCAAAACGATCGGTACCTCCAGCGTTTGGCAAACGGAGATCGGGCGCGATCGATTCCCAATCCCTTTGCAATCATTACCTAAAATCACCCTTTGTTTGCGCTCGACCTTTTTCGTCCATTGCCGCATCATGATGTCGTTTGTGCCGGGGTGGCGGAATTGGTAGACGCGCTAGATTCAGGTTCTAGTGTCCGCAAGGACGTGCGAGTTCAAGTCTCGCCCTCGGCACCAATTGATGATGGTTAAGACTTCGCTCAATCGAGCGAAACATGCGAACCATCGCAGGTCGGTCCGTTCTTCGAGTGCTTGCAGTTGCAAAAAGCAACGTTCTTGGACTCGGTAATCACCACTTTCGTGGGAGCGAATCCGCTGCCTTTGTGAGCCCCGTCGCAAAAGGGTTGGTTTAGAGATTTCCCACACGAACACCACCAATACTCTCCTGGTTCCAATTTCATCACCGAAGGGAGCCGGGAAGCAATGGTAGGCTTTTCTTCACTCATGCGATCAATTCATTCCTCTGCTGAAGCCTCATTATGAGGATTCATGACACTATCAACGTAAAGTTTGGATGCTAGAATCCCGACCAAGAGAACGGCAAACATCAGCGCTGGAACAAGAAGAACGGGCAAACGGAATTTACGGTGTCCGAATTGAGGATCGTCGATAAAATCGTGTGAACTCATAAATGCATTGAAGCGGATTGCCAAATGAAGGTCAAACGAGATTCAGTACAGGCTCTTCATTCGACGATCCAGGAATTTTTTCCAGTGAGCAACTCTTGCAGGTTCCCTGTTCCTTGCGCTTGAGCGGATTGTATCTGCTGATGCAAAGCGTCTTCGTAAGTTTCCCTACCTTCGATCTGTCGCAGAATTCCAAAAGGAGTGGGAAAGGCAGGGTAAGCCATCTGGGCTAAGATGGTGGCGTAGGCCGGATTGGCTGTTTTGGAGCGGTGAACCAACAAGTCGGACTCCTCCACTCCGTTTCCAAGCTCGACGACTTCAGGATCGAAACCATTTAATCGAATGCCCTTGTTTTCACCAAACCTCAAGGGTTGACCTTCATTGAGAATCAACGATTGTTCGCCGCGCGACTCGCGACCGGTGACCGGATCAAAGGCATGGTTGTTGAAAATTACGCAGTTCTGAAAGATCTCTACGAAGGAAGTACCCTTGTGAGCATGAGCGGCCTTGAAGGTCTCCACCATATGCTTCTGATCGGTGTCCGTGGTACGGGCGACAAAAGTAGCTTCGCTGCCCAAAGCGAAAAGCAGAGGATTGACGGGATAGTCCAGTGAACCGGCTGGTGTGCTTTTTGTTTTCTTGCCGACTTCCGACGTCGGACTGTACTGCCCTTTGGTCAGGCCGTAGATGCGATTGTTGAAGAGCAAGACGTTGACGTCAAGGTTGCGACGCAACAGGTGCATCAAGTGATTCCCGCCGATGGACAATCCGTCTCCGTCTCCAGTGATCATCCATACCGACAATTCCGGATTTGCCGACTTGACTCCAGTCACCACGGTAGGAGCCCGTCCGTGAATGGTATGAAATCCATAGGTGTTCATGTAGTAAGGAAATCGACTGGAGCATCCGATACCGCTCACAACCACGAATTTTTCCTTGGGGACACCCAGTTCAGGCAAAGTTCTTTGAACTGCGTTGAGAATTGCATAATCACCGCAACCAGGACACCAGCGAACGTCGTTTTCGGTAACGAAATCCTTTTTGGTCAGGCTGCCTTCTTCCATATTGCTCGGACTCATGACGAAAATTAGGTCAGGAAAGTTCCTTGTGAAAGGCTTCTCTCAACTCTAGAACCTTGAAAGGTTTTCCCTGCACCTTGCTCAGTGACCGAGCATCGACAAGGTATTTGGCTCGCAGGATCATGCTGAGTTGCCCGAGGTTGAGCTCGGGAACGATAACCTTCTTGAAGCTGCGGATGATTTTTTCCAAATCCGCAGGCAAGGGATTGAGGTGCCGCAAATGAACGCTGCTGATGGAAAATCCTTCGTCCTGCATGGCTTTGACAGCAGAGGTGATGGCTCCATAGGTTCCGCCCCAGCCGATTACCAGCAAATCGCCGCTGGACTGACCGTGGATTTGCGTAGCGGGCAAGAAATCTGCGATGCGTTCTACCTTCTCGGCTCGCAAACGCGTCATTTTTTCGTGGTTTTGAGGATCGTAGCTCACGCCGCCGTCTTCGGACTTTTCCAACCCGCCGATTCTATGTTCCAATCCGGGTTGACCAGGAATCGCTTGCGTTCGGGCAAGGGTTTGAGAATCTCTGCGGTAAGTGACGTATGGTTCGCGGGGATCCGCAAACTTGACTTCGATGGGCGATAAGTCCGAGACGTTGGGAACCAACCAGGGCTCGGCTCCGTTGGCAACGTACAAGTCGCTCAGTAAAATCACGGGAGTAGTGTGCTTCAATGCAATCCTGCATGCCTCGATGGCGCAATCGAAGCAATCCGATGGAGAATGGGCGGCAAGGACGGGCAGAGGACAGTCTCCGTGCCTGGAATACAGGCTTTGAAGAAGATCGCTTTGTTCGGTTTTGGTAGGCAAGCCGGTACTTGGGCCTCCTCGTTGAACGTTGCAAATGATAACCGGGAGTTCGGTAATGCTCGCCAAACCGATGAATTCGCTTTTGAGACACATTCCGGGACCACTCGTGGCTACGACGGACAAATCACCGGCGAAACTTGCCCCGATGGCAACGCCCATCGCCGCAATCTCATCTTCGGCCTGCACCGTCTTCACTCCGTATTTTTTAAGAGCGGAAAGCCCTTCGAGCACAGGAGATGCGGGAGTGATTGGGTAGCCTGAATAGAGAAGTTCGCGACCGGCGCAATTGGCTCCCGCCACCAGACCATAAACCAACGCTTCGTTTCCGGAAATCTTCCGATAGACACCGGGTTGTACGACTGCCTTGGCCAACTGATAACGATTTCGAGCGGTTTCCATGGTGTCGCCCAAGTTGAATCCCGCCTTGAGGGCCGTCGAGTTTGCCTCCGCGACATCAGGCAATTTCTTGCCCCACTTTTGATCGAAAAATTTCAAGGTCGGCTCCAATGGACGACCATAAACGTAACACATGAAGCCAAGAGCGAAGAAGTTTTTGCACCTGGCTTTGTCGGAAGGCTTGAGCGGACTTTCGGAAAGGGCGTCCTTGGTGAGGCTCGTTAGATCCAGTTCCACCAATTGATATTTCCTTCTGAATTCCTCGTCCTGAAGCGGGTTGTTCTGATAACCGGCTTTCTTCAGGTTCATGTCCTTGAAAGAATCGACGTTGACCACCAGCAGTCCACCTTCAGGGAGGTCGCCGATGTTGGCCTTGAGCGCGGCGGGATTCATCGCCACCAATGCATCGGGCTCGTCCCCAGGCGTGAGTATCGTTCGGCTTCCAAACTGAAGTTGGTATCCGGAGACCCCGGCAAGCGTCCCCGCTGGGGCCCGGATTTCAGCCGGGAAGTCAGGCAGCGTCGCAATATCGTTACCGGCAAAAGCGCTGGAATCGGTGAAGCGTTCACCGATGGTTTGCATGCCGTCGCCGGAATCTCCGGCAAAACGAACCACTGCAGACTCGATTTCTTCAAAGGAATCGTTTGCTTGTATCATGTAGAGGATGGGCGGGGTTTTTTAATGTGTCCATATTTTATGAATTTTCCATCCTAATGCACAACGAAATTCGCGCATAAATTAAACCCACAAGGGCGTATTTTTCATAAATCCTGACTAAAGCGGCAATTCAGCGATATCAAAAACTTCATAGGGAGGCCGGTTGGAAAATGACTTTGCAAAAAATATTTTATGAAACTTCCACCTTGATTGCATAGAGACTTCCGCATAAATCCTTCCTTTTTCCGCCCATGACGGGTTCAACCTCAATCGGGAGGCATCGGCAAAGGGAAGGAAAACAAGTTGAATGCGAGAGACAGTCGGGGTCGCTCGGAGAGGTTTATCTTGACCCCATGACGCATCCACGGTTCGAACAAGACCATTTTTCCAACGCTTGGCGCGATTTGCAGATCCTTTTCTCCATCCTTGCGAAAGAACAAATTTCCCGACTGCTTCTCGCAGTCCAAATAAACCACTCCGCAGAGGGCTGAGAGCCGAGAATGGTCATGCAAACCGGTGGATTCCCCTGATTGCGCGAAATTGAACCAAAACGGAGGATGAGGGTTTGAGAATTCCGGCAAGGCATCAAAGAGAACCAGACTGGCAACCTGCAAAAGCTCCTTGCCAAGATCTCGGGCAAAGCGAATGGGCTCACGCACCGAAGGAACCAGATCGATGTCGAGGTAAAGGTTTTCCCATCTGCCGCCTATCTTGTGGGATTTGACGAGGCGGGTCTGATTGCGCTCGAACTGATTGCGCAGCTCCGGCACCCAGCGTTCCCATTCCGGAACTTCCGTCTCCACCAATTTTCCTCCACCCCAATCTCGTACTTTAAGCATGGTTTGAAAAAGTTTCCACTAGACGAAACGGATATCAAGAAAGAGATGCGCTTTTTTCGACCTTTGCCAAGTTTTGAGTCTCGGCGCTAGTCCAGCCCAGCTCCGACTCACTCCTGCGCTTTACCCAGTCTTGAGAATGATTTCCAGCAGCCGCTGAAGCAAGCAAGCGGCGGTAAAGGAAGAAACTTGATCTCCACCCGGCGAAGGCGCCAATTCGACCAAGTCCATGCCGACGCACGATCTTCCTTGCAGGCAAGATTCCACCAAGTCGATCGCCTGATAGTAGCCCAGACCTCCGGGCACCGGGGTGCCAACCGCCGGCATGATCGAGGGGTCCAAGGCGTCGAGATCAAAGCTGAGGTAGATCAATTCGGGAAACTCGGGAGGCAATTCCAGGGAAAAAACCTTTCCGCGAATCAAATCCTCCGCATCATGGCAGACGACCAGACGCTTTTGCCTTTGCTCCCGCTCCTCTTGGCAAATCGCGCGGACACCCAAGGATGCCAAGGCATGTCCTTCTTCGACGAGCAGTCGCATCACGCTGGCATGAGAATGCTTCTTGCCTTGATAGCCCAGACGCAAATCCGCATGCGCATCCACTTGCAAGATTCCCACTTTTGCTCCCAGCGCCTCGGATAACCCGGATACGGCCCCCCAGGTAAGGGAATGCTCGCCGCCCAAGGTCACGGGCACCCCCCCCGTTTTGACCACCGCCGCCACACGCTCCTTCAATTCCTGCAAACACTCTTCGTGGCTTCCAGAGCAATCCACTTTTTCCTGAGTGTAGATTCCGGCGGAGCAAATCGAGGATCGCTCGAGTTCTTGACTTGCTTCGAGAATGGCATCGGGGCCAAGCGAAGTCCCGCTTCCATATGAAACCGTCTTCTCCATCGGACAGGGAATCACTTGTATTCTGGCCGTCATGGGATCGTTCTCCTCGGCAAGAAGCTCCGAGCCTAAAAATTGCCTGTTGGAAAAGTTTCTCATGACAAGCGATCGACAAAATCCTCGTAACGGAAATTGCGCATCACGCGAATTTCGTCGGTGCTCGAATTCCAAATGGCGATGGAAGGCAGAGGTACCCCGTTGAAAGTGTTGCTCTTGACCATGGTGTAATGAGCCTGATCCAAAAATGCGACTCGATCTCCCTTTCGGGGTTCGCTCATCAATCGGTAATCTCCGAATTGATCCGCCGTCAGGCAACTCGCTCCACCAAGGGAACAAGGATACTCGCCCAAAGCGGAATCTCCCAGAAGAGCAGGACGATAGGGAGCTTCGATTACGTCGGGAGCATGGCAAGTGGCGCTCAAATCCAACAAAAGATGCGTTCGATCGGTATGCATGACGTCAAGAACTTCACCGACCAGAATGCCGGCATCCAAAGCAACCGCCTCCCCCGGTTCCAGGTAAACCTGAACGTCGTACCTTTGGGCAATTTTCTTCAGCAATCCGATCAGTCCATCCAAATCATAATCCGGTCGCGTCAAGTGATGTCCTCCTCCCAGGTTGATCCACTTGAACCGTTCCAGAAGACTTCCTAATCGGGCTTCGATCTTCTCCCAAGTTTGGAGCAGCGGAGAAAAGCCTTGTTCGCACAAAGTGTGAAAATGCAGCCCCTCGAATCCGTCCAGGGTTTCTTCATCAACCCGATGAATCGGCCAACCGAGACGTGATCCAGGAGAACAGGGGTCGTATTTCGGATCCAGTCCAAGGGAAATTTCCGGGTTGATGCGCAAACCCAAAGACACCCCCCCTTCCCTGGCATGATGAAGACCATTAGCCCCCGGGTGGTTGAAAATCAAGTGATCCGACAAAGCGCATAGTTCCTCCAGTTCCGAACTGCGATAAGAAGGAGAGAAAGTCGACAAGGTCTTCTTCTTCTCTTTCGGAGCAAACCCTTTTTCTCTAGCCAGTCGAGCCTCCCATAACCCTGAGGAACAACATCCGTCCAAACGTCGCGCGATCAGGGGAGCGAAAAAAGTGGTGGAAAAAGCTTTCAGGGCAAGCAGTATGCGGGCTCCCGAAGACCGCCCCAACTCCTCAAGCCTGATCAGATTGCTTCTGAGTTTCTCTTCGTCGATTACGTAACAGGGACTTGGCACTCTACGAAGATCCAAGCGAGAAAAGGCACCCGGCCCGCCGCTTTGGGTTGGAAGCATTAGAAATCGAGCGGGGCCGGCAATTCCCGCAGTTCCCATGGCAAACCATGCTGGTTTAGCATCTCCATAAAGGGATCGGGATCAAGTTGCTCCATGTTGAAAACTCCCTTCTCCTTCCAGGTTCCATTCAGCATCAATGCAGCCCCTATCATGGCAGGCACTCCCGTCGTGTAACTAATCGCCTGGCTCCCTACTTCGGCAAAACATGCCTCATGATCGCATACGTTGTAGAGGTAGCGGGTGATTTCATGCCCGTCTTTCAGCCCCGTGATTACGTTTCCTATGCAAGTCTTTCCCTTGGTCCGTTCGCCCAAACCGCCGGGATCGGGAAGTACGGCCTTGAGAAACTGCAGCGGAATGATTTCCCGGCCTTCGTAAATCACGGGTTCGATGGAGGTGAGTCCCACGTTTTGCAAAACCTCCAAATGCTTGAGATAGGAATCGCCGAAGGTCATCCAAAACCTTGCCCGCTGAATTTCCGGAAAATGCTTGGTGAGAGATTCCAATTCCTCGTGGTACATCAAGTACATGTTGCGTTCGCCGACGGAAGGAAAATCAAAGCCTTGCCTTTCGGAAAGAGCCGGTGATTCGACCCACTTTCCCTTTTCCCAGTGGCGAGCGGGAGCAGTTACTTCTCGAATGTTGATCTCCGGATTGAAATTGGTGGCAAAGGGATGGCCATGATCTCCTCCGTTGCAGTCAAGGATATCGAGCCGGTCCATGCGATCAAAATGATGCTTTTTCAACCAAGCCGTGAAAACGTTGGTCACTCCGGGATCGAAACCGGAGCCGAGCAAAGCCATCAATCCCGCCCGTTCGAACCTTTCCTGGTACTCCCACTGCCAGCGATATTCGAACTTCGCCTCTTCACGGGGCTCGTAATTTGCGGTATCCAAGTAAGGTACGCCGCATTTCAAACAGGCGTCCATCAAGGCAAGGTCCTGATAAGGCAGCGCCAAGTTGACCAAGAGCTTCGGCTTCACTCGATCGATCAGTCTTACGGTTTGTTCTATTTCATCCGCATCCACTGCAGCGGTTTCGATTCGGACGTTCGTCCGCTTCTCAACGGAGCGAGCGACCTGCAAGCAGGAGGATTCCCTGCGACTGGCCAAGGTGATGGAGGAAAAGACCTCCGGCATCAACGCCATCTTGTGAACTGCAACCGAACCGACTCCTCCGGCTCCTATTACCAATACTTTCGACATGCTGCTATCCTTTCTTAGTCCGATTCATAATAAGTGTACCCACGCAAACTGTCACGATAGGTGGAAACCAACTCCTTCAGCTCGTCAAGGCTTACGCCATGACGCTTGACCGCCATTTCGGCATGAGACTTGAATCTTTCCAACATGCGCTTGGGTTCGTATTCCACGTAACTGAGCACTTCGGAAACGGTATCTCCCTCGACTTCGTCGAGCAGTTCGAAATCGCCGCCCGATTTGAGGCGGATGGTGACGACGTTGGTGTCTCCAAAGAGATTGTGCAAGTCTCCCAGGGTCTCCTGGTAAGCTCCCACGAAGAAGGCGCCCAGGTAATAGTCTTCGTTCTCGCGCAAACTGTGAAGCGGAAGACAGTTGACCACTCCTTCTGCAACCACGAAACGATCGATTCTTCCATCGCTGTCGCAAGTCACGTCGCAAAGCACCCCGTTGCGGTCGGGTTTTTCGTTGAGTCTCGTCAAGGGTATGATGGGGTGCAATTGATCGATTGCCCAAACGTCAGGCAAGCTTTGAAAAAGAGAAAAGTTGCAATGATAGATGTCAGCCATCCCCTGCACTCTCTGATTGAGTTCCTCGCTCCACTCCAAGTCGTCCAAACCATCCATCATCGAGCGAATTTTGCCCAGTACGCGCTGATGAGCGCGCTCGGCGCGGGCAAGAACGGGAAGGGAAAGTCGTCCCCTGCGAAAAAGAGCCCTCAATTCATCTCGATAATAGGTGGCGTCATTGAGGGACTCGAGCAACCCATCGCTCTGCAATCCCTCCGGAAGTTCAATGATGGAACGCAAAAAGGGATGATCGCCCTTTTCGCTCGTGACCTCGCAATCGCTCTCGTAACTCGTGCTCTCGAGCACGCTGAACAATAAAACGGAGGATTGGGCGACGCACGCACGCCCGCTTTCAGTTACGATGCATGGATGTTCGACCTTGGCATCATCCATCTCGAATCCTACGGTTTCGACGACACTGTAGCAGTACTCTTCCAGAGAATAGTTGATGGAGTTGGAACTGGATGAGTTTTCTCCGGTGTAATCGACGCCTAGGCCGCCTCCCAGATCGAGAAATTGCAAACGCGCCCCGAGTTTTCTGATTTCGATGAACAACCGACTCGCCTCTTGAACAAACCGTCGAATCTCAATCATGTCGGGCACTTGGCTTCCCAAGTGCGAATGTTGCAGAATGAGACAATCAAGCATATTCTCCTTTTGCAGGGTCTCGACCACTTCGACGACTTGGGCAACCGACAACCCGAAGGAAGAGCGATCGCCGCTGGTTGCCGACCAATTTCCACTGACGACGTTGGCGAGCTTTACGCGAATGCCCAAATTCGGCGAAATCCCAAGGTCCTTGGAGACTTCGATGATCAACTTCAGTTCACGCACGCTTTCCATGACGATGATCGATCGCAAACCCAGTTTGGAGGCAAGAAGAGCGAGCCGAATGAACTCGGAATCCTTGTATCCGTTGCAAATGATGAGGGACTCCGATCCCATGGGTTGAGAAAGCGCGATCAACAACTCGGCTTTGGACCCGACCTCAAGACCGAAATCGAAAGGCTTTCCGTAATCCACCACTCGCTCGACCACATGAGCTTGCTGATTGACCTTGATGGGGAAAACACCCCGATATTCGCCCCGATACCCGACTTGTTCGATCGCATTTCCGAACCCCTCGTTGATGGCCTTGATCTTATGTTCGAGAAAATTCGAAATTCGTAAGAGAACAGGCGTTTGTATCCCGCGTCTCTCCAGTTTGCGTATCACTCCCGCCAAATCGACGAGTTCTGATTGCGGATTCAAGGGATCCGACAAGCCGGCGTTGCCGTTAGGCAGAATTCCTATCAAACCGTCGCCCCAACGCGAAATTCCGTACGCATCAAGTTCCATTGTTTGTGAAAGAGGAAGACAGTTCGATTGGTTTGAATGCAGAAAAAAATGGTCGGGACGGTGAGATTCGAACTCACGGCCTCCTGCTCCCAAAGCAGGCGCGCTAACCAGACTACGCTACGTCCCG
>JAYOCQ010000035.1:0-16313 GCA_038105525.1 Opitutales bacterium | reverse complement strand
GTAGAAACATCTAGATTCTAGGGATTATTTTCATTTGAACCTATGAACTTTCATGATGTTCGAGATTTGCTTTGGTTGTCGACCGCATGTTACGGGGCTTCCTTTGTCCTCGGCTTGTTCAAGACCAGGCGCCGGTTTCCCAATGGTTTTCAGGAGGGCCCCTTTGTACTGATTCTACTAGGATTTGTATTGCAAACCAGAGCGCTCTACTTAAGGGGCCTTGAAGTTCACGGGTGCCCCCTGGGGAATGGGCTCGAAAGAACCCAGTTCATTCTCTGGTCCCTGATTCTTGCCTTTCTATTGCTTCGTCTGCTCTGGAAATTAAATTTACTGGGTACCTTTTGCGCGGGCGTTTCCCTGATACTCGGTTCCCTTTCTCTGGTTCTTAAAAACTGGGATCATAGTTATTGGTTGGCAGATGGGTATACCCGCTTATTTAAGGACCCCTGGATCGAACTGCATGCATCCATTGCCATTTTCAGTTATGGTCTGTTCTGCCTGCTCACGGTGGTCAGTATGATGTATTTGTCGCAGAGGCAGGCTCTCCTATCCCGTCGATCTGGTTTTCTTGGCCCTTACCTGCCTCCAATTCAGGAATTAGAGGTAGCCGCAATGAGACTTCTCGCGGTTGGCGTTTCCTTCCTCAGTCTTTCCATGGTTGTGGGAGCCATGCATTGGACCCGGCACCCCGAATTTGTAAGTCAGGCAAAACTAACCGTGACTACCGCTCTGTGGCTTGGATATCTTGCTCTACTGGCACTGCGTCTAAGTAACCGACTTTATGGATCCAGGTTTGCAAAGTGTACCATTGCTTTGTTCGCCGTTGCCTTACTTTCGCTCTCCCTCGTCAGTTCAAAAACAAAGAAGCAAGCCTACCAACCTCTCTCGACCCAACCCCTCGCCTGGTTCCCTCGATGAGCAAAGCCGCAGACAGTTCGTTGTTCCTCCTAGGCACATCCCATCAGGTTGCCAGTTTGAACGAACGGGAAACCATCGGTTTGCCCAATGAATCACTGGGATCCTTTTTTCAAGGATTGGAGAAACTACCTGGGCTTACCGAATACCTTGTGCTCAACACCTGTAATCGAACCGAAATTTACGGTTCCGCTGACGATAGTTTCAACATTGATTCCCTCCTTGAATATTTAGCCCGATTTAGGGAACTCGAGCTTGATTTCATCAGACAAAAAACCTACAGGCGGACGGGATCCGAGGTTGTCCGTCATTTGTTTGAAGTGGCTTCGGGCATTGATTCTCAAATGGTGGGAGAGACTGAAATCCTCGGCCAATTAAAAAAATCATACGATGAAGCAAGTGAGCGAGGCTCAACCGGCAAGGTGCTCAACCGGTTATTTCAGAAGAGTTTCCAAGCAGCCAAGTGGGCCCGCACTAACACGGGAATTTCCCGGGGCCAGGTAAACGTGGGTAATGTTTTGTGTGAACTTGCCCGCAGAATTTTTGGCCAGATCGACCAGTGCAGACTCCTGGTGGTTGGAGCCGGAGAGGTGGCGGTCAGTGCGCTAGAGGCTTTTAAATCAAGAGGATCCGAAGCGATCACCGTCACAGGAAGAACCTTTGACTGGTGCCCTCTCAGTCGTAGAAAACCTGATGAACTAGCTCAGAAGTTTGACGGTTTCACGCTCGCTTACTCCAAGTTTCACGAGAGCCTCCATCTGTTTGACGTGATTGTTGCCTCCACTGCCAGCGCCAAGGCACTCTTATCCAAGACCCAAGTGGAAAATGCGATGAAAAAACGTCCAGCTAAACCTCTCTTCATCATTGATGCATCGGTACCCAGGAATGTGGAAGAGGAAGCGGCTCGCATTGACAACGTATTCCTTTACAACATGGATGATGTTTCGGCGATCGCCAATGAGAACCTGCAGTCTCGGCTATCGGAAGTTGAAAGATGCAGGACCGCATTATCGAAACGGGCAATCCGTCTATGGGAGCAAATGCGCGCTCAAGCAAGCATGCCTTCCTGAAGCAGCCAATCAACCAGCTTTCTCTCTTTTGGTTGAGCGAGCATTTTATGTAAATTTGCTGCACTTTCTTTGGCTCGTTTTCCTGACTCGGAATCGTCCAAAATCTTAGCAATCTCGGATGCCAGATTTAAACCGTTCGCATTTCCCTGCAAGAATTCTGGATTGGGTGGATCAGCGGATAAAAGTAAATTGGCCATTCCTAGGTAAGGCACCTTCACCAACACTTTACCAATCAAATAAGTAAGAGGATGAGCCCGATAACCAATCACTCCAGGGATACCAGCCCAGGTGCAGGAGAATGACATCGTGCCGGAACTCATCAATGCGGCGCACCCAGCCAACTCGGCATTGCGAGTGACAATTTTTATTCGGGGAGAAATCTCCTTTCTTTCGTTGACCAAGTTTTCCACCTGTTGACGGATCGAATCGTCTGATACCGGGAGTAACCCATGCAAATCCCTGCCCTGTTTGATAAGAATTTCAAATGCATCCAAAAAACTGGGTAAAATTCGTGAAACTGGCTGCAACCTGCTGCCTGGAAGAAGGAGAAGGCTTCCTGATTTTTCGTAATGTAGTTTTGACTGGTAAGATGGATGCGAAAAAGGATGCCCCACAAAGGTAACCGGCAAGGAAACATCCTCGTAGCAATCTTTCTCGAAAGGAAAAATCACTCCCAGTCCATCCAGGGTAGCAGCCATCCCAAACCTTCTTTTAGGTTTCCATGCCCAAAGCTGCGGACTGACGTATTGTAAAACAATAGTCCTGCCACCTCCCTTATTTGAGATACCCCGATCTTTTAATGCCCGAGCCAAGCGTAGATTAAAACCAGGATAGTCCACCAGCAAGATGCACCGGGGGCGGACCTTCCTTACCCACTCAATGGTCTGCTCGAATAATTTACGGAAAAAACGGTAATTCCTGATCACTTCCCACAACCCCACCACTCCATGTTCCGCTAAGGGAAAAAGAAGTTTCGCACCCGCACTTTCAACCCGTTCTCCTCCGAGGGCAGAGATATTCAGCTGTGGATGAAGATGCAACAAATCTTTGATTAACTGAGCCGCATGCTCATCACCCGATGCTTCCCCCGTAATGACAAACAGGTCGCAGGGACCTGTGCGGGAGGAGAAATCAAGTTCCTTACTCAAGATGTCCAGTTGGATTGAATCTGCCTGGCCACCGTCAGGGCAACCTCCAAGGCAGACTTCCCAAAACTTCCATCTGTTTTCGGGGTACTGGTTTCCCGCACACAAGAGAGAAAAGATTCCAGTTCCAACGCTAATGGTTCTCCTTGTTCCACCGGTACCTCATGACGCTCCAGTGAAGAGCCAGATTTTTTAATCAGATGCCCCTTTTGGTTCATAAAATCAAGAGACAGATAGCCACTGTCCTGAAAGACCCTTATTTCACGGGCTTTTTTTTCACTTACCCTGCTTGCGCTTAAATTGGCCACACATCCATTGGCAAACACCAAGCGGGCATTGGCAATATCCTCCGTCGCAGAAAGCACCCGTACACCAATGGAATCAATTCGTTCAATGGGCGAATCCACCAAAGCCATGGCAATACCGATATCATGAATCATCAAATCCAGTACCACTCCCACCTCCGTGCCCCGTGGTTGAAAGGGAGCCAATCTCTCGACGGTAAGATATCTGGGTTCGGCGACTTCTCCCTCTAGAAAAGTCATCACTGGATTATAATGCTCGATATGACCGACCTGCACGATTACCTTAGCCTCTTGCGCCCTTGCCAAAATGGATTCAGCTTCGGCAGAAGACACACATAAGGGTTTTTCAACCAGTAGATGGCAACCGTGATCGATCAACTCGAGGGCAACTTCAGCATGCCGGTCGGTTGGACAGACCACACTGACCGCATCACAAGCGGCACCGAGTTCGGCAAGAGAAGAAAAACGGGCGCACCCAAAATCCGTACAAATCACCTCGGCCACCTCGTCATTGGGTTCGAAGATTCCTGCTAAGTCCGCACCGGCAAGCGCATGATAGAGCCGGGCGTGGTGCTTGCCCAGGTAACCGACTCCCGCCACTCCGCACTTTATGGATGATTGCATGGAATTGTTCATGAGGGAAGATGCTCCATCGGTCAAACCTCGTTCAATCGACCCTGCTCAAGCAACGCTCGACGACTCGTGGCCCGAGCGAAGATTGGGTTGTGAGTGACCAGAACCAATGAAGCTCCCTCTTCGGAACAGGCTCCGAGCAGCAAATCCATTACTTCTTCTCCGGTTTTGGAATCGAGGTTGCCCGTCGGTTCATCCGCCAACAAGACCTTCGGTCGATTTAGAAGGGCTCGGGCAATGGCCACCCGTTGTTTCTCCCCTCCTGACAAAGCGCCGGGAACTTGTAGGGCTTTTGCGTCAACCCCCATTTGACGCAGGAGGGACATCGCTCGATCCTTCGCCTGCTCGTCAAGGCATCCTCCCAGCCGGGCGCAGAGAATTACGTTTTCCAAAACGTTCAGTTCGGGAACCAAATAATAAGCCTGGTAGACCACGCCCAAAAACTTCGCTCGCAATGCGACTTCTTCGGAACTCGCCGATCGATGGCAATGCATCACACGCTCGCCCCACGACAATTGCCCCTGATCAGCAGATTCGATCCGGGCCAGCAAATTCAACAAAGTAGTCTTGCCTGAGCCGGACTCTCCGCTGATGCTGATGGAAGAGGAAGCGAAGAGAGAAAGGTTCACTTCCTTCAAAACCGCTAGCTTCTCGCTGCCTGAGCGAAAGGTCTTGGCAAGGTTCGAAGCCTCGAGGACGGGCTGGGCGCTATTCATTGCGCAAGGCTTCCGCGGGGTTCATGCGAGCGGCTCGCCAAGCAGGAATCAATCCCGCAAGGGTCGAGACGAGGACCGCGAAAAGAGAGAAGGTGAGGAAAGTGGACGCGCTTTGAGCGGATTCCCATGGATAAGGCACTCTCAAACTATAGAAATCGTAAAACTGGGCGACTCCGGCCCTTCCCTCGTCACCAGCGATTCTCAAAACGATGAAGGACATGATCGAGTCTCTCCAGCGGATGAAGATCAATGCCAAAACGCAACCAAGCAACGCACCGATGGAACCGATGAGAAAACCCTGCATGCAAAAAATCAAACCCACTTTCAGGCGAGCCCCCCCCATGGCGACCAAGAGGCCGATTTCACGAATTTTTCTCAGAACCGTGGTCATCAAGGCGATGGCGATGGCAAATGCCGCGACCAATCCAATCGGAACCATGATCAAAATCATCAGGTATTCCTCGAACTTCAACAGTTCGAAGAACCAGGCGTTTTCCACAAACCACGGAATGAAGGCCCAATCCATAGATCGTTGGAGCTCCAGGTTCGCGCAGTATCGATGGAGCGAGACCTCATCGGATGAAATTGCGGGATCAAGTTTCAAAAACATTCCGTCGCATACCCCGGATACGCTTCTGAGATCCTCCAGCAATTCGAACGAACCGATCACCGCTTCCGCGTGAAAACCCTGCCACGGAACTTCGAATACGCCCCCCACCAGCACCTCCTTGGGAGGGGAGATTTCATTTGCCTGAGCCCGGTCGAACATGGCCGGCGAGAAGATTTCGATGGAGGAAGCGCGAAAGGTTTGAAAGACGAACTCAGACCCCGCCAAAGATTTCGTATCGTCCTGAAGGGGAAGTTCGAAGACAGGCGCGCCTGGTCCGGCGTTCAACTTTCCTTCAATCGGCCGAATCGTCGCCTCAAAGTTCAAACCGCCGGAGCTTAAGCGCCACAGATCCTCACCTTGGCATGAAAGTCGCCATTCCGCCGACGGAACTTCACCACTCAATTCACAAACGCGAAGACCCAGCTTCGACCAGAGGGCATGCTCGCTCTTGATCAGAATCGCCGCCGGACGGACACCCAAGGTGTTCGCGACGTACTGACTCACGAAGACAACCTCGTCATTCAAGTCTTCGATTTGAGCAACGGGAGTCAGGTCCACCCATTCATTGGACTTCATCTTCATTTGTCCCTTGCCTAAAAACTGATTCAGCGGCAAAGCCGAGGGACTTGAGCGAAGATCCAATCCAATGGCTAGAGGAACCGAGTGGCTTTCTTGGTTGCGAAGCAGAAGAGGACCCTGCAGGTAAGGCGAAACGGCTTTCACCTCCGATCGGGCAAGCAGCTCGCTTTGCAGGCTTCGCCATTGCGAGTTCCTGCTCAGGGGAATCGCTCTGGCATGGCCCTGGGCATCAATGATGTCCTCGCGAAACTTTTGCTGAAAACCTTTCATGAAGGCAACCACCACGATCATGACGTTTACCCCGAGAGCAACACCGATGACGGCCAAAAGAGAGAAGAAGGAAAACTTTTTCCGACTGGGAAACAGATGCTTCCATGCAAGGTAGAGCGGCCAGGGAGTTTTCATGAGAGAGGAAAAAAACGCAAGATTGACAACGCGCTTCCGCACTCAGTTCCCCAGATGCGGCCGAGTGAAATTGGAATCTGGAAAAGACAGCGAAAGATTGAGGTCTTGGGGAATCAACTCATAGGCATGATCCTTTAATCGAGAGATTCTTTCGGCATCGATTACCGGCTGTCCCGATTCTTCGAAGAAATGGAGGTAGCCCACGTATAGGGCAAAAAGAACGAGCAAAAACAAAGATATGCGCAAGATGCTTTTCAGGATCCAAAAGAGCGCCAGAATGAGCGATGCAGCGGCCAGCAATCCCAACAAAGGATTTTCATTAAAATGATTCACCACCTCCTGCATTGCCAATCATCCTTGCCTAGGAAGGTCGCGACGACAATGAAAAATCTTAACCGGCAAGCTCACTTCCTCACGATGCCGGGACAAAAAATTCATTCACGGGAAGCCCATCCGGCGGATCGAATTCAACTCCTGCGAAAGCGTCGGTTGACGCAGGAGAACCATTGACTCCGATTTCCTCTGGAAGCCCATTCGGGCCATGATCGTAGAGTCCCGCAAGAGAAAGGTGGAAGGAGAAATCGTTGGGGCGACCTAGGGCTTTTGGACCCAATTTCCGGCTGAAGTCTTGAACCAATGGCCCGGTTTCGCTTTCGAGGTCATTCCAATCGAAAACTGTCGAGCCACTTCTTCCAGCTTGCCTCCGGTTTTCGAGGCAAGATCGGCGAAGAGCAATCGTCGATCCGCATTCTCGGAATCCACCAATTGGAGGACGGATGCGCCGCCCCCTTCCCGCAGGTGCAGGTAACCGTCGACTCCTTCGCCCACTTGACCGGAGTCCTTGGCCTCCAGAACCTCTCTCAAACGAGCTTTCATTCGCTCGGAAAAATCGGAAGAGGCATTCAGCAAAGCTGGAAGAAGAAACAAGGAGAGAAGAAAGGGGGATTTTTTCATAAGCTGGAATCAGTTGTCAGTGGGTTCATCGGTGTATAGCTCGTCGAGAAAACTGTTCACTTCCTTCTCTATCTTGATGGTGATGTTGTGATCCAAAGTGATGTGATGCTGCGTTTTGACCATGGTGCATGAAAGACCCGAAAAGATGATCGGCAAAAACGCTGCAAGGAAAAAGATTCTCACGATTCCTTCTTAACGCTTGCCCGGCAGCAATCAATCGGAAAGAGCAAAGGTCATCTCAGGATTCCCAGCCCCTGCAAATCGGCCTGAAGCAATAGAGTCTGCAAGCCGACGATGATCTTGGGCTTGTATTCGATGCTGATGGATTCGCCATCGACCTCCGCATCTCCACGGATATTCATTTCCACTACTCTTTCTGCGTTTTCCAACACCTTGAACATGACGTCCGCGTTGGACAACTCCAGTTTCTCCAAAGCTTTTTCAGTAAGCAGCTTTTCCTCGTAGTAAGAGCTGTTCGGGTCCAATCCCTTGGTCAGCATCCCGTTCAATTTGAGCGACAACCATGCTGCTTCGCTCGAATCGAGCGAAAGTTGCCCCCCGGAAAAGTCCCACCCTTGAGCCTGAGTGCGCGACAGATCGAGGTATCCGGAAAAGTTTCCTTCCAATTCGGCGTCCACGTCCTTGAAGCAAGCAAGCAATTCCTTGCCGGACAAGCCGATGAAATCCGTTTGAAAATTCAGGCTTTCGGAGCCGTCGCCCAGTATGGTTTCTCGAACGAAAACGACGCCTCCGAAGGCATCGATTCTCACCTGCTCGATCTTGACTTCACCCGAGGAAAGCACGGAAAACCTGAATTCTCCGTCCTTGAATTCACGCTCGCCCGAAAAAAGCTCGAATCGAATCACTTGAGTACCGTTGGTTTCCAGCGGATCGAACGATTCGATGGCCAAGTTTCCCCGAATCTTCGCAAGGGAAAAGTCGTTGTCCGGGGGAAACGAAGCCACCGCATCGAAAAAGCCGACCCTCATTCGCTCCGATGCATCTTCCGGCATTTCAAATACGAGGTTGGCGGGACTAAGCAAGATTCCATTTTCACCAAATGAAAAAGCCAGTTCGGAAACCTCGACTCGCTTGGAGGACTCCGTTTGAAAAATCAGCTTGAAGTCTTCAATCTTAAGATCCTCTCCGACATAGGCCTCTTCCACGCTCAAGACCTGATCACTTTCAAGCGAAGGAAGGGAAGACAAAGAGATTTCTCCGGAATACTCCAAGTTATGAAAATTCAGCCCAAAGGAGGGAAAAGATCCGTTGGCTTTGCGCAAGGAAAGGAAAAATCGATCTTCTCCCTTCCATTCAATTTCGATTTCGCCGTCATAAAGGTTGTACAAACCGGACTCGAAATGAAGCGAGGAAAACCGGAGATCCGCCCGGCGGATGCCCGATATCGTTTCCTCTTCGTCATAAGCGAACTCGATGCCTTCAAAAACCAAACCGACTGCCTCGACTTCAGGCAACGCGCCACCGGAGCGAAGAGTTTCCAAGCGCCCGGAAACTCGCGATTCCGATCCTTCGTCGGACAAATTGATCTTAAGCCCCCTTATATCGAGGCAGTCACGCCAGCTCAGGTTGGCAAAGAACGATGCATCGAGGTGACCGGATTCGAGAGGATTCAAAAACAGAAATGCCTTGGGCAGCTCGATCACTTCCCCTAAGATCGCCAAAGCGACTCCAGTGGCATTGACCTCAAGAAACTGATCCAGCACTTCGGAATCCTCCAAACGGCCCGTCCAATTGGCTTGCATGCGCCCTTGCTCGAACCGAAGGGAGTTTCGCAACCAGGCGTATTCTTCCTTTTCCGATTCAATCAGACAAAGCGCCTCCTCAGGAAAGTTGCGCAAGTCGGAAACTGCCACACCGGCGCCCATGAAAAGATCCTGATCCTCCTGTACCAAGGTCAGGTCAGCCAACCAAGGAACTCCGGAATGGTTTCCATCCAGGCGCAACTGAGCGAGGCCCTCGTGAAAGTCTCCTTCCAGGTCAAACGCAGAGGACTTGATCCCATGCCTTGTTTCAAGAAGTAGCTCGGCATCCCTCAAGCGAAGGTGCCGCAAGGGAGGCGATGCCAAATGACTTCGTATTTCAAAATCATATTCGGAACCCGCCTCTTTGCTTTCGCCGAATCGACCCAACAGCTCGTTCAATAGGTCTCCTTTGAGAAGAACCGACAGCCTGGACAAGGAAATCGACTCAAGTTTTGCGTCCAATGCGTCCAGCGGATCGTAAGTGAGGTCGGCCTGATCAAGATTGAAATCAATCCGTTCCGATCCTCCGGAAACTTTGGAAAACCGAGCATGCCAAGGATTGGCATGGTCCACTTTGAGGAAAAGATCGGACAGGAAGACAGAACGAGCCCATTGACGCGCGCCGCTTTGCAAAAGTTCGGGCAATGCAATCGAGAAAAACAACATGAGAAATATCATGCAGGCCCCTATCCAAGAAATTGGCTTGATCCATTTGCCCCTCTTTTTCATGCAAAAAAGACAATTCTGTCCAACTACCAAAATTAAGAAAAGCCCAAAAGGTCAAGCAACTGGGGCAACCTGCTCATCGGGGCGAGCTTGGATTGCGTTTTTTGAGAAAAAAATGCAGGCGTTCGGCCATCACTGGGCCGATCCCATCCACGTCCTGAAGTTCTTCCATGGTAGACCTTCTCAGTGATTCGATGGATCCGAAGTGATTCAGCAAGGCGCTTCGCCTGACTTTTCCAAGACCGACAAAATCATCGAGGACGGATTCTCGAATTTTTCTGCTGCGCATGTCGGCGTTATAACGGTTGGCGAACCTATGGGCTTCGTCTCTGAGTCGTTGCAAAAGTCGCAAGGCGGGATTTCTTCTCGAAAGTTTCAAATCCTCCCGATCCTCAGCAAAAACCATGACCTCCTCCTTCTTCGCCAGACCCACCAGTGGAGGAGCTTGCAAAGACAATTGCTCGAAGGCATGCCGCGCCGCTCGAACCTGTCCCATTCCACCGTCGATCACCACCAGGTCGGGCAGGGACTTGCCCTCGTCTCTCAATCTTCCGTAACGCCGAAAAACGACTTCCTCCATCGAGCGAAAGTCATCGTTGCCATACACCCCCCGAACCTTGAACCTCCGATAACTCCTTCGATCCGGTCGTCCTTTGACAAACCGGACCATCGAGGCCACAACGAAAGTGCCCGAGACGTGAGACACGTCGAAGCATTCGATGCAATCGGGAACCCCAGGGATCGACAAAATCTCGCGGAGGGCGATCAATCCGGCTTTTTCCAGGCAGTCCTCTTTTGGCCAAGTTTTGGCAAACCTTCGAGTTCTGCCCACGGTCTTGGACAAAGCAGTCGCCAGGTCGCGCAGTTCGGCCGCTTTTTCAAAATCCAATGATTCCGCTTTTCTAGTCATCTCTTTGCGCAAATCCGCAAGCAACACCTTGGCTTTGCCTTCGAGAAAAGAACACGCTGAACGCACGCGTTCTCTGTATTCATCGACAGTTGTGTCGTTTTGTCCTGAGAAAATTTCCGCTCGGGCATCCCCATACAGGCGAACCTTTCCATCGGCCAGGATTTCAGGCCTGGCGTCTGCCAGCATGATCCCGAATCTTTTTCTCATTTCGCTCAGGGTCGAACGCAGCATTCCCGCCTGAGCGAAAGGACCGTAGTAATGAGATCCGTCATCCTTGCGATTCCGGCACAATCGAAACTTGGGGAGCTCGTTTTGCAAATCCACCTGAACCAGGAGGAATTGCTTGTCGTCGGTAAAGTCGGTGTTGTAGCGGGGTTTGTATTGCTTGATCAACTTGCC
Source organism: Opitutales bacterium (assembly GCA_038105525.1). Lineage (GTDB taxonomy): Bacteria > Verrucomicrobiota > Verrucomicrobiia > Opitutales > Seribacteraceae > Chordibacter. The sequence goes on along the minus strand of JAYOCQ010000035.1, from coordinate 5,183 downwards.
TTCCAACAAAAGGGCTTCCGTTTCGTTACGAGTCTGATGGATCGATATCTCCCGTACCATTTCCACCATGGCCGAAATCTTGGGCTGCGCTCTGACGAATCGACGAGAACCTTGAAAGTAACTGGACACCCGGCGCTTCAAATTCTTGGCCTTGCCGACGTATATTACCTGCCCCAACCGATCCTTCATCAAATAAACGCCCGAGACCTGGGGCAACGATCGTATGATCCGGGCGAGTTCTCTTCTGTCATTTTGCATTGGCAATCCTTGGAATCCTGCGTAGGTTGTATGATTGCCATCATACGTCCTTAACTCGAGCGCTCAACCTTGATCGACTTTACCTCTCATGTCCTCAACCATTCGCGTAGAAACCATCACCTTGGGAGATGAACTTTTGTTGGGCATTCGAGAAAACACCCACCTCACTTACCTCGGCTCCCAACTCGCTCACCATGGCATCGAACCGACCGCCAACTTTGTCATCCGCGACAAAGCAGAAGACATAAAACTCTTCTTTTCCGATTCATGGAGAAGATCGGATTTAGTGGTGACAACCGGAGGATTAGGCCCAACCACCGACGATCTTACCAGAGAATCCATTGCTGAGGCCTTGGGCGAGGAACTGGTCTATGACGAAGAAGTGGAACGTTCCATCCGCAGTCGTTTCCAACAATTGGAACGCCCGATGCCCGAAATCAATCTTCGTCAATGCTACCGCCCAAAAAATGCGGAAGTTCTTCTCAACCCCTATGGCACCGCTCCCGGATTGTTTCTGCGAAAGCAAGGTAAGATTCTGGTCATGCTGCCCGGCCCCGCCAGAGAGATGCGTCCGATGTTCGAACAACAGGTCATACCTCGGCTTCAATCAGCCGGAGTGCTGCCGGAAATCGACTGCTACTTGCAATTGCGGGCCGCCGGCATAGGTGAGTCCGCTCTTGCGGAAAAAGTCCATCCTTTGCTGAGCAACACTCCCGGATTGGTCGTGGGATATTGCGCCCATGCCGGGCTGGTGGATTTGCGTTTGAGCTCACTGGACTCCGATCTTCTCGATGACAAAGGCCTGCAGCGACTGGGAGACCTGTGTCGCGAAGCCCTTGGTGAAGATTTCGTCTGCTTTGGAGATCGATCATTGGCCGAGGTGATTTTTCGCGAACTGCGTTCCCTCAATCAAACCCTGGCAGTCGCAGAATCGTGCACCGGAGGCCTGCTTTCGTCTTCCTTTACGGAAATACCCGGAATTTCCAAGGTCTTTCACGGCGGAGCGGTCTGCTACCACAATGATGCGAAGGTTCAGATTCTCGAAGTGCCCGAAATCATGATTGAACAACATGGAGCGGTCAGCGAGGAAATCGCCATCGCCATGGCGACCGGAGCATGCGAAAGATTCGGGGCCGACTACGGGCTGAGCATCACCGGCTTCGCCGGTCCCACCGGAGGCACTCAAATTCTCCCGATCGGATCGATCTATCTTGGCTATGCATCGCCCCTGGGCGTTTGGGCGAAGAAACTGAACTTACGCGGAGACCGCGCGTCGAATCGGAGGCGAGCGGCCGCAGCCGCTCTCGATTGGATGCGAAGAAAACTCAGAAAATACAAAATGGAGGAGGTCTTTGCCGCCGCCGAAGTCGGCAATCTCGACCTGTAAGCCTCGTTCTCCAATCCTCTCCCCAGCGTTCGGTCATGCCATCCGGTTCCTTCTGTTCCATCATTGGAGACGACGAATACTTGGTACGAAAAGCGGCTCAGGAAGTATTTGATGAATGGGTTGAGGATTTTCCGGACGATTTGTCACGTGAAATCATCGATGGAAGAGCGGAAAGGGTCGATGACGCCACCCGCATCCTTTCCGAAGCAAAAGCCGCGACCGAAACGCTTTCGCTGTTTGGAGGGGGGAAACTCGTCTGGATCAACGAAGCGAACTTCATCAACCAAAATAAGACGGGAGCCGCTCAAGGCTCCAAAGATGCCTTGGATAAAGCCAAGGTTTTCCTGACGAACCTAGGCGAATCTAAAGTCATTCTCTCGGCATGTCCGGTTCATCGAGGCCACGGTTTCGTCAAATGGTTGCAAAAGCATTCCGATTTCCATGACCTTGCCAAAAGCGAAAATGAAGATCACGCCTTTCGGCGCTTGGTCGAGCAGACCGCTTCAGAATTGGGAGTCAAATATGGTTCGGGGGCCATGGAATATTTGGCTGGGAAAATCGGGGCTCATCCAAGACTTGGGGTGGAGGAAACCAGAAAGCTCGCCTCCTACCTCGGATCCGAGGAAGAAGTGATCACCGAACAAATGATCATCGATCTCGTGCCGGATTTCGGGGAAGGCGATTTTTTTGAAGCATCGGAAGCTTTTTTCTCCGGCCAGTTGGACTGGGCGCTCGAGGCCATCGATCGACACTTTTTTCAAGGCAAGGACGCCCGGCCGCTATTGGCCACCCTGCAAAATCGCAACCGTCTGCTTATTCAATTGCGTGTGCTTGCGGATGGCGGGGAAATCAATCCCCATGACCGCTTGAGTAAGGACCTTTTGGAACGGCTCGCCGCCAAGCATGCCCGCCACTTTGAAGATCCCGGTGAAAAAACCACCCTCAACGTATTTTCACAAAACCCCTGGTTCCTGGGCCGTCTGCTTGGACTGGTCAAGGAATTTTCCGCCCGTCGCCTGATCGACCTGCAGTCCAATTTAATCGAAGCGTTTGAGCAGGTACTGGCTAAGCCCAAGGAACAACACGCCACCATTTTCAAGAACCTGGCTATTCGTACCCACTCTTCCTGACCAGCCATACCCCTGCTGCGGGCATGATCGAATCTGGTTTTACTTTCCTTTTACCGCAAAAGCTTCGATAGAGTAAGCGCCCTTGGGCTTACGCGAACCAGCGGTCAGCATATCCACCATCTGCGGATAGGATACCAAGAAATTATTCTCATCAATCAGGTTGAACACATAATGAGTGGCGCCCTTGGGTAATTCCGCCTCAAGACGATCCCCTTTCACTTTGGCAGGCACCCTGTACCACTCCTCGCTTTTTTTTCCCCCGTTGAGGGTGTAGAGCAATTGGCCGGTGGTCACCTTGGCTCCCCGTTCCTCGAACTTTGCCCAGACCGTATTGCCTTTGCGTCCGTTTTCGATTGGTTTGCATATGTCGTCCTTGCCCGGCAGGGAATGTTTGTAGTTGGGATTTTGATAGGGATAGGATGCATTCATCGCATCGAGACGGCGGAATAATTCCGTGCTCATTTCCTTCACCTTGTCCGGCATTTTTTCCGCGAGGTTTTTGGCCTCCTCAATATCTCCGCGTTTTGGATTTTTTGGATAATCGGACTGCAATTGATAGAGCTCGTATTCCGGACGCCCACGCATCCAGTTTTTGATCAATTTCCACCCACCCGTCCGGATGGTGGACTGCTGGGCAACGCCATGGGGAAAGTGCCACACCATGGTGTTTCTTGGCTCTCCCTGCTTATTTTTCACCAGGTCTCCATTTTTTGGATTTTGGGAAAGCAGGGTGGACAGATCCGCACCATCCAGATTCTGTCCCTCGGGCTTTTTCGTACCCGTCCAGGAAAGAATGGTCGGGTAGAAATCCAGCCCGTTTACCATCACCTCGCTCTTTTTTGCTTTGGGAATATTGGGACCGGCAACGATAAAGGGCACACGCACCCCACCCTCCTTCGCATTGATTTTCCCACGATCCAGCGGATAATTATCGGTAATGATTTCGCCCGGCACCTGTTCCATCCCACCGTTGTCAGAAGTCAGCACAAGGTAGGTATTCTCCATCAACTTATGCCCGGGCCGGCGGGGATCATCGGTATTTTCGAGATACTTGACCAAATTGCCCACGTAATGATCAAACATTTCCACCATGGCGCAATAATACGGGTTTTTCTGCCCTTCCAATGGCCAACCGTTTGGATCGGTCGGGAAATCCACACCCAACTTCCTGCAGTATTTCTCCAGTAGTTCCTTGCTCCGGCTATGAATGGGGGTATGCACCAACCACGCTGCATAGTAGAGAAAGAAAGGCTGTGTCTTGGACTGCTCCATGAACTCGATCGCATCAAGGGTGGTCTGGTCCTTGGGGAATCCATCTGCATCCAACTGGTAGGGATCATCGGAAGCCGAGGTCGCAAACCCGGTCAGACGATGAGGATGCATTGCCGCACTTTCCCCAAGATGGGCGCGGGTAAAATCAAAACCCTGATCCTTGGGCTGGGGAAATGCATTGTGATCAATCGCCATGTGCCACTTTCCCACGTGCCCGGATACGTATCCGTTTTTCTTCAGGGCTTCCGCGATGGTCACTTCCTCGAGCTCCAGCCTTCCGCTGTACCATGGATCCATGATCGGATGTGCCTCCATATTGTAGGGCGTTGGCGGATTGCCCCCCACCACGTGGGTCTTTTGCAAAACCGCCGGGTGCCGGCCGCTCATGATGGCGCAACGGGTGGGAGCGCAAGTGGGAGCCGGCGAGTATCCCTGACGGAAGAGTACGCCGTTTCGAGCAAGAGAATCGATGTTGGGGGTCTCCATTGGAGTGGGTTCGTCCAAGTCGTAGCACCCGACGTCCTGCCATCCTAGATCATCCGCCAAAATGAGCACGACGTTAGGGCGTTGCTCGGCAGGGTCTCCCCCCATAAGCAAGGCTGGTAAAAGAGGGAGAAGCAAGAATGATTGAGCAAGGTGTTTCTTCATGGCATTAAAAGGATCAGTTAACGATTTCCATAAGCAAGGGAGAAAGAAACTGCATCCTCCATCACATAGGCATGTTCCTGCATCGAGCGAAGCAATTGAAACTGGGCGCGGGCACGTTCGAAATTGTGGCCAGGTCGCTTGACCTTGAAGTAAGAATCACCCTGAAGGAAATCGGTGAGGAATCGCAGGGATAGCTCATAAGTAATCACCTGCGGGGAGACCGCCAAACGCTCGATCTCTCTTGGCTCGAGCATATCCCGCACCCCAGCGAGGTAGCCATCGACCAGAGCGGAAAAACGATCAGGCAGAAAATGAACCCTGGAAACATCGGGTTCATCCTCCTCCGAGGAGCAGGCTGCGGTGCGTACAAGATCAGCAAAGTCGTGCAGGGCGCAACCGGGCATCACTGTATCCAGATCGACCACGCAGATGCCCTTGCCGGTTTCCTCGTGCAAGAGAACGTTATTGAGCTTGGTATCGTTGTGCAC
>JAYOCQ010000034.1:0-17265 GCA_038105525.1 Opitutales bacterium | reverse complement strand
GCTGGTAAGGTGACTGATAGCACCTGCAGCACCGAATCTTTTCCAATCGTAATCGTTGGGCACCTGAAGGGTGATTTCTCCACGCAAGGTACCCAGGCCGGAATAGCTCAAGCGACCCAAGGTGGCTCCCTCCAGACAAATCCCGGCCCTGACCGGCAAACTCATGGTTTCGAGAAAGCCTCGGGCCCCCTCGAGGTTCGCTCGGCCAAGGCTTCTGACGTTGGCGGCAAGAATCAGATCATCATTCAAGCGAATGCCTAATTCATCGAGAATTCGAGGGAGTGAAATCATGGCTGCAAGACCGAGGGCATTGTCCGCGATGCCGGGCCCAGTCATGAAATTCGTTCCTACCTGAATTTCGTGTCGGACTTCGGAGGAAAATACGCTGTCGGCGTGAGCCATGATCAAAATACACGACTGCCCTTGTGAGCCGGAGAGTTGAGCGGATGCATTCCCAAACTCATCTACCCCGGGCGACGTCAAACCGTTTTCCCGAAAACGATCCACGATTACGCGAATCCGATCGTTTTCGTCATAGGTGGGAGATGGAATCTCCCCTAGAATAACCGCATCGGTGAGGAGCGCATCTCGATTTCGCCGAATTTCAAGCGCTCGATCGGAAAAGTCCGAAAGAATCTCCTCTAGTTGGCAATCAAGGCCTGTTGGGTTCGATGACATCTAATTCTCGAATAAGAATACTCGGCCTATTTTGCAAAGCCTAACCGAAGAAATCGTTTTAAAGGTTGAAATCAATCGGAGGTTCCTGCATCACACCAATGGTGTCACTCATGGGTCATTCGCTCAAAGATTTCGTCCGATGTCCAAGAACATAGGTTTCCTCTCCACACGTTTTGCCGGTCAGGACGGAGTATCTCTCGAAAGCGCCAAATGGGCGGAGGTTCTTTGGGAAGATCATCACGTCAGCTATTGGTACAGCGGGCTGAGCGATCGAAATCCGAAAATCAGTCACCTTGTGCCAGAAGCTTATTTCGGGTTCGCTGAAAACAAATGGATCAACGAAAGAATATGGAAGGGAGAAAGCCGAGACCGATTCGTCACCGAACGCATTCGAGCCCTCGCCGACTACCTGAAGAGTACGATTTATCGGTTCGTGGAAAAGTTTTCCATCGATTTGCTTATTCCTCAAAACTGTCTGGCCATTCCCATGCACGTACCACTGGGCATCGCTTTGACGGAGTTTCTATCCGAAACCCGATTGCCCGCCATCGCTCATCATCACGACTTTTACTGGGAGCGGACCCGATTTTCGGTCAATTGCATACCGGAGTACCTGGACATGAGTTTTCCCCCAAAGTTGGGAAACATGAGAGACGTGGTGATCAATCAGGAAGCGCAGGAGCAGTTGGCCTTGCGAAAGGGCAGGGCATCACTGGTGATTCCCAACGTGTTTGATTTTGAGAACCCGCCGGAACAAGCGGACGACTATTCTTCCGACGTTCGGAGTGAACTAGGACTGAGCGAAGAGGACTTCTTCATTCTGCAACCGACTCGCGTAGTTCCTCGAAAGGGAATCGAGCAGGCGATCAAGTTGATCAGTTTGCTCAAGGATTCGAGGTGCAAACTGGTGATTTCGCATGAAGCAGGTGACGAAGGATTCGAATATTTGGGTATGCTTCGACAATTGGCAAAAGAGGAGGGCGTCGACATGAGAGTCGTGGCTGACCGCGTTGGAGAAGTCAGGCATTATGATTCCGAAGGCAAAAAGATCTACACCTTGTGGGACCTCTACCACCATGCCGATTTCGTAACTTATCCCAGTACTTACGAAGGATTTGGGAACGCTCTGCTGGAAGCCATTTATTTTCGAAAGCCGGTTTTGATCAACCGTTATTCCATTTTCGTGCGAGACATCGAACCAAAGGGCTTTCGTTTGCTTACCATGGATGGATTCGTCACTCCTTCGATTGCCCGACAGGTCCGAAGGATTCTGACGGATTCCGATTTACGAGAAGAAATCGTCAGTCACAATTATCAAGTTGCCAGGCAGTTCTACTCCTATTCGACCATTCGCAGCAACCTGAGGGCTTTTATCGCAGATCTGACCGGCTACTGACCCTCTATGCCATGACCTATTTCACTCAAACTGTCATCAAGCACGTGTCCAGCACGCGTTTGCGTTCGCTTCGTCGCAGCTTGGTCAAGCTTTACGGAATCGAGCGATCCGATCGTTTGCTGGAAAGATTGTACCAGATGATCGGTAGGTATGGGGTTGGCGTAGGGCTCTCTTCCAAGCCTTCTGTCAATTCCATGAGCGAAAGGGACGTGATTTTGATCACTTACGCGGACATGGTTCGGTCGGAGGGCTCGTCTTCTCTGCAGGTCTTGAGCGAATTTTGTCGTCGTCGTCTGAAGGGAGCGTTTTCCACGGTGCACTTGTTGCCATTTTATCCTTGGTCCTCGGATGACGGATTCTCCGTGATCGATTATCGGCAGGTAGGCGAAGAATATGGAACTTGGTCTGACGTCGAGCGGTTCGGTGAGGAATTTCATCTCATGTTTGATCTGGTTCTCAATCATTGTTCATCAAAAAGCTCCTGGTTTAGGGAATTCGTTTCCGGAATCGAACCCGGTAAGAATTACGTGCTGGAAGGGGATGCGGATGCAGATTTGTCCGCCGTGGCGCGACCCCGTTCCTCTCCCCTGCTCACTCGGTTTCAGACGCGAAGCGGTGAAAAGTCCGTTTGGACGACTTTTAGCGCGGATCAGGTCGATCTGGATTGGAGTTGTCCGGATTTGCTTTTTGAATTTCTTGACCTGATCCTCTTCTATTTGTCCATGGGTTGTCGCATTCTTCGTCTGGATGCGGTTGCATTCTTGTGGAAAAAAGCAGGCACCGATTGCCTGCACCTTCCAGAAACCCACGAAATCGTCAAACTGATCCGCAGTTTTGTGGAGGTGGTCGCTCCCGAGACGATTCTTCTTACCGAGACCAACGTTCCCCATGAGCAAAACGTTTCCTATTTTGGCAAAGGGGACGAAGCTCATGCGATTTATCAGTTCACTCTTCCGCCTTTGCTTTTGCACGGCTTGCTTCGAGGAACCAGCAAGCATTTGCGTCGTTGGGCCATTGATTTGGTTTCTCCGCCCAAAGGGTGCCGGTTTGTCAATTTTACAGCCAGTCATGACGGCATCGGACTTCGTCCCTTGGAAGGCATTTTATCAGACGAGGAAATTCTTTCACTTGCAGAGGAAATCAAAAACAAGGGAGGCGAGGTGTCGATGCGTCGATTGCAAGATGGTTCCGAATCACCTTACGAGTTGAACTGCACTTATTTCTCCGCCCTTTCGGATCCCGTTCGCTCGGATTTGAGCGAGGCTCGCTTTCTCTGCTCGCAAGCGATCGCTCTTTCCCTCCAGGGCATTCCGGCAGTTTACTTTCATTCTCTGTGCGCCACCCTGAACGATCATGAAGGCATGGCGGAGACCGGTCGGGCTCGCACCTTGAATCGAAAGAAGTGGAAACTATCCGAGCTCGAAACCATCTTGGACAAGAAAAACGCCACGGGTTCACGCGTGTTCCATTGGCTGGTTACCACTTTGCGGAAGCGTTCTTCGATTCCAGCCTTTCATCCTGATGCCGGGCAGGAAATTCTTGACCTAGGGGACAGGGTTTTCGGTCTTGCCCGAACCTCTACTGATGAGCAACAAAGAGTGGTTTGCCTCTTTAACTTGAGGGACGAACCCAGTATGATCCCTCCCTCCTCGGAAGTTTCAAAACTTTTTGTAACTGGAGCGGCCAGAGATCTGATCTCGGGGGGGGAAGTCAGATGGGAGGGGGGGAGACTGGAGCTTCGTCCCTACCAGGCTCTGTGGTTGACGGCCCTTTGAACCTTTTTCTCATTGAAAGGCTCGTTTCGGAAATCGAGTGGTCCGCAGAAGACGAGCGCGCCTTGCATCTAAAAAAGGTTCTGCGCGCTCAGACCGGAGACAGGGTCGATCTTGGAGTCATCGATGGCCCCCGAGGGAAGGCCCAGGTGGAATGGACGCATCGAGGGGCGGTGCGATTGCTCCCCAAATGGGAACCTCCCCATGATTCGGATTTGTTGCCAATATCGGTTTTAGTGGGACTTTCCCGTCCGCAGACTTGCAGAAAGCTGATCGAACAGGCGGCTACATGCGGAGTTTCACAAATCATCTTCTTCAAATCGGACAAGAGCGAATCCTCCTATGCAAGCAGTTCGCTTTGGAATCAGGAATGGCGGCGACTCCTGATCAAGGGGTGCGAACAGGCTTTTGCGTGCCACTTGCCCCGTCTTTCCCGCGTATCAAGCCTAGATGAAGTGGAGCAAGTTGTGGAACGGACAACGTACGTACGTTTAGCCTTGGATCCTTACGAGTCGAAGCAGAGCCTGGAATCGATGGAACTTGCGCCGAAAGACTCCTTGCTCTTGGCCATTGGTCCGGAGCGCGGATGGTCGAACCGTGAACGTCGTTGGCTGAGGTCGAGCGGTTACCTTTTTCGTCATATGGGGCCTAGGGTTTTGCGAGTGGAAACGGCCATGGTTGCGGCCCTTGGGGCGCTTTCCGTTCCCTATTGGTCGACAAACAAAGGATGATAAATGCGATGCACGGGACTGCCGCGTTTTTCCTTTCCTATCGTCCTTCCCAATTTCCAATGAGGAAACTCCATCGTCCGCTCGGCGGGTCCCTCCAGAATCACCAATCCCTTTTCCTCGATTAATTTGCCTTCGCGCAGAAGCGAAAAGACTTTTGGGCATAAAAGCTCCAATTCCGAATAAGGAGGGTCGACGAAGACCAAATCATAGGGTGGCCCGGCGTTTTTGGCCAAAAAGTCGACGGCGTCGCAGTGGAGCAGCTTTCCTCGATCTTTTTCAATTTGAGCGCTTCTTGTGACTGCTTCCAAGTTTTTTTCCAGATTCGCAAATGCCTTGCGGTTTTTTTCCACCAGGGTCGTCTCGGCCGCTCCCCTGCTCAAGGCTTCCAGGCCGTAAGCTCCCGATCCGGCGAAAAGATCGAGAGTTCTGGCTTGAGGCAGGCAATGAGCCAGAGCGGAAAACAACCTTTCGCGCGCTGGTTCTAGCGCCGGACGAATTCCGCTGTTCCGGTCGATTCTCAGAGGAATTCCTCGAGCCTTTCCTCCGCTTATACGCATGGAGCCTTTCTCGTTGTTTTAGTCATGGTTTCATCCCTTGCATGGTGTAGAGTTGCCAAGCAAGCAGTATTTTTTCTACCTTGTAATGGTATGAGCAGACAATTCCGAGCTTTTGTAGAAGGGCCCGTCGAAGAAGTTGGAGAGGAGATTCTTTTGTCCAAAGGCGAAGGGAAGCGACTTGCTCAAGTCCTCCGTCTGCAAGTCGGAGAAAAAGTGGAGCTCCTCGATGGAAAAGGCGGACGTTTTTATTCGGAATGCATCAAGGTGAGCAAGGACGAGTTTTGGACTCGTGTCTTGAAAGCCGAGAGAATGCCCTCGCCGGCCGTACCTATCCGTATGGTTGTTGCCTTGGGCAAAGGGAGCAAATGGGAGGAGTTGATTCGTCCGATGACGGAACTTGGGGCTTCGAGAATCTGCCCGATGATTTCCAAACGAACGGAAGGAAGGGTTCCTGACTCCAAATTGCAGGAAAAGAAAAGGCGTTGGGACAAGATTGCTCGCGAAGCATGCAAGCAATCGGGGAATTCTTGGCTGCCTGATTTCGACGATCCGATTGATTTTTCTTCTCTTTTGCTGGAATTGCAATCCGATGAAGAGTGCTGGATGGCAAGCTTGCGCCAGAGAAACACTCCTTTTTCGCCTGCAGTGGCAAGTGGGATGATCACTGTTTTGATCGGCCCCGAGGGCGGATGGGCGCCGGAGGAGGAAAAAGCGGCCGAGGATTCGGGCGTCCGTCTCTTTGGTCTGGGCGGCTTGACTTTGAGGATGGAGACTGCGGCAGTTTGCGCATTGGCGATTGCGCGACACCATCTGCTTTGCTAGGTTTTGGGCATGTCGAGGAAGTTTACGGGCGACCAAAAACTTAGAATCGTTCTGGAATGCCTTTTGCGTGGCGTTCCCAAGGAGGAACAGTGCAGGAAATACGGAGTCGACCCCGTAGAATTCGACGGCTGGCATGACCTGCTGATCAAAAACGGTGGGGAGATATTCGATCAGCCTCAAGTTCCGAAAAGATTGGTAAAGACGCGAAAGGTCCACCGGGCGCCCTGGTACCTGAAACTACTTCTGACTTTAAGCCTTTTGATCAATTTGTCCGTGGCCATCGTGTTTTTCGTTTGGAAATTTTCCAACCCTTTGGACAGTGACGCTTCCCTGAGCGGATTATTCTCCACCGTCTCAGATCCGGAAGGGAAGAAGGATTCAAATCTTTCCGGCGCGACTCGGTCTTCCGTGACCGTTCCTCCTTTGCAGGAATTGATCGAGGAAGTCGAATCCATCGGAATCGCGCAAAGTGAAGAGTCCTCCTCCAAAACGGAAACAAGCGCGGGGTCGACCGACTTTTCCACCTTGTCGGGGCCTGCCATCACGCTCCCCTTGAACTCCGAGGGGGGCGACCTTGCCTCCTCCGTAGAATTTCTTGGTAGCCCATATGAGGCCAAGCACGTGGTCTATCTTTTGGACGTGGGAACTTATCAGTTCAATGATGCGGACGGTCCCAAGCGATTGGAGGAAATGAAACTGGGAGTCTTGGAATCACTCACCAAGCTCTCTCCCAACTCCTATTTCAATTTGGTGCTATGCTGGAATCTGAGAGAGGCGCATGCTTTGGGCAAGACCATCCTTCGAGCAAATGATGAGAACAAGCGTTATGCTGCCGAATGGTTGGCGAGTTTGGGAACTTCTCCCGAAACCTTGAAGGAGGGAAGGAACCAGTTTTATCCCAAGGAGTTGTTGTACGCCAATCCATTGCCCGGAATCGTGGGTCCATGGTATGGATTGGCAACGGCCATCAGTTATGATCCGGACCTCATTTTCTTTCTCGCCGGAAACATGCCTGCATTTTCGCCGGATGAGGTTCCTGCGGGGGATTTCGAAGGTTTGCGGATGAAGGAGAAAAGCGTTACCGCTGACGGGAAATCCAGGATCATCCCCAATGAGCTCGATTCCATGATTCGCACAACCGCCAGGCATTGGCTGGTCAGTCTGCAATCGGACAAGAGATTGCCGAAGGATCAATCCGAATTGGAGGAAATCGCCCTGAAGAGACTTGGGCTCGATTTAACGAACGCTCCGAACTCATCTCGTCAGGTTTCCATTCCGTGGGAGCAAGCCTTCGAAAATTTTCTCGACGGATTGGAATTGGTCAACTCCAAGATTCCCAGAGTTTTCCTGTTTCAGGTCTTGCCCGAGCACGTGGTATGGCCCTCGGCATTACAGGCCTCAATGGCAGAATTCTGCGAAAGTACTCGAGGGAATCTTAGTCTCTTTCCCTAGCTTGTTCCTATAGCGCCGATGACGCTCAGATTGCTTAGTTTTTGCATCCTCCTGTGTGCGTGCTTTCCCATGTGGGGAAATTCCGTTGACGGACAAACTTCACAAGGAATGATCCGACTTGATTCCCTTCAAGAGGCTTCCGGCCTTGCTCCCGGGGACGAGGTTTGGGTGGGGATCAAGGTTTCCCTGCTTCCTGGTTGGCGCGTTTACTGGAAAAATCCAGGAAGCACCGGATATCCTACGACCGTTGCATGGACGCTTCCTGCAGGTTGGGAAGCCAGCGACTTGCATTTTCCTGCTCCCCGTCTTTCGGACAAGGAAGAAGTAAAAGGCTTCGTGCTTGAAGGAGACTTCAGTCTGTTCGCCCGCCTTCGAACCTCCCCGGGATTGACCGAAACCCCAAAGAACAATTCGGTCTTCGTGGTCAGTGCGACTTTTCAGGCCTTGTTGTGCAGTGATGAAACCTGCATCCCCTACGAAGAAACCCTGACCTATTCATTTGAAAGAGCGGAAAAAAAGATCGAACATGCTGATCTTGCGGAAATCAACCTTGGCAGGCTGCTTCTTCCGGAGCCTGCTCCAAGCGGAGCGATCCTAAAGGCGAATCTTTCCGGTTCGGAGAAAGGTACGCTCTCTATCCGTCATGCCATGCTTGAAAATTTGGATTCTTCCGGTTTTGAATTCTTTCCGTTCGCAGAAGGGGTTTCCGCCATGCAAGCCGAAAGAGTCGACTCCAAGGAGATTCAATTTAGCTGGTCCTTTGCAGGCCACGCAGAATCGATGCCAAAGAACTTGGAGGGAGTGCTTGCTCATTCCGGTTTGAAGCAGCCATGGAATCTTTCAGCGGAAATCGTTTCTTCGGTTCAAATGGATTCCTCTTCCTCCCCATCGTTCGTAAAAGAATCCGCAGGCGACCAGTACTTCCTGCTTCGAATTCTCATGGGCTTGGTTTTTGTGGCGATGGCCTCATGGGCATATGCCCGGTCCCAGCGTCCATCGGTCCCCTCCGGGGCTTGGTTGACTTTGGCGCTGTCTGCCTTGGTGATTTCAGCGGCTTTGTTTTTTTCTGATAACGAAAAGGCACCTGAGGATTCCGGTCTGAAATGGGAGCCATGGTCTGAGGGATTGGAAAACGATCTGCGCAAAAAGGGGGAGGCCATCTTCGTGGATTACACTGCGAAGTGGTGTTTGTCCTGTCAGGTCAACAAGCGTGTCTATGAATCGAAGCAATTGCAGGCTGCATTCATGGAAAGGAAAGTTCGACTCCTTCGGGCGGACTGGACAAAGAGGGACCCCTCCATTCTTGCTTCCTTGCAGCGGTTTGGGCGAGAAGGCGTTCCTTTCAACGTTTTTTATCAAAGCCGGCAGGGTGAATCCGCTCCTCCGGTCGTCCTTCCCGAGATTCTAACCGAGGAATCCGTTCGTGAAGCCGTTCTTCATGGCAGGCATTCCGAAAAGAAAGCAGGGAAATTCGGATATTTGGCTGTTCTTGGATTGGCGTTTCTCGGAGGAATCGTTCTCAATCTGATGCCTTGCGTCTTTCCGGTGCTTGGATTGAAGGTTTTGGGTTTCGTCAAGCAAGCCGGAGAAAATTCGTCGCTGATCTTGCGTCATGGAATGGTCTACACCGCTGGAGTGGTTCTGTCCTTCTGGTTGCTTGCAGGAATCCTATTGGTTCTTCGGGATGGCTTGAATCAGGAACTGGGATGGGGCTTTCAGTTGCAGGAACCGATATTCGTCGGGGCGCTTGCTTGGTTTCTCTTTGTATTCGGACTCAGTTTAAGCGGCGTTTTCGATATCGGGTACCGAATGAGTGGGCTAGGGGCATCCCTCGCCGGACGGTCAGGATTATTGGGAAGCTTCCTTTCAGGTACCTTGGCTACGGTAATGGCCACTCCTTGCATGGCTCCCTTCCTCGGGGTGGCCGTCGGGGCGGCTTTGACCATGCATCCCTTGTCGTCTTTGCTTGTCTTTACCTGCGTAGCATTGGGTCTTTCCTTTCCCTATCTGCTCCTGTCCCTTTATCCAAAGTGGCTGAAGGGACTGCCCAAGCCCGGGGCATGGATGGAGTCCTTCCGCCAATTCATGGCATTTCCGATATACGCAACCGTAGCTTGGTTGATTTGGACCCTGGATGCCTTGAACTAGAGCCGAGTCGGCAGGGGGATGAACAGGTAAACTGCATAGAGGCAAATCCGCCCCTATTCAGATCATTGAATCAGAGAGCAATTTCTCCCTGTTCTCCGGTACGTATCCGAATGGCTTGTTCGATGGGAAGTACGAAGATTTTGCCGTCTCCTATCTTCTCGGTCTTAGCCGCTTTGACGATGGTTTCGATCACCTTGTCGGCAATATCGTCAGGCACTGCGACTTCAATCACTACCTTGGGCAGAAAATCGATGGTGTATTCGCTTCCGCGATAAATTTCCGTATGGCCTTTTTGACGGCCAAAGCCCTTGGCTTCGAGAACGGTCATTCCTTCGATGCCGATTTCCGAGAGGGCTTCTTTGACGTCTTCCAGTTTGAATGGTTTGATGATGGATTTGATCAGTTTCATAAGAGTGAAATTTCGGGGTTGTTTGAAGAGGAAATTAGCTCAAGGAATAACCATTCTCGCCATGTTCGGCTTGGTCAAGTCCCTTCGTTTCATCGTCGTCGGAAACTCGGATGCCAGAGGTAATTGCTCCAACCACCTTGACGATGAGGTAAGTCGCGACAACCGAGAGGGCAACCGCTGCCAGACATCCTTGGGCTTGTACGATCAATTGGTCGTTCCAAAGTTCGTGGTTGATGCCCAAACCACCGAGTTCGCCTTTCCAGCCGAGGTAGGAAACAAGCAAGGTTCCGAGGATGCCTCCGACGCCGTGAACCGCGGCTACGTCGAGGGAGTCGTCGACTCCGAGCTTCTCCTTTACGAATCCGCAGGCATAGTAGCAGACAATGCCGGCGGAAGCTCCGATGATGATGGCTCCGATTGGTCCGACGCTTCCTGAGGCCGGAGTGATCGTAGCGAGACCGGCGATGGTGCCGGTGACGATTCCCACAAGACCGGGCTTGCCGGTCTTTCGCCATTCCACAAGCATCCACACCAAGCTGGCGGTGGCTGCGGACAGGTGGGTGACTAGCATGGCCATTCCGGCGCTAGTGTCGGCCGCAGCGGCGCTGCCAGCGTTGAAGCCGAACCAACCCACCCAGAGCATGGCGGCGCCCGTCATGACCATGCCCGGACTGTGCGGAGGTTTGAGGGATCTGGGAAACCCGTGGCGACGTCCGAGCATCGCGGCCAAGGTCAGGGCGGAAGCCCCGGCGGTGGCGTGAACCACGATGCCGCCGGCAAAATCGATCACTCCCCGTTCGGCCAGCCAGCCGCCACCCCATACCCAGTAACACACAGGACAATAGACAACGATCAGCCACAAGCCGCTGAAAAGGAGAATGGAAGAAAACTTCATTCTTTCTACGAAGGCCCCGACGATGAGCCCCGGAGTAATGATTGCAAAAGTCATCTGAAACATGATCCACACCGTTTCCGGATGATCCCCGTTGAGCGAATCAATGCTGAGGTGTTGAAGAAAGAACGCTCCTTTTCCGCCAATCCAGCTTCTGGCTTCTTCACCGATTCCTCCCGGCGTAAGGGCAAGGCTGTATCCCACGGCGAACCATATGATGGAGGCCAAGCAGGCGATGGCAAAGCAGTGCATCAGAACAGACAGCACGTTCTTGGATTGTACCAATCCACCGTAAAAGAGGGCCAGGCCGGGCAGGGTCATGAACAACACAAGAGCAGTGGCGGTAATCATCCAGGCAGTGTTGCCACTGTCCAGAGAGGGTTCGTTTTCCGCAAAAGCATCTGCAGTTGCAATGGTCGCATCCCCGGAGCCGATGTTGGAAGTTCCTGCATCTTGGCCAAAAACGAAAGGAGCAAGAGCGAAACATAAGTAAACGAGCAGGAGTCTGGAAATCATAATTTTAGTGGTTCGTGATTGGGTGACTGAAGATTGTGTCGAGCCTAGGGAAATTTTACCCCTTTGAGCAATTACAAATTTTTAGGGTCCAGCCTTCCTGACAGAAAAAAGAAAAAGCCCGATCCGTTTCGGATCGGGCTTTGAAAGAGTGGAGAATCGCTTGAAGTGAAATGATTACTCCGTTGGGCGATGCGCCTGGCTTAGAGCGCCTCGTCTCCCTTTTCTCCGGTACGAATGCGCACGCATTCTTCCATGGGGAGAAGGAAGATCTTCCCGTCGCCGATTTTTCCCGTCTGAGCGGCTCCGACGATAGCGTCGATGACCTTGTCGACCAAGTCATCGGCGATGCCGATTTCGATCTTCACTTTAGGCAGAAAATCAACGGTGTATTCGCTTCCGCGATAAATCTCCGTATGGCCCTTCTGGCGGCCGAAGCCCTTGACCTCAGATACGGTCATTCCTTCGACTCCGATTTCGGACAGGGCGTCCTTGACCTCTTCAAGCTTGAAGGGCTTGATGATTGCTTTGACTAATTTCATGATAATTCCTTTGGATTTTCTTGTTTGATCGTAAAAGACGCGGGCAATTTACTTGGTGTAAGCTTCCTGCCCATGTTCGGTTATGTCAAGGCCACGTTCCTCTTCCTCCTCGGTGACTCGCACTCCCATGATCGCCTTGAGAGCAGAAAACACCGCATAGGAGAAAATAAAGGCAAAGACGCTGACCAGCAACACTCCTTGGAGTTGGACCATGAAGTCAAACCCTTCCCCGAAAATGGCTACTGCAAGTGTGCCCCACACACCGCATACGCCATGTACGGAGATTGCCCCTACGGGATCGTCGATCTTCGACTTGTCGAAGAAGGTGATGGCGAAGACGACGATGATGCCGGCTATCAGGCCAATGGCGATTGAGTCCATTACCGAAACGACGTCTGCATTTGCGGTAATTCCAACCAAACCAGCGAGAATTCCATTTAGAGCCATGGACAGATCAGGTTTCTTGAGAGCGAACCAGGAGGTGAACATGGATCCCACGGCGCCGGCGCAAGCAGCCAAGGTAGTGGTCGTGAAAACGAGACCAAGCGCCGCAGGTTCCGCAGACAGAACGGAACCTCCGTTGAATCCATACCAGCCGAACATCAGCAGGAATACACCGATGGCGGCAAGTGGAAAGTTGTGACCGGGAATGGGCTTGATGCCGCTGGCGGTGTATTTTCCGCGACGAGGACCCAAAACCATCACGCAGGCCAAAGCGCCGAAACCTCCGAAAGCGTGCACCACGGTGGAACCGGCGAAATCCTTGAACCCGAGCTCGGCCAAAACTCCTCCTCCCCAGTGCCAGGAACCGGCAACCGGGTAAGCGAAACCAACGAAAAGAAGAGCGAATATCATGAAGGCCGAAAGCTTGACCCGCTCGGCTACTGCTCCGGAAACGATGGTGGCTCCAGTGGCGGCAAACATTGCCTGGAAGATGAAATCACCATAACCGGTCATGGCCAGACTGAGGCCACCGTATCCCCAAGTCGCTCCACCCTCCGCATTCAAGTCTCCGATAGGCCCACCCCAACTGAACCAACCGTTGAAGTCTCCCGGGTAGTGCGTGTTAAAGCCGAAAAATGCGTAGGTCAGGATTCCGATCGAAATGATGAAGACGTTTTTGAAAAGTATGTTCACGGTGTTCTTCTGCTGACACAGGCCCGATTCCAAGGTGGCGAATCCCAGGTGCATCAGGAAGACCAGAGCCGCTGCAATTACCGTCCATAACATGGAGGTGGTAAAGAAATCATAAGCCGGCGCATACTCTCCCTGGGCTTCGAGAAGCTCAAGATAATCGTCGACCGGACCGGATTCTTCCTCGACGACGGTTTCCTCGACAGGCCCATTCTCATGGTCATCCGCATGAGCAGGCATGGCATTGGCGAATGCGAAAAGGACCGCATACAGCAAGACCTTCCACAGGGAAGGAATTAAGCGCAAATTTCGTAAGAATTTGAATTTCATTTTATATTAGTTATTAATATTCAGTTGTTTAGGATTTGTCTTATGAAGACTTCCAACACTCTTGCATAACCCGCGCCAAAGTATCCGTCTTTTCTAAATTGATTGTTTTTTCACCTTGTCTATCGTTTGGCCTGCTCATTTTATGAACACCCTTGGATCATTGGGTCCGCTTGCCGAAACAAAGATTTTCACGTTCTCTTCCCTTGCCTTGACCTCAAGATGCAATCATGTATGGACGAGCAGGCATGACCAGCCGAAGGAACATGAAATTTTCACTTGTACAACCAATTGGCATAAGAGGAAAGCGGCGTCCGTTGGCCGAGCGCATGCGTCCATCGAACCTTGGGCAAATCATTGGTCAGAAACACCTGCTCGGAGAGAACCGCCTTCTTCCCAAACTCATTCGCGAAAACCGAGTGGGCAATCTCATTTTAGCGGGTCCTCCCGGAACGGGAAAGACTACCCTCGCTGCAGTAATCGCGCTCGAGGGCGGTTGCGAACTTCTCAAGGTCAATGCAGTCACTTCCAACGTCGGAGAGCTCCGAGAGACTCTGAAGCTCGCTCGTTACCATGGCTCCGACCAGTGCTACCTGTTCGTTGACGAGATACATCGCTTCAACAAGGCCCAGCAGGATCTTCTTCTTCCCGACGTAGAGTCCGGCGAGGTCCGCCTGATTGGAGCAACCACGCACAACCCCCGTTACTACGTCATCGATCCGCTTCTCAGCCGCTCGCATCTATTTACTCTTAAATCACTCACTGCGGAGGAAATCGTATCCGCGTTGACCCTTTGTCTGGCGGATGAGGATCGGGGATTGGGGGCGAGAAAGTGCGCAGCCTCTCATCAGGTTCTCAAAACCCTGGCTCTTTTGGCGGAAGGGGATATGCGCAGGGCCTACAACTTGTTGGAAACACTCGTCGAGGGTTTGGCTGACGGGGTGGAGCTTCGAGAGGAGGACGTCGTCGCCTTTGCCGAGGAGCGGGGTGTGCGATACGACCGCGGAGAGGACGAGCATTACGATACCGCCTCCGCTCTGATCAAGAGCATGCGCGGAAACGACCCCGACGCCTCGGTTTACTGGTTGGCCAAGATGCTTGCTGGTGGAGAGGATCCACGCTTCATTGCTCGCAGGCTGGTCATTTTTGCCTCCGAGGATGTTGGCTTGGCTGATTCCCGGGCCCTGCTGATGGCGGATGCCGCCTTTCGGGCATGCGAAACCATCGGGTTGCCTGAGTGCGAGCTCAACCTCGCCCATGTCGTCCTCTTTCTCGCCACCTGTCCCAAGAGCAATTCAGCCACTCTTGCCATTGGGGAAGCCAAGCGGGTTTTGCGCGAACAACCGGTGCAGAACGTTCCCTCATCCATTCGCGACCGTCATGGGCGCAACCGCAAGAACCGGGAGGAAGGAGAGGAGGGCTATTTATACAGCCATGAATTTCCGGAGAACGTTTCCGGTCAGCAATACCTTGAAAAGCCGCTTGATTTGTACCGGCCGAAACCTTCCGGAGCTGAATCCGCCATCATCGAAAGACTGCAAAGGTGGAAAGCCTTGGGTGATTCGCTGAAAAAATAGGATCAGCGGTTCAAACTTCCGCAAGACGCAGGCTACTCCTTGTCGGAGGTTTTTCCTTTCCAGCTGGAGCTCTTTTGGGCCGCCTGTCTGCCTTCGTCCGGATTGCCGGCATCTCCACCCATGGCAATCATTTCCGGATAGGTATCATCCCACCACTTGCTGTAGGCTTTATCCAGTCTGGCAACCAATCCAGCCCTTTTATCCGCCAAATCATTCTCGCATTGCGGGTCTTTCTTCACATCAAACAATACCCATTTGTCCTTCGGACTGACTGCCCAGTGATACTGTGCGGTACCGTAAGCATAGGTATGGACCGTTCGTCCCTTCTCGATTGCCTGTAGAGCCATGCACTGGCTCATGTATTTGAGACAGTCCTTATTTCCACAGTGGTGACTGCGAAGCATGAGGAAATTCCCCTGGCGTACTCCTGCCATGGCGTACTTGTGATGCTCGGCATATCCGCTGGGCCAGCGAGCGACGTGATGAAAGAGAATTCTGTCCTTATGCCAGTCCTTTACCTGCCCCTCGCTTTCAAGCAAGGGAAGCAAGTTATGACCTTCCAGTTTGGGTTCCAGGTTTGCAGGGATTTTGGTTCCGGTCAGTTCACAGATGGTGGGGAAAACGTCAAGGTGGGCGGTTAGGTTTCCCATGATTCTTGGCTTCCATTTGCCCGGCCATCTCCAGAAGGAAAAGGCCCGTGTGCCTCCCTCCCATGCCGAGCACTTTGGCCCGCGCATGTTCGCATTGTATACGTCCAGTCCCTCGGTAACTCCGTTGTCGTTTACCATGATCACGATGGTGTTTTCGTCTCGCCCGGTATCTTTGAGAAATTTCATCAGGCGACCGAGATTGTAATCGATGTTTTCCACCATCGCCAAATAAGTGGCATGAGTATCATTCAGTCCGGCATCCCGGAAGGGCTTGATGAATTTTTCCGGAGCGGCCAAGGGTGTGTGCGGAGAGTAGGTGCACAGGTAGCAAAAGAACGGATCGTCGCCGGCTTCCTCGATGAAAGTCATGGCTTCGTCGAAAAAGACGTCTTCCCTGTATCCTTTGGTTTCCATTCTTTTTCGATTGCGTACGAAAACGGCGTCGAAATGTTGAAGAGGTCCGGCCTGATTGGTCGAGCACCATTCGAATCCTTGACCTTCCGGCCCCGGAGATCCCCCCAAATGCCACTTTCCTACGAATCCGGTACGATATCCTGAATCCCGCAAGAGTTCCGGGAGGCAGACCACCTTCTCATCCAATTGTTGACGAGGGGGAATGGTATGGGTGACTCCAACGCGAAATTCGTGCATGCCGCTCAGCAAAGCGGCCCGAGTGGGCGAACAGGACGGACTGACGTAAAAATTTTCAAAACTCACGCTTTCCTCGCGCAATTTGTTGGTGTGAGGGGTTTCGAGGTAGGGATGTCCGTGAGCGTTGACGTCTCCGTATCCCTGGTCGTCGGTAAGAATGAAGATGACGTTCGGTCGTTCGGCTTTCGCCAGAAGAGGAAGGAGGATCAGGAGGGCGAGGGTAGGCTTGCTCATGCTTTTGATTAAATTTTTCTTCAGGGGGGAATCAATCAAATTAAGAAGGCAAATTTTCTCACGTTGACCCATCCGCGAAAATTTTGAGTATGGTGGAATTGAAAGATCTTTCTTCCAGCGAACTGCTTGAGCTTGCATCCCTTTTTCATCTGGATGGCACTCCTGAATCGGCAGAACCTTTCGGCAACGGAAACGTCAACGATACCTTTCTGGTAAGCACTGACTCAGCCAACCGGTACACCCTGCAAAGGATCAACCACGACGTTTTCAAGGATCCCGTATCATTGATGGATAACTTTGCCCGAGTGACCAGCCATCTTTCTCAAAAACATACAGATGGACATACCACTTTGCAGACCCTCGCGCTCGTGCCTGCCAAGGATGGATCCAGCTATCTCACCGGTGAGCATGGGAACTACTGGCGGGTCACCGAGTACGTGCCGGGTGGACGATCTCTTGAGGTTCCGGAGTCCCGCGAACATGCCTTTGAAGCCGCTTATGCTTTTGGGGATTTTCAGTATCAATTAAGAGACCTGCCCAACGATCCCCTGATCGAGACCATTCCTGACTTTCATAACACCGAGTCCCGCTACCAGACCTTTCAAAAAGCGGTTGAGCAGGACGCCTGCGGTCGGGCAGGGCAGGCAGCCGATTTGATTTCCTTTGCTCAGGAAAATGATCATCTTGCCGGGTTGATTCGCTGTGCGGATTTTCCCACCCGTACCGTGCACAACGATACCAAGCTCAATAACGTTCTCTTGCACGAGGAAACCGGCAAGG
>JAYOCQ010000033.1:0-17938 GCA_038105525.1 Opitutales bacterium | reverse complement strand
TGACTACCGTGACCAGAATCTGACGATCCCTGTCAGAAATCTCAGTCAATATCTCAGTCAACACCTCTGACAAAACTGCTGAATCATAGATAGATAGTGGGCAAGAAGCAGACTCTCCGGCGGGTTCAACTCCCGCCACCTCCACCAAAGTTTCAAAGCTGCAACCATTGACCTTGCTCGTCAAAACGCTGAGGAAATTACGTTATCATGCCTTGGTTGCTATGAATGATTCATCAAATCCAAAACGCCGGAATTTTGTTTCTCACTTCGCTGCACTGCAGATATCAAGGAGGTAGGATCGCCCACCAAAACAACCCCTGATTTGGCCCGACTGACCGCTACGTAAAGAAGCTCGCGGGTAAGAAGGCGAGAATCTACGGGTGGAAGTACGATAAGCACCCGATCAAACTCGCTGCCCTGACTCCTGTGTATGGTGGTCGAATACCCTAATGAATGCCCTGGTAATCTAGAAGATGAAATACTACGCAATCCATCTTCACAAGGAAAGTAAGCGTAATTATTGAGGATAACTCCATCATCGCCATTGAATAACCCCAATGAGTAATCATTGTGGTTGATAACCACGGGCATAGGTTGATTGGTTTCATCGGGATAAAGATTCCGAACCCGATTATTCCACCCGTCCACTCCGAATCTTCCCTGATTATGTGCGCAAAGAATGCGAAAATGGCCCAGTACGGAAAGGCAGCGCCGAGGACTTCCGGAGTTGATGAAAGGATCAAACTCTTCTCTTAGCAATTGCGAGATGCGCCCGTCATCCAATGATTCAATCATAGAAAAGGCGTCGCTTGAGGAATGAACGAAATCCAAGGCGCCTTCACCGCTGCCACGTCTGATCAATCCGCAGAGCGCATCCAATTCCTCGGCAATCGGACTACCTGATCTTCTATGATTAATACGCAAGGAAGCAATGTGGTTGTTTAATTTTCCGGAATTTGAAGAGGAATTGATCAAATGGCTGAAGACTCCTCCCCCTAATACCGGCGCTAATTGATCGGCATCCCCGACGAGAACAAGCTTGGATTCATCGCCAAGCGCATCGCAAAGCTTTGCCATCAGCGTAAGATCTATCATGGAAGCTTCATCAACAATAACCAGGTCATAAGGGAGAGGATTCTTGTGATTCCTTTTGAAATCAACGGACCCGAGGACCGAACCGAGCAAACGATGCAAAGTATGAGAACTTATCGAATTCAATAAAGCCAGACGAGTGGATTCAGGAATTTCCATAGATGCCATCGCCTCGAGAACAGACTGGCGCATTCGATATGCCGCTTTGCCTGTAGGCGCGGCCATCGCAATGCGGGTTTGAGGGTTTTCGTTCAGATGCGCGACGATTATGCCCACTATGGTTCTTGTTTTGCCAGTTCCAGGACCACCTGAAAGAAAAACCAATCTTTCCTGCATGGACCGTTTCACGGCCTTGAACTGATCGTTATCCAATGAAGAAAATTCTTCTTCCGGTAAATCAATACACTCGGGGGACCCATTGATGGTTATTCTAGACTGAATGCATTGCGCAACTGACTTTTCATATTCGAAGAACCTTCGTAAATACAACTTGCCATCATTTGTTCTGACAATAGGCGTACCATCTTCCTCGCCACCCACTGCAGGCAATGAAGCAAAATCATCAGACAAGTCATGATTATCTTTTTCTTCAAGGTAACTGCCCCCGGCGCATGCTTCGAGGGTTAACCTCTTGGCCAATTTGCCGACAACCTTTCCACAACCATCCTCCTCGAATTGCCGTTCGAAAAAGGAAGACACTGCACTGGCGACAGAATCAAATTCCCAATCCTTTGAAGACGATAAAGACGCATTCATTCTGCGGAACTCAAAAATGCATCCAAAGTCCTTATCGTCTCAACACTGGGCAAATCATAATAAATTCCACAGTTTGACCCAACCTGCATCCCACGGACAAAAAGATAATAAACTCCACCAAAATTGTTTTCGTAGGAATACTCGTCCGTTCGACTCTCAAGGAACTTGTTCAATGCGACGACGTACAAGTGGTACTGCAGGACGTAATGATGGGAAAGCATCTCCTTTTCCATCTGCGGTCCGGCAAACCCGTCGTATCGATCACTCAGTAAATTTGATTTCCAATCAAGAACATGATAAACTCCGTCTTTCCTGAAAATTAAATCCACCAAGCCCTTGAGGTAGCCTTGCTGCTCTATTTCATTGAAATCATTTCGATTAAGGGAAGATAGATATCTTCTTAGTATACAATCCTTGGGCAGGTGGTCTGCAAGATCGGGAAGAAAACCCGGACTCAACGGAAAATGAAATTCCATTTCCGCAAGACGATCGGATTTCCCGATGGCATGCAATCGTATCCCTCCGGGTAATTCGCAAGTCATCACGTTATCAATCATTTTCAAGACAATCGAGCTCCACTTGGTGGAATCGAATTTATGCTCAACCAGTTTTTCCGATACCAATCTTTCCCAAGTCGAAGAGTCCGCAAATTCAAGATTCTCAAAAATATCATGCATTAAGTTCCCGGCATTTGCGCCCGCCGGAAAGTTGAATATCGATGCTTCCTCACTGCTCTTGTTGAAACCACGAGAGAATTCATCAAACACCACTCCATCAAGGTCTTTTCCATCAAAGCCAACCTGCTTGGTCAATCCACTGAAAGACTCTACGAGGTTAGCTCCGGATATTTTTCTCTCACTGTCCCAAATTTCCCTCTCAAGAGGAGTTTCGGGCTTCTCTTCAACCCCAAAGTCATTTGATTGATCAACTTCTCGAGCACTTTCGATTTCACCGTACTGAACGGCAACCGATTTTTTTTCCATCCATTCGTTCACCGGATCGGATATCTGATTTTTCTCATTTAATCCCGCGAGATGCTCCCCGCTTGCCCCTTGATTGCCCGAACTGATCGAATTCATGATTCTAACCTGAGCGGGTAATTTTGCATTTGCAGAAATTTTAACTGGGGCATGATACAAGTAACACCTCGAAGCCGAGCGCGTGACAGCTACGTAAAGAATACGCGCATCCTCTTCCTCCTCTTCCCGCGAACCCAGATTTCTTGCCTCCGGTCGGGCGGTAGAAGCTGAATCAATCACCAATTTTCCATCTTCCCGATGATACTTGAAAAAAGGATCTTTCTTACCTGATGGAAATGACAGACCAGGTAAAAAAACAATGGGATATTCCAGGCCTTTGGATTTATGAATGGTAAGGATTTGTATCGCTTCCGAATCGGACTCCAAACGCAATTGAAAATCATCCGACGCAGTGTTCTTCTCATTGATCCTAGTTCTCAACCAGATCACCAAAGATGATGGAGACAATGGATTTTGCGCAGTCGCTTGGTGAAGGACCTCAGCCAGGTGCAAGAAATTTGTCACTCTTCTTTCGCCATCCGCTCGTTCGAGGTTCCTGGGGATTGCATCGGTGTCAGCCAGCACTTCACTCAAGGCGAAGAAGATTCCTTTCCTTCGCCACGAATG
Organism: Opitutales bacterium; assembly: GCA_038105525.1. Taxonomy (GTDB): domain Bacteria; phylum Verrucomicrobiota; class Verrucomicrobiia; order Opitutales; family Seribacteraceae; genus Chordibacter. Next base: position 14,444 of record JAYOCQ010000033.1, on the reverse strand, counting down.
AAAGTATTGTTTGAATTTCGAAATCCACAAATCCCACTTTTCAGGTTGCATTTGCCATGCATTGAAATCCCTACTTGTCTTCCCCAACAATCCGGTGGCCAAAGCGCGCCTTATTGCCTTTTCATCTTTCGAATCAACAATTCCTTCCAACACCCATAAAAGTTCTTTCGCCTCGGAAGATTCAAACAGACTTACGTCAGTAAAAACCACACAAGGCAACCCTCGTTGATGAAAGTATTTCCATGTATTGACGGCATCCGTATTACTACGAACCAAGACTGCAATATCACGAAGCCTTATTCTCTTTTCCCCGACTTCCCCTTTGGCCAGAAGTCGATAAATCTCATTGGCCATATCAACTCGTATGATGCGCCTGGCTTCGTTGGCGCTTAATTGTTTTTTCCATTTAACCTCTCGGATCACAAGTGGTTCCCGAGGAAGGTTTCCTTCGGAATAGACCTTTGTTTCATCGGCCCGCCCACCTGCATCCGGTCTCACTTCGGAGAAAAGAAGTTCTTTGTGCAGAAAAGGATCTTCCACCTGGGAAAAAAAGGCATTCACCGCTTCAACCAATGGCGTGGAAGTACGATAATTCGTACCCAGGGAATACTTTTTCGCATTGGTTTTGCGGGCAAATTCAAAATAGGCCTCCAAGTCCGCCCCACGAAATCGGTAGATCGACTGCTTGGGGTCACCAATTAGAAAAAGCCAATGGTTTTCGGTGTCTCCAAATACTCTCCTGAAAATTTCAAACTGAACTGGATCAGTATCCTGAAACTCATCAATTAGAACGGCATCAAAAGATTGCCTCAACCCAAGCCTCAAGGATTCTCCGCTTCGGCCCGTATCGGCAACTGCTTTGGCTGTCAAACCGAGTAAATCGTCGAATGACATCAGCCCGCTTTTGACCTTCCAGCCCGCTACCTTCTTTTCGGCATAATTTACACAATCCACCCGGACCGCTCGTCCAAAGGCTTCCAGGGTCGTGCAAAACAAATCTGCCTGTTCGCAAAAAGTCGGCATCGGCACATTCAGAAAATCCTTTAACGGTCTGAGATTGGTCGCGCACACGTCCGCCAACAATTTAAGCCCTGTGACCGTGGTTTGATTATCACGAAAAATTTGGTCGAAAACCCGAACGTACCGGGAGCAGTTTTTCTTAGCTCGCGCATTTTTCGCCAGACAATTCGTAACGTAGTCGACGTAGGCAGCGCGTCCATCGAGCCATGCCCTTTTTAAAGTTCGGAAATTTGAAAGCAATAAATCTCCGACAGCGCTTGCATCCGTATCACCCAAAAAGCCAAATTCGAAATCCTGGGTTCGTGGCAATGCATTTATAAAATCGACCATCCCATCCGGACTGACCATTTGACTGGACGCAGCGCAATTCAGCAATGGATCACCAGTGGAAAACTTATCCCGCCAATACTCCCTGACTGCCTCGGCGATCATTTCGTTTGGGGTCGGATTCAACTGAGCTTCAAAAAGTGTCTGTGTCTCAAAGGAATTTTCCACGAGCAAACGATTGCAAAATCCATGAATCGTGCTGATCATTGCTTCGTCGAAACATGCAATCGCCAGTCTGAGCCTGCGCAGGCAATCCTCTGTCGTAATTCCCTGCCCGGGCGGATTTCTTAATCTTTGGAGTACGGAGTCCTCTTCAATTGACGGTTCCCCGAGCAAACTCTGGTGAGTTTCCACCAATAATGTTCTGATCCGATCCCGCAACTCTTCGGTCGCAGCAGTTGTAAAAGTAACCGTAAGAATCTTATTGATCGCCACTCCTTCTTCGGCAATCAACCGAAGAAAGATTCTTGCCAGGGTATACGTCTTCCCGGTTCCTGCGCTCGCCTCAAGCAAAGATACCCCTTTGTTGATTTCAGCACCGGAAGGATCAAACGATTCAGGAACAGTCATCAACAATTACCTCTCCGATTCGAGCGCTTTGAAATAAGGCTCGTAAACCGCCAAAGCAAGGGATGAAAAATCAGGATCATGAATAGCTTCCTTGCTGAAGCAAATTTGGTTGGCGCTGTTTTCTCCCTCACCCGAATGAAAGGAACTGGAGCTCCATTGTTTTAACGCATGATCCAGCGCTTTTTGTTTCCGGTCTTCGTCTTCAGCCGCCGCTTCGGCGCAACCCGATGAAATCATCTCCTGCGCATATGCAAACGAGGTTTCGGCAAAAAACGCCAAAGGCTCGGACCATCCTCTTTTGTAAAGCAGGACTAATTTATCGATTTCATCCGAAGCCGCCCCAACGTCCATCGGTTTCAAGACAAGACGTTTGCTTTGAGAGGTGTAAAACCTCGTCTCGACTTTATTTCCGCATGCGCAACTGAATAAATGCAGGACCCAAGCCCTCAAGCGGTCTTTGCATTTGATTTCCTTGACGCAACGAAAGAGGACTTGCACTCCATTGACAAAAGGTTGCAAATCACCGCTCAAACCGATGCCACTGAATTCAAGTTTTCTTACGATTGGATCTTCTCTTTTGCCGATTAATTCGGCGCCCCATTTTTCGACAAATTCATCCACCTCTCGACAAACTTCGTTGAAGCAGGAAAGTCCCAAGTTGCCAGGGGGCAACAATCCCTCCGCTCTTCCCATTGCCAAAAGATCAATCCTCTCTTTTGATTCGAGGGAAAGATGAAGCAAACGATCCTTCAGCTTGTACTTCTGCAAATATCCCAACTCAAAAGGCTCGGATTCTTCAGGCGGCGCCTCTTCGTCCCATAAATTCATTCCCATTCTGAATTTCAGAAAATATCGAGGCGGGTTTTCAATAAAGCGAACCAGTTGATCCAAGGATAATTCCGTTGCGGCCTCTTCCGTCTCAATCATCTTTTCATTGAGAAAGAGCGGTGTTTCATGCCTCGATGAGGACAGGGCCTGGGCAGCCCGAAGGTGATTCAGGGAGTATGATCTTGGGAGTTTTTCTCCCAGAAAGTTTTTTGCGGCGAAAGGCTGCAAGGTGTGTTGATTAATCATCATTTCGCGCACACCGGCGCCGCCTTTCTCAAGTCGATCAAATTGAACTAATTTATCTATTCCATCGAGCAATTCATTGATTACAAGGGAAGGTGGAATTCGTTGATTATGATGAATCGACTGCCCCACGTAACTGAGATAAAGAAAATCTCTGGCGCACCATATCGATTCCAGAAACAAATAACGGTCGTCATCTCTAACCGAACGATCACCGGGTCGTCGATCTCCGGACAGGTCAAAACCATGTTTTAGCCCCTGCCTCGGAAAGGCTCCGTCGTTCATGCCGATCAAACAAATTATCTTTGCGCTGACACTCCTCATCGGGCGCAATCCACAGAAGGTCACTCCTGCTCTCAAAAATTGCCCGCTATTCGTACCCGCTTCAATGACGTTACTCAAATGATACCTGATGACCTGCCGGGGAACGAACGTATTTTGCGCCAACGGAAAATATAACCCTCTTAAATCATTGACTGCTTTTTGGATACGGTTCCTGTCCAGAAGCGTATCGTTGCCCGAAGGGAAAAATTCGTTGATGATTTCAGTCAGAAATCGGGCCCAATCAAAGAGTGTTTTATCAGATGCGGAATCTTTCTCGAACTTGCTTAGAAGATCAATCACTTTGAACAATTTTCCGAAACGCAATGCATTCTGACCTTCAATTTCGTCGTAAGGCATGGTTCCTCCCCATATGCGGTTGCCATTTGAACGCATGCAAAAACCCAGAGCCATACGATCCATTGCCTGCAACCAGGTATGTTCATTGGTATTTACCGAACCGAAACGAGCGCGGTGTTCCCCGCTCAAGCCCCAGTATGCATTGCAATCGCGAATCCAAACTCGATAGGCATCAACGTCATCTTCTTCCAAACCGAACTTTTCTCGCAATGGATTCGAGTCCAGCAGATCAAGAATTTCTCTGTTTGAGACCCTGCTTTCAAAAAGCTCCAGTAAATCAAAAAAATAATCGATCAGATTGCTTTCCTGCCTGGGTAAACGGTCAACGATCGAAAACGGAAACTTTTGCGGCATTCCCTCCCCCATCGCTTCGAACGTCGCTCTTACGTAAGGCGCATACAGCTCTGGGTCAGGCATCATCACCAAGACATCCTTTGGTTGCAATGTCGGATCCTCTGCAAACCGATGAAGCAAAAAATCACGCAAGACCTCGACTTCTCTCATCGGGCCATGGCAACTGTTTATGGTTACGGACTGATCGCTTTTGCAAAAAATTTTTTTCTCTTCTGGGTTTTGCGTAAAGACCTCGAAGGTCCAACGTTGAAGCCTGGCAAGCAGAGAGTCTCCCTGCGGCCTGCGAAATTCAAGAGGGAAATCATGGGCATCTCTATCGACAAGCAGGTTGAAAAAATCCCGGCCAAGGCGGCCCAGTGATCCAATGAGCGGGTTTCCGCATTCCTCTCCCAGGCTTTGTTCGTCTATGGCAATGCCGGAGATCGATTTTGCGCGCTCGATTGCTCGTGACTTCCATTTTTCCAACGTCTTTCCGGATTGTACGTCACCCCACATTACGGGGGCAGGTTGCAGCGCATAAATTCGCAAAGACCTGAATCGTCCATAGGCTTTTAAAACGTCCATGAAAATGGGGGGCAGCGTACAGATGCCGAATACGGATAGTCTGTCGGGCAACCATTCCCCCGCCAAAGGTCGGTCAATATCCTTAATTTGAAGGACAATCTCCGGTAATGACTTTTGTTCAAATGCAGATCTGAGAGATTTCCATAATATCCCCTGCCACTTTTCGCTCCCTGCTGGAAATTTTCCATTCTGCCAATTCATGATCATTTCTGGCCGGTAAGTCAGATAAGAATCAAACAAGGTAGCAATCTGACGAGAAAGACGAAACGCGCGATCTGCGCTTGCTCCGATAAAACCAGTATCTGAATTCAAATAATGAATTACCGGCTCGAAAGCCGATTTTTCGGATTCCAGCAATTTGGGAAGAAGGTCGTAGATCCTCCAGGTCATGCCTTCTTTGGTGTACGGATTCTTGTCGGGTCCCGATCCCGACAATCCTTTTAGTATCATCCAAATGGTTTCTTCAGGAAACCTGAATCTTGCATTGGCGAAAATCCCCACCTTGTCTGCCATTTCGAGACGAATCCAAGTTCCCATTCCGCTACTCTGAACCACGAATTCCTCTTCCTTGAAAGGATCGCCGGGGGTCATGCCGAGATGCTCGGCGCAGGACACGATCAACTCCTTCGGATCATTCGATCCAAAAAGCAAGATTCCATGACCAAGCGAGAGAAACTCTGGAGCCGGAGATTCTGGCATCGAGTGGTTGTAGATGGCCTTCTGCGCTTGTGACATGATCTTCTAACTCGCCAGTCTTTTACAGACAGCTTCCTCCCAGCCCATTCTAATCTTTTCTTCGAGCAGGTTTTCTAAAGGCGCTTCCTTCCTTTCATCGATCATGGCATTCTGCGTGGATACTTTGAGAGGGTCTGGCGTTTAGTTGCAAGTTAAGTTTTTTATTTCCCGCTGAATTTGCAGACCCGCCTTTTTTGTGTTATTAGTGCATATATTGTTATGTATCGTTTATTCTTTTACCTGGGTTTGGTCTCGCTTGCGGCAAACTGCAGTCATCTGCTTGCAGGACTGAACCATACACTGGATCAGTCCAAGGAACCTCCCATTCAGTTATTGCGATACGAAGGCAATTTCACCGATTCAGACGGAGATGGAATGACCGATCTGGCGGAATTCAGGTATGGTTTCGACTACAATGATCCCGAAAGTTTTCCCCCGCTGGATTTCATTGCCTCGCCCTCAACTGAATATCCGATCCAAAACTCAACCTTCAATAATGCCCGTATCATTGAAAATGAATCTGGATTTATCATCAAGTGGGATAACAACCAATCCAACTCGAATTACAGCAGATACTCGCTCACGCTAAAGGATGGATCAAGAGAACTTTATTACGGTGGTCACGGATGGGCCGAAGCCAAGGTAAACTACTCGGAATTTCAATTGGACGGTTCCGAAATCCTCAGGGGCGGTTTTTCCGAATACAACCCCGAATCCGGCGCTTTCGTCCGAAGTTTCGATGAATTCGAGATCGACCTGTCCGATTATCCTCTGCCACCGGAAGACAATGAATTGGCTGCGGACAGCGATAAGATAACCTTCAGGTTCAACGGATTCTCCTCTGAGCAAACAGAAAGATACCTCTCTTTCATGAGACGGGTCATTCCCATCATGAAGGATATTTTGGGAAATCCCGCCGAAACTTTTGTCTGCGATTTCAACATGGACAGCCAGTCCCTCAACTCCTGGGTGACCCTGGATCAAGGCCGATCGATATCCTTGGATGAATCCTGGCTGCCAAGGTTGCTTGTTCACGAAATGATCCATATGTGGAAGGGAAAATACGCCTTCAGCAACTCAGCAGACAACTGGTCCTATTCGGATGACCTGAGCGGGTTCGAGGAAATAGCCGAAGGATTGTCCTATGAAATCCTTCACGATTTCATCGAGGCCTATCCCTACGACGAAAACACGAGGCTGATTCTTGATGGCGGGCCATGGTGGAACTGGGCATCGGGGGCCGCAAACTTCGACTTGATCAAACACCAGAAGCACACCGGTGGCGGAACTTTTTGGAGCGGAGAGGCCATCTTCCAACAGGATCGCTACAGCATAGCCGCCATGGTTATTCAGGGCATCCTCAATCATGATCCCTCCTTCATGAAGGATACCTTGAGAGCCTATTACGATAAAATTCAAAGGAATCCCGATTACCGTCCCACAAGAAACAATTTACTGGATCTTTGGAGTTCCCGAATTTCAGAAATCAATGGCATCGAATCCAGGGCGTATCTGGAAAACATACCAATCTTCAACGGTCAGAAGCTCGATCAAAGGTATTACCCGGTTATCTTTCAGAATGAATCGTACTCTTATGGGAGCTCGAAATCCGTCTTGGGGTCTTATGCGATGAACGGGAACTTGTGGTGGTGGTTGATAACCGATGAAAACATTCAAGATTTCAACCTTCCCGACTGGGTAAAACGCAACCTCGACAAAACGGGTTATTATTACGTCGATTCCAACAACCTGCCCTTTGAGGTGGAAACCGAAAATATTTTCGGAGAAGCGGTTGCTTCCTTTGCGTCCACCTTGGACACCGGCTATCAAAACCCTGAGAAAACCATCCCCAACAACCTGTTCACCGACAGAATAGAAGCCTTGCATTCAAATAATCTCGCCCAAGGACTTTACCTGGAAAAACTAACTTTCACTTCCCTTGAAGGGCGCACCAGAGATGCCACGGAGACTTTCTACTCCTTTGGTCACAAGGGGTTCGAGCAGTTGGAGGAAGAATACTCGCTGTTCATAGGAGTTCATTCCAAGTTTGCCGAAGATCTAACCATAACCTTCAGGGAAAAATCCTTCCACCTTCCTCTCTTGCAAGGATGCGCCATCTTGAAAACAGCCGACATAGCCCCCAATGCGGAAGGGGAATTGCATATAACCGTAAACTCATTCGAAAATTCAAGGGTTTTCCGGAGAACCCTCGTCAATGCGGGCTCTTATGATAACAAGCGACATCAGCAATTCTTGATCATCGACAAGGATTTCGATGGCATCGAGGATCTTTATGATTCCGAAGTGGATGAAGCGGAAATCGAAGTTGCATACCGGAAATACAAAAACAGTCACCCAAATCATCGAAAGGGGGGTGATTTCTTCACGTTGGATATTGAGGTCGTGGGTGAAGGAGAAGTTCAGACCATCGGTTTTGAAAAAGGTGACAGCTTGAAATCGGGATCCGTGGTAACCATCAAAGCCTTGCCGAAGCATGGCCATACCTTCTCAATGTGGACTGGAGACCTGAACTCCTCATCTGTGCAAGAGAACGTCACCGTTCTTTCGGACACAGTAATTACCGCTGTCTTCAAGGAAAAGGAGCAGTCTTTCAAATTGCAACTTTCATCGTCCGAGGGAGGAGAGATAAGAGGCGCCGAAGGCCTCGATCCAAGCGAGGTTGAGGATGGTTCTCTTTTGGTTCTGAGCGCCTTCGCCCACGAAGGATATTCATTTGCCGGATGGTCCGGCAACCTGGAGGAAACAGCGAAGTTGGAAAATCCGCTGAGCATTGTCATGAGAGACGATCTCACCCTGCGAGCGAATTTCTCATTGCTGGAATTCTTGCCAACGATCAGCTCTTCGGAGAAGGGAATCCTATTGGAATGGAATTCGAACAATCCGGATGACTTCACTTATTCCAGGCAAATCCTTACACTAAAGCACGAAGAAAGGTTCCTCTACCACGGCGGGCACGAGGAAAACAAGGCCATGGTTGTCTTCGATGACTTCGAGTTGATTGGGACCGAAACCTTGCGGGGACGATTTTCCGAGCACGATCCTTACACGGGCGAGTTCCTGTGGTCTTTCGATTGGTTTGAGATCGACCTGAAGGAATATCCAAGTTCACCCGATTCTCATCTGGTCGAGGTTGTTTCAACAGTGGGAGGCGTGGTCGAAGGTTGGGAGGAATCGACCGATCGTTCAAAGCGAGTTGAATCCGGTACTGAAATCGGATTCAAGGCAAGGTCTTTCGATGGTTACGAATTTTGCGGGTGGATCGTAAACGACGAGAAATCGTCGCATTCGAACGGAACTCTCTCACTAACCATCAATTCCGACCTCAATCTCAAAGCATGTTTTGCTTTGTCCGGATCGAAACCGAACCCTCATTCCGATTGGTCGACCTCAGCAAACCTGGGAAATGGATGGAGGTTCCTCGAGTGGTTCGGTTATTACTATGAAAACTCCGCCAATCCAGGCTGGATATACCACTTGGCATTGGGTTGGGTGTACGTTCATGGTGATTCGTTTGAAAACCTTTGGATACACTCGAAGGAATTCGGTTGGATGTGGACTAAATCCGACTTCTTTCCCTATGCTTACCTCAGTCTCAGGGGTTGGGTGTTTTTCGAAGAAAATCGCTACTATGAATTCAAGTCGAAAAAGTATTATCAATTCTAAGCATTTTCTTGAGCCAGTCAGTTACAGGCGAAAAAAATGAGGCAATTGTCGAGAGAACCCCTGTCGCGGTCCTTTTGACACAGAAGAAATCAGCTACGACTCAATGCTTGTATTTGTGCAAAAGCGATTTGGGAATGTGGCAGTTGCCCTCGGGGCAACGGCTGAGGCGGTTCTGATGCTCGGGATCGCTTGCAACGTAATTGGTTAAGGGCAGAACTTCCACGGCGATACGATCGGCATCTTTTCGGGATGCAATCCATTGCCTGGCTTCGTTAAGATGCGCTTCTGATTTGCTGTACACTCCAGTGCGGTATTTTTCACCAATATCAGGACCCTGCTGGTTGTTACTGAAAGGATCGATAATTTCAAAGAGATATTCAATCAAGCGGGATACGGATACTTTAGTTGGGTCAAATACAATGCGGACACATTCTGCATATCCATCGTACTCACCTTTGGTGGAACTCGAAGTGCCATTCGCCCTACCCGCTTCCGTTTTAATTACTCCGGGCAGATGCCGGACAAATTCCTGCACCCCCCAAAGACACCCACCCGCTAGGTAGATTTCTTCGGTATCGGGGTCAGGATTATTCATTTTAAAAGGGTATTTCCTAAAAGGATTATCTGAAAGTTAAAAACGGATTGTTAAATTTACTTATACAGATTCTTAACGATTGAAAGTAATCTGCGAAACTGATTTAAGAAAGGAATGTTAACCCGATCAACATACTTAGCTTACTTTTCATGCACGGTCTCATTACTGGGCCTTTCGTTACAAGTCCACGGAGCAGAAGAATTGCCTGCCCTTACCGTAATGGGTCAGGAAACCGCAAACCAAAGACCGGCGTCCACATACGAATCTCCAATTTCCAATTTAGAATTTGATCCACGAGTGGACATGCAGGTAAGAAACATGACGGAAGCCCAGGGCGACCTAAGCATACGGGGAGGAACTTTTGAAAATACCGGCGTACAGGTTGGCAGCGCCACCCTGCTCGACCCACAGACTGGTCACTACACCACTGAACTCCCCATTGCTCCGGAGATGCTTGGGGAACCAAAAATCTTAACCGGTGCCGATAATGCACTCCGTGGCTTTAATAGCAATACAGGCACGGTATCTTACTCCTGGAGTGAAATTACCAAAGGTGGAAGCATGACCATCGGAGGCGGTGATCATGATCTAAATTTCCAGCGTCTTCACCACGCAGTGACTGGAACCTATGGAAATTCAAGGGATTGGACATGGGGGGCAGAGATTGAAGGATCCCGATCCGAGAGCGATGGTACCATTCCCTTTGGTGACCATTCCTTTGATCGTACATCAGGTCGCATCCAATTGTTGGGTCCAGATTCTCAAACTGATCTTTTTGCTGGTTATCAAGAGAAATTTTTTGGATGGCCCGCAATGTACACAGCAAATACAGCTAACCACGAATATGAAGATTTGATTACTCGACTGTTTTATTTAAATCATCGTCAAGATTACGACAATGATAGCAATTGGGAACTAAGTTCCTATTATCGCCGGAATTACGATTTGTACACGAATAAAACTTCTGGTTATGTTGGTGATCACGAAACTAAAGTTTCTGCTGTTGCACTATTGGGAAGACATCAAATTAATCAAAATCTTTACATTAATTATGGTGCTAATGTAGTTGGTGATAAAATTGATTCTGTGCCTCTTGGTAATAAATTTGTCGATAGGAATTACTATAAATTAAGTATATTACCCGAATATCTTAGCGAAACCACTGATGGAAAGACCGTAACTTACCAACTTGGTGCTTCTTGGGATGATTCTAACAGGGATGATTCCAAAATTTCATTAATTAGTAAGATTGCTTTATCTAAAATTAATAGATCAGGTCTAAAAGATGATTTCTACTTATCGTATTCAGAAAGTTCACAGGTTGCTGGCTATGGGGCAATAGGTGGCACGGCAAGTAACCCCTATTTCTTAGGCTATACGAATTTGAATCGTGGGGTATCAAAAAATCTCGAACTTGGATACTCATCAAATCATGAGAGCTGGAAACTTTCCGCAGCTATTTTTAATCGATGGGATAAAGATATTTTCGACTGGGTCTATAAAAGTGACCTAGCAAGAAAGGTAAACCATGCTGATATAGATACTCTAGGCTTCGAAACTATTGCATCCTTCTCTTTTGAAAAAATCGAAGCTATTGCCAGTTATTCCTATTTAAAAAAGGATGCGGACTATGGCCGACCTGACATTGTAGGTAGTTTTTATGCATTAAATTTCCCAGAACACCGGGCAACCTTAGGATTAATTTGGGATATGATCGAGTCTGTTGAAGTCAGGATTGATAATGAATGGCGGAAACAATATCAAAACCCCCTTCGAGTTGGCCCTGATAGTTCCTTTTCTAGCCATCTCGCCGCCAGTTATTATCCTTCAATTATTAATGATCTCGAAGTTTTCATCGCGTACGACAAACCATGGGATGAAGACTTTCAGGATGTACCTGGGACACCTGGACGGGGAGACCAATTCTCTCTGGGTGCGACTTACAGTTGGTAAGCATCTAGCCTAGTAGGCGAGCCACATGCTCTACCTCGCCATCGTATCCCTCATCTGGGCCTTTTCCTTTGGGTTGATTGGGAGTGCTCTTTCTGGAGTCGATTCGTTTCTGGCGGCAACTCTTAGGCTGGGCGTTGCCTCACTTATCTTTCTTCCCTTCCTGCGACTTAGAGAAATTGGTTCGATTGACCGGTTCCGTTTAATCATCTACGGGGCGATTCAGTTTGGGTTGATGTATGCCTGCTACATGCGGGCATATCAATTCATCCCGTCCCATTTGGTGGCGATCTTTTCCATCCTCACTCCAGTGTATGTGGTCTTGATCCACGACCTACGCAGACGAACCTTCTCCAAGCACTATCTATGGGTCGCCATTCTATCGGTTCTTGGAGCCGCCAGTATCAAGGCAAAGACAATACCGAGTGGAGATATCTGGATGGGGTTTGGATTGATGCAGGCAGCCGGAATTGCTTTTGCATTCGGACAGGTCGCATACAGGGACTGGAAGCGGGCCAACCCACAGGTGCCAGACCGGTCGGTATTCGCCCTACTCTCCCTTGGTGGAGTTTTCAGTGTGGGTTGTTTCAGCTTAGTTCTGACGGATTATCAAACCGTTGAATTATCAACCGAACATTGGAAAGCAATTCTCTACCTAGGTTGTGTAGCCTCCGGACTCGGGTTCTTTCTCTGGAACAAGGGAGCATCGGTAAGCAACCCTGGAACTCTGGCCGCATTTAACAATGCGGTGGTGCCGCTCGCTGTGCTCTTTTCTCTTTTTATTTTTGGGGAAGCGGACAATTTGGATACCGAGAGTTTGATCCGATTAATTGTGGGAACGATGCTCATTGGAACCGCAGTTTTACTCGGCCAGCGATCCAAAATAGAAGCCTAATCTCCAGCCTTCTTTAAATAAAAAGTAAATAAATTTTGATAATTTTATCATAATTAGTTATTTATTATTATGATATTACATAATTTTAAGATTGATTGTATTTTAAGAGAAAAAAGTTCAAGTGTGTATTTTGTGAATGAAGCTGATTCAGTCAGCTCTGCGATTACCTTGATGAACCGGGCAAAAATTGGTTCGGTAATGGTATTACATCACCATCAATATACCGGTATTTTTACTGAACGAGATGTTCTTAGCCGGGTATTGGCGGAAAAATTAGATCCCGACAAAACAGTGGTTGGGGATGTGATGACCAGAGACTATGTTTCGATTGATGAAAATCACACCCTGGAAGAAACGATGCGGTTGATGACCCAAAGTCGGGTGCGGCACCTGCCGGTTTTCCACAAAACCTTGTTGATCGGAATGGTTTCCATTGGTGACGTCACCCGCAAATTACTGGAAATCAACCGGAACGAAGCCGAAAGCCTTCGCCAGTATCTTTTCTCGAGTTATTCAGGATAGAAACTAAATAACCCTCAAGGGTTTACCCGATTCATTTTTAGGGAAATCAAAGTAGGCGCGGGCAGGTGGAGCAGAGGAAACGGCGGACCAAGTATTCTCATTAAATTGTAAATGCACCACCCCACAGGTGGGCAGATTGTCGATCCGCAAGCCATACAGATTGGCGACCAAACTGGTCATGCCGGGGTTATGACCGAACAATATGGCGGAACCGATTGCATCATCCAGTCCAGCGATGAATTTCTGCAACTCGGTGGCACTGGCATGGTAAAGATCTTTGGTTCGCTTGATTCGATCCTTAGAAAAACCGATCTGTTCCGCAATGATCTCCGCAGTGCTAATTGCACGTACAGCGGTGCTACTTATCAAAGCCTCGGGGCGGATACCCCACACTTGCAAACGCTTGCCCATATCCGGAGCGTTCCGTAAACCCCGCTCATTCAATGGGCGATCATGATCATTGAGGCAAGGATCATCCCAGCTTGACTTGGCGTGGCGGACAAGGAGGAGTTCCTTGCCAAAAGGATCGGAATTATTCGCCACCTTCCTCTTCAGCGACGGATACCTTGTCCCAAAAGGTAAGAAAGAAAACCACCGCAATCACTCCGGCAAACATCGCAGGATAGGTCCAGAATTCTTTCCACTGGCTCATCACCTTGGAGAGCATGGTGGCGTCCAGCCCCTCGGGCATGCTCACGGCAAACATCTGACCCAATTGTTCAAGCACGCCCAATTCCTCAGCCGTGCGGGCGGAGGAAATGGCGTTGTTTAAATCGCCATACCCGGTGACTTCCTCACCAAACCGTCCAAAGGCAACCTGGTACCCAAAGTACATTCCTATTCCCTGAGTGAAAAAGACGAGTAAGCTCTGAGCCTGAGTGCGGATATTTTCAGGGGCGATTTTATCGGTGTACATAAAGCCGGTGACAAAGAAGAAATCGTAACAGATCCCATGCAGGGCCACGGATAATAAGAGCATCCAGATCACCTGCTCGGATGCCCCGTATGCAAAAAGCAGATAGCGGATCACCCAGGAGAGCATGCCCACAAGAATCATCCACTTCACTCCCAGTTTACGGAAGAAAAAGGGAATCAGAAGCATGAAGAAAATTTCCGACATCTGCCCGAGTGTCATAGTGGATGCGGCCTGTTCAAATCCGGCATTGGTCAGGTAATTTGATGTCAGTCCGTAGTAATAGGCCAAAGGAATACAGATGAGGCAGGAGCAGGCGAGAAAGACGAGAAAGGCAGGGCGTTTCAAAATCGCCAGGGCATCGAGCATAAGCAAGGCACGCAAATTGACAGGCTCACCCTTGGCAGGCGGTGGTGTATTGGGCAGAGTGAAAGAGAAAAGTCCAAGAATGACCGAGGAGGCCCCGGCCAGATAAAAGATCTCAAAACTGGAGGACCATCCGAGGAAGCCGACTAGGAGACCGGCAGCAATCCAGCCAATCGTCCCCCAGACCCGTACCTTGG
>JAYOCQ010000032.1:0-18682 GCA_038105525.1 Opitutales bacterium | reverse complement strand
GAAACGGATTTTAAGTCCGCAGCGTCTACCGATTCCGCCACTCGGGCAAACAATCTGTCTGTATGTTCTTTCCTATCATGTAACGAAATTGAATCGAGCAAATTTAAAAAGCCTGAATCCTGTTTGAGCGATTTTGGACAAGGAAATTCCTTGAAGCCGGCCTCTTCACGAAAACAAAAGCGCAATGAATATCTTGCTTTTTCACGCTTTAGCTCTTTTCATTTGATTTATGAATCCCAAGGTCTTGTTTGTCGATGACGAGGAATCCATCCTCAAGGCAATCAAGCTTAACTTGGGGAGAACTTTCGAGGTGAGCCTTGCAAACGGGCCGCTCGAAGCCCTGCAGGTTTTAGAAGAAAGCGGGCCCTTTCCCGTGGTCGTATCCGACATGCGCATGCCAAAGATGGATGGGGCCACCTTGCTGCGAACGATTAAGGAAAGATTTCCCGCGACTAAATGCATCTTGCTCACCGGTCATGCCGATTTCGAATTCGGAGGAGCCGAAGCGCTGCAAAGTGGTCTTCTTTTCAAGATCCTCAACAAACCCTGCCCTCCCGATCGGTTGAAAGCCACGATACAGGCTGCCCTTGGCTCTTCAGGCGAGGGGGCTCCCGAACAAAGGGCCCCTGACTTCGTGCTCTAGCTAACAAGGAGCATTTCCAAGAACACTCTCATACCTCGCGGCGGAATTTAAGCCAGGTTTTCAAAACCAAGTAAATCCCCAAGGCGAACATCAACCCGGCGGTCGCTCCGATCAAAGTGTTCCAGCCTTTGGTGGAAAACATCAAACCGAGCGCAACCATGGGCATGAGAATCATAAGAACGGCAGGAAGGACGGCAAAACCAGAGGCTGCTCCTCTCTTCTTAAGAAAAACCACGAAGGTAAGCAGGGCAAAAGCCGCAAGCAATTGGTTCGTTGCTCCAAAGAGCGGCCAAATCGCCTTCCATGCCGGTTCAGGCGTTCCATCCGCCGCGGGAAAGGACTGGAATACCAAAAAGGCAGGCAAGGCGAGCGCCAGAAGAGTCCCGAGATAACGACTCCACTGATTTCTCCAAGAAAACAATTCTTCAATCAAAAACCGGCTGAGCCTCGTGCAGGTATCCAGCGTGGTTAAGAGAAAGGTGCTGATTGCCAGCATGGCAAATTCCTCGCCCAACTGCGCTGGAACGCCAACCGCCGCAAAAAACTTGGAGGCGCCGGAGGCAAAAAGATCGACGGGGGAACCACCTGCCCCTCTTTCACCGATGCCGAGTACCGCAACGCAGGAGAGGGCAAAAACGGCAAGCACCGCCTCCAACAACATGGAGCCGTAGGTTACGCGACGAACGTCGCTTTCAAGACGCAATTGCTTGGAAGTAGTCCCACTGGCAACTATGCTGTGAAAACCGCTGCACGCCCCGCAGGCCACGGTAATGAAAAGAAAGGGAACAAGCATCCCGCCCTTTTCCGATTCCCAGGCAATAAAAGCAGGCAGTTGCAGGGACTCACCGGCAAGCAGCATGCCTGCTGCTCCCAAGGCAAGTATGGCGTACAAAAACCCGGCGCTCAAGAAGTCCCTCGGCTGAAGCAACACCCCCACCGGCAAAACCGCGGCGCAAAAACAATAACCCAAAGTAAGGATGATCCAGGCATCCTTGTTCAGAGGGGGCAGCGGATAATAGTGACCAACCGCCAAACCCAAGAAAGTAAGGGGAAAAAAGATTGCGGCAAGCGCCCCAAGTGAAACCTTGCCCGACTTCAAAAGAAAGCCGAACAGGATTGCCGCCCCGATAAACCAACCGGATGCGGTGGCAACAGCCGGTTCCTTGGAGAAAGCGCCCGCGGTCAGATCCAGAAAAACGATGATCACGTAAACCAGGGCGAGCAAAACGAAGACCAAAAAGAACTTTCCAGCTCTTTCACCAATCAGGTTTCTCATTACTTGGGCAATCGAACGGCCTTGGTTGCGCAACGACATGAAAGCGCTGCCAAAATCATGCACTCCGCCAACGAAGATTGCACCGATGAGGATCCATGCCCAAGTCGGACCCCATCCGAAGTAAGTGGCGGCCAAAATAGGACCTACGATCGGCCCGGCTCCGGCAATCGATGAAAAATGATGCCCGAACAAGACCGATGCTCGCGTGGGAGAATAATCGACACCGTCCTCTTGAGACACGGCAGGGGTGGGCAGGGAATCGTCCAAACCGCACCTTCCGCTCAGAAATTTTCCGTAGATGCGATAAGCAATGACCAATACGGCTATGCTCAGCAAAAGAATGAGGGGAAGCATGTTTGAAGATTTTACGGGGGTGAATGAGCTTGGCAAGAAGTACCTTGTCGGCTGATTCCTGCGAAGCTCAAGTCCCGTCTATAAAAAAACTCCCTCGACCAAAAGAATCGAGGGAGTTTTTAAAATCTGGTTTTCTCGGCGAAATCGGACGCGCTGATGCATTATGCTCCTCTTCCCTCTTTCATCAAACCAGTGGTTCGTTGACCGAGAAGAAACCGGCCGGGTCTAGGGCGCGGGAGGATAGCGAGGATTTGCCAAAACCAATTTGGGTATTCGCATCCAGTCATCCGATTGATTTCGTACCAAAGAAAATAATTCGCGTGTCACCGTCCTCTTTTTTCGGGATTGATTCATGAGTTCCTCCTTTCCATCTCGTGAAATCCTAACCAGTAATCATCGCTCTCGAGAAATTCGTCCGATGCGAATTCTCCGACAAAGCGAAAGAACTGCGAACCTTGAGCTTGTGATGGTGAACCTCTCCATCCTGAAGAACAGGCTGCAGAGGCAGGGGCAGTTTGATTTTCCCATCTGTTGGAATTGAACATACCTTCATTCCTTTCGTTGCATTATTGTTGATGCACCCCACCCGCAGGGGTGCAAGAAAGAGAAAAAAATACCATGGCGAGCAGTAGGGAAACTCGCAAATGCCCGGTCGGGATATCGCTTACATCCACACTTTAACAGAGACCAAAGAATCCAAATATGCAAATTCTAGATTCATTTTTTTTGCCATTGACCCTCAGGTTCCTCTGAATTCAACGTCAATGATCCTACAACGCCTACCCTGCTTTCTCCTCTGTTCCATACTTGTCTCTTTGACTTGCTGTTCGCCTTCGGCAAACGACGTAGTCTCTGAGTGGCGGAGTAAAGGATGGGAGATCGTTGAGATTCATGGAACCGAAGGTCCCGTTAAAAGACACGGCAAGCTGCTAAGCCTGAAAGCTCAAGCTGTGGAAGCATCATGGATTGAGAAAGGCATGCGAAAAACCAAACTTTACCGACAAACCAACCACCACTATTTGGTGCTGCGCTTTTTCAAGCATGATGACGATCAATTCGCAGCCGTCATGAGGAAAAGAAAATAAAAAAGGCGATGGAGAATCTCCATCGCCTTTAAAGGTTTGATACTGCGAAGTACAATCAGGCGGATAACGCCTCTTTGGTTGTCTTGATGATCGCAGCGGCGATTTTATATGGGTCACCGTTGGAAGCAGGACGACGGTCCTCCAAGCGTCCCTTCCAACCATCCTGAATCGTACCGACGGGAATGCGGATGGATGCTCCGCGATCCGATACTCCGTAGCTGAATTTATCGATGGATTGGGTTTCGTGCAGACCGGTCAGGCGTTGGTTGTTTTCTGCGCCATAAACGGAAATGTGTCGATCAATGTTCTTCCCGAACTCTTCGCAGATTTTCTTGAAGAGAGCTTCACCACCTTGATCGCGCATCGCTCCGTTGGAAAAGTTTGCGTGCATGCCGGAACCGTTCCAATCTCCTTTGACTGGTTTTGGATGCAAATCGATGGCGATGTCGTAAGACTCGGCGGTACGCTCAAGAAGATAACGAGCAAGCCAGATCTGGTCACCTGCGCTCTTGGCCCCTTTGGCAAAGATTTGGTACTCCCACTGTCCCATCATAACCTCGGCGTTGATTCCTTCGACGTTCAAACCAGCCTCAAGACAGAGGTGAAGGTGTTCGTCCACCAATTCGCGCCCCTTGGTGTTGCGCGCTCCGACGGAAGTATAATAAGGTCCCTGCGGTCCGGGATAACCATCCTTGGGAAAGCCGAGGGGGCGACCGGTTTCAAGGTCGATCAGGGTGTACTCCTGCTCGAATCCAAACCAAAAGTCATCGTCGTCGTCGTCAATCGTGGCCCGGCCGTTGGATTCATGGGGTGTGCCGTCCGGATTCAGTACCTCGCACATGACCAACCATCCATTGCCTCCGAAGCGATCTGGGTCTTCCACAATGAATGCGGGTTGCAAAAGGCAATCGGAGGAGCCACCTTCAGCCTGCTCGGTGGAGGAACCGTCGAAAGACCATTGCGGAGCGTCTTCCAACTTTCCGCTGAAATCTTTTCTGATCAACGTTTTACTGCGTAGGCTCTGCGTGGGCTTGTATCCGTCGAGCCAAATATATTCTAGCTTGTGCTTAGTCATAAGTTTAAGGGATTTGATGCTTGTAAGTCAGGCGTAATGAACTGACCGAAACGATCTAGCAAAACCAATGCCACTTGAGTTTACGAGCAACAAATGAAAAATTTTTCATCAAAATGTTCCTGATGAAGCGCGCAAAATTGAGCGCCTTCTGATCCTCAGGAAAAAAATTGCCCGCCCATCAGTTCCGCCAGGGCTTGTCCGGAGCGTCAGCCAAAAGCCGGAATTCGTCGCTGATGGATGAAATTGCCGACTTCCAGCATTCGGTTTTGGAATGGACGTTATGAAACAACTGACGATCCAAGGATGAAAGAACCCATGAGTCCGTGAGCAATTCATTTTCCAATTGTCCGGGAGACCACCCCGAGTGACCCAGAAAGCAGGCAATGCTAATGTTGGAATTCTCCTTGCTCAAAGCTTCCGCTCGACTGAGGTCGATTCCGAAATAAAGACGAAAGGAATCCGACGAATGCCTCCAGTCCCAAGCGGCAATAATCAATTTCTCGCGTTCGACCGGGCCCCCTTCGTATACTTGAGACTCCCCGAAGGAGAAATGGCTGAACTGCTCGTCCAACTGGTGCAATCGTTTTCCCAGCGGACGATTGAGAATGACCCCTACCGTTCCGTCGTCAGCGGAATGATTCGATAAAAAAACGACGCTTTTTCGGAAATTGGGATCCTCAAGGCTAGGGTGAGAAAGAAGGATGCTCCCCGAGAAGACTTGGGCTTTTTGAAATCTGGACGTCAAGTTCACGGTAAGTAAACCTACCCGAGAACACCCCGAAAAATCAAGTTTAGTGAAAAAAATTCAAGTCTAAGCAGGAACCGAAGAAGATTCCTTGGACTCAACCTTGGGTTTGACGAAAGAGGAAGAGTCGTTTGCTGAAGCATCTTCGCTTACCTCTCCCGGCACCTCGGGCGGGGCCTTGACTTCTGCATCGCCCCACTGCTCTTCATAGAGCGCCTTGAGGTGAGTGAAGACTTCGACGATGGAGGAATCTCCCTCGATCTCGAAGAGCTTGAGGATCAACTCCTTGTTGTTGCGAAGTTGCAGCCTTTTGCCGAGGGTTTCCATTCCCCGGTAACTGTTGATCACGTCCCGAGCCTCTTCCTGCTTGGCCAGAATTCTCTTTGCTTCTCTGTATGTTATGCTCATTTTCACCATCCCTTTCTTGTTGCCTTTTCTTTTAATCCGATGAGTCAGAGAAAACGAAGTTCACTCCACCATCCATTCACAATTACACACTTACGCAGGAATTCGGTAAATTCGAATAAAAAACGTCTGGCAGCGAAACTTTTTTATTCACGTAACCAAACGAAAAAAAGGGCGATCCTCGAATGAAGACCGCCCAAAGGGACGAAGAGGAAGCTTCGATCAGTCGGAAACGACGTCAACCATCGCTTTGAGGATGGTGTTCCACGTGGAGGGATTTTCCAAGGTGGCGTTGGAAAACATGCATCCATCCCAACAGATGTGCTTGATTCCACGAGCCTGAAAATCCTTCAGCCAATATCCCGCGCAACGGGTGATGTCGAGCTTGCCGTTGGGGTCATCGGCAGGACAATGCTTGCCGGTCTTGTCGTGAGAACCCGCTCCATGTACCTGCCCGTCGTTTTGAGCGACGTGAAAATCAATGGTCCAAGGACGCAATTTGTCGGTCATTTGCTCGTAAGCCGCATAAAATTCGTCTTCCGAATACCCATCCTGAAGGAGGGCATGCTCCGGCGCGTTGTAGCCCATCAAGTAGAGGTAGGTGTGGGCCAAATCGGCCTGAAAACCAAGGGATTCGGGCATACCTACTCCTTCAAGCAAGTCAAGGATGTCCTTCCAACTATGCATGCCGGCCCAGCAAATCTCCCCCTCGGCGGCCAGACGTTCGCCATGATCGGCGGCAATTGCAGCCGCTTTCTTGAAGGTGTCGACGATGCGAGCGGTACCCTCTCCCGGATTGGCCTTCCATTTCTCCACACCGAATTCGGCGGAATCGATCCTGATCACTCCGCTTTTTCGCACCCCGTGATCGTTGAAAACCTTGGCAATCTTGCAAGCAAGGGTGACGGCATCCAAAAATTTGCCCTGCTGCTCGTCCGTTCCCATCGCAGAATCGCCCACAGTGCCTGGCCATACCGGGGCAACAAGCGATCCGATGTCGAACCCATGGCTTGCAATAAGATCAGCAATTTTCTTCAAATCATCATCACTGGCTTCGGGGTCAGTGTGCGGATGAAACAAAAAACAATCTACACCATCGAACTTTCTGCCATTAACATCGGCATTGGCAGTGAGTTCAAGCATACGCTCCAAGCTAAAGGGGGATTCCTCACCCTCGCCATCGCCTTTGCCGACGAGACCGGGCCACATTGCATTGTGAAGTTTAAGAGATGAAAGGCTCATGGGATAGTTGATTTGTGTGGGGTTAATGATTTCAAAAAAATGATTTGTTCTAAAAATGCATGGGTTGATCAAGAAAAAAGCAGTCGCTCTCGTCTGTTTTACCTCAAACTTACATTTTGATTTGCATATGTCAGCGGCTTCAACGAAATTCGTCTGAATGAAATCCTACGCTTACTTATTCCTCTCCCTCGCCCTCATTCTACCAGCATTAGCGGACACCGAGTCTGCGGGATCCAAGAACAAGGCTTCGGGCAATCCCCTTTTTCCCGCGACGATTTTGAACAATGAGGGCAAAGAGGTCGATGCGTCGGTTTTGGGCAACAAGATCGTAGGCATTTACTTTTCCGCGAAATGGTGCCCTCCTTGCAGGGGATTCACTCCCACACTCGTCGAATTTCGCGATCAAAACAGCAAGGATTTCGAAGTGGTTTTCGTTTCCTCAGACCGGTCGCAAGAAGATCAGCTCAAGTACATGAAAGAATACGGAATGAAGTGGTATACCCTTCCGCATCGCTCCGACGCAGCCAACGCCTTGGCCGAAAAATTTCAAGTGCGTGGCATCCCCTCCTTAGTGATCGTCGACGCCAAAGGTAAGACCGTAAGCAAGAACGGCAGAAGCGAGGTTTCCCAAAATCCCAAAGGGGCCTTGGCCGGCTGGAGGAAAAACTCCTAGGTCAATCGGACTGCTTGGCGCAACCGCATTCATTTTGCATTGCTCATCCTGTAGGTAATGAGTGACTGCAATGGAGTTTCGATCAGATTTTTGCGTAATCGGCGGGGGAATTGTGGGTTTGGCAACAGCCTACCGCTTAAGAAAAAAATTTCCGGATAAAACAATCCTTGCGCTCGAAAAGGAAAACCGTCTTGCCGAGCACCAAACGGGAAGGAACTCCGGGGTTTTGCACTCGGGAATTTATTACAAGCCGGGTTCCTCAAAAGCAAATAATTGCCGAGGAAATCGTCCAGAATTTCTACAACTATTGATTATTTAAAAAGAAGGTAGCCGCGAGAATTCTCGTTGAAGTCATTTCGAGTCCTTGGCATGTAGGAACGTTTCAATGATTTATAAGAAACTCAAATCGACCATCGCCTTTTTCATGCTCGCGGGTGCAGCTTCGTCTGTCCTCTGCGGAAATAATCCAGATACCCTTAATGAGATTTCGGTAAGCGGCTCAAGCATCCCAGAACTCGACCTTTCCCGTTCTTCGATTTTAACGAGGAGTCAAGTTCAGGATCGTCAGGTGGACAACTTGGTCGACCTGTCAGGATTGTCGCCAAACTTGCACATCAATAACAATGCGATCCAATCCTACGGTGATATCATAGCTATACGAGGAATCGCCAACACTCAATTGTTCGGACCAGCTGGCGTGCAACTTTATGTGGACGGGGTTCCCCAAGCGGGCGTTTCGTCCTACGCATCGACCCTGCATGACGTTGAAAGCGTTGAGGTTTTCAGAGGGCCACAGGGGCATAAATTCGGGAAATCCGTCACGGGTGGCGCCATCAATATCAAAACTCTAATACCGAGCGATCAGCAAGCCGGCAGAATCTCGGCTTCCTATGGATCCTTTGATACTCAAAATTACGGCCTTTCCAGCAGTGGTCCTCTCGACCCCGAGGGATTTTCCTACTCAATAGCACTGCAAAGGGCTTTATCCGATGGATTCATCAACAACGTTTCCGGGAATGCGGATACTTCTGAAACATGGCATGGCTCCCTGCGGTTGTCAGTTGATCGAGGCAATGGAGCGAAAATCGGCTTTGGAGCAAATTTTGAAAACCACGAACTGGGAGCCCAGCCTCTGGTCCGTAGAGATGGCGGTGATTTTTATTCCCGTTCAACCGATTTTGACGAGCGCACTAAGATAGACAGGAACCAGCAGTTTTTGAGAGTGGAATCCGAACTTGCCGGCTTCAATTTCCTTTCAATCACCAACCGCAATGATTGGAAAATGAATCCGAACCGGGTGGATTTGGATGCAAGCACGATCAATACGAGAACAAATCCAGCTCAAACTTCGATAATCTTGCAGGATCAAATCGAATGGTCTCAGGAATTAAGAATTGAATCAGAACAAGATTCGGAAATCGATTGGGTACTCGGAGCCTTTTACTCCGATAGTAAAATCGATGGAGATGCTACAAGATCTTTCGGAGTAACCGAGCGAACAACTTCCCGCCTTAAATCACGCAGTCTTGGTATCTTTTCTTCTATATCCAAGAATTTTACCGAAGATGACCTTCTTTCACTTGGTCTGCGTTATGACAATTTTGAAAAGAAAATTAGTAGGACCAAAACAGGCTTCAACTTTCTTCCTCCAACTTTTGACCCCAGCCCCTACACGGACCTAATTTCTCTGAAAAATGATTTTGATTCTTTCTCTCCCTCCATAAATTGGGAAAGAAAAATCACCGATCAATTGTCAGCTAATCTGCGAGCAACCTACTCCGAAAAGCCTGGAGGATTTTCCGCCTACACCACAATACCCAGCCAAATTGCATTTTCTGAAGAAGAAACGTTTTCGTATGAAATCGGGTTGCTATTCGCTCCTACTCGATCATGGGGGTTGAACTTAACCGGATTTATAAACGACATCAAAGATTATCAATTTGAACTACCCGTTACTGGATCGACTAATTACTACGTGGCAAACGCAGAGGAAGTTACGGCTCAAGGCATTGAGATAGAGGCATACCTTAAACCTTCCCGGAATTTCACCTTTTCCCTGGCTTATGGCCTTTGTGATTCGGAATACGACAAATTTGACGGGTCCGGATTGGTGGGTAAACAACTATCGTTTGTTCCTAAACACACTCTGGCGCTATCTCTGAACTATGAGTTTGATAATGGACTGCACGGACAGTTTGGGACAAGAACCATTGGGGATACCCATTATTGGAATTATGCAGGAGACAATCCGACAGATAAGATCGATAGCTACACATTGCTTGATGCAAACCTAGGCTATGACTGGAAAGATTGGGAGTTCAGCGTTTTTGGTTTAAACCTCACCGATGAAGAATATTACACCTCATTGGTCAATAATCTTCCCGGCGCTCCAGGCGTTGCCGGCTCCCCCCGCGTAATCGGCCTGAGCGTATCCAAGGATTTTTAGAGGGCGACTCCGCTTCCTCCTCCATTGGCGGGTTTCAAAGTTCCGCTTGCCCGAGAGAGCTTGCTCCCATAGCTTCGCATTCAAACGATGAAGGCATTTTTAAAGATCGGGTTGCCTTGGGCAGTCTCTTTGGGCTTGGTCTTTTTTCTTGGGCTTCATCTTGGATCCAAAAACAGTACGTTCTTCCAGAAGCAACAATCTGCCGAGTCTGCAAATGAGGATCCCGACAAGAAAGCTGTTTTGACTCCGATCCCTCATTCTCCGGATTCGACTGAACTCAAATCATCCTCTTCCTCTTCCCCAAAAACAATACCTGCGATGCCGCCGAACTTGCAACGCATACTGCAAGGCGCGGACATCGTCGATCGCCTGGGTTCCTACCTCGACGCAGTCCGCTCGATGGATCGCTCGAACGTACACTTGGTGGTTGAGGCGTTCGAACGCCTCCCTAGAGGATACGGTCGGCATCTGGAGATGAAGCTGCTCATGAGGAGCTGGGCGAACTTCGACCCCGAAGGAGCTTTGGCGTATGCGGCCAACTCTCTCGATGAAAAGAGCGAAATGCGTTTCGGCGTGGCCGAAGCGCTCGCTGGTTGGGCAATCAAAGACTTGGCAAAGGCCACCGCCTGGGCTAGGGCGAACCACTCTGGGCCTGATCCGAACGACAACCCGTTGCTCGTTGGAATCGTAAAGGGATTGATGGAAACCGACTTGGAGGCTGCCAATCGCATGTTTCTCAGTCTGCCCCAAGGAACGGCTCGTTGGCAAACCGCTACCCTCCTTGCCGAAAAATTCTCCACTGCAGGAACGCAACGGGCCATTGCCTGGGCAAGGGATTATCCCCAGGACGATCCGAGAATGCGAGAAACCATGCTTGGACAGATGGGGGCTCGCCTGGCCAAGCAGGACTTGGAGGCCACCGCCCGTTGGGCCCAGGAGATGACTGAAGAACCCGGAGCATTTCGAGTGACCGAAAACGTCATTGCCCAATGGACCAACCAAGATCCGCAAGCCGCAGCAAGTTGGATCAACGAATTGGAATCTCGAAAACTAAGAATTCATGCAAGGAAGGAATTGGCGGGCAGGTGGAGCATGACCGACCCCATCGCCACTGCGAATTGGCTCAATTCCATCAAACCTTCTCCCGAACTGGATCCTGCAGTGGCCACTTTTGTTGATCGTATCAAAGCTCGTGAGCCCGAAACGGCAATTGGTTGGGCCGAATCGATTTCCGAGGAAAATCTCCGTAAAGCTACTACGGAACAGGTTCTCGAAACTTGGCGCAACACCGATCCGCAAAAAGCGGATGCCTGGCTGGAGCAAAGATCGAACTTCTCCCGATAAGATCCCCTTCTGCTAACCCAAGTTTTCGATGATGGCAACGATGGGCAAGAAAAGCGCAATGACGATAAACCCGACGACAACAGCCAAAAACACGATCATTACAGGCTCGATCAAGGAAGTCACGCTTCCTACGGCATTGTCGACGTCTTCGTCGTAATTGTCAGCTATTCGGTTGAGCATATTGGGCAACTCTCCGGTTTCCTCTCCGATTTCAACCATGCTGGTTACAATCGTGGGAAAAACAGGCTCCCTATCCATTTGCACCGCCATGGACTCACCGTCTCTGACTGCGTTGTGAATATTGGTCATCGCTTTGACGAAAAACACGTTGGTCAACGTATCACCTGTGATCTGGAGAGCTTGAAGGATGGGAACACCGCTGCTAAGAAGCGTTCCAAAGGTGCGGGTAATGCTGGAAACGTTGGATTTGCTCACGACTTCCTTGATCACGGGTACGTTCAGCCCCAGCCAATCGAAGGTCTTGGCGCCTTGCTTGGTCTTCTTGAAAAGAACTGCGCCGACGATCAATCCAGCCATGCCACCAAGAACGAGAATGGGGTGAGAAGAAAACATGTCGCTGATGTTCACTACCACTTGAGTCGGCCCCGGAAGCGGGGCGCCCCGCAGCATCTGCTCGAAAATGCTTTCGAATTGAGGGACGACAACCATCATCAGCAAGGTGACGATGCTGACGGCGACGAACATGATGACGCTGGGGTAGATCATGGCCGACTTGACTTTCTTCTTCGTGCGAATGGATTTTTCCTGAAATTGAGCAAGCCGATCGAGAACGAGATCGAGCACGCCCCCGGCCTCTCCCGCCCGAACCATGTTGACGTACAATTTGTCGAAGGATTTTGGGAACATTGCCAAACCGTCCGACAAGGTCCCTCCCGAGGAAACCTTCTCCGCCACCGATTCAAGCATGCTTTTGAACTTCGGTTTTTTGTCCAATTGCTTGATCATGACCTCCAAGCTTCGCAAGAGGGGCAGACCAGCTTGAATCAAGGTGGACATTTGGCGAGTGAAAACGGAGACGTCCTCGTGCGTCGGCCCTCCCCCGATCTCCAGCGCCAACAATCCGCTTTTCTTTTTCTTTTTCGCCTTCTCGCCCTTCACAGGCGCCTTCGTTTCCGATGACGAATGATTTTTCCCCTCCGCCGAAGGGGCAGCCCCCCCACCCTGCAAGGACAGAGCGTTGGGAGTAAGTTCATATTGTGCGAGAATGCCCCGCGCTTCGTTTTCGTCCGCGGCCTCAAAGGTTCCTTCAACCTGAGTTCCGTTCCGATCGGTAGCTGTGTATTTGAAAATTGCCATGCTTGCGCTTACATCATGGAAGCAAATCAAGTATACTTCAAGACTTCCTCTACCGTAGTTTCTCCGTCGAAGACCGATCGCTGGCCATCTTCGCGCAACGTTCTCATGCCCTGCTCGATGGCTTTTTGCTTGAGCACCAAAGTTGCGGCTCCTGAATTGATCAACTCCCGAAAAGTGTCGTTCACCTTGATCATTTCAAAGAGACCCGTTCGTCCGCGGTATCCGCTGTTACTGCAAGCCTCGCACCCGGCACCGAAGTAAAATTGTCTGTCACCCAGATCCTTCCGTTGTATTCCCAAGTCCGTCAGAACGTCGTTTTTGGGATCATAAGCCTGTTTGCATCCCGAACAGATCTTGCGCACCAATCGCTGGGCAAGCACGAACTCCAAGGAAGCCGAAAGGAGAAAGGGTTCCAACCCCATGTCCACCAATCGAGTGACTGCGCCCGGAGCATCGTTTGTGTGCAAGGTACTCAACACCACGTGTCCCGTGAGCGAAGCCTGAACCGCAATGCGGGCGGTTTCGATGTCACGAATCTCGCCAACCATTATCTTGTCCGGATCTTGTCGCAAAAAAGCGCGCAAGGCCCGGGCGAAGTCCAAACCCACTTGGTGATTGACGGGTACCTGCATGATGCCCTCGATCTCGTATTCGACCGGGTCCTCCGCGGTGAGGATCTTGGTGTCGATCTCGTTTACTTCCCTCAAGGCGCTGTAGAGAGTGGTGGTTTTTCCCGAACCCGTGGGCCCAGTGACGATGAAGATGCCGTTCGGCCTGCGTACCGCGCCCCTTATGCCGCTCTTGACGGCTTCAGGCAGTCCGAGGTTGTCCAAATCCAAGTTGACCGCGGATTTGTCCAAAACCCGCAACACCACGCTTTCTCCGAATTGAGTGGGCAAGGTGGACACGCGCAAATCCACCGCTCTTCCCTCGATCGTCATTTTGATCCGTCCGTCTTGAGGAATCCTGTGTTCGGCGATATTGAGCTCGGAAATAACCTTGACCCTGGAAATTACCGGAAGGGCAAGACTTTTTGGGGGTGGGGACATTTCATAAAGAGCTCCGTCAACCCGGTAACGAATACGAAATTCATCATCAAACGGCTCGAAGTGAATATCAGAGGCCTTGGCCCGAATCGCCTGTTGCAGAACCAGGTTGACGAAACGAACGATAGGAGTCTCGTTTGCGGCATCCACCAAGTCTCCTTCCTTGGCATCATCGAGGTTTTCGAATTGATCGAACCCGCCGTCGGAAAAGATGTCGTTGAAGGAGGCAGTCTCCTCCAAATAATATTCGTCCAACAATCGGCGGACCTCGACAGGATCGCAAACGACGACGTGAACTTCGAGATTCAGGGCGAACGTCAGGTCTTCGATGATGGAGGAGTTGAAGGGATCCAGGGCAAGCAGGTGAATGCCTCCTTCCGACAAATAGAGCGGCACGACGCCATATTGACGAGCAGTTTCGGAAGTGATCGAAGCCAGCGTCTCCGAATCGATCTGTTCAATCCCGCCGACTTGAAGTTCATATCCAAGGTACTGCGAAATGAGATTAAGCAAATCCTCCCTGCCTACCACCCCTGCTGCAATGAGTTGCTCGGCGAAGGACTTCTTGCCTTCCATAACCTCCTGATCGAAGAGTTCGTCCAATCCATGCTGAGAGACTCCCTCCACCTCCCGGAAAAGATCCCTGATTTCGGCATTGTTGTCCGAGTAGAGCATCTATTCCTCCTCCGTAGTGACCATCAGCACTTCATCCAAGGTGGTGATCCCGGCCAAAACCTTCCTGAATCCATCCTGACGCATGGAGCGCATTCCCATTTCCCTGGACTTGCTTCGCAGTTCCACGATACTTACGTTGTTGTAAATCATTTCCTCGATTTCGGAATTGACCACGAAAATCTCGAAGACCCCCTTGCGTCCGCGGTATCCCTTCTGCCCGCACTTGGGGCAACCCTCTCCTTTCATGAAAGAGGCTCCTGCGGCTTGTTCCTCGTTGATTTGAAGGACCGCGAGTTCTGCCGAAGAGGGTTGATGCGGAGTTTTGCAGTTTTGACATATTGCTCGAACCAGGCGCTGAGCCAAGGCGGCGCGCAAAGAAGCGGAAACAAGGAAAGGTTTCACGCCCATGTCAACCAGACGAGAGACTGCGCTGGGGGCGTCGTTGGTGTGCAGGGTACTGAACACCATGTGCCCGGTCAGGGAGGCGTTGATCGCAATCTCCGCGGTTTCAAGGTCGCGAATCTCCCCCACCATCACGATGTTGGGCGCTTGACGCAACATTGCCCGCAAGGCGGCCGAGAAAGTCATGCCCACTTCCGTCCTGACTTGAACCTGATTGATGCCGGGCACTTCGTATTCAACAGGATCCTCGACCGTGATGATCTTGCGATCGGGCTTGTTGATCGCATTCAAAGCGGAATAAAGGGTAGTAGATTTGCCGGAGCCCGTCGGACCGGTAACGAGAAAGATCCCGTCCGGCAAATTGATCACCTTTTCGAAGATGCCCTGGTCATCGCTGAAAAATCCCAGTTGCGGCAAGCCCAAGCTCAAGCTCTCCTTGTCCAAGATACGCATAACGATGCTTTCGCCGTGAACGGTGGGCAAAGTGGACACCCGCAGGTCGATTACCTTTTCTCCCACCTTGACGTTGATGCGACCATCCAAAGGCACCCGTTTCTCCGCCAAACTCACGTTGGCCATCAATTTGGTGCGGGAAAGAATCGAAGGTTGGAGCCGCTTGGGCGGATCCGGTTGCTCGATCAGCTTGCCGTCGATGCGAAAACGAATGCGGAACTTCTTTTCCAGAGGTTCCATATGAATGTCGGAGGCTCGCTTCGACAATGCATCCTTGATCACCGAATGCACGTACTTGATGATGGGGGCATCCTCCTCGGATACGTCTTCGGGACGCACTCCGTCTTCGATCTGCAGCTCTCGGTCATCCAATCCCTCGAAGAAATCCTTCTCCTTTTCCTCTTGGCCGAATCCGTAGAATTCCCTGATGGCCTCCAGAACGTCCTGTCGGTAGGCCAGCTTGGGATTGATCGTCTTGCCCATGAGGTGCCCCAAATTGTCAATTACATCCTGATCCAAGGGGTCTCCCAAGACCACGTCCACGGTCGATCCATCCGAATGAATGGGAATGGCTTCGTATTTCCTGGCTTCTTCGGCAGGCAGCAGGTTGATGAACTCCGCGGAAGGATCGATTGCGGACATGTCCACAACTTCC
This sequence comes from Opitutales bacterium, assembly GCA_038105525.1. Taxonomy (GTDB): domain Bacteria; phylum Verrucomicrobiota; class Verrucomicrobiia; order Opitutales; family Seribacteraceae; genus Chordibacter. Next base: position 2,846 of record JAYOCQ010000032.1, on the reverse strand, counting down.
ATGTTCAATTCAGCCGACAAAAAACCCACGACCTCCTCCTTGGGCAGTCCGATCTCCTTCAAAAGCAGATTCATGGCATCCAAGCCTTCCGAACCGGCGGACTCGTCGGGACTCAGAGATTTTGCCTGAGCAATCGCCGCGCTGACTTGTTCCTGGGTTGCCAGCCCCTGATCCTTGAGCGCTTCGGTAAGAAATTCTTCCGTCGCATTCATGGAAACAAGGGCGGTGGACCAAAGGGGCCTTATTTGCCCAGACCCATGAGAAACTCAGGGTTGTTCTTAGTCTTTCTGACCCGTTGAATGAACATCTCCATCGCATCGGCCGGAGGCACGCCTTTCATCGATCGGCGCAAGGAGTAAATCTTGTTCAATTCATCGGGGTGATAGAGCAATTCTTCCTTGCGAGTACCGCTTTTCTCGAAATCCAAAGCGGGAAAGATGCGCTTGTTCGAAAGTTCTCGATCAAGATGAAGCTCCATGTTGCCCGTGCCCTTGAACTCCTCGAAAATCACTTCGTCCATCTTGCTGCCGGTTTCGACCAGAGCCGTGCCGAGGATCGTCAAACTTCCACCGCCTTCGATGTTCCTTGCGGATCCAAAGAAACGCTTGGGTCGCTGCAAAGCGGTTGCCTCCACTCCTCCGCTGAGAATCTTTCCACTGTTGGGCATGGTCGTGTTGTATGCCCTGGCCAAACGAGTGATCGAGTCGAGAAGAATCACCACGTGCTGCTCGTGCTCGACCATCCGTCTGGCTTTCTCGATGACAATTTCCGCGGCATGCACGTGGCTCTCGGCGCTTTCGTCAAAAGTGGAGGCGATGACTTCGGCATCAGGAACTTGGCGACGGAAGTCGGTGACCTCCTCGGGCCTTTCGTCCACCAGCAGAACGATAAGGTGGGCATCGGGATTGTTTTGCCGGAGGGCTCGGGCAACGGCCTGCTGCAATACGGTCTTGCCGGTTCGCGGAGGAGCCACGATAAGGCCACGCTGACCGAAACCAACCGGTGAAACCAAATCAACCACCCGCATGGCGACATTGTCCCATTCCACTTCATGGTGAGTCTCCAGGTACATTCGCTTGAGCGGGTAATAAGGGGTAAGCTCCGTAAAGGGAGTGACTCGAACCGCATCTTCGGGCTTCTTGCCCATCACTTCGTCCACCTGAAGAAGAACGGGGCAACTCGACCCTTCCATTTTCGCGCGAATGCGGCCCTTTACCAGGTGGCCCGTCTTCAGGCCCAACCCACGAACCAGCGTTTCGGGAACGAACGCGGATTGAGACTTCAACCGGTAATCGTCGATCTGTTGAAGCAAGAAGCCGTGTCCGTCTTCCATGACCTCTATCACGCCGGCAAGTTCCACGGGCGTGGAAACGGAAAGGCAATGATCCAAAAGCGCATCAATCAATTCGTCTCTGAGGGGAGCAGCGGGAAGTTCGATGGCATCATCGATCGATCCGACCCTTTCAGTAAGTTCCAAGAGGGACAGAGAAAGATATTCGTTGAGGTTGACGGGGCTGGCTTCCGTGGCATCGAAGGGTTCCCTCAATGCACTCAAGGCCTCGGATGAAGCAAGGGACTCGGTCTCGAGAAGCTGACCGATCTCCAAATGCTTGGTTTCGGTTTCCTCGTAGGGCAGGCGACGAGGCTTTTTGAACTTTTGCCGTTTTCTGAGCTTCTTCTTTTCCTGCCAGGTCAACTTTTTACCGGCAGGACCATTGGGGTGATTGGACTGGTTGAAATTTTTGGCGTCTTGATGGGAGGAATGCCCCGAGCGGAAAGTGGACGCCTGCTTCTCCATCGGCTCGTTCGACGAAGCGTCATTGCTCTCCTCGTCGACGGAACCGGAAGACTCCTCTTCGTGGGGGTTGGCTCGCTCGTATTCCGATTCCCCTCCGTCCGTGCTGAAGAAAAACTCTCCTGACGGAGAAGCGGAAGAATCCTCGGGTTCGGTTTTCGGCATTGATGCGGAATCCAAGAGCGACTCATCCTTGGAGGAGGGCTCCTCCGACTGGGAGGATTCGGATTTCTTTTCGTTTCTTGTACTTTTTCTTACTGGCATGAATATGGTCGAAAGTTCAGGTCAAAGAGCAGGCCTCGGTCTCCCTGGCCTGATGGTGAAGAAAATCATGAGTTCCACCTCCCCAGAGAACGAAATCGGCCCGGGCGGCCTTTTCCTCTTGAGACGATTGAGCGCTCATTCGGGCACGCGAGTGATCCCGAGAATAACCGCGACGGAGAAGCCTCTCTCGAATGGCATCGTCGGGAGAATAAACGGAGATGGTATACGTAAAATGCATTTGTAAATTGTTTTCGAACAAGAGAGGAAGCTCAACCATGCACTTTTCGGAATTGCAGGATTGGACCATCGAAAGCCAACGGGAACGCACCAACGGATGGAGGAGGGATTCGAGCCAACGCCTTTCCGATGGATCCCCAAACACTAATCCAGCAATAGCTTGTTTGTCAATTCTTCCGGAAGGTTGAATGCCCAGCCCCCCCCAGCGGGCGCGGATCGAATCGCGAACTTCAGGATCCGATTCGAGAAGTTCCCCCACGATGGAATCGGAAGAAATCGGGAACCATCCCAAGGAAGCGAACGCTTTCAGAGCGGACGACTTGCCGCTGGCGATCGTCCCGGTCAATCCGACCACCCTCTTCCCCTCTGCTCCATGCATCTGCATCATAGAATCTTGCCGACCTCGCCCATGCCGATCAAGGACTTAAATTTCATCCGTCATCGACTATCTTCTTGCCACTGTCGCTCGATGGTTGATAGTAAGCTTCCCCTTGAGGTAGGGTATCCAAGTGGCTAAAGGATGCGGACTGTAAATCCGCCCGCTTCGCGC
>JAYOCQ010000009.1:0-79100 GCA_038105525.1 Opitutales bacterium | reverse complement strand
TCGTTGAAGGGAGCCGGCCCGACCCATTGATCCCAATTAAGACCGGCGGGTACAGGATCCTTTTGATCGGGGCGGGGATTGGGATCTCCCCATGTTTTACCGCTAAAAGAATGAGCCTCCACCAATTTCCCGATGATCCCGTCGTGCACAATCTGCACGGCGGTACGGTATTCCTGCGTGGAATGACATTGGATACCCATCTGCGTGACGATCTTATTCTTATGAGCGTACCCTGCAAGAGCCCGCGATTCCCCCACGCCATGGGTGAGGGGCTTTTGTCCGTAAACGTGCATTCCTTTTTGCATCGCCCGCATGGCCTGGGATGCATGCAGGTGATCAGGGGTAGATACATTGGCCGTGTCTAAAGATTCTCCTTCCTTCTCCAGCATCTCCCTCCAATCCGCATAGACTTTTGCATCCTTAAACTGGGCCTCGGCTTTTTTCCGTCTCACAGGATCAATCTCCGCGATCGCCCGGACGGTTACGCTAGGATGGCTGGCAATTTTGCTTAAATCGGTTTTGGCCATTCCCTGACCGCCGAAGCTCGCGTGGTTCAGGCGGTTGGCCGGGGAAGATTGAGCCCAGGAAGTTTTGGCGACGAAGGGAAATGCAATCGAGGAAGATGCAAGTCGAAGAAAAGATCGGCGTGTATTCATATGCTTGAATCAAAGACCAACCCTCTTGATGCACAAGGGCAATATCGAGTACGCCGGAAAAAAAATTTCACCCCTATGAAAAAAAGGGGGATTCGGAGAAAAAGCGCTTGGACTATCCCCGTGACTTTCCGCCGGAAAGATTGACGGTGGTGCCGTGCAAATAGGACGCCCGCTCGGAAGCCAGATAAACCACCAGATCGGCGACTTCGGAAAGCTTTCCGCTTCTTCCCAGGGGAATGGAGGACACGCTGCCGTACTTGGAGCGCAATTCATCCACCGAAATTCCACGGGTGTAGGCCAGGGACTCCTCATAGGCGAGGCTGCGCATGCCGGTGGTTTCCATGATTCCGGGAGCCACCCCGACCACCCGGATATCGGCCTTGCCCAACTCCTTGGCCCAGGACCGGGTGAGATTGTGATTGGCCGCCTTGGTGGCCGCATAGACGCTCTGTCCTTCGCTCCCCTCCAACCCGGACTCCGATGACATGTTGATCAACACTCCGGGTTTGGACTGCTGGAAGAACACGCGAGCCACCGCCTGCGCGAAAAGGAACTGCCCCTTGACGTTGACCGCAAATACCTTGTCCCAAACATCCTCGGTCAATTCCTCCTTGCCAGCCGGATCCACCAATAAGCGCGGAACGTTGATGCCGGCATTGTTGACCAGCGCATCCACCGTACCCCATTTCTCCAGGGTCTTGGCAATCACGGCATCCACGTCCGCTTTGCTGGATACGTCGCAACGGGCAAAGGCGGCTTCTCCGGATCCTTTCTGGGAGACTTCCTCGGCAGCTTTCTGTCCGGCATCCTCCGCAAAGTCTGCGATCATCACCCTGGCTCCCACTTCGACGAAGCCCTGGGCCACCGCCAATCCGATACCGGCGGCTCCGCCCGTTACGATGACCACTTTTCCTTCCAAATTCGTCCAACTCATGATTTTTGTATTTTTAAGGTTTAAATCGATTAAGCGAGATTGAGGGGATGGGTCAGACCATACCCCTCATAGATGGCTTCTTCCACCTTGCGTCCCCAGACGTCGTTGTTGGATGCGAGAGCATCGGCGCCGGCAAGCAGCGCTTCTTTGGCAGATCCTTCCGCTTTGTCCGCAGCTTCGCGAAATGCAGACGCAGTGGTTTCAACCCAGGGAAGGTCTTCCAGTTCCGCAAAGGCAAAGAAGGACCCAAAGGGCTGGGCGGCTTCCACTTCATCCATCATTGCAGGAACGTCATTTAGTCCGCACACTCCCTTGACCATCCAGTCGAAGGACACCGGATTGGCCGCCTGCACCAGCATGTCGTCGGCATGAGGCTCGGAGGTGTTGGTCATGAACCAAGGAACGTTTTTTCCGCAAATCTGATGACGCGTGACGTAATGAGCATTTCTTGAACGGATGGGCACGTCTGCATCCCCATCGACAAAATTGACTGCTGCCGAACGGGCGAGCCGGGTCTCGATCGCCTGGTAGGCAGCCACCGCATCGTCTCCGAAGCCGGCGATGAAAACGTCGGTGAACCCGCCCTCCTGAAGCAAACAGGTGTCGTACCCTTCCCGAGCCTCTCCTTCGAGCGAAAGCAAGACCCTCGTTCCTTCCGGCAAGGCATTGAGGTAGGCGCCTTCCCTGGAGGATCCGGGCTCGAATCCCAGCAGGGCGACCTTGGGCTCCTTGGCCAACCCCCGATGACGGTTCAAGTCATTGGGAGAAAGATTGTGATGCATCTCCTGAATATGAGCCCTCGCTTCCTCCGTAAAATCGGAAAAAGAAGGGGCTTTTCCAATGGGCATGGCAAAGGAAAGGTCAGGGTCCACCGCGCCGGCATAACTGTTTAAATTTCCACCATCCGCCATGATGGCGCTGGCCTGTTCATAGGTTTCCTTGGATGCATAATTGGTCCAGACCACCGCAGGCTTTCCGAATTCCGTGAGTTTGGAAATGATTTCCGGATCCTTGCGGTCGATCAAAACCACGCGGGTGCCGCGGGCCCGCAAATCTTTGATCAACGCATAGTCCTCCATCTCATCCAGCTTGGCCTGAGAACCGGTAATGTAAACAACAGGAGGTAAGTCCTCATCCGGTACGCTTGCCACAATAGTCAAATTGATCATGGCCATGCGGGCGGTACCGGAGAGGTAGGCCACGATCGCCCGCGGAGGCACGCCGTAGCGGAACTCGCCATCTTTCCCGAAGGTATAAATGTGTTTATTGGTCCCATAATTGCAGGCAAATGGCTCCGCGTGCGCCAGGGTTACCAGGCTGGTGGTATCTGCAGGATTGACCACGTTGAAAAAGTCGCCGAATCCCTGCCCTTTGACGTATGCCGGCGCCCCGGCAGGCACGTAGTTGAACTGACGCAACCCACCAAGGTAGCGATAGGAATAGCCAAGCGCGGAAAGCACTCCGGAAGCGCTCGGCTCGAAGGTCAGGGGATCGATCGGTTCAGTGGCATGCCCAGGTGTGACCACCACCACGTCGCCCGGTTTTACGTTGGATCCCTCGGGCGCTTTCAGCACGAGTTGCAAAGTTTCATGACCAAGGGCGATCCGATCGGTACCTGAGGGCACCCGGGCATGGGCGTCAAACTGACGAATGGCCTTGGCGTCTGAAGCGCAGCGACAGTTTCCGAAGCTGGCCAACAGGTAGTTTTCTCCGTTGAGGGCGCTTTCGGGCAGCTCGTCCTCGAGAACCTGTACCTGATTGGGTCCGGTCAGGTAGACCCCATGGTGAGAAGTCCGGGCCCGCTCAGCGAGCTCCCGGGCGCGATCGATCTTCGTGGTGGACATAATAATATAAGTTCGCAGAGCTCAGGAAGCGGGAGGTCCTTCCGGATAGTACATTTCCTCGAGGCTGTTCCATTGCCCGGGCGCGCCCGGCAATGGAAGCCCGCGCGTTTTCATGATGTTTCCCATGTCGCGCAAATCCTCATACCCGATCTCCTTGATATTTCCACCAAGGCTTCGGGCGTGAATGATATGCAGGGCGGTCATTTCCAGCAGATCGGTGCACATCTGAGCCCACTTGATATCCCATGGCGTAAGAAAGACGTAACCGTGGTTTTCCATGAGGAATCCATTGTATTTCGGTAAAAAGGGCAAAAAATTATCGGCCAGCTTCTGGGTCAATGGCTCCCCGTAGGGCACGACCGGAACAGGACCGACCTCGGTGATGGTTTCCGGAAACAAGGGGCGCATGTGATAGTTCTTGGAGTCCGAAATCGCAAAAGCATTCAGGTGCGGGGGATGGCAATGAAGCACCGCCTGAACGTCGGGGCGCTCACGGAAGAAGTTTACGTACATGGGGGTCTCACCGGTTGGTTTTACCGATCCCTCGATGGTTTCTCCGGCGAGATTGATGAAGACCACGTTGTCCCGGCTGACCTCTCCCTTGTTATGCTTGGTCGGGGTAATGAGGATGACCTCGTCCTCTAGCTTCCAGGCCAGGTTGCCGCCATGTCCGGTGACGTATTGCTTCGCAGCGAGGTGGTGACAGACACCAACAAAGGTATCCACCTTATCGGAATGTTTCTCCAGTAAGCTCATAAAGAAATGAACTCCTTTGAGTTATACCCCTTCCTTGTAACGCTTGATCAATTCCCCGGTGGTGGGGTTGGTGGTCATGACGTGACCCGACAAAGGCAGGATGCGCTGGTGAATGGCGTCGAGCATCCATTCGGGTTGGGGGAAGAAGTCTTCCTCGACCTCGGCGCAAGGCGTGATCCAGTTTCTCGAACCCACGACCACGGGGGGGGCGTCCAAGTAATCGAAAGCCAATTGGCTGAGGTTCGATGCGATGTCCTGCATCACCGAACCGCGTTCACAAGCGTCGGAGGAGAGAAGCACCTTGCCGGTCTTGCGGACGGATTCGACCAAGGGCTCGTAGTCCAGCGGGGTGATGGAACGGCAGTCAAAGACGTCCGCGGTAAGTCCATGCTTTTGCTCCAGAATATCGGCGGCTTCCAAGGCCCGGTACATGGTGGCTCCCACGGTGATGAGCGTGAGGTCGTTTCCGATTCGTCGCTGAGCCGGCGGACCGAAGGGCACTTCGTAGTAGCCTTCCGGCACTTCCTTCTCGAACAGTTCCCCGATGTCGTAGAGCCGCTGACTTTCAAAGAACACCACGGGGTCGCTTCCGGCCAGCGCAGTATTGAGCATACCTTTGGCATCGTAGGGAGTGGAGGGGAAAACAACCTGCAATCCGGGTATGTGATTGCAGATGGCGCACCAGTCCTGAGAGTGCTGGGCGCCGTATTTCGAGCCTACCGAAACGCGCAAAACCACGGGCATTTCCAAAACGCAGGCGGACATGCTTTGCCACTTGGCCAACTGATTGAAGATCTCGTCCCCGGCCCGACCCATGAAGTCGCAGTACATCAGTTCGACCAAGGCCCTCCCGCCGGACAAGGCGTATCCCACTGCGGAACCCACGATGGCGGCCTCGGAAATCGGGGAATTGAACAACCGGTGATAAGGCAAGGATTCGGTCAATCCACGATAGCAGGCAAAGGCTCCTCCCCAGTCGCGGTTTTCCTCTCCGTAGGCAACGAGAGTGGAATCGTTCTGGAATCGATGGAAAGCGGCTTCGAAAATGGCGTCCCTGTATTGATAAACCTTGTTTTTGGAGACTGGTTTGCCGTCGATGATTCCGGCCCGAGACTTCTTTTCCAGGGCTTGCACCCTGGGGTTTTCCGAGGCTGGCAAAATAAGTTCGGGGGCGCGGGAAGGATCGTAATTTTCCACCTTTCGCTTGGAAAACATCAATCCGGCGATCTTTTCCGACGGCAGGCGAGGAGAAGTCTCCAGGCAGGACGCCAAGCGGCACGCCTGGGTCATCGCCTTGGTGGTTTCCTTTTTCCGATCCTCAATCTGTTCCTCGGTGACCAATCCCGCTTCGATGATCTCCTTGGCATAGGCATCGAGGGGATCGATGGCCTGCCAAGCTTCGATTTCCTCCTTTATCCGGTAGGAGGATGCATCGGAGGGAGAGTGACCGGAATATCGATAGGTGATGGTTTCCAAAAGCACGGGACCATCGCCTTGTTCGAGCAGGGCCTTCTTGCGTTTGATGGCATCGGCCACCGCCAGCGGGTTGTACCCGTCCACCCGCTCGGCATGCATGGAGTCCGGGTTTACCCCCGCCCCTACCCGGGCAAGAAAATCAAAGGCCATGGTTTCACCGGCCGTCTGGCCGCCCATGCCGTAGAAATTGTTCATGAAATTGAAGATGATGGGCAAGCCACCCTTCATGGAATCGTCCCACAATTCGTGGAATTGGCGCATGGAGGCGAAGTTCATCGCTTCCCAGGTCGGTCCGCATCCCATCGATGCGTCTCCCACGTTGGAAATGACGATGCCCGGCTTGCGGTTGCATTTCTTGAAAAGAGATGCGCCCATGGCAATGTCTGCGGACCCACCCACGATGGCGTTGTTGGGAAGAATGCCGAAGGGAGTGAAGAAGGCATGCATGGAACCACCCAGTCCGCGATTGAATCCGTTTGCGCGACCGAACACCTCGGCCAAAGCGCCATAGAGCAGGAAGTTGCGAGCCAGAGACTTGACGCTTTCCGCCCCCTCCTTCTCGACCACCCGAAAACAATCCCCGTCGAGAAAGTTTTTCATCACTTCCATCAGACTGTCTTCGTCGAGCTTGCGAATGGAAGACATTCCCTTGGCGAGAATTTCGCCGTGGGAGCGATGTGAGCCAAGGATATGGTCGTCGACCCCAAGAAGGAAAGCCTGTCCGACCGCAGAGGCTTCCTGTCCGATGGAAAGGTGAGCCGGTCCCTTGTGGTCATACTCGATTCCCTCGTAGGAACCCTGGGTCTTGATGCTTTGGAGCATGCTCTCGAATTCACGGATAAGCAACATGTCCTCGTAAATACCGATCAGAGCATCCGCTCCGTAGGTCTTCACTTCTTCCTTGATATCGCTTTTGTATTGATTGAGGGGAATCTCCTTGAAGGGGACGGTTCCCGCTTTGCGCTCCTTGGCAGGTTCGACGATTTGTGACTTAGGCATGACGAATGGGTGTTAAAGGTAAGTATTGAGTTTTGTAATTTGGGTTCCAGTTCAGCGAACCGCCATGAACACGTCCTTGATGATCTCGGAGGTGGTCGGATGAGGAAACACGATCTCCTCGATCTCTTCCTCCCGCAGTTCGGTCTCCAGCATGGCGGTGGCTCCAAAGATCATTTCGGAACAGGCGCCCCCGACCATATGCACTCCGAGCAAACGGTTGGTCTCCTTCTCAAGAACCACTTTGCACAAGCCGGCCTCGTCGGGATTTTCCGCAATGTAGCGGGCGTTGATCGCCATGGGTATGCGGCCCGACCGGGTCTTTATGCCACGCTCCTCGGCTTCCTCCTTGGTCAGTCCGACCACCGCAACTTCCGGGCTGGTGTAGACCACCGCAGGCATGGCGTCGTAGCGCATGCGATCCGACTTGCCCGTGACGTTGTTGACCACCACTTCGGCCATGCGACTGGCGGCATGAGCGAGCCAGGCCCGACCGGTAACGTCGCCTGCCGCCCACACGCCCGGCAGGTTGGTCGCTCCTTTGTCATCCACTTTGATGCCGCGGGGAGAGAACTCCAACCCGATTTCCTCAAACCCAAGATCTGTCACGTTGGGCCGGCGACCGGTCGCCACCAGCACGAGATCACCCTCTATTTCCTTGCTTGCGGAACCGTCGTTGTAAGTGACGGTGGACTTTCCAATTTCCTCGACCTTGGATCCGAGTTGAAACTCCACCCCCTTCTTTTCCAGTTCGGAACGAAGAGTGCCCGCAATTTCCGCATCCAGGTTGGGACAGATTTCCGGCATCGCCTCCAGTACGGTCACGGGTACGTCCACCGATGCATACATGCAGGCGAATTCGCAACCGATCACTCCTCCGCCGACGACGATTAATCGCTTGGGCAGGGATTCGCGGTTCAAAATGCCGGTGGAATCCACCACGTGATCCTGATCGATCCCGGGGATGGGCGGAACCGCGGGAGAGGAACCGGTGCAAATCAAAATATTGTCGGCTTCATGCTCCTCGCCGTTGACGATTATTTTGCGGTTGGGCTGAAGGGTCGCTTGCCCCTCGATCACGTCGACCTTGTACTTCTTCATCAATCCGGCGATGCCGTCCCGCATCTTGTCCATCACCCCGTTCTTGTGAGCGTGCGCCTTGGGGAAATCAAAGCTCAATCCCTCCACACTTACTCCGAAAACGGAGCCGTGCTTGGCATGGTGATAGGTCTTGGCGGCTTGAAGCAGAGTTTTGGAAGGCACGCAACCTTCGTTGAGGCACACGCCTCCGAGCTTTTTCTTTTCCACCAGCAAGGTCTTGAGGCCCGCACCGGCGGCTTTCTTGGCTGCTACGTAACCGGCGGGCCCGGCTCCGATGACTGCAAAATCGTATTTCATTTTTTTTGGATGAAGTGAATGGATGGTTGAAGGAACAAGGCTTCGAATCAGGCCCCGGGATTGTTTTCCAGGCGATCGATCAAAGTTTGCAGGAAGCGGGCGGCGGGGGCGCCGTCCACCGCCTGGTGATCGATGGTCAGACTGAGAGGAAGGGTGTCGACGTATTCGATCTCCCCGCCCTCCGTCCGTTTCGGCTTGAGAACGATTCCACCGACTCCGAGAATGGCCACTTCCGGAGCATTCAATACAGGGGTGAAGGTTTCCACGCCCAGCATGCCCAGATTCGTCAGGGTGAAGGATCCGCCGGACAAATCATCCGGAGAAATCGTACCCTCTCGGCAAGCCCCGGCCAGGTTCTTGACCTCGGAGGAGATTTGCTCGATGGAAAGATCGGATGCGTTGCGAATCACGGGCACGAGCAGACCCTTGGGCGTATCCACCGCCACACCAAGGTGAACCTTTGCAAAGGTGGCGATGCGGTCGCCGAGGAAATGAGCGTTCATGTGCGGATGCTCCAGGAGAGACCGAACGATTGCATGGGCGATGACGTCGTTGAGGGAAACCTTGGATTGCCCGGTTTCCAGACGCTCCTTGCGGTACGCGTTCGCCTTGGTCAGGTCGAAGGATGCATGCAGGGTCAACTGAGCGGTGCTGCCCAGCGATTGAATCATCCGCTCGGCGATGACCTTGCGAATGCCCTTTACCGGGGTGACCTCCGCTCCTTCGACCGAACCGGGAACCTTGAGGTCCTGGGAACGAACCATTCCTGCCAGACCGGTCCCCCGGGCGGGGCTCTCCAGGTCTCCCGAAAGGGCGCGGGCCCGGGCGGTAGCGGACAAGCGGGGGCGGCCGCTGATGGCCGCTTCCACGTCACGCTCGATCACCCGACCGTCCGGACCGCTTCCGGGAAGCGTTTCCGGATCGATTCCGTGCTTGTGAGCCAATCGACGGGCGCGGGGACTGACTCCGGAGCCCCCCGCTATGCCGCCGGTTGCAACGGGCGCCTGCGCGGGGGCGGCGGGAACCGGAACTGAGCCCGCCTGCGAAGCAGCCGGAGCGGCCGCAGGGGTTGGCTCTGCTGCGGGGGCGGAAGCTCCGCTCCCACCCTCGGGGCGAAATTCCTCAACGTCCTCGCCCTCGTTGCCGATGACCGCGACGTTCGCCAGCACGGGAACGTCGTCGTCGGCTTCCCAAAAGAGGGCCAGAACCGTACCGGATGCAGTCGACTCGAGATCGAAACTCGCCTTGTCCGTCTCGATGACGGCGAGCACGTCTCCCTCTGCGACCTGGTCGCCTGCGTTCACTTTCCATTCGGTGAGAATGCAACTCTCCACCGACTGTCCTTGGCGGGGCATGATTACTGGTGTGGCCATGTGTGTTTCGTTCCTTTGCTGTTTATGTTTAAGGGGTTTGCCAATCGGTTTCAGGCAAGATTCATACGACCCGCAGCTTGACGCCGAGCTTGCTTAGCCGATTGGAGTATTCGGGAGAAATCTTTTCGTCGGTAATCATTTGATCGACCTTTTCCCAACCGGAAAAGCGGGCGAAACAGACCTTCTCCTCCTTGCTGGAATCCGCAAGCAGAATCACCTGTCCGGCCTGCTGTGCCACGATCTCGTTGGCATAGGCCTCGTTGGGGTCGGTGGTGGTCAGTCCGTACTTCAGGCAAAACCCCATCGTGCCCATGAATGCCTTGTCCACGTGCACCTGCGCGAGGACCGCCGAGGTAAGGGGGCCGACCATGGTCTGACTGATGCGGCGCAATTCTCCCCCGATGAGAATGACTCGAGGGCCGGAATCGGCCAGCTCGAGGGCGGCCTGCAACGAATTGGTCACCACGGTGAGGTCCGATCGGTCGCGCAACAGGCGGGCCAGAAACAAGGTGGTGCTCCCGCCGTTCAAGTAAATGGCTTCGTCCGGCTCGATCAAGCGGGAGGCCTCTTTGGCGATGCGCTGCTTCTCCTTGGCCGACTGGTTGGTCTTGTTTTCGAAAAAAGGTTCCTCCAGGCGACTTTCCGTGGAAACGGCTCCGCCGTGAACGCGCTTCACCTTGCCCTGCTCCTCGAGGATTTCCAAATCACGCCGAATCGTGGCCACCGACACTTCCAGTTCCCGACGCAAGTCCTCCACCCTCGCGATTCCGCCCTCCCGCATGAGTTCACGCATGCGCACCCGCCTCTGGGCGGCCAAAACTGGACTGGCTTCCTGTATCATGAAGGGAAATGATTGATTCTGATCGTTTTTGATCGGAAGGCAACCATTGAATCGTCCGAATCCGAGAATCCCGTCCCTGAGCGGGCGCTTTGATTCGGCAGGGATCGAAACAGGGAGATCAGTCGATCAGCAAAGACAACAAAGGCTTCGCTTCCTTGTCCGAGGCCTCCTTTCCCCAGCAAGCAAGCAAGGTCGTCCGGGCATTTCCCCCGCTTTGCGAGACGGCCCGTTCCAGGGCCAGCCTGGCTCCTTCGGACAATATCTTCGGCTCGACTCCAGCCTGCAGGGCCAGGCGCATGCCACCGATCAACCGATCCTCCCAGCCAAGCTTGCGCAGGGGGTCGCGCGTGATCCGGGCGATGGGATCATTGAGAAAAGGGTTGGTCATTCGTTGCAGGGCGTTGCGAAGATAATCCTCCATTCCATCGCAGGTAAACAAAGGATCACGGGTGGAGGCAAACGCTTCCAGCAAGCCGGGCTGGATTTCGTCGGAAAAGGCTTGAGCGGCCCGGCGAATCAAATCGTGGCGCTCCCCCACTTCGCTCATCAAGGTCAATCCCTGGCTTTCCGCGACGTATCCCAGCCAGGCGTGAAGTCCGTTGTGACCGAACAATTTCGTCTGGGCGAAGCAATCGAGCGATCGCTTCGGGTGAAAACGATCCAAGCCTCGAACGAACCCCGCAGGGACGTGCTCTTCGATGAGAATTTGATCGTAGGCCTCCACCAGCAAGGCCCGGCTCGCTCCCTTGAACGTCGGAACCAGCTCCTCCCGCTCGATTCTATCGGGATCCGTCACCACGGTGCACATCTTGGGAATCACCGTCTCGGAAAAAACCACCTTGTCGCCGAATCCAGCGGGAGCGTGATCCCAGACAAGCGCTTCCAGGCGAGCGGCAGCCCGAACGTCGTTCTCCGCTGCATAAACCACCGCCGGCGGGAGCTCGGGCCGCTTGCTCTTGCGAGTCAATCCCTCGGCAAGCAAGCGGGCGACCGGGGCAGGTTCGGCGTCGTACGAGAGAAAGCTGGGAATGGCGGTCCCGATCTCTCCGGCCTCGGAGAGGGCGGAGACGAGGACTTCTCGGTCGTCGGCATTCGTGGGATCCAAAACCTCCACTCCATCAACGGTTACGAATTCCACCCGGTCGGCATGAGCGACGTTGCAGCAGTAGGAACCACCGCCGGCCCGCACGCCCTCCACCACGGAGGAATCGATTTCCGCAACCACCAGTCGGTCGAACCTGCCCGAAGCCCGGGCATGGGGAAGAAAGACTCCGCCTTGAATCGCTCCGAATCCGAATCCGACGTAGGTTCCTGCCATCGAAGACGCGAACTCAGGCTTCGGCCATGACCGATGCCGTCAGATCGAGGACTTGGGAAGGCTCCATTTCGCTCTGCAAGCGGTCGAGCAGGATCGATTCTCCACGCGGAGAATAGATTCTGCCGAACTCGGCGTAAAAATCGTTCTTGGAATGATTCGAGGAAAAGTGGCTGGATGCCCAGTCGCTCAGATAGCCCATGGCCCGAGCTTTTTGCAGAGTGGAATGGGCATGGAGGATGCGTCCGCCCCGCAAGAAGGATGGGCGATGCGGATCGAGTTCGGCCGAATCAAAATCATCGACGAACTTTTGCCCGGGGCTGTTCATCTCGGTTCCCCCGATCAAGGGAAGCCCCAGATCGTCCACCAGGCTGATGACCTTTTGCAAATTGGCCAGCTTTTGATCAGGCGAGCCCGGGGTGTAATTGCGGTCGGGAATAACGTTGAAGGCGACCGCCCCGGTGGACCTGGAGACTTCGATCAGTTCCTCGATCGCCTGCTCCCCGTCCGAGGTTCCGTCCAGCCAGGTGATGGTGGGCAAAGCCCCGCAAAGCAGAACGAATTCGTTCATGTCCGCCATCTCGGGAAAGGAACCCGAGTCGGGCTGCACGTAGCCCACTCCGCCCTTCTTCATGGTTTTGGCCCGAATCAAATCGGTAATCGCCCTGCCCTCGGGTAATTCCTTCAGATCTTCTGGAGCCACACCCAGTTTATCTGCCCAGAATGCGCGCAAAGCAGACTCTTCCGGATATTGAGCGGCCGCCTTGCGGGCATAAGCGAGGCAGAGATGACGTTCGGTGGCATTGCCCTTGGGCGTCAAAGGAGCCACGTCCTTGTCGTAGTCCAAAACCAATGGGTCAAGGTAGGCGTTTACCCGGTCGGCCATCGCCCGGTTTCGGGTCTCCGACGTCCGGCGCATGCTCTCTAAAAAAGCTCGGGCTTCGGCGGGCATCTCGGTGGAAGTGAACCCGGTGCCCATGTGGTAACTGATTCCGGGCTCCCCGGGAGAGTTGATCACCCGGTCGGAAAACTCGGGAACGAAGACGCGGGACTCCAGCCCGATGCAGGCCTTGAGATCGAGGCGGCGACTGGCCCGCCAGTACTCCTCCAGACCGTCGAGCACGTCAAAGTCCACGATCCCTCCGATTTCCAACCCCGCCCGTTTTGCTTCCAATGCGAAAGTCGTGGGGGAATAGCCCTTGTAATTGAAGGAGTAAAAGGTGTGGGCGTGGGCGTTGAGAATCGGAAGCGCCTCCGGAAAGGACTCATTGGCCGCCGCTTCGTTCAGGATTGCCTCCCGGACTGCGGGATCAAAATCGTTGCTGTTATCGGACATGACCTCTGGTTATGATGGTTGGTGGTTGGTGGGAAGAAAACGCTCCAAGCCAGGAGGCGTTCAAAGGAAGAAGTGGGAGGGATTACTTTTCGTCTTCCCCGAAACCGAACTGTTCGGCAAGGGCAAGACAATCCTCAAGTGATCGAAGGCCATCGGTACAGGTGGGGTCGGACATGCAGGCGGTGGCGGCGCAGGTACCGGTCATGAGGCATTTCTCGAGGGGCCAACCCTCGTGAACCCCGAAGAGCACTCCGGCGCAAAAGGCGTCCCCCGCCCCGGCCGCTCCCTTGATGTAGCCCTTGGGAAGCGCGAGCGAGCCCTGCATCAATTTCTCCCCGTTGGCACGCAGGGCGTAAGAACCCTCCGGGAAGTGAATGGCCACCAGTTCGGAAACCCCCAGTTCGAAAAGCTTTTCGCAGGCCCGAGCGACTCCATCCTCGAGCAGCTTGCCGTCCTGCCGCACTTCCACGCCCGTCACCTTGCTGGCCTCGACCTCGTTCAAGATGCAATAGTCCACCTGCTTGAGCGCGGGAGCGATGATCTTGTAGAACCGGTCGCTGTCTTCGCTGACCACGTCGATGCTGGTCTTCATGCCGGCGGCGCGGGCCTTGGCGAGAAGGGCCGCTGCCTTGGTTCCGTGCTCGGGATCCTCCTTGTCCAGCTCGTCGAGCAACAGGAGATAGCCAAGGTGGAAAATTTTGGCGGAACTGGCACTAAAATCGATTTCCGATCCATCCCAGGCGGCGTTGGCCCCGCGGTTGTGAAAGAAGGTGCGCCTGCCCCCGTCCCGCTCGGTCATGACGTCGGTATAGGACGTACTGGTGCCGGGAGATACCGACAGCATGGCGGTGGCGATGCCATGGTTCTTGCAATCCTCCACTATGTACCGGCCAAGTGAATCCTGCCCGACCAAACCGGCTCCCTCGAGTGGAAACTGGGCTCCCATCTTGGCCAGATCGAGCAACACGTTGTAGGGAGATCCTCCGGTTCCCTGGGACTGACTGTAGATGTTGGCCAGTTGTTCGTGCTTGGGATAGACGTCGATGATCTTTACCTGATCGATGATCCAATTTCCTCCGGAGAGCAATCCGGAGCGTTCGTCGGGCTGGGTGATTTCGCTCATCTGATCGGCCGATTGTCAGGCTGCGGAGGCCCCGGGTGTTTGAGAGTGGGCTAGTTGAGGGAAGTCGAAGGTCAGCACCAGCGGTTCCGAGCCGGTGTTCTCGATTTCCACACCTCCGCTGTCAAGAGCGGCTTGCGTGACGAATCCAATCTCACCATAGAGCTGTCCAAGAATCATGCCGTGGTTGTAGTTGACCGCCATCTTTCCAACCCGCCCGCTTCCACCGTTTGTGTGGAACAGGGTCGGGCACTCGGGGCGGAACCTCGTCTTGGCGCCGGGCGCCAGGGTGAGGCGGAGGATGGAGACTTTCTGGTCGCCGAGAAAATCACCGTAGACGATCCATTGCCCATCCACCCCGTCACCGGCAAATTCGGTGGCGGCAATCGCAGGACGGGAGCACTTCCTCACAAAGTCAGGGTCCTGGTTGGCCGCGAAGTCGAACTTCTCGACCAGGTAATCCCAGTCTTCGTGGCGATCCTTCGGGTAGTCCTCTTCCCGGCAGGCATAAAAGGCATCGGCTGCCCCGATGCGGCCATCCAGGGTGAGGTCCTCGGCGAGGAAGTGTTCGTCCATGGTGACGTGCACCTCGTGGGTGCAAAGATCGGTGGGAGAGTGGAGCACCCCGTTGGGCATGACGAAGCCGTTGTCCAGTTGCATCATGACGTGGGGAGAGAGGTGGCGCACCCCGTTGTACTCCCCTTTTCCGAAACGCTTCATGCAAGCCAGGAACTCGTCCTTGCCGACGAAGGGATAGAGTCCCATGGCGGTGGTGTGGTAATGCGAGGGACAGACCCCGGGATTGTCGAAGGAATTGATGTCGTAGACCTCCCACTTCGCCCAGTGGAGGTGATGGGGGATGGGGTTTAAATTATCGAACTTCTTGGATACGATGGGCCAGGTGGGATCGCCGTAGAGTCGCTTGGAGAAGGCAGTCACTTTTTCGCCCATCACCGCCACGGGATTGCCGAGGATCAAATCCTGCAAGGAGATGACCTGTCCGTCCGGAGTAAGAACGTGGGACTCTCCCTCGCGGTAAGGAGCCTTGCCGGTGCGCGTATCGATCACTCCGGTGACGATGGGCACGGTGCAGCCCATCCAGATTTCATCGAGGCCGGTGCCTCCCATGTAATCGGGGTGATAGGATCCCTCGTCCAGGCGCAGGCGCTTCCCGGGACTGCAAAAGGTGCGACCGGCATAGCGGTGCAAAAGTTGCAGGACGCCATCGTTTTGATTGATGCAATCATCAAGCACGGAGGCGGATTCTCCAACGGAACCATCAATTACATCCTGTTGTGGATATTCGTGAAGTTTATCGGGTAGAATTGAAGATGAAGCAGCCATGAGAAAGGATGGTTTGGATGATTTGCAGGTTGCAGGTGGAACTGGGGTTGGAATGAAGGAAGGACTCAACTCGGCTTGCCGAAACAAAACCGAAAAGAGTCGCAAAACATTTTTTCTAAGCGCGAAAAAAGAGAGTGGCAAGAGTGATGTCACCTCGGACCTGCGCTCGCCGACAAAGTGGCCGGGCTGGGGGACCAGGGGAAGCGCTTATCGGGAAAAGCGTTCTTCGATCGCCCCGATCACCGTGTCGAGAGCCCGGATGCGGGCGAAATGCTTGCAGTTGGCCTCGATGATCTCCCAGGGGGCATGCGGGGTATGGGTGCGGAGGAACAGGTCGTTGGTCGCCTTTTCGTAGAGCTTCCATTTTTCCCGGTTTCTCCAGTCCTCCTCCCCCAGTTTCCATCTCTTGTTCGGATTGAGCTCCCTCGCCCTGAAGCGCTGGAGCTGCTCCCTGGCATCGATATGCAGCCAGAACTTGACCAGTATGGTTCCGGCATTGACGAAATTTTCCTCCATCTCGTTGATTTCCCGGTAGGCCTGTTTCCACTCCCACTCCCTGCAAAATCCTTCCACTCTTTCCACAAGTACCCGGCCATACCAGGAACGGTCATAAATTGCCACGTGTCCGGCCTTGGGGAACTCGGTCCAGAAGCGCCAAAGATAATGATGCGATTTCTCAATATCATTGGGAGCAGCCACTGGGATCACCTCGTACCCACGCGGATCCATCCGTGCGGTTAGGCGGCGGATATTTCCCCCCTTGCCCGCTGCATCCCATCCCTCATAGACAATGACCATAGGGATACGACGGCGGTACATCTCATGATGCAGGTCATGGATGCGTGCCTGTTTCTCTTCGATAATTTTTAAATATTCTTTTTTGGAAAGACTTTGGGAGAGATCGACATCGGACAGCTTGGGGGCGGTGTCATACCTCGGAATCGGCTTAGGATTGGCTGGCTTGGGAACTGAAATTCCACGACCCTTGGCCAATCGCACCCGCTTGCCCAGAACTTCAATCATCACCTTTTGAGCAGTGGCAGTAGCAAGATAGCTATTCTTTGCTTTGAGCTTTACCCAGGGAATCGGTGCATCTGCATCCGACTCCTTAAACATCCGGCTTACTGCATGGGTGTATTCCTTATAACGGCCGAGCCGCTGAAGCACCGCATCATCCACCCGCCAGGCGGTGGCTGGGTTTGCCTGGAGAGCGGCCAGTCTGGCCGCCTGTTCGCGTTTGCTTATATCGAGAAAGAATTTGAGAATGATGGTGCCCCCGTCCCGCAACTGCCGCTCGAACGCCCGTACGTCCCGGTAAGCACGGGCCAACCCGGCCTCGCTCATGTGTTTGTCGATCTCGGCATCGAGCAGGTTGCGGTACCAGGAACGATCGAAAACGGCGATTCGTCCGGTGCTGGGGGTGCGCCTCCAGAAGCGCCAGAGGAAAGGGCGCAACTGCTCATCCCGGTTGGGCGAGGCAATGCAGGACACTTTGAACCCTCGCGGGTCAAGGGGCTGAATGATCCGGTTGATCAGGGTGCCCTTCCCGGCGGCACTTAATCCTTCGACCAAGATGAGAATAGGGATGCCATGCTCCTTGCACTTACGCTGGAGATAGGCCAGTTCCTGCCCCTGCTCCTCGATCTGCTTGAGCAAGGCCTTGCTCGGTTTGGGTCCGTTCTTCATCCAACGAAATATTGGCTCGTCATCGAGCAAGCGCCTGATCTTCCATCCATCGTTTCAAAAGCTTGAAACTATCCAATGCCTGCAATGAAAGTGATTGGCAAGCCCGCAAAAGAAAAAAGCCCCGTTGGAAGAACACCAACGGGGCTTTTGTTAAATGAAAAGAAAATTAGTAAGAAAGCAAGCCTTGCAAATAGAACTCATTGGCGTCTTCGCTGTCATTCGAGGTATGACTGTACTCAAGATTTACATCGAAATTTTGGGTAACCGAGAATAAGAAAGCTAAAGTTAAGCGGTCTGACTCAAGAGATTCAAAATCCATGTGAGAGTAACGAATTGTTGCTCCAAAGAAATCAGAAAATTGATAGTTAGCTAAAAGCATCATATCCCAAGCATCTTGATTATTGGAAAAGTTGAATGTATCGAATTCAACAGCTAAAGTTAAGTCGCCGGGATTCCAAGCTAACCATCCATTGATTTGTTGGGCGTCATCATTACCAGAACCATTTTCGTTAACAAAACCAAGACGAGCTTCTAATCCTGGAAAGAACATCACAGAGGCAGCGATATCGATAGCGATTCCATCATCAAGGTCGTCTCCAAGGCCAGTGTGTATTCCGTATTCATCGTGTAACCCAAGGATAAAACCAAACATTCCGTTGTTGTAGTTAAGTCTGATTCCGTCGACATAGTTGATACCAGGGTTTGTTGCTGCATCGCCAGAGTAAGCCCGGGTTACAGTGTATAAATCAGTGGACTCATCCCCTTCGAAGCCAAGTACGGTTGCTTGCCTACCGAATGTAAGATGGAAATCTTGGTTAAAGCTGTACCTTCCAAAAGCCTGCTCCAAAATGCTGACATTGCTGTCATCAAATGCTTTTTCGGAAACATTGAGATGAACTTCTGATGTTACGGGTGATAGATCGATCAAAAAGTCGATATCTGCACTAACATTGGTTTTGTCATTAGCAGTATTATTGTAATCGTGTCTACCTAAACGAAAATCAACATAACCACGCAATTTTACCGCATTGCCCAAGGCGATCCCGTCTGCATTGAGGGTTTCGTTGGCGCCTAGCGTGGTGCCATCGGACTGACTGGAACCGTATCCAGACATTTGCGCGAAGGAAGACCCGGCAAAAACCAGGCAAAGGAAGAGACTGACAAGTTTTTTCATATTCAGTTGTTTATAGGGGCAGTTTGTGAATAACTTATCATTCTGATCCATTGAAAATCAGTCAAGCAAGAAAATGATTGCCGGAAAGCCCTCCGCTTTTCCTCGAGAACAACCCCGTGCGCGACAGGGAGCCCGCATCCATTCTTACTCCGGAACCTGTCCGCTCTCCTGCAAGGCCCGCAAGCGCAAAGCGATTGGCTCGGGCAGTTTCTTCAAGTCCTCCTCCGTGGAAATCGGCCCGTCGAAAACGACCACTCCTTGCAAATCCGTCACCCGCAGAAAGCGCAAGCCGTCCCGTTCCGTCCATTGCAGGCTTCCTTGCTCGTCGCTGACCATGACCTGGCGACTGGAGGAGGAATAGGAAAAACTGCTGACCTCGCTCCCTCCCCCATGCAAGGGATCGTCGACCGGATCCCGCTTTCGCCCGGGATCGGCAAACGGATCGGAAAACCACGGGGATCCCTGACGACCGAAACCCCGCGAACCTCCGCGAAAGAGAAAATTGCGAAGGTCTTCCTCTCGATCAAGCAGAGAACGCGGATCGAAGGGATCGAACGAGCGGTCGTATTCCTTTTGCCAAGGAGGAGAATCCTCGAAGGCTTGGTCCGGCGCTTCCGTCAATTCGACCGAAAGGGCGAGGGGCTTGGTCCGGCGCAAAAGCGAAAGAGAGACCCGCTCCCCCGGATTGCGCATCCGTACCAGGGTCTTCAGCTGTTCGGGGTTGATCAGGATCTGATCGTCGAAACGGAGCAAGATGTCATGGATCTCGATCCCGGACCGCTCCGCCGGACTGCCCGCCCCCACCCCCAACACCTGCAAGTGGGCCCCGGCAGGCAAGCCCAACTGGTGACTGATCCCCGGATCCAAGCGGGTGACCTGCACCCCCAGGTAGGCGTAATCGGTGTTGCTTTCGCCCAATAGGGGACAAGGCAACAGTGCGAAAAGGAAAGTCCGAAAAACCTTGGTCCACCCGGGCAAGCCGAATCTTTCAATACGCTTCGAGTTCAATGAGAATGACCTCCTCGCGAGGAGTGGTGGAGAGGATGCGAAGATCGGAAGCCGGATGACTCCAGATGGTCTCGTCCATGAAGTAGTGGCGCACTTGACGAGCGGGCAACCGGCCCGGTCGGTCGATCAATCCCTCGTCGACCATGCGCAAGAAGCGTTCGTTTACCTGAGGATCCGACCATCCGCTCACAGGCATGCCGGAATAAGGAGGCAACTCGGAAAGGGAAACACCGTGCAGGGGACTGTCCGGATCATCGGATGGATCGCCGGCAAGCGGGACATCCGGATGGCTCCCCAGCAAAGCGATGCGCCCAGCGGGCTCGGGGACGGGGGAGGGAGAGAAATTGGCGAAAAAGATCCAAACGGCGGCCAACCCCGCTCCCAATGCCCCGGTGAAGAAAAGAAGGGGGCGAAAGAAAGAGGAACTGCTCGAAGAGGGCGAAGGCATCGAAGCCGCAGATTCCTCCTCCGGCAGGCAACGGATCGCCAGGTTTCCCGCATCTCCCAGAGCGGATTCGATTCGGGCGACGAATTTTTCGTCCGGAGGGCGGGGCTTGAGTCGCCGCAACGACTTTTCCAATTCATCGAACTCTTTCATCGCGATGCTCCCGACGTTCCGGGTTGACCCTCGAGTTCCTCGGGCACCCACTCCTTGAGCTTTTGCAGGGCGTAACGATAGCGGGATGCCACCGTGTTGAGGGATTCTTCCAGAGTGCGAGCGATTTCATCGAAGGTCAGTTCCCCCCAAATCTTCAAGGTCAGCACCTCCTTCTGCTCCGCAGGCAAGCGCTCCACCGCTCGCAAGAGGGCTTGGTTGCGTTCATCCTCTTCCAAGGACCGCTCGAACCCGAGGGACATGGGCGAATCCAGGGCAACCTTGTCCTCGCGGGCCTGCCTGCGGTCGATGCTTCTGGCCCAGTCGATGGCCAAGCGACGAATCGCCCGATAGACCAAGCCGGGAGAAACTTCTCCGGTATGTCCGTACAACCTCCAGATGCGTACGAATGCTTCCTGCAGCAAGTCCTCGGCCTCGTCCGGTCGGCGCGATTGCTGACGAGCGAAGAGCAAGAGTTTGGCCCCGTGTCGGGCAAACCAGGATTTCCAGATGGGTTCGGAATTCATAGGATCGGTTGACATGGGTTCAGCGGTGAAAGTGATACATTTTGTCTAGCGATGGTCAAAAATCAATCCAGTCGTTCAATTTCATCCGGCAATGGTTCATTTTAGCGCATATTGCATGCAATCGGAAATTTGGCGCCCATCCTGCAAATCTTCATTCATAGGGCAGATGCCTGGGACTCGCCGGGCAAAACACAAGGCAGCGGGCGACTCAGGGCTGGGTCGCCCGCTTTTTGCCTTGGTCCGGTTTCGACGGTCGAGCGCGCGAGATTCCTTGTCTTCCCTGCAAGCCTGCGATACTTAGCGAACAACTGGCTCATGCACAACCATCCTCGGAAATGAAGCTCTCGCACGGTCGTCACTTGGCCTACTGCACGAACGTTCATCGCGGAAGCGACTGGACGGAGACCTTTTCGTCCCTGGAGCAACAAGTCATGCAGGTCAGAAAAATCGTCTGCCCAAGCGACTCCTTCGCCATCGGACTGAGACTGAGCGCCGCAGCAGCCTGCGAACTTTCGCAACCGGAGGAGTTGTCGAAGTTCCGAAACTGGCTGGGCGAAAACGACGCCTACGTCTTCACCATCAACGGGTTTCCCTATGGAAACTTTCACGGACAGCCAGTCAAGGAAGAGGTGTACCGCCCCGACTGGACGGACCCCAGAAGACTGGAATACACCGTCGCTCTTTTCGAAATCCTGGCTTCGCTTCTGCCCGAAGGCGAGGAAGGAAGCGTCAGCACCTTGCCCGCCTCCTTCAAGGAATTTCATCCCTCCGGGCGCCTGCCGGAGCAAGCTTACCAGCACTTGCTGGACTGCGCCCAGAGGATGCAGCGCTTGTCCGATGAAAAGGGATTGGATCTCCATCTGGGCTTGGAGCCGGAGCCCTTGGGATGGTTCGAAACCACCCCGGAAACCATTCGTTTCTTCGATCAATTGCTCGACCGAGCAGGAGATCCGGATCTGGTCCGCAAGAGAATCGGGGTAAACTACGATTGTTGCCACCTAGCCATCGAGGGCGAAAACGCCCGGGAGGGACTGGATGCCTTGCAGGACAAAGGGTTGCGCCTGAGCAAACTGCACTTGAGTTCGGCGCTGCGGGCTCGTCCGGAGCCGGAAATCCTCGACCTGCTCGAGTCCTACGTCGAGGAGGTCTACCTGCATCAAGTGGTCACCATCGGCAAGGGAGAGGTGATCGAACGGATCAAGGACCTGGACCTTGCCTTGCGACGAGCCAAGGAAGGAACACTTTCGGGCGATCCGGACGAGTGGAGAATTCACTTTCACGTCCCCTTGCACGCTCCTCCGGGAAATCGCTTGGGCGACACGCGGCGACACGTCGCCGAGGCCCTCGACTGGCTGAGCCCACGTCCCGACGGCTGCAACCATTTGGAGATGGAAACCTACACCTGGGAAGTCCTGCCGGACGAATCGAGGTCTCGCGACGTGGTCCAACAGGTGGCCGAAGAATACCACTGGACGCTAGGCGAACTCAAGAAGAGGGGAATGCGATGAGCGGCGATCGACTGAAGGATTGGATGAGCCTGGCCCGTGGCGCGAACCTTCCCAGCGTCTGGTCGAACGTGATCGCCGCTTGGGCGATCAATGCCGGCGCCGGTCCATCGCTGCGCGCAATGCCCGAATGGACCGATAATGACTTTTTCGCCTGGTCGACGTTCTTCTTTCTCATCGCAGGGGCGAGTATGATCTACGCCGGGGGATGTTTCCTCAACGATGCCCGGGACCACCGCTTCGATCGTGAACATCGCCCGGAAAGACCCATTCCCTCCGGTAGAATTCCACTTGGTCAAGTGGTCGCGCTGGGAATCGGATTGATGGGCGCAGGCTCGGGCATGCTGATTCTGGGCGCCGGATGCTCGTGGAAATGGTGCCTGTCTCTGGTTCTGTGCATACTGACCTATGACTGGATTCACAAACAAGCCTCATGGGCCATCCTTCTGATGGGGGCCTGTCGATCCTTGCTCTGGTTGACTGCCGCAACCGCCGCCGGGGGCATGGAACCCGCCCCCCATCTGTATTGCTGGGCCCTGGCTGCGGGGGCGTACGTCACGGGAATCAGTTGGTACGCCAGGGGCGAATCCAAACCGAAACCGGATGGCGAATTTCGCTGGTCCGACCGCATCCCCATTGCCCTTCTGTTCTCCCCTCCCCTGCTTGCCCTCGCTCTCCTGGTTCTGTGGAACAACCTCGATCCCATCAGGGTATTCCTTGCCAATTGCTCGGGTCTGCTCGCCGGCTGGATCGTTTTTCAAGCGCTCGTTGCAACGAATTCCCAAGGAAAAGATTCAGTCGGACAATCCGTGTCGCTGCTGCTTTGCGGAATCTGCGCGGTCGATGCCCTGGCCCTTTGCTTCCACGCGCCCCTGCTTGTCGGCCCCTGCATCCTGCTTGGAGCATTCGCCCGTTTGGCGCAAAAGAGGTTTGCGGCGACCTGATCGGCAAATAGAGTACGAACTCAGATGCCAAACACCTACTCATCGATTCGCCGAAACGTTCGGCTCGATTTCTCGCATGAAGTCTTTTTCACCCGAGACGTCTTTCATCCGCAGAATCCAACCTTGGCCGATTTGATCAATAGCGGAAGAACCGACAAGCAGACCAAGGTGATGGCCTACTTGGACGAAGGCCTGCTCGACGGAAACCCCAATCTACCCGATCTCATCCGCTCGCGTCTTGCGAGCATCAAGGGTGCTCGTCTGGCATGCCCGCCGGTCTTCATCCGTGGAGGAGAGGATGCCAAGAATGATTGGGAGTTGGTCGAATCCATCTGGTCCGACTTGAACCGTCACGGCATGTGCAGGCATTCCTACGTCCTGGTCATCGGAGGGGGCGCCTCCCTCGATCTGGTGGGATTCGCCGCATCCACCGCCCATCGGGGGATCCGTCTGGTCAGACTGCCCACCACCACCCTGAGCCAATGCGACGGAGGAGTGGGCGTGAAGAACGGAGTGAATTTCTTCGGCAAGAAGAATTGGGTCGGAACCTTCTCCGTTCCCGATGCGGTGATCAACGACTTTTCCTTTCTGCGCACCCTGCCCGCCCGACAAAAGCGGGCCGGTTACGTCGAAGCGGTCAAAGTGGCCCTGATTCGCGACCGGGCGTTTTTCGAGTGGATCGAAGATCGGGCTCAAAACCTGGCCCGGTTCGAAGCCCTATCCATGGAACAACTCATCCGCAGAAGCGCCGCCTTGCACCTCGATCACATCGCCGGCTCCGGGGATCCCTTCGAAAGAGGGTCCGCCCGGCCCCTCGATTTCGGACACTGGATCGCTCACAAGCTCGAACCCATGTCCGAATTCCGCCTGGGGCACGGAGACGCAGTGGCGATCGGACTGGCCGCAGACGTGACCTACTGCGCCCGGGTGGGACTGTTGAAAAAACAGGCGGCCGAGCGCATCCTCTCCCTGCTTGATTCCCTGGGCTTCGAACTCTATCATCCCCTGCTCCATTCGGCCGGCGACGGCGCCGAGTCCATCCTGCTGGAAGGACTTGAGGAATTTCGCGAACACCTGGGCGGAAAACTCACCATCACTCTGGTTCAGGCGATCGGACAAGGGGTGGAGGTGCATCGCATGGATGATCGCGAGGTGTTGTCTTCCCTCGACGATCTGCGGGCGCGATTTCTCGCGTCCGCCCGGACCTGAGTTTCAGAATGACCAAATCGGGAGGGAAGGCGCGTCCCCGCTCGGCCGTTCTCAATCTAGTCGGACTTTGTTCGAGACTGCTGGGAGACCACACGCCCCATCTTCTTGCCTTTCTCCAGCGCCACGGCAAGCAGGCCCAAATCATCGAACCGGTGGTTCCTGCCCTAACCTGCTCGGCCCAAGCCACCTACCTGACCGGCAAACTGCCTTCGGAACACGGAATCGTCGGCAACGGCTGGTACGACCGAGTCCTGAACGAACATCACTTCTGGAAACAATCCAACCGACTGGTGAAGGGAGAAAAGATTTGGGAAACCCTAAGGAAAAGCAGTCCCGGATTCAGTTGCGCCAACCTGTTTTGGTGGTTCAACATGTACAGCAGCGCAGATTATTCCGTTACGCCGCGTCCGCTCTACCGATCCGACGGACTCAAGACCTTTGACGTTCATGCCCACCCCCTTTCCCTGCGGGACGAAATCAAGCAAGAACTGGGAGCTTTCCCCTTTGCGTCCTTTTGGGGGCCCCGAGCAGGACTGCCCTCCAGCCGATGGATCGCGGAATCCGCAAAATGGACGGAACGAAGGTTCGCCCCCGATCTATCCCTTGTCTATCTGCCGCACCTCGATTACGATCTCCAGCGTCATGGGCCCGATTCGGAGCAGGCCGGAGTCGCCCTTCGCCAGCTTGATTCGCTGGTCGGAGAACTGATCGAGTTTTACGAGTCGCGAGAAGTCCGTCCCCTCATTCTCTCGGAATACGGTCTCACCCCAGCCAAGCGAGTGATCTATCCCAACCGGGCCCTCAGAAGCAGAGGCTGGCTCGGCATCAAAAACGAATTGGGCTTGGAATACCTCGATTGCGGAGGTTCGGAGGCATTTTGCCTCACCGATCATCAGGTGGCCCACGTCTACCTCCATCGCTCGGACGATTCCTTCCGCAGGGAAGTGCGATGCCATTTGGAATCCCTTGCCGGAGTCGACCGGGTGCTCGAGAAGGAGGAATGCCAAGAGGCAGGATTGCTCCACGAAAGAGCCGGGGACTTGGTTCTGCTTGCCGAGGAGGATGCTTGGTTTTGCTACTACCATTGGACCGAAGATCAACTCGCTCCCGATTTCGCCCGTTGCGTGGACGTGCATCGAAAATACGGCTACGATCCCGCAGAACTCTTCGTTGATCCCGAGCTCCTCTTTCCCCGGCTCAAGGCCATGAGCAAAATCCTGGCCAAAAAGGCGGGCTTTCGCATCTTCATGGACTTGATTCCCCTCGACCCTTCCTTGGTCAAGGGTACGCACGGCATACGGCCAAAGAATCCGGCCGACTGGCC
The DNA here is from genome assembly GCA_038105525.1 of Opitutales bacterium. GTDB lineage: Bacteria > Verrucomicrobiota > Verrucomicrobiia > Opitutales > Seribacteraceae > Chordibacter. Next base: position 53,739 of record JAYOCQ010000009.1, on the reverse strand, counting down.
GATTCTCTTCGGGCCGGGAATTGATCCGAACGATCAACCGCTCCCCGCCACCGAGGTGCGCGACGCCCTGCTTCAGGCAATCCGTCCGCGTTGAAAGGCCTGCAGAAACGGCCCTAGTTCCTGCGCTTCGCCGGATCCACTCGACGACTGGACAAGTCGCGAATCAACCCGGGCCAGCCCAGCATCTGCAAGCGCTTGCTCATTTCTCGAAAGCCCCGACCGTAAACCGGGTCGTCGCTCATTTTCAGGTTCTCCCGCAAAACGTCCGCCAACTTGCTCGTTTCCTTCTGCAGCGCATGCATGGAAAGCAAGTTGCAGAAACCTTCGACCGCAGGGGGGGATGCATCGACGTAATTTTCGTTCAACCAAACGTGCCCGAACTCATGAGCGAGAATGGAGACGCATTCCACTACCGGCAACCCGGAAAGAATCATGATCTCATGAGAGAAAGTGGTCCCGGCGTTCGGTCCGCCCGTCACCGTGCGAAAGGTCGTGGCGGTCAGGCCGCGCAAACTCCCTCTTCCGTGAGCTCGCTCGATTTGCTTTTCCAGAAAGCCCTGATTCACCAGTCTCATGGTCAGCGGACCCCTTGGCGCCGGCAGGCCCAGTTCGGACGTCCCGCGCCGCACCCGATCGGATACTGCATCAAGCGTGCCCAAATCCGTGACCGCATCCCTCAGGCAATCGGCGCAGGAAAAGCGCCCGTCGGAAAAGAATTGTTCCGCCCGAGCCTCCTTTTCCGAAAACATGCGACCACAGGATCCGCAGGATTTGGCCGCCCGAAAATGCTCGGCATGCACCATGCCTCCCCATTCATCGCTGCGAATGGATTCGCGATCAAGAAAGGGACGCCGGCAAACCAAGCAGCGAAAGCACTGGGGGTGATAGGTTCGATTGCCCGCCGACATTCGGTCCCCGCTCAACGCTTTCCTGCAAGCGCCGCATCGGTCTTGAGTCTGCCAAGCTTTCAGAAAATCACGATCCGCGGAAGAAAAACGGGCCAAGGGAAAAAGGTATTCTCTGCCTTCAATGGAAAGGGTGACTCGCTCTCCCTCCACTCCCAGCAGTTCTCCCTCGCAACGCAGCCCTTCGGTCGTGGTCCAGGTTCTGCCCCAAACGCCGGAGGAAGAGAGGAGGACGATGGAAACGCAAAGAAACGGCCCGAGAAGCGCTCCTGTTTTCAAGATCGCAAAACCTCTTCCCAGAACTTGATCCTTCCGGCTACTTGCAAGGGACCGGGCATGCCCGGTTTTTCCCTTTTGGCAAAAGCTCGCTTCAAATCGAAGACTTCTCTCCAGTCCGACCCAAGGGACGGACAGACCGAGGCGGCGTCCTCGTCCCCGAGTTCAGGCAGTGCAACGCCTTTTTCTTCCGACAGCGAAACCAACGCTCCCACCGCGTGGTGAGCCTGGCGAAAGGCGACCCCGCGCTCCACCAGATAATCCGCCAAGTCCGTGGCCAGAAGCAAGGGATCGGAAGCGGCCTGCAGGCAGCGCTCCTCATTCACGACCGCTCCCTGCAGGGCCCCCGAAGCCACTGCAAGACAGATTCTCAGTTGGTCGAAGCTGTCGAAAACGGGCGGCTTGTCCTCCTGAAGGTCGCGGTTGTAGGTAAGAGGAAGTCCCTTGACCATGATCAGCAGGTTGGTCAGGTTCCCCACGATTCGACCGGACTTGCCACGAATCAATTCGAAGCAATCGGGGTTCTTCTTCTGGGGCATCAGGGAAGACCCGGTGGTGTAGGCGTCGGGCAGAACCAGGTAGCCGAATTCAGAGGAATTCCACAGAATGACGTCTTCGGCAAGCCGAGAAAGGTGAAGGGCGCAAAGGGAACATGCGGAAGCGAATTCGATGAAGAGATCGCGGTCCGCCACCGCATCCATTCCATTGGGCGTAAGCCTGGGATTGCCGGCTTCGTCCACGAATCCCAGGGCCCTGGCAACGTGTTCCCGATCGAGAGGCAAGGTGGATCCGGCTATGGCCCCGGAGCCAAGAGGGCATACGTTGGCATGATTGGAAACGGTGGAAAAACGCTCATGATCCCGCCCCAACATCTCCACGAACGCCAATAGGTGATGCCCCAGGGTAACCGGTTGAGCCCGCTGCAAATGAGTGTACCCGGGCATGGGCAAGGCCGCGTGCTTTGCGGCCAACCCGAGAAGCGCGGTCATGGTCTGTTCGATGCCTTCGCTCAAACGGGCGCAAGCATCCTTGAAAAACAGCCTGACGTCGGTGGCGACCTGATCGTTTCGACTCCTGCCCGTGTGCAACTTGTCTGCGGCTTCGGTCTTGGCTCGCAAGGCCTGTTCCAAATTCATGTGCACGTCTTCCAATTCCGTTTTCCATTCGAAGGATCCCTCCTCGATTTCCCCTGCCAATTCCTTCAACCCGCTCTCGATCTGGCTGAATTCACTCTCCGTGAGGATGCCGATGGAGCGAAGCATCGAGGCATGGCCCAGACTGCCCTGCAAATCGTAAGGGGCCAGGCGATGGTCGAAGGAAACGGATTCTCCGAAGGCGAGCATAAGCTCGTGCGGACGATCGCTGAAGCGCCCGCCCCAAGTCGTTTGGCTGTCCTTGTTGGCCATGGCGATTGATCATCCCAAATTCGCCCTCCCCTCGCAACTCCTATTTGCGAATCTACGAAGGAGCGGGCAAGCCCGGCAGGATCAGGAAAAGACTTTCTTTATCTTCGCCTTGGCGTAATCCCGATTCAATTTGGCTATGTAATCGAGGGAAATGTCCTTGGGACAGGCGGCGGAGCATTCTCCGAAATTCCGGCAGTTGCCGAATCCGGCCTCGTCCATGGCCGCAACCATGCCGAGCACGCGCTTGTCCTTTTCCGCCTGACCTTGGGGCAAAAGGTTGAGGTGACCGGCTTTGGCGGAAGTGAAGAGCATGGCGGAAGCGTTCTTGCAGGAAGCCACGCATGCCCCGCATCCGATGCATTGGGCCGCATCCATGGCAAGATCGGAATCGTCCTTGGGCACGGGGAGCGCATTCCCGTCAGGAGCGCTTCCGGTTCGTACGGAAATGAATCCACCGGCCTGTATGATCTTGTCGAAAGCGGAGCGGTCGACCACCAAATCGCGAACGACCGGAAACGCCCTCGCCCGGAAGGGCTCGATGGTAATGGTGTCTCCGTCTTCGAACTTGCGCATGTGCAACTGGCAGGTGGTGGTGGAACTTTCCGGGCCATGGGCAAACCCATTGATGGTCAGGGAGCAGGTTCCGCAAATTCCCTCCCGGCAATCATGGTCAAAAGCGACGGGTTCCTGTCCAGCTTCCAGGAGCTGCTCGTTCAATTGATCGAGCATCTCCAAAAAGGAGGAATCTTCCGAAACTTCATCCAGCACGTGAGACACGAAGCGACCTTCGTCTTGGGGACCGTCCTGCTTCCAAACTTTTAGGAATAATTTCATGAACCTGTTCTCATTTGTAGCTGCGCACCGCCAGCTTGACGTTGTCGAAGAGCAAATCCTCGGCATGGCGAGACGGGGTTACTCCGTCTCCCTTGAATTCCCAGACCGCGGCATGAGCGAATTCTTGGTCGTTTCGGGTGGCTTCCCCGTCCTCGGTTTGAAATTCCTCTCGAAAATGGCCCCCGCAAGACTCGTTGCGATCAAGCGCGTCACGACAGAGCAGTTCCCCGAAATCGAGAAAGTCACGCACCCGACCGGCCCGCTCCAATTCCATGTTCAGCTCTTCGCCCCGACCGGCCACCAAAAGGTTTTTGTTGAAATCGTCGCGCAAGTCCTGAATCCGTCCGATCGCGTCCTTGAGCCCGTTTTCGTTTCGGGCCATGCCGGCATATTCCCACATGACCTGCCCCAACTCCTTGTGGTAGGAACGGGAGGAGCGCTTCCCCCGAGCCCCGATGAGCTGATCGAGGCGCTCCTTCACGCATTCGAGGGTTTCCTTGGCGGCCGGAGAGTCCGGGGAGATCCCTCCGGGACTGATGCTGGTGAGGTAATTTCCGATGGTGTAGGGAATGACGAAATATCCGTCGCTCAAGCCCTGCATCAGGGCGCTCGCACCCAAGCGATTGGCTCCGTGGTCGGAAAAATTCGCCTCGCCCAAAACGAAACATCCGGGGATGGTGCTCATCAGGTCGTAGTCGACCCACAACCCTCCCATGGTGTAGTGAATCGCCGGATAGATCCTCATCGGTCTTTGGTAGGCGTTTTCACCGGTGATTCGTTCGTACATCTCAAAGAGATTTCCGTATCGCTCGCGAATGACCTCTTCTCCCAAGCGATCGATGGAATCGGCGAAATCGAGGTACACTCCTCGGCCGCCCGGGCCGACGCCGCGTCCGTCATCGCATGCTTCCTTGGCCGATCGACTGGAAATGTCGCGCGGCGCAAGGTTTCCGAAACTCGGATACTTTCGTTCCAAATAATAGTCGCGGTCCTCTTCAGGGATTTCAGAGGGAATCCTCGGGCAATCGCTCGAATTTTTCGGAACCCAAACCCGACCATCGTTGCGAAGGGACTCCGACATGAGGGTCAGCTTGGACTGATGATCCCCGGAGACGGGTATGCAAGTGGGATGAATTTGAGTGAAGCAAGGGTTGGCGAAACCGGCTCCTCGACGGTAGGCCCGATAAGTTGCGGTGACGTTGCATCCGATCGCATTGGTCGACAGGTAGTAGACGTTTCCATATCCCCCGGTGCACAGCAAAACGGCATCGGCGGTCCAACTGCGCAATTCGCCGGTGGCCAGGTTTCGGGTGACGATTCCCTTGGCGTGTCCGTCCACCACGATGAGGTCGAGCATTTCCTGTCGGACGTGCATCCTCACCTGCCCGAGAGCGACCTGTCTGCTCAGGGCGCTGTAGGCTCCGAGCAACAGCTGTTGTCCGGTCTGACCGCGGGCGTAGAAAGTACGGCTGACCTGGGCTCCGCCGAAGGAACGGTTGGCGAGCAAGCCGCCGTATTCCCGAGCGAAGGGCACGCCTTGGGCGACGCACTGGTCGATGATGTTGACGCTGTTTTGCGCCAACCTGTAGACGTTGGACTCGCGGGCTCGAAAATCACCCCCTTTGATGGTGTCGTAAAACAGGCGATAAACGCTGTCTCCGTCGTTTTGGTAGTTCTTCGCTCCGTTGATGCCTCCCTGGGCGGCGATGGAGTGAGCCCTGCGAGGAGTGTCCTGATAGCAGAAGCAGTCGACCGAATATCCCAATTCTCCCAAAGTGGCCGCGGCGGAACCGCCCGCCAGACCAGAGCCCACCACGATGATGCGAAATTTCCTTTTGTTTGCGGGATTGACCAGCTTGGAGGAAAAACGATGGTTTTCCCACTTGTCTGCAAGCGGACCATCGGGAATCTTGGAATCGAGAATCATGAGCTGGGCAAGGCGTTAGGGGTGAAGCGAGACGCAGGAGGATCCGCAGGAATCCAGGCAATTGATCAATCCGTACTTCTGGGCGATTACGGCCATGGGAATCACGGAGAATCCGAAAAAGAGAATCCATCCGTAAGCGGAGGCGAGCAGATCCAAGCGAGGTCTCCAACGCTCGGCTCGCAAACCGAGGGTTTGAAACATGCTGGTCACCCCGTGGGAAAGGTGTCGGCAAAGCAAAAACATGCAAAAGACGTAGAAAGCGGAGATGGCATCGATGCGGAATCCGGAAATGATCATGGCGTATACGTCGTGAATTTCTCTGCCGTCGGGCGAGCCGATGGTGGTTTTGAGGTTTTGGTATTCCGGAAAAACCGACCGAATGGTGAAGTGCAGGAGGTGAAAGACGATGAAGGCAAGGAGAAGCGACCCGGTGAGCCCCATGCGAAGAGACGACCAACCGGCTCTCTTGGTGACCTCGATTTCATTGGGGCGGGGCCTCGCCGCCCGGTTTTCCGAAATCAGAAGGTAAGCGGTGTAGGCGTGAATCAGGACGCAAACAAGCAGAAACAGACGCGAACCCCAAAGGAGGGGAGCAGGCAGAGACTGCAAGGCATGGGCATAGGCATTGATGGCCTCGCGTCCGAGAAATACCTGCAGGTTTCCGGCCATGTGAACGAAAACGAACCCGACCAAAACGACGCCGGTCAAGGCCATGGAGTACTTCTTGATCAAGGATGATTGGAACATAGGTGAATTAAGCTTAGCGACAATGATCGCGCAGGCAAAAAGTTTGACGAGGGAAAAGTGATGCTTGCGAAAACTATAAGCGCATGCAATTGCGAAAATTAAATTCGGCGCAATGAAAAAATGCCTTTGAGAATCGCGAATCAGGTCTGTTTACGTGGATAAATCATGATTGCCAGCCCCTTCGGGCATACGTCATGTAAGGAAAGAGGATGAAATACATTTTTATTACCGGTGGCGTGGTCTCTTCCTTGGGCAAAGGACTTACTTCAGGGGCTCTGGGAGCCCTGCTCGAGCAAAGAGGCCTGACTACGCGCATTCAAAAATTCGACCCCTACCTAAACGTGGATCCGGGCACCATGAGCCCTTTCCAACACGGAGAAGTTTACGTCTTGGACGATGGAGCGGAAACCGACTTGGACCTCGGGCACTACGAGCGCTTCACCTCGGGGAAACTCAGTCGCTTCAACAACCTGACCAGCGGACAGATCTACGAATCGGTCATCAGAAAGGAAAGAAGAGGCGACTACCTGGGCAAGACCGTACAGGTGATTCCTCACGTCACCAACGAGATAAAGGAGAGAATTTACGCCGCGGGCGAAGGAGTCAACGTGCTGATCACTGAAATCGGAGGAACCATCGGAGACATCGAAGGGCTTCCGTTCACCGAAGCGATGCGCCAGTTCGCCAGCGAAGTCGGCAAAGCCAACGTCCTGTTCATTCACATGACGCTCCTCCCCACCCTGCGAGCCGCCGGTGAGCTCAAGACCAAACCCACCCAGCAAAGCGTGGCCAAATTGCGTGAAATCGGCATTCAGCCCGACATCCTCATCTGCAGAACGGAACAGCCCGTCACTCAAGAGATCCGAGAAAAGCTCAGTCTTTTCTGCAGCGTCCCCAAGGAAGCGGTGATCGAGGAAAGAGACGTGGCCCATTCGATTTACGAACTGCCTCACATGCTAAAGAAGGAGGGTTTGGATGATTTGGTCACTCGCTTCCTGGGTCTGGATGCGCCGGCTCCCAAGTTGGACGAGTGGGAGGAGGTGGTGCAACGGCTGACCAACCCCAAGCATCAGGTAAGAATCGGAATGATCGGAAAATACGTCGATTTGCAGGATTCCTACCTTTCGGTAAACGAATCGCTGGTTCATGGAGGAATCCGCAACGACACAGGCGTAGAAGTGGTCCATCTGGATGCCGAATCCATCGAGCGGGACGGCCCGCAGCCACACCTGGAGGGACTGGACGGCATTCTGGTGCCCGGTGGATTCGGAGACCGCGGCACGGAAGGAAAGATTCTCGCATCCAAATACGCCAGAGAACAAAGGATTCCATACTTCGGCCTTTGTCTGGGGATGCAAATTGCGGTCATCGATTTTGCGCGAAACGTACTGGGCATGACTGATGCAAACAGTACGGAATTCGATCCGGACTCTCCCCATCCCGTGATCCACATCATGGACGACCAAAAGTCGGTCACCGACAAAGGCGCCACCATGCGACTCGGGTCATGCCCCTGTCGATTGAAAGCCGGCAGCCTGTCACGCCTCGCCTACGGAAAGGAAGACGTTTCCGAAAGACACCGTCATCGTTTCGAATTCAACAACGCCTACCGGGAGCAAATGGAAGAGGCGGGCTTGATCGTGGCGGGCGTCAATCCGGAGCGTGATTTGGTCGAAATCGTCGAGGTCAAGGAGCATCCTTGGTTCGTCGCCGTTCAATTTCATCCCGAATTCCAATCCAAGCCGACAAAAGCTCACCCTCTGTTCGCCGCTTTCATCGAGGCGACCTTGGTTCGCAAGCTCTCCGACAGCGCAACCGCTCGGAAGCATTGAGGTTGCGGTTTTCGCCGGGCAGATGATCGAGCCCGAAACAAAGAAAGGGGTCAGGCCGGCATGATCATCGACGGCCATACTCACCGGTACCCGGAAACGGTAATCGCCGATCCAGAGAGTTTTGCCGAAAGAACAGGTGAAGCGATGTGGTTGAAAATGGTCTCGCCTGAAAACCGTCCGAGTTTGCAAGGTTGGGCAAGCCGGAAAAAAATGCTCGGGGACATGGACGAGGCCGGCATCGACAAGTGCGTGCTGCTGGGATGGTACTGGGAAAAGCCCGAAACCTGCATCGAAGCCAACAACTGGCACCTAAAATGGATCCGGCAAGACCCCGACCGTTTTCTCGCCTTTCTGTCTCTCCGCCCGGACCTGCCTCGGATCGAGGAATACCTGAAGGAAGCCAAGGAGAATGGATTTGCGGGCATCGGAGAATGCCATCCCTGGGCTCAGGGCTTTTCCCTGCGAGACGAAACGTGGTTGAAAACCATGAAATTTGCCTGTGAATCCGGTTGGCCGGTGAATTTTCACGTTACCGATCCTCAAGGAAGGGACTACCCGGGAAAGACCCTGACGCCAATGGAAGATTTTCTCTGGTTGGCCAATGAATTTCCAACGCTCAAGATCATACTTTCGCATGCCGGGGCCCTCTTTCCTTTGAAGCATCCCACTCCGGAAAACGTTTTTTACGATTTGTCCGCTTGTCCGCTGCTTTATCCAGACTCCGTTTACGAAAAACTGATCGAAGCGGCAGGTTGCCGCAAGATTCTATGGGGCAGCGACTACCCCCTGCGCCTGTACCCGTCTTCGCAAAAGGAACCTGAATTTGCTTCCTTTCTCTCGGCTTTCAGGCACTCCATCCCCAATCGACAATCTGACCTGCAGGCGATTTTGGGCGAAAACTTGCTGGCATTGTTGACATGAACATACGCCTCCGTTCAGTGGTTCCACGGACCATTCCCAAAGCGGTGGTGGAATCCTCGGAAGTTTGGGAGAGAGAGTTGGTGTGGGAAGAAGGAGATTCCATCCTAGTGGAAGCGACCTCGGGAAAGGGCAAATCCACTCTGTTGCATCTCCTTTACGGTCTTTTCAGCGACTACACCGGCGAATGCCTCTTGGAAAATCTTCCGCCTGCCAAATGGAACCGTTCATTGGTTCGTTCCCAAACTTTGTCCCTCCTGTTCCAAGACCTGCGCCTGTTCAACCATTTGAGCGCTCGCGAAAACCTGCTGCTCCTGCCCGAGATCGATGAGACGGCGCCGACGATCGAGGAAATGAGCGATCGCTTGGAGGTGAATTCCCTGCTCGATCGGCCCGTTCAATCACTCTCCTTCGGCCAACGCCAACGATTTGCCCTGATGCGCTGCCTACGCAAGCCCTTTCGATGGTTGCTGCTGGACGAGCCATTCAGCCACCTGGACGAACAAAACGCCCGACGAGCAAGCCAATTGATAGAGGAAACCCTCCTTCGCACGGGAGCGGGAATGATTCTAACCGCCCTGAACTCCGACGGCCCGCTGATCGGGACAAAATCATTCAAGCTGTGAAAGAAATTCGTCCCTTGCTCAACCGATGCCTGAGCAGTCGGTCGCCCCGACGAGAAATGCTGGCGGCGGCGCTGGGATGCCTGCTTGGATCGATGCTGCTTGCCCTCGCCTTTCAGTCCTTGCTTGATTTTCGCTCCTTTTCTGAAGAAGACCCCGCAGGCGCCGAATTCATCACCTTGAACAAAAAGGTGGAGGGGGGCGTTCTGCAAAACCTCGCCCGCAGCGACGAGTTTTTCGATGCCGAGGAAATCGCCCGGATCGAAGAACTTCCCGGCGTTGCGGCGGTGGGAGGGTTTTCCCGCAACCATTTTCCCGTAACCATTCACGTTTGGCCGGCTGGAAAAGTCGGGCTGGGAACCGCAGCCCGCGCGGACTTGTTCTTCGAATCGATTCCCGACGAGTTTCTCGATCAGATGCCCGGAGGCTGGCAATGGGAGCAAAACGCATCCTTCGTGCCCATCATGGTTCCAAAGTTCTACTTGGATTTGTGGAACTTCGGACTTGCTCCCTCAAGACCGGAATACCCCGCCTTGTCCGAACAAGCCGCCTCCTCCATGCCCATAGAAATCTTCATCGGACGAGATCAATCCGTACGCATGCCGGGCAGGTTCGTCGCCTTCAGCAAAAGGATCAACAGCGTGTTGGCCCCCCCAAGCTTCCTGGAGTGGGCCAACCGGCGCTATGGCGCCGACCGGCAGGAGGAATTCTTCTTCCTTTGGCGCAACGGCGAAATCCAAGGTCCGCCGGTCACTCGCGAAGAACTTCTTGAGACTCTATCTTCCCAGGAGCGCGAAATTCATGAGGCCTCCCCTTTGGCGGAACCTGAAAAACGATTGCCCGTCGAGAAGATCATCAGTCGGCCGGCCGCAGATAGGGGCCCGTCACGACTCATCGTCAAGCTTTCCGGTTCACCCTCAGAAGAATTTCTTTCCGGACTGGAGAACCTCGGTTGCGAAACCAATCGCGAACTCCCCCAGGAAGATTGGATCCGAAAGGCAGGACACGTCCTGAGCGCATGCTTGGGGGCCATGGGTCTTTTGCTTTCCCTTCTTTCGATTTCCATCTTTGCCAACAATTTTCGCCTGGTCATCGCGCAATCCGAAGAAGCCGCTCGCACGCTCCTTGGCTTGGGTTTCCCGGAAGAGGAAATCGCATCGGTTTTCGGGCGGAGATTTCTGGCAATCGTCCTACCCATTCTCTTGCTTTCACTTGCCCTGTGCCTTTTGCTCAAACGCATACTGGCAGAAAAGCTTCTCCAATATGGAATTTCCTGGCCAGAGGGATTGACCGGGCCGACTTGGGTGCTCTTTTTCGCATACGGAACTCTCGTGATTGGGGCGACCCTGATGGTAATCAGAAAATCGGTGCGATCTTTGTCCTGAGTTGAAATTTTCTCTGGATGCGGAATCAAAACCGATGGAGAAAGAGTTTTCCGGTTGATTTTTTCCGGTCGATCGGGCCGCTCTCACTCGGACGAAACAACCAATTCAGAGGGAACATCGGGCGCCCTACACGCCCCAAGCAAACTCTTTGAGCAAATCTCCGACAAGAGGCCTCAGCCGATCTTCATTGCCAAATTGTCGGACTTGACGGAGAAGGAGACTTGCGAGCCTTCCTCGACCTCTCCCGCAACCAAGGCCCGGGCCAATTGGGTTTCAACCTGCTTTTGCAGAAAACGTTTCAAGGGACGGGCTCCGTAGGTCGGGTCATACCCCTTTTCACCGATCCATTTCTTTGCGGCGTCAGTGAATTCCACCTTGATTTTACGATCCCCAAGGCGACGGTTCAATCCTGCAAGAAGAAGATCGACGATGGAAGTGATCTCTTCCAGCGACAGAGGCTTGAATAGAACGACGTCATCGATGCGATTGATGAACTCTGGACGGAAATGGTCGCGCAAATCCGTCATCACGGACTCGCGGGAGGAATCGGAAATCTCCTTGTCCAAAAGATTGTCCTGAAGAAAGCGACTCCCGACGTTCGAAGTCATGATCACCACCACGTTCTTGAAATCAACCGTTCGTCCATGGGAATCGGTCAACCGACCGTCATCCATCAGCTGGAGCAAAACGTTGAAGACGTCGGGGTGGGCTTTTTCGATTTCGTCAAAGAGAATGACGGAATAGGGCTTTCTGCGAACCGCTTCGGTCAATTGCCCGCCTTCCTCATAGCCCACGTAGCCCGGAGGAGCTCCCAACAAACGGGCAACCGAGTGTTTCTCCATGTATTCGGACATGTCGAAACGAATCAGGTTGCTTTCACTGTCGAATAGACTTTCCGCCAGAGTCTTGGCCAATTCGGTCTTTCCCACTCCGGTGGGCCCGAGAAAGAGAAAGGACCCGATGGGACGTTGGGGATCCTTGATTCCGGCGCGCGCCCGAAGGATCGCTTCGGATACCGCATCCACCGCTTCGTTCTGTCCGATCAGCCGATCATGCAAGACGTTTTGCAAGCGCAAGAGCTTTTCACGCTCGCCCTCGATCAGCTTGGTGACGGGCACCCCGGTCCATTTTGCCACGATCTCGGCGATTTCCTCCGCAGTCACTTCCTCCTTGAGAATAGCGTCCTGCTTGCGTTCCGCTTGCTCGAGGGCTTCCAGTTCGGCCTCGAGCTTGGGCAGCTTTCCGTGCTTGAGCTCCGCCACGAGATTGAGGTCGTAGGCTCGTTCCGCCCGCTCCATTTCCGATCGAGTGGACTCGATCTTTTCCCTCAAATCGCGAACGTCGTCGATTCCCTTGCGCTCGTTTTCCCACTGTCTTTTGATGCTCTCCATCTTGTCGCGAGCATTGCCCAGTTCCTTTCTCAAAACTTCCAAGCGATCCTTGCTGGATTTGTCCTTTTCCTGCCGAAGAGCGGTTTCTTCGATCTCCAACTGCAAGACCCTGCGGCTGACCTCATCCAATTCAGCCGGCATGCTGTCCAGTTCCGTACGAATCATGGCGCAAGCTTCGTCAACCAGATCGATCGCTTTGTCCGGCAGGAAACGGTCTGAAACGTAGCGATTGGAAAGCGTGGCCGCCTGGACCAGGGCCTCGTCTCTGATATTCACGCCGTGATGGATTTCAAAACGCTCGCGCAGTCCACGCAAAATGGAAATGGTGTCCTCGACGTCGGGTTGATCGACCAGCACCGTTTGAAACCGCCTCTCCAGGGCCGCGTCCTTTTCCACATGTATGCGGTACTCGTTCAGAGTGGTCGCTCCAATGCACCTCAATTCACCCCGCGCCAGCATGGGCTTGAGCATGTTGCCCGCGTCAATCGCGCCCTCGGCTTTGCCGGCTCCTACGATTGTGTGCATTTCATCGATGAACAGGACGATTCTACCATCGGACTTGCTCACTTCGTTGAGAACCGCTTTCAAACGTTCCTCGAATTCGCCGCGAAATTTGGCGCCCGCAAGCAAGGAGCCCATTTCCAAGGTGAAAATCGTCTTGTCCTTCAATCCCTCGGGTACGTCTCCGCGCACGATGCGCTGAGCCAATCCCTCGACGATCGCAGTCTTTCCCACGCCCGGTTCCCCGATCAGGACCGGATTGTTCTTGGTCTTGCGAGAAAGAATGCGAATCACTCGACGAATCTCCGAATCACGACCGATGACCGGATCCAGTTTGCCGGTCCTTGCATGCTCCACCAGATCAATTCCGTACTTCTTGAGCGCCCGAAAGGAATTCTCCGGAGTTTTGGAACTTACCTTTTGACCGCGCCTGACCTTCGTTATGACGTCGCGAATCCTTTTGGGAGAGAGTTCGAAATTCTTCAGAAACTGGTGGAAGTTCGCCGGTTTTCCGACCGCGGAAAGCCCTAGAAGCAAATGCTCCGTACTCACGTAGTCATCCTGCATCTCGCGCGAGATTTCCTGCCCTTTTTCCACCGCTTCCGTCAGCGGGCCCGAAGCATAGGATCGAGCGGTGTTGGGATTGCCGGCTATCTTGGGCAACTTATCCAGTTCCCGCCGCAATGCCAACTGGATCGGAGCCATGCCCATCCCCATCTCGTCCAGCAGTGAAGGAACGATTCCGTTCTCCTGATTGACGAGGGCAAAGAGCAGGTGCCAAACGTCAACCTCCTGCTGCCCGTTGCGTTTGGCCACCTCGGCCATTTCCTGAATCGCGGATATTCCAAGCTCGGTAAATCGTTCGGGATCGACGTTCATAGGTCTTCCTTCTGCAAGATGCGTACCGAATCTGCAAATTCCAAAAACACCCCGCAAATGCAGGATTTTAAACCGGATGATCTGAATTCGTCTTTCATGAAGTGTGACCCCCATCATGAAAAGAAGCCCTGGATGAGACAAGTTGTCTCACCTTGGGCGGCGCTGGAAATTAATCCGTGACAAAGCGGTGGTCTTTCCTTCAAAATCCCTGCTTACAACCCTGAACTCAAGTATCGACATGAAAATCCTTTGCATCTTATACGACGACCCGAAAGCGGGAATGCCCCAGCAGTATCCTCTCGAAGATTTGCCCCGTCTGCAAACCTATCCGGACGGCATGACCTTGCCCACCCCTCATGCAATTGACTTTACGCCCGGCCAACTGCTGGGCTGCGTTTCAGGAGAATTAGGGCTGCGAAAGTTTTTGGAAGACGCCGGACATACTCTTGTCGTCACTTCCGACAAAGATGGCGAGGGTTGCCAAGCGGACAAGGAACTCGTCGATGCCGACGTGGTCATCTCCCAACCCTTCTTCCCCTATTACCTGACTCGAGCCCGCATCGAATCCGCTCCCAACCTCAAACTGGCCGTCACCGCAGGCATCGGATCCGATCACGTCGATTTGCAGGCAGCGATGGATCACAAGATCGACGTCGTGGAAGTAACCTACTGCAATTCGCGATCGGTAGCCGAACACGTGGTGATGATGATTCTCTCCCTGGTTCGAGATTACCACAACCAGCATCGAATCGTCAACGAAGGGGGATGGAACATCGCCGACGCAGTGCAAAGGTCCTACGACCTGGAGGGAATGAGCGTGGGCACGGTAGCAGCCGGAAGAATCGGCTTGGACGTACTTCGCAAGCTCAAACCCTTCGACGTCGACCTTCACTACTTCGACCGACATCGCCTGCCTGCCGAAATCGAGAAGGAGCTTGAACTGACCCATCACGACAGTGTCGAGTCGATGGTATCGGATTGTCACGTCGTCACCATCAATTGTCCTCTCCATCCGGAAACCGAACACCTCTTTGACGACGAAATGATCGCGAAGATGAGGAAGGGCGCTTACATCGTCAATACCGCCCGAGGAAAGATTTGCGATCGTGATGCCATCGCCCGGGCCTTGCAATCCGGACAACTCAGCGGTTATGCCGGAGACGTCTGGTTTCCTCAGCCCGCTCCCAATGATCACGTCTGGCGGACCATGCCGCATCACGGCATGACTCCCCACACTTCGGGCACTTCCCTCTCGGCGCAGGCAAGGTATGCCGCAGGAGTGCGCGAAATTTTGGAATGCTTCTTCGCGGGATCTCCGATTCGCGACCCCTACCTGATCGTCAAGGACGGTCAGCTTGCCGGAATGGGAGCGCACTCCTATTCCAAGGGCTCGGCGACGGCCGGTTCGGAAGAAGCCGCGAATTACAAAAGATAGGCTCCGGCGTTGCGCCAGTGATGAAGATCGGCGATCGCGTCCGGTTCATCGATCAAACCTTGAGCCGATTGTATCCCGCCCCCCCGATTCCCCTCGATCACAACGACGCTTACACTTTGCTGATCGCAGTCTTGCTCTCCGCCCAATGCACGGATGCAAGGGTCAACCAAGTGACTCCCGCGCTTTTCGCTATCGCCGGAAACCCCGCGAAGGCAGCCGCTCTTTCCGTCGAACGCATCGATGCCATCGTTCGCCCCTGTGGTCTTGCTCCTCGAAAAGCTCGCTCCATTCGCGATCTTTCCAGGATTCTCATCGACCGGCACGGCGGCAAAGTTCCCATGAGCTTTGAAGCCTTGGAAGAGTTGCCGGGCGTCGGACACAAGACTGCTTCGGTCGTCCTGTCGCAGGCATTCGGAAAAGCGGCGTTTCCAGTCGACACTCATATTCACCGCCTGGCCCAACGATGGAAGCTGAGCTCAGGTAAAAGCGTGATGCATACGGAAAGGGACTTGAAGCGACTCTTTCCCGAAAAACGGTGGAACAACCTGCACCTGCAGATGATCCACTATGGACGAGAACATTGTCCCGCCCGTGACTGTCACGGACTGAAATGCGAGATTTGTCGAACTTGTTTCCCCAATCGCAAAACCAAGATCATCACCCGAAAATCCTAGCCGGCATTTACGAACATACGAGGACGAGTCTCCTTGAGTCGATTGATGGCATCCCCCGAAAGACCGGTTTGGTACAGGTACACCTCCATCAGTCCCTCCATCGCGGTCAAGGAGTCGATGACTGCATCCTCCAAGGTCACGCGCACCAGATTCAGGCTTTCCAGGCTGCGAATTTGCGAAAGGCCTTTGACGCCGGAAGCGGTGACCTTTGAAGACCCTTCCAGAACCAAGGACCGCAGGTTGGGAAACCTCTGCAGGTAAACCAGCCCGGCATCACCGACTTGAGAGTTGGTCAAATCCAAGACCACGACGTGCTGAGACAGTGAAAGGAGATCCTTCAAACTATCGTCGTTCATCTCGTAACCTTTTTCACTTGAGGAAATCACGCGAAACCCATTGCCTTCCTTCATGGGCAGGATCTGCGTCCCATCCTTGAGCAGCTTCTTGACAAGGTACATCTGCTCGGAAGGCAAGCGAATGTCCTCCCAACTCTCGGGCGGGGCTTCCACGACCTCCACCATTTCGATTTCTCTTCCCGGAAACCAGCTTTCAATGGGTAGGCCGAACTTTCTGACCACCGGGCCGATCTGCGAAGGGGCAATCAAGTAGGCGCCCAGAGTGGATCCCCCGACCACAATCATGGTGAGAAGAAATACGACGACGGTGGCGATCAGCTTGGAAACCAGGCTTTTTTCCTTCACACGGACCGTTGATGAGCGAGCATTCAAGCCTTTGGCCTTGATCGTCTTCGCGTTCCTCTTGGCCCTTTTCGGTCCAGGTCCGGGGGAAGCGAGGCTCGGAGTCTCCGTGGGAATTTCGACTTTCCGTTGATTCGATTCCTCAAGAATGGAAAGCGCCTCGACGAGCGTCTTCCATTCTGTCTGCCCCTCCAGCAAGGCCAAATCTCCATGCAGCAACTGGCCGGCATGCAAATACTGCTTGGCCTGTTCGAATGAATAAGGACCGAACGTCTGTCCATTTCTGGAAACGAACAAGGAAGAAGCTCTTTCCGCAGCGCCAAGATTGGCTCTGGACTTTCGTCCGAGGAGTTGGTCGATGCTCGTAACCACTTTGTTCAAGTAGCGGTCTTGCGGAACCTTGTTTTTTACGATGGCCTGGAGGTCACCCATGCGCAACCTCAATCCCGGAGGCAATTCCGTCTCTTCCAAGTGGATTGCCAAAAAGGGCTTTCTCTCATTCAACGCCAGGTTGATTTCATTTCGACAATTGATCGATTCGGTGGCCCGGGGTGACATGAAGCATATGAATACGCTGCAAGCGAGCACGGCCTTGGCGATTTCCTCCGGCCATTCGTTGCTCGCTTCCACCCCTTCGTCGTACCATATGTTGTAACCGGCGTCGCGAAGGAGCGAAATCTCCGGATACACAAGGTGGGCGTCTTGATGAGAGTAACTCACGAAGAGATAGGGATCTTCTCCCAAATAAGCTTCGAAAGGGGGGAGGTCAGCGGTTCTGGCTCCTTGTCCACCTTCGCGCAAGATGATGCCCGGCGTCTCGGACACGCTTACCCAATCGGAGCATCCGTCGAACCACACCAGGTCGGAAGCGCCAAGCCTTCCGGAAGATATCCATGATTGAATCGCATCCAACGAGTGCGGTCCGGATCGCTCTCCGTTTTGATAGAGATAGATCTGATTCATATGCGGGCCGGCGCTCCCTTCATCGACTCCATTTGCCTTTCTCCTTCACCTCTGCAATTGGAATATGACGTTTCAGTCTGATATCCAAGAATTTTGTTGTTCCGCGCGCTCGAAGAAGCGAGGAAATTCTTGTTGCCCAAGCGCGATCAGGGATTGGCCGGTCGAGCTCTCAACCACGAGGAAATGATGGAGATCTCCTCATTCGTCAGCTTGGCATCCCTGGCGTAACAAGGCATGCGATCGTTATCGTCTCCGTAGAACCGTTCTTCCTCCGGGTTGCCGATGAAGGCCTCAAGCCAACTCGAAGAACCATATCCAGTGAGGTCTGGGGCATAACCGTCTCCCTCCGAATCGAGGTCATGACAATCTATGCAGGCCAAACCGTCTTCAAAGACCATGTCGTCGTTGTAGTACAATGCCAGCAACTCTTCCCTCTTGTCTTCGGGCAGGGCGGCCTGATAGGGAAGCTCGGCCCCATCGGAAAGCAATCGGGCGATACCGGGCAAATGAGCTTTTTCCTCTTCGGAGTATTTGGCCAAAACCTTGCGAGCCATGGTGCCGTCTTTGAATTTGGTGCCTCCGAAGTACTCCTCCGAGACGTAGTGTTCGTAGGTAAGAAGCTTCGTGATCCATTCGACGCTGGCAAAACCGGCCAATTCAGGGGCCGATTGATTCTCGTCAACCGGATAACCGCGACCGTCATGACCATTGTAGCGATGACAACTGGCGCAATGAGCCGCAAAAAGCGTTCGGCCTCTGTTTTCTGCATCCTTTCTCAAAAGGGTCACGGCTCCAGACGGCGGAATGCCCGAATCGGAAGCGATTTGCAAAACTCGATCGGCTTGCCAAGCCGCTTCCTCGATGGCTACGGCATGCCTTGCGTTGGCGCCGTCTTCGGAAAAGGCCAAAAAGGTCAAAGCGACGGATCCCGCGACGAGGGTCCACCAAAAACCGACGTTGAAGCGATGACCCGCATCGGAAGCCCCGATGAAGGGTTGCAGAAAAATCCACAAAGCAAGAAAGCAAGGAATGATGACGGCCCCCCAGAAAGCGGGTACGTACTTGAGCAACTGAAAGAGAAAAAGGAAATACCATTCGGGCCTGGCGGGAAACTCATTGGCTGGATCAGCCGGGGGACCGAGCGGAGCCCCTTTGAAGTAGAGGGTGAGAAAGACGACGGCAAGCAGAACGGCCAAGCATGCCACCGCATCCTTGAGCACTTGGTCGGGCCAGAAATAGGAATCTCTCTTTGGACGAGGCTCCTTTACGTGAATCCCGTGCTTGCGGAAGAGGTAAACGTGCACGACGACCAATCCGACGAGCATGGCCGGCAGCACTCCCGCATGCAAAGCGAAGAATCGAGTCAACGTATGATGACCGTATTCTACTCCTCCCACCACGATCTGCTGAACCCAAGGACCGACCAAAGGCACTTCAGCCATCAAATTCGTAGCGACCGCAGTCGCCCAGTAGCCTTTCTGGTCCCAGGGAAGCAGGTAACCGGTGAGAGAAAGGGCCAAGGTAACGCCCATCATGAGGGCCCCGAACCAAAAGTTCAATTCTCTCGGCGCCCGATAGGCCCCGTCGATCACCACTTGCATCAAGTGCAGAACAAGCAGCACGATCATTGCCTGAGCCATGTAGTGATGAATGCCGCGCAAGAACCACCCGCCCCAGACCTGATATTGAATGAAATAAACGCTCTCCCACGCGGTTTGAGCGCTTGGACTGTACGACATCCAAAGAAGAGTGCCCGTAACGACTTGAGTAAAGAAAGCAAAGGTCAGGCAACTGCCCCAGACGTAACGCCACCTGGCTCCACCCGGCACTTTTTCGTACAGAATTTCATGCAATAGACTGCGATAACCTGAACGATCGTCCAACCAATCCAGGATTTTATTCATGCCAAAGGAATCTTTTCAGGAACGTTCGGTCTGAAATGTTCAAAGCGAATCCATACGAAGCCCTCTTCCACCTTAGCCTCCATCGTATCCATCGGCCGAGGACTGGGACTGTTTTCGGTGGTGACGGAACCATCAAGGGCAAAGGAACTGTTGTGGCATGGACAAAAATAATCCTTCGATTTCTTGCGATAATCGATGGCGCATCCCAAATGCGGACACTTGAGGTTGAAAGCGAGCACTTCATTGTCGCTTTTTCGGGCAAGATATACGGCTCCTACCGGAACGTCGCTGTAAGTCGTCCATGCATCGACGACCTTTTCCTGCACCACCTCGAACTTTGCCGGAGATCCATCGTCGGGCAAGGATGCCAGCGGCGCCACCTTGGACCAAGGAACCTTACCCTTGCCGGAATGAGAACGCTTGATCGGATCAATCAGGGAAGGTACGCCGGCAGCGAATGGAAAGAGGCCGCAGGCGGCGGAGGTTCCCAAAGTAGCCACCCTGATGAACTTGCGTCTGTCCTGATCTTGGGAATTAGAGCTCAAAACAAGCCTCGGATATGCTTGGGGGAGAGTTTGAAAAATCCTTCGCTGAAATACCCAAGCGAGAATCAGGGAAGCGGAGGGAGCGGAGGAAGGTCGTCGAAGCCCCCGTTTTCCTCTCCGGGCAAATCGGGAAGCGGAGCGACGGAAGGCGAGTCCTCGGGAAGAGGGGGGAGTCCGACTTCGGAGTCACTTTCCGGGAGAAGAGGCAGATCGCCCGGGTCTGCAACGCCTGCCTCCGGGGCGGAATCTTCAAAAGGAGGAAGCGGGGCATCGGGCTCCGAGTCCGAAAGGGGCGGGAAAGCGCCTTCGGGTTCAGACAAAGGAGGAAGCGGGGCGTCAGGCTCCGAGTCCGAAAGGGGCGGGAAAGCGCCTTCGGGTTCAGACAAGGGAGGAAGCGGGGCGTCAGGCTCCGAGTCCGAAAGGGGCGGGAAAGCGCCTTCGGGTTCAGACAAGGGAGGAAGCGGGGCGTCAGGCTCGGGCAAGGGGTCGGAGAATTCCGAATCAGTCCATTGCGATTGAGGAATCACTCCACCCTCGGCGCCTGTGAGCGTGTCGTCAGACGGACCGGACGAAGCATCGAAAGAGGCGGGAAACTCAGACGCAGACGCATCTGAATTCTTCAGGGGCAAATCAACGGATGGCAAGGCATCCGAGCCGGCTCGAGCGGAAGGGACAGAGGCATTTTCTATCGGGCTCGGGCTGTCGCCGGAAGTTCCATCCGATCGCCATGTTGCCTGCTTTTCATGCATGACCCCGTTCGAATATGCCGTAACGTACATCTTCTGGCCGTTCGGCCACCAGCGGGTGACCAAACCGTGCCATCTGCCCTCGCGGTAATTCCTTTCGAATTCCTTCACTCCGTTTTCAAACCATTTGGAGCTCTTGCCGTGTTTTCTACCCGCTTTCCAAGATTCGTCCGAAGAAACGTAGTCTCCGTTCAGACCGGAATCGATGACGACGATTCTGCCGGTAAAAGGGTCGTTGCTTGCCTTGAGGTGCAACAATCCGTAACGACTCTCGAAATTGTCGTCGTATTCATCACGAGTCACTTGGTAGGAATCGCTGCCTGATTCGACCGAAAGAGAGGCGTTCTGTCGTTGCGGAGCTTCCATGCGATTTCGTTTGGCGCAGGAAGGAATGAGGGCAAGCATCAAGATGAGGCAAGAAATTCGACTGATCATGGGATCATCCAATCACTACAAAGCAATTTTGCAAGATCGAAGGGTGACTCGTTGCTTCCATGCCGACGCCAGTCCCAGTTAATACTTGCGTTCAAGGGCCAAATGAATCATGATCGACCTTTTGGAATCGATTTCCGCTCCCTGTACTCTTCGGGCTAGCACCAGTTAACGAAAATTTTCCCATATCCAAGATGAACCTAGATCAAATTACCATCATCCTTCCCGCGGTCGGGGCCCTTGCCCTGTTGTTTACCTTTTGGAAGACTAAATCCATCAACGCCATTTCCGAAGGTACGGAACGGATGTCCAAAATCGCTCAGAGCATTCAAGAAGGGGCGATGGCCTTTTTGCGAGCAGAGTACCGGATCCTTCTGATGTTCGTTATCGCAGTCGCCGCCTTGCTCTACTGGAGCGGACTGAACAACGATCCTTCCAGCCATGGCTTGGTCGCCTTGTCCTTCGTGGTCGGAGCCTTTTGCTCGGGTCTCGCGGGGTATTTGGGAATGAAGGTAGCCACCAAGGCTAACGTAAGAACCGCTCATGCCGCTCAGGAAAGCCTCGGAAAAGCCTTGGAAATCGCGTTCTCCGGGGGCGCGGTCATGGGATTGAGCGTCGTCGGGCTTGGCATCCTCGGGCTTGGCGGATTGTTCGCCTACTTCAGCGATTTGTTCAAGGTCTTTGAAAACAAGGACGCCCTCGGCACCACCTTGTCCGTTCTCACCGGATTTTCCTTTGGAGCTTCTTCCATCGCCCTTTTCGCTCGAGTGGGCGGCGGCATTTACACCAAAGCCGCCGACGTGGGCGCCGACCTCGTGGGTAAAGTCGAGGCTGGCATCCCCGAGGATCACCCGCTCAACCCCGCCACCATCGCCGACAACGTGGGAGACAACGTGGGGGACGTCGCGGGAATGGGCGCGGATTTGTTCGAGTCCTACGTGGGATCGATCATCGGAACCATGGTGCTGGGAGCCGCCATGGTCGCAGGCTCATCCGATTTCCATGATTTTCTCGGCGGGTTGTCCCCCGTCTTTCTTCCCTTGATCCTCGGGGCGGTGGGGATCCTGACTTCCATTATCGGAACCTTTCTGGTCAAGGTGAAGGATGGCGGCGACCCTCAAAAAGCCCTCAACACGGGAGAGTTCGTCTCTTCCGGCCTCATGATCGCCGCTTCTTACTTCATCATTCAGAAATTTCTTCCCGAAACTTGGTCCTTCGGCGGAATTTCCTACTCCTCCATGGGGGTGTTCTGGGCCACCATCATCGGTCTGGTCGCCGGTCTGGCAATCGGCCTGATTACCGAGCACTACACCGGCACCCACAAGAAACCGGTCAAAGCCATCGTCGATCAATCCGTCACCGGTTACGCAACCAACATCATAGCCGGTCTTGGGGTAGGAATGATCTCCACCACCCTGCCGATTCTGGTCATTGCCGCAGCCGTCATCGGGGCGTACGAGACCGCCGGCCTCTACGGCATTGCCATTGCCGCAGTGGGCATGCTTTCGAACACCGGGATTCAGCTCGCGGTCGATGCATATGGTCCGATTTCCGACAATGCCGGAGGAATCGCCGAAATGTCGGAACTGCCCAAGGAAGTAAGGGCCCGAACCGACAAACTCGACGCGGTCGGAAACACTACCGCCGCAATAGGAAAAGGCTTTGCCATCGGATCCGCCGCCCTTACCGCTCTTGCCCTCTTTGCCGCCTTCACCGCTTCCTTCAACCAAACGCATCCGGAAACGTTGTTGTCTTACATCAACATTTTGGATCCCAAGGTCATGGCGGGATTGTTTGTAGGAGCCATGCTTCCCTTTCTTTTCAGCGCCTTGGCAATGGGAGCCGTCGGACGCGCGGCAATGTCCATGATCCACGAAGTTCGCAGGCAGTTTCGTGAAATTCCCGCCCTGAAAAAAGCGCTTGAAGTAATGAGCCAAAATGAAGGCAGGTCCTCGACCGAATGGTCCGATGATGACAAAAAATCCTTTGACGAAGCCATTGATTCGGCAGAATACGGAAAATGCGTTGAGATCTCCACCCAATCAGCCATCAGAGAAATGGTTGCTCCCGGGTTGGTTGCCATCGCCACCCCCGTGGCCATCGGTTTTGGCGGCGGAGCGACCATGCTCGGTGGCTTGCTTGCCGGAGTAACGGTCAGCGGGGTTTTGCTTGCCTTGTTTCAATCCAATGCAGGCGGAGCATGGGACAATGCCAAGAAGATGGTGGAAGAAGGGTACGAAATCAATGGTGAACGCCATGGAAAAGGTTCCGATCTCCACAAAGCCGCTGTCGTTGGCGACACCGTTGGAGATCCGCTAAAGGACACCTCCGGCCCTTCCCTGAACATTCTTCTGAAGCTTATTTCCGTGGTTGCCTTGGTCTTGGCCCCCTTTATTACGATCAACGGGATGTTTTAAGCGAAGCCCTCAACCAATCTCACCGCAGGCGCGGGCAAATTCAGCCCGCTCTTCGGAGTTTGATTTGTAATAGGAGGTGCCCGCCACGAAAACGTCCACTCCCGCATCCAGACAGGCTTGCACGTGCTGAGGGCCTACTCCGCCGTCTACCTCGATCAGAAAGTTGTGGTTCTCCCTCTCTCGAACTTGGGAAAGTTTGCCGACCTTGTCCAAGACGTACGCTTTGAAACCTTGCCCCCCAAATCCAGGGTTGACCGTCATGCAAAGGCAGAGATCGACTTGGTCAAGGTAAGGAAAAAACAGGTCGACGGGCGTATCCGGATTAATTGCCAACCCGATCTTGAGTCCGGCATCTCGGATCCGGTCCAAGGCTGCCTGATGGTCATATTCCGGCTCAAGGTGGATGGTTATCAAATCCGATCCCGCTTTGATGAAGGCATCGAGGTAAAGATCCGGCCTTTCAAGCATCAGATGAACGTCGAAGAAAAGGTTGGAGTGCGGCCTTAGATCGGCAACCGTCTGAGGACCGAAACTGAGGTTAGGCACAAAATGACCGTCCATAAGGTCAAGATGAATCCAACGCCGACCATCCCTCTCGACCTCCTGCATGGAGGCAATCAGATTTCCATGGTTTCCAGCCAACAGCGAAGGAGCAAGCGTCTTATCCATCATTTTACACTCCTAGGAATTTTACCAATCGACGCCCGAGAGGGAGAGGGAGATTTCGGAACTGATGCTTTCGGCCAGGGCCTGCATGGCGGCATCATCGCTGAAGGGTTGGTCGGAGGCGGGAAGCGCGATCGAGGACCGCCCGCTTGCCTCGCGTTCAAGCAGAACCTTCCCCTCGGCGTTTTCCAATCGCAAATCCGCCGAGATTCGCAATGCATAACCGGCCGCAAGCAAGGAATCCTCCCTTCGGTAGCTCTCGGTTTGGTCCGAAAACGACCTAAGTGTGACGTGCAGCGTAAGCTGCGATTTGGATTCGTTTTCGGAGAAGGAGATTTTTCCTGAGCGGAGCATTCTTTTGCGCAACTCCCTTTCCACTCGAGGCCCGAGAAGAGGGGCGAATGACTCGTTTCTCACTCGCAACGCAACCTCGCCTGCAAACGGGTTGGGGTAGCCCGGCTTGTAAGAACAACCGGCTGAAATCGAGAAAACGGCGCACAAACTCAAGGAAAACCGGCGAATGGAAATCATTTCATCTTCAAAGCATCGATTCGCTTTCGCGCTTCGCGCCCTGCCTCGGAGTCCCTGTCCACGTCTTCGGCATCATAATAAAAGCGCAAGGAGGGATTGCCTCCGGTTTCGGAGAGTTCCTGCCAATTCGACATGAAATAACGCCCATACTTTTCCACGTATTCACCAAGTTCCAGTTTGCTCGATGCCAACATCTCTGTCATTGCAGCCCTGCCCTGCTTGGCTGAAATCCTGCGAACCTTCCAGCCCTCCACCCTCTCCAGGAAGTCCTCTAGGGTTTCACCCGGAGACCGCGCGGGCTGATCGTCATAGAAGGTTTCGATGTAATCGTCATAGTAGTCGCGCGATTTGCGGGTGACTCCTTGATCGTACAGAGGGCCAGCCACCTTGCTTGCATGGATCTCTGCGAGCAAAAAGTACGCTTTTTCGGAAAGAGGGTGCCGGGGATACAAGTTGATCAGTCTTTCGAGGGCATCGACGGCCTCCTCGCTCAACTCGTCCTTGATTGAAATTTCGGCGGAAATCATAAGGGCTCGAGGCGCGAACTGGGGCCCTTTTGCAATATCGGCGATCTGATACAGCCTCGCCCGGTCTTCGGAAGCGGAGCGAAAACGAGGAACAAAGCCCCATTTCTTCGGCAGGTCTTGCTTGGCCAGCTTTTCGCCGAGGGAGAGCATTGCTTGAGCGGTTTTCTCGAAATCATAATCCATGTAAGCTTTGGCGACCAGAAGCAGATGATCGAAGGCTTTTTTCCAATCACCCTTGCGTTCGCGAATCATCGCCGCTCGGTAAAGGGCATCCGCGCCAACCGAAACCTTTGCCCCCTCATGCAGGATGACGTGATCCGATCGACGCTTGGTGAATTTTTCAAACAGCTTCAAGGCATCCGATATTCTGCCGCTCTTTTCGAAGAAAACGGCTTGGCGATACCATTCGGCGGCTTCGGCATCCTCATAAGGCTCGTAATTCCTGATGAAAAACCCAGTTCCCGGAAAAAGTTCCGTCTTATCCTTTGACTGATCGGTTCGGTCCCTTGGATTGGCCGAAAGCAAGCAGGTGAGCGTCAATGAAATTGACAGTAAAAGGAAATGGCCTGATCTATGCATAAAGCGAGACAAGAGTTAAAAGCGAACAAGCGTCGAAGACCACGTCAGTCCGGCGCCGAAGGCAACGAGCAAACCAAGTTCACCGCTTCTGATTCTTCCGGATTTCTTCGCTTCGTCGAAAGCCAGAGGAATGGAAGCCGCAGAGGTGTTGCCATAACGATTGAGGTTGCAAAAAAACTTATCCATAGGAACCTTCAGTCTTTGAGACAAGCTTTCTACGATTCGCATGTTTGCTTGATGGGGAATGACAAGGGAAATCTCGTCTATGGACAAACCATGTCTCTCCAGAAGATCCAAGGATGCGCTTTCCATGACTCGCACGGCTGACTTGAAGATTTCTCGGCCGTTCATCTTGAGGTAGTGCATGCGCTTTTCGACGGTTTCGAAGCAAGCGGGGAGAGAGGAGCCTCCGGCGGGCTGACAAAGCAAGGAAGGATTCGTCCCATCCGCCCCACAGAGAAACCCAATCAGTTCGGGACCGCTTCCATCCTTGGAAAGAACCGCCGCTCCAGCGCCGTCGCCAAAGAGAACGCAAGTCGTACGATCCTGCCAGTCCATGATGCTCGACATCTTTTCCGCGCCCACCACCAAAGCATTCTTGTAACGCCCGGTGGATAGCATCGCATCGGCCACGTCCAAGGCATAGAGGAAGCCGGAACAGGCAGCCTCCAAATCAAAGCAGGCAACCCGACCCAACCCCAGCTTATGCTGCAACAAACAGGCGGTGGAAGGAAATGCCATGTCGGGAGTGATCGTGGCGACCACGACAAGATCGATTTCTTCCCTTGAAAGCTTGGCGTCGGACAACGCCCGCTTCGCCGCCTCGTGGGAAAGGTCGCTGGTGGAATCCTCCGGGGCGGCGATTCTTCGCTCTTCGATACCGGTTCTGGAACGAATCCATTCATCCGAAGTTTCAACCGTTTTGCTGAGTTCGAGGTTGTCGACCTTGCGACCCGGAGCAAAAGATCCGAATCCCAATATCTTGGTGCGCGCCATCTGTCCGCTCATGAGGTTCGTTTCATTGGTTCGAGGCAATGGGCAGGGAGGGCCGAAGGATTTCGTTGGCTTCTCGAATGTCCTCGCTCATTTGGCCCAACATGTCATGCCGCACCAAATCCAAAGCGATCTTGATGGCGCCGCAAACATGGTTGCGATTGGAAGATCCGTGAGCCTTGATTACGTTTCGGTTCAGCCCGAGCAGGGGCGCTCCACCAAATTGCTCCGGGTTGATTCGTTGCTTCAAACTTCGAAAAGCCCCCATGGAAAGCAATGCTCCGGTCTTCCTCAAAGCGTTTCGTCGAAGTTCCTCGTCCAAGAAAGAGCCGATCAATTTGCTCAGCGATTCGCATGCTTTGAGAACGATGTTTCCCACGAATCCATCACAAACCACTACGTCCACGACGTTTTCAAAAATCTGAAAGCCTTCGATCAATCCTGCATAATTGATGATGCTTCCATTGACTTCCTTGAGCATGGCATGGGCTTCATGTATCAAGTCATTCCCCTTTCCTTCTTCGGTTCCTATGGTCAGGAGGCCCACCTTGGGGCGAACCAAGCCCAAGGCGACTCGAGCGTAATTCGAGCCAAGAATGGCATTTTGCACGATGTGATAGGGCTTGGGGTGTGGGTTGGCGCCTGCATCCAGCAAGGTGAAATATCTTTCTCTGCCCGGCCAAATGGTGCAAAGCGCCGGTCGCTCGACTCCTTCCAAAGTACGCAGACGGATGGTTCCTCCCGCCATCAGGCAACCGGTGTTGCCACAACAAAGCATGGCATCCGCCTCTTCATCCTTCAAGGATTGCAAAGCCAATGACATGGAGGAATTCTTCTTGTTTTTTATTCCCGCAATGGGTTTCTCATCCATTCCGACGACTTCCGGAGCATGGCGCGCCTCCAAGTTCAAATCCTTTAGTTCCGGATGACCTGCGATCAGTCGAATCATTTCTTCTTCCGGACCGAAAATCAGGCATTTGGCGTCTCTGGGCACGAATGAGGACGCTTTTACGAGTCCGGCGATTACTTCCGCCGGCCCCTTGTCTCCGCCCATTGCATCTATGGCAAGGGTAATGCGCGCCTCTGGCTTACCCATGCCCGAATTCTCTCTCTGGCTTAAACCTCCAAGTCAAGAACCTGACGACCGCGATACTGGCCGGTTTCCGGATTGACGCGATGAGAACGAGAAAAGGACCCATCGGGTTCCTTGACTAGCAAAGGGGCTTTGAAACGATTGGCGCCGCGACGCTTGCGACTGCGCTGCTTGGATTGCTTTCTTTTGGGTTGTCCCATGGTGCTCCCACTAAATCATTCTTGGAACCCAGCGTCAAGAATACTGTATGAACCGATGCAGGTCACGTCCGAAAAGAAAAATCAAAATGAGACTGCCGAGAATCAAGCGATACCAAACGAACAAACCAAGGCCCCGCCTGCTCAGATACCCTACCAGCCAGCGAACGGACAAGGCGGCTGACATGCCCGCGATCAAGCATCCGAAAAGCATCGGGCCCAGAGCCAGGTTTGCCAGCATCACCTCCCCCTTGGTCATGATTTCGTATCCAGCGGCAGCGGAGAGGGTTACCAAACCGAGCAGAAAACTGAACTCGGCGGCCTGACTGCGGGTCAAACCGACGAAATATCCGCCGACAATCGTCATCATCGAACGACTGGTTCCCGGGCACATCGCCACACATTGCATCAGACCGATGAAGAGGGCGTTGCAAATACTCAAGCTTTCCAGCGACTTTCCGGGACTTGCATCCATGGAGCGCTCTTGCCTTCTCTTTGCTCTCTCGGCTCCATGCATAAGCGCAGCTCCCAGAATCAGGGCTATGGCCACAGGAAACGACCCGAACAGAATGCCTTTGATCATTTCGTTTAGAAAAAGTCCCGCAAAAGCCGCCGGCAGAAAGGCTGCAAGCAAGTTGAGCCCCAATTTCAAGCCCCGGGGGTCTCTCCCGGCAAAACCAAGAATCACTGAAACCACCTGACCGGCATAAAGCAACCCAACCGCCAAAATCGCACCCGCCTGGATGACGATGAGGTAAGCGTTGAGAGCGTCCTCTCCGGCTTTGTCGCTATGAGCCTCCCTGCCTAGGGCTTCATTGGCGAGAATCAGATGCCCGGTGGAGGATACGGGCAGGAATTCGGTGACGCCTTCGACAAGGCCGAAAAGAAGCGCTTCCTCGTATCCGATCGAAGAATCCGGATTCTCTTCGGAATACAGCTGATTTGCAAGCGCCGCTGAAAACGCGAGGAGAAGAAACAGGCAAAAGCGCAGGAATTTGGTTTGTAGCGACATCGAGCTTCTTTTACTTGAAGACTTTGACGAAACGAGCAAGGTCAATTCATCGATCTTGAGCATGTCCGACGAACCATCATCGAAATGAACAACGAATTAGAGGAATACGGAGCAAGGATCGAGTCCGGTCATGACTTGCTCATCGAACAGGTCACCCGCGCCGCCGAACTGCTGGTCTCGGAATCGACTCCCATTGCAAGCAAGAGCTCCTTTCTCGTAAAATTGGCGGCCAAGGGGGAGACCGACGCCGAATTCTCCGCTTTCGTTTCCGCATTTCGCGAATTTGCCAGGGACCCGAAACTGGATGAGTTTTCCCAACGGGCGATTGATTTGTGCGGAACCGGCGGCGATCGTTCGGGCAGCTTCAACATCTCGACCTTCGTCTCCTTCATCGTCGCCGCCGGCGGAGTACCGGTAATCAAACACGGCAATCGATCGATCAGCTCGAAATGCGGAAGCGCAGATTTGCTCGAAGCCTTGGGAATTCCTCTGGAAACCGATACCGAGAAGCTCAAATCCAGCTTGGGGCGACTGAATTTTTGCTTTTTGTTCGCGCCTTTCTTTCATCCGGCCTTCAAACACCTGGCCCCCACAAGAAAAGCCTTGGCCGAACAGGGCGTCGTCACCATTTTCAATCGTTTGGGGCCATGCTTGAACCCGGCTTCGCCCGCCTATCAACTCCTTGGCGTCTACGATGCCTCTTACCTCAGCCAGATCGCCCACACCCTTCAATCCAACGGCGGAAAACGCGGATGGACCGTGCACGGAACCATCGATGGTGATGCGGCAGGCAGGATGGACGAACTGACCGCGTGCGGCATTAACCTAGTCACCCCATATGGAATGCCCGATTTCCCCCGCCCTTCGTCTCTGTCTCCTCGCAGCTGGGGACAATCCTTGCACCCTTTCGATGACTTGAGAGGAGGAAACCTGCATCATAACCTATCCATCGTCGATTCCTTGCTCAAAGGAGAATCTCCTCCCGGTTTGAGAGCCAGCGTGCTGATCAATGCCGCTTCCGCCTTTCGAATTGCCGGAAAAGTCCAATCCTTGGAGGAAGGAATCGCTTGGTCGGAAGAACTGATCGAAAACGGCAGCGTCGGGCAATGGTTGAAAAAGGCGCAAGAATTTTTTCTGCAATGAACAAATACTTTGGCACGGATGGCATTCGCGCCCCCTACGGTTCTCCCACCATGAACGACGCCTTCGCGCGACGCGTGGGGAGAGCCGTCGGCCTGTACTTGAAAAGGTCTTCCCAATCACAACCCGCGGTTCTCCTGGCCAGAGACACCAGGCCGAGCGGAAGAGCCCTGCTTGAAGCCTGCGCCGATGGCTTGCGGCAAGCCGGGGCGACTCCCTTTGATTGCGGAATCACACCCACGCCTTGCCTTGCTTTCGGAGTCCTCTTTCAGCGAGCCAGCTTCGGCATCATGATCACCGCCTCCCACAACCCTTTCACCGACAACGGGATCAAATGCTTTTCATCGCAAGGCTCCAAACTTTCGCCCCGGGAAGAACAGGCCCTGGAAGAATTGATCGACTTGGATTTACCGGAAACACCGTCTTCCGAGGCCATGAAACCCTTGAATATTTCAGAAAGTTATCTCTCCATGGTACGAAGGCATTTCGAGGACTTGCGCTTAGACGGGCTGCGAATCGTTCTCGACTCCGCAAACGGCGCCACCACGGAGACTTCGAGCAACGCCCTGAAATCCCTCGGAGCGCAAGTCATTCCCTTGAATGACGGAGGGGGACCGATCAACCATGAGTGCGGTTCCGAACACCCAGAAGGACTCAGTCGAAAAGTGAGGGAATCCGGGGCCGACTTGGGAATCGCTCACGACGGAGACGGAGATCGGGTGCGTTTCGTCGAATCGACGGGTCGGGTGATCCATGGAGACAAGATCCTCGGATTGATTGCCCTGCATGCTCAAAGAAAAAACGTCCTTGCGGGTTCGACTTTCGTAGCAACGGTTCACAGCAACGGAGGATTGGCCGAATCGCTTGAAAAAAAGGGCGTTCGTCTGCTTCGGGCCGAAGTCGGAGACAGAAACGTTCACCGGATGATGTTGGAAAACGCCTGCTCTTGGGGAGGCGAATCTTCCGGACACGTCATCGGACTTGATCACCTGCCTACCGGCGATGGGTTGCAAGCCGCCCTCTTTGCCTTGGATGCAATGATCCAATCGGGGACCAGTCTTTGGTCCTTGGCCGAAGAAATCGTCCTCCGCCCTTCGATCAGCCATTCCTTCGAGGTAGCGCAAAAAAAACCGATAGGAGAAATTCCTCGTTTATGCGAGGTTCTCGAAGAGGAGGAGTCGAGGCTCGGACGCTCCGGCCGCATCCTGCTTCGTTATTCCGGAACCGAGCCAAAGATTCGTCTGCTTGTGGAAGCGGAATCCGAGAACCTCCTGTCCCTGTCCTTTGACAAGCTCAAGGATGCGATCCAAAAATCGTTGTAAAAGGAGAGTTTTTTCTTTCTACCAGTAGATGGACGTTCTCCGCCCTCAAGCCCCATGATAGAAGAAATTAAGATTGCCCAGCTCGATCCCCGTCAAATCAAGCAGTTGGAAGCGGCGGATCGCGCCGTGACCAAAGACCCAAACTATTCCATGGACGTTTACGCGGCCATACTCGCTCAATCTCCCGGATGTCTTGAGATCAGAAAACGGTTGAGGGGGCTGCAGCTCAAGCATTCCAAAGGCAGCCCCAAGGGCCTGAGTTCGCTCTTCTCCAAGCTTACGCAGGCTCCTTTCTTGCGGGGAGGAAACGTTGAAAAAGACCCCCAGGCCGCTCTCCTTCGGTCGGAGGAAGCAATTGCCAAGAATCCGTACAACCTCGCCGCCCATCTTTCCCTAGCCGAATCGTCCGGTTTGTTGGGCCTGCTTGAAACGGCTGTCTTCGCCTATGAAACCGTTCGCAAGTTTCATCCAAAGGACCTGAACAACCTAAAGAAACTGGCCAATGCCTATCTTGCTGCCGGCAATTCGGACGAAGCCATTAAGGCGGGAAATGCCATTCTCGAGATCGATCCCTCCGATGGTGATGCGGAAGACATGATGAAACGAGCTTCCGTTGCGGTTGCCATGAACAAGGGAAAGTGGGAGGGGTCCACCAATTTCAGGGACCAACTGAAGGATCACGCCGAAGCCGAAGCGCTCGAGCAATCAGCCAAAACGGTTACCGACGCCAAAAGTTTGGAAGCCTTGATCAGGCAAGCCTACTCCAAGGTTCAAGCCGAACCTGAAAACCTCAACCATTACAGACAGCTCAGCGATTTCTACCAAAGGTATGGAGATTTGCAAAACGCGATTGCATGGATCCATCAGGCGCAAAAGCTAGATGCCGGCAAAGGTGACGTCTCTTTGGAAGAAAAGGAGCGTCAATTGACCTTGGAGTACTACGATGGCATCATCGAACAATGGGAGAGGAACCTTGCCGAGAACCCTGATAGCGAGGAAGGCAAAAGTGGATTGGCGGAATCGATTCGGGCCCGCAAAAATTACCAGCGAACCCAGTTGGATTCACTGGTGAAGAGGTATCCCAACGATTACGGTTATCGCTATGAGTTGGGTGTTTTGCTTTTCGAAGATGGCGATTTCGACTCCTGTCTCCCCCATTTTCAGCTTGCTCAACGCAACGCCAAATCACGCTTGAATGCGATCCTTTACCTTGGTCGAGCTTATCGCCTTAAGCGATTCTTCGATTTGGCCATCGAGCAGTTCAAGGCTTTGAAGTCTGAAATTCAGGTAATGGACGACAAGAAGAAAGAGGCGATATACGAACTTGGTTGCTGTTTCGAAGCGATGGGCAAAAGAGAGGAGGCCATCGAGGAATTCAAACTGGTTTATTCGGCGGATATATCCTTCAAGGACGTCGCGGACAAGATCAACGCCTTCTACGCAAACTGAAAGGTCGGGTTTCCCGTTATGGCGGAGAGGGCGGGATTCGAACCCGCGGTACCTTTCGGTACACCCGATTTCGAGTCGGGCACATTCGACCACTCTGCCACCTCTCCGAATGGATCAAGGGGGCATTCTTGCAATTTGCCCAAACGAAGCAAACCAATACTTGCAAACAAGGATGAAAGAATCATTTACGCGCTTGCCGGAAGCCCGGCTATCATTTTGGATAAACGAAATGACCTACCAGATTTCCACCGTATTCTTTTCCCTGATCCTTCTGCTGACCTTCGGATGCAAGTCGAGGCAAGTCGCCCAAGTCGACTTCGAGGATGGAGCTTACGAAGGGACGCTCGACAGCAAAGGCAGAAAGCATGGCAGGGGAATTTACAGGTGGACGGATGGTTCAATCTACGAGGGAAGCTACAAACGGGACCAACGCCATGGCAAGGGGCGTTTCCTCTGGGCGGGCGGTGAAAGCTACGAGGGCGACTACCTCGCGGACGAAAGAACGGGACAAGGAATTTATCTGTGGCCGGACGGAGCTCGCTACGAGGGCTCGTTCAAATCCGGCATGCGTCACGGAAAAGGATTGTATTCGACGGCCGAAGGAAGCGTTTATGAAGGCGAGTGGTTTGACGACCTGCAACACGGATCCGGCACCCTCCGCACGGCCGCTGGCAAGGTGCAAAAAGGAATCTGGCGCGAAGGCTCTCTTGTCCAAAAGCCTGCGCCCCTGCCATCGGGTTCTGCCAAGGCAACGCTTTCCGAATCGTTTGCAGAGGACGGTCCATCCAGCGACGGACTAGGTGTCGGCATCGTCAATTCAGCCCAAGATTCATCCGGATCCGGCGATGCGAATGCCAGCTCGGGGATTGAAGATATCGCAAAGGAGGCGCCCTCTGGCTCGGATAGTCCCATCGACGAAGCCGCCTCTATTCCTGCGGATCAAGAAAAGGTTGGCGGCGAATCGCCCGAAGTTATCGAAACGAAGACCCCTCCCAGTGAAACCATGGTTTGGACGGGAACTGCAATGGATGCCGAAGAAAGGTTCATTTGGGACCAAAAGGACGAAAACGGAATCCCCATTGTCGTCGATCGACAAACCGACCTGCCCTACAGCGGAAGACTGAAAAGCGTGGATCAAGAAGGACGGCTTATCGGGGAACTTGTTCTTCTTGACGGCCGCATGCACGGCGAAGAAATCCTGTACGAGGTGGACACCGGGAGGATCATTGAAAGGAATCTCTGGGCTCACGGGATTCTCTCCAAGAATTAGCCTGCCCGGGCATCCTGCGGTCGATCCGAAACGGTCGACGAACTCCCGGCAAGGAGAGGAATTTATGAACGTGAATGAGTTTTCGTTCATGCAATTCAATTCTTGGCTATGCAAGAAGGTATGGATTCTTTCCTGCAACATGATCTAAACGACTCAAAGGAAATGGGGCGCTGCTTGCCATACGATCCCACGGAACACCCCAGGGAATCTCGTCGTCATTACGTTTCATTGGAGTCCGAAGAGATTGAAGTGATGTTGCAAAAGCTTGGATTGCAAGAGCTTCCCGATCTTTACGCCCACCTTCCCAAGGAGGTTCTTTTTGAGAAAGAACAACCCGATTTGCCGGACGAACTATCCTACGAAGATGCCGTCGCTCGACTCGACGCAATCTCCAACCTCAGCAACCTCAACGTTTCCTTCCTCGGAGACTTGCTTCCCTCTTGGAAACTGCATCCTCTGGTTGAAGAAGTTTCGCGCCTGCGCCCCCTGAGCACTTCCTACACTCCCTATCAACCGGAACGCAGCCAAGGAACCCTGGTCACTCAATGGATCTACCAATGCGTCTTATCCTCCATCACCGGATTCGAGGCCATCAATTCCTCGCTGTACGATCGTTCTGCAGCCATATACGAAGCGATCGCCTGCGCCAGAAGATCGCGCAGGAAAGCGGGAAAGGTTCTTTTGGCTCGCTCGCTCTTTCCCGAAGACGTCGCCTTTCTTCAAACTCACGCCCAAGGAACCGATCTTTCCTTCGATTTTCTCGATCTCGATCCTTCGACCGGGCGATCGGATTATGCCAGGCTGGACGAAATTGCGAATTCGGCGGGGGCTGAATTTTGCGCCTTCGTCTTTCCTCAAGTCAATTCACTGGGTTTGTTGGAAGACGTCGATGCGTTGGCCGATTTCGGAAGAGAAAACGCAATTCCCACGATTGCGGTCATCGATCCCATGCAGCTGGTCAGCGGAGGCTTGAAGCCTCCGACCGACTTTGGAACCAACGGTGTCGACTTCATCGCCGGAGAAGCCCAGCACCTAGCGCTTGCCCCTAGCTTCGGAGGCCCGGGACTGGGCCTCTTCGGATGCAGGCACAATTCATCGGTCGACAAGGATTTGCGCAACGCCCCCGGACGCTTCGTTGGGCGAGCCAAGGACGTCCAGGGTCGCGACTGCTTCGTTATGGTTCTTTCCACGCGGGAGCAGCACATTCGCAAGGAGAAAGCGACTTCGAACGTCTGCTCCAACCAAGCTTTTCTTGCGACTTTGGCGGGGGCCAATCTCCTTGCCAAGGGAGAACACGGCCTGAAGTCCTCCCTCGCAATCGCCCTCAAAGCCAGACATGCGGCAGCCGAGTGGATCAAAAGCAGGCGGGGACTGGAACTGGCCTATCCGCAGACTCCGGCCTTCACTGAACTAATCGTTGCAGTGGACGAATGCCCGCAAAGATTGATCGGGCAAGCTCGGGACCATGGACTGCACTTGGCCGTCGAGGTATCCGATCGTAATATCGCTGATGGAAGAAAACTCCTTAAATTGAGCTTTTCCGACCATCATGACGATACTTCGATGGAAAAATTGCGAGAGTTTCTCTTTTCCCGTTTCCCTGCCAAAGCCGAACGGTACGAAGAAACGCCCGCACCCTCTCGCCTTTTGAGAAAAACTCAGTTGAACCTTCCGAACTTCACGAGCGAAGAGCTGGCGAATTATTACTCCCAACTGGCGGAATTGAACGTTAGTCCGGACGACGGATGTTACCCTCTGGGGTCCTGCACCATGAAATACAATCCGCTGCTCAACGATTGGGCGGCCGGCCTCTCGGGATTTTCCGAAGTTCACCCGCAAGCCCCGGAGGAAGACGCCCAGGGACCTCTTTGCGTCCTGTATGAGATACAGGAATGGTTCAAGGCGATTACCGGCCTTGCCGGAGTGACCACCCAGCCGGTTGCGGGAGCGCAGGGCGAGCTTGTCGGACTAAAGCTTTTTCAGGCTTACCATAAATCAAGAGGAGAGCCTCATCGAAAAATCGTCCTGATCCCCAAGTCGGCCCATGGAACCAATTTCGCTACTGCCGCCATGGCTGGATACGGCCAGGGGATCGTTCACTTGAATGCAGATGAAAAGGGTATGATCGACATGCAAGACTTCCAGGCAAAGGTCGAAGCGCATGCCGACAGGCTCTGCGGAGTAATGATCACCAATCCGAATACTTCCGGGATCTTTGAAGAAAACTTTAAAACGATTGCCGAAAAAGTTCACCTGGCAGGAGGACTCGTTTACATGGATGGAGCAAACATGAACGCAATTGCCGGAATCGTTGACTTGGGCAAACTGGGCGTGGACGCCGTGCACAACAACCTGCACAAGACTTGGACCATTCCTCATGGGGGGGGCGGCCCCGGTGACGCAATTGTCGCCGTCTCGGAGAAGTTGCTTGATTTTCTTCCCGGCAGTCAGATCGCGCGAGACGAATCCGGCGCCTTCCGCTCGACGAAGGCTGCTCGTTCCATCGGTTCCTTTCATCGAAACTGGGGAAACTTCGGTCACAAGGTCCGAGCATACGCATACCTGCTTCGATTGGGAAAAATCGGAGTTCCGCGCATGTCTTCCATAGCCGTTCTTTCCGCTCGCTACCTGATGGAGGTTCTTCGCAGTCGTTACCCGACTCTGCCTGATGGAGCGAACTTGATTCCGAGAATGCACGAATTCATTCTCACGCTGAGCGATCTTGATTTCTCCAGATTGGAATCCGTGGGAATCGGCAAAGCCCATGCCATTCCACAAGTGGGAAAATTGTTCCTCGACTTTGGGTTTCATTCTCCCACGGTTGCCTTCCCCGAGGTTTTCGGCTTGATGATCGAACCGACCGAAAGTTATTCGAAGAAAGAACTGGATCGATTCGCGGAAGCAGTGATTGCCGTCAAGGAATTGGTTGAAAAGCATCCCGAAGTTGTGGCCACCGCCCCTCATTTCACCCCTATCGACCGCGTCGACGAAGTTTCAGCAAACCGGCGCCCGATTCTTGCGGAAAGACTGGATCACTTGCCCGCTTTGCCGATCAATCGGATCAAGCCGAGCGTTCTGCTCAACCTTGAGGTGGATGAGATCAAGAGGCGGATTCTTTCTCTTCACGGGATCGAGCAATAGGTTTGGTTTGACCTTGAGCAAATTGATCGCATTCTTAAGCGACATGGATCAACACACCCCCGACAAGCCCCTTGTTTCTCGATTGGGATCCGTGGTCGATCTCGGCCTGACCCTCCTTTTTTTCCTGTTCATGCGCGAGATGCTCGTTCCGCACGTTCCTTCTCATGATCCGTTTACGATTCTACTGGTTTCAGGCATGACCGCTTTCTGCATGTCCGGAGTCTTCTGGCTGGCTGCAGGCATGCTCCGAGTCACTTGGATCGACTATTTGCGTCGTCAATCCAAAGATCGATAGACCTTGGATTTTCAGTCAGCTATTTGAAAATCCGATAAATCCCGGGCCAGCGCCCCGCGAGGGGAACCGCAAACAAAGTATCCCGCTTCCGCAGCATCCTCGCTTTGCAATCCACCCTGTCCCCGCAACCGTGCGACCAAATCATACCTGTTCAGCGGAATCAGGTATTCGCAATGCTTTTCCTTGCCGGAAAGAAAAGCCTCGATCTGAAGCGACAATTCAGCCATGCCAATGGAGTTCCTGGCGCTGACGAAGGCGCAAAAGGATGACTCGGCCATGGCTTTGATCCGAGAAAATTCCGCCAGCGGACGATCGATTTTGTTGTAAACGGTCAGGATTTCCTTGTCCTGCGCGCCAAGTTCGCGGAGCACTTCAAGCGTCGTCTCCATGTGTTTCTCAAATTCCGGGTGAGAGAGATCGACCACATGCAAGAGCAGGTCTGCGACCAACGCCTCTTCCAACGTCGCCTTGAAGGCATCAACCAATCGATGGGGCAATTTACGTATGAAACCCACGGTGTCGGTTGCCACTACCGGCCGTCCACCGGGCAGGCAAAACCTGCGACTCGTCGGATCGAGGGTGGCAAAGAGCTTGTCCTCCGCCAGTACCGAAGAGCCAGTCATGGCATTGAGCAAAGTGGATTTGCCCGCGTTGGTGTATCCGACCAGGGCAAGCGAAGGAAGCGGGATGCGCTCTCGAAGAGCTCGACCCGTTTGTCGAAGTTTGGAAACTTGCTTGATCTCCTTTTTCGTCGATGCGATTTGTTCGCGAAGCATGCGCTGGTCAAGCTCGATCTGGGCCTCGCCCTCCCCTCTTTGCGTAACTCCGCCCCCCCGTTGACGACTCAAGTGAGTCCATGCCCTGCGCAACCTTGGCAAGGAATATTCCAAGCGAGCCAGTTTGACCTGCAACTTAGCCTCTTTCGTTCGGGCTCGCTCCGCAAATACGTCCAGAATAACCTCATGGCGATCAATCACCGCGAGCCCGGAGGACTCCTCCCAATTTCTTTGTTGGCCGGGGGAAATCTCATTGTCGAAGACGATGACGTCCGCCTTTCTATCCTTCGCTTCTCGAATCACTTCTTCCACCTTTCCCTTTCCGAGTATGAACTTGGGGGACAGGCCTCGGATGCGGGCCACGCGTCGACCCACCACTTCAATTCCGAGGTTTTGCAACAATTCTTCCAGTTCTTCGAGCAACAACTCAGTCTCCACCCTTGATTTTTCGGAAAAGACGGTTGCCAGAAGATAGGCCCGTTCCACTGATTTCGGTTTTTCTCTTACTTCATGCATTGGGAAGCGGCGACCAACCTTAAAGTCAACCTGGCGGGTGCCCACGGAAAAGGAATCCGCAGGCTCTCAAGCCGGGAACGATGACTCAAAAAGGAGATACCCTCAGGAAACCGCCGCCTGAGCGGCGGCCAAGCGAGCGGTTGGCACTCGGAAGGGAGAACAACTTACGTAATTGAGCCCGATCTTGTGACAGAAAACCACGCTGGCTGGGTCTCCTCCATGCTCGCCGCAAATACCGAGCTTGATTCCTCGCCGGGAAGCCTTCCCCTTCTTTACAGCAATTTCCATGAGTTGCCCAACGCCAGTCTGATCGACACTGGCAAAGGGATTCGCGGAAACGATTTCAAGCTCGCCGTAATTGGGGAGAAAACTGCCGGAATCGTCTCGGCTCATTCCCAAAGTCGTCTGAGTAAGGTCATTGGTTCCGAAACTGAAGAACTGCGCGGTTTGAGCGATTTGATCGGCAACCAACGCGGCCCGAGGAATCTCGATCATCGTTCCGACAAGGTACTTCACCTTGGCCTTTTTCTCAGCAAAGACTTTTTGGGCAGTGGCATGAATCACCTCCACTTGCAATTCAAGCTCCTTGGAAAAACCAACCAGCGGAACCATGATCTCCGGATTCACTTCCGTACCCGATTGTTGTACGGCGATCGCGGCTTCCAGGATCGCCCGGGTTTGCATTTCGGTGATTTCCGAATAGGAGATGCCCAAACGACATCCTCGATGACCGAGCATGGGATTGAATTCATGGAGGTCCTCCACCCTGCGTTGAATGGATGCCAAACTCACACCCAGCTTCTTTGCCAAATCCTTCTGCGACGCTTTGTCGTGAGGAAGGAATTCATGAAGCGGGGGATCGAGCAGGCGGATGGTTGCCGGCAGACCGCCAAGCGCTTTGAAGATTCCAGTGAAGTCTTTTCTTTGAAAGGGGAGCAGTTTCTTCAAAGCCTTGCGTCGGGCGGTTTCCTCATCGGCAAGAATCATTTGTCTCATGGCATCGATGCGATTGCCTTCGAAAAACATGTGTTCCGTCCTGCACAGCCCGATGCCGCTGGCCCCGAAGGCGATTGCATTGGCAACCTGCGAAGGGGAATCCGCATTGGTGCGAACGCTCATCTTGGTGGCGTCGGCGCACCATTTCATCAGTTTCGAGAAATTTTGGTAGTCCCTGCTTTTCTTCGGGTCGAGCTTCTTGTCGACAAGCACTTGAATGATCTCCGATGGAGCGGTCTTGAGCTCCCCGGCGAACACTTCTCCAGTGGTTCCGTTTATCGACATGAAATCACCCTCCTTGAAGGCCTTTCCGCTTACTTTTACGGTGCGTGACTTGTAATCGATTTCCAATTCTGCGGCTCCGCAAACGCAAACCTTGCCCATTTGACGAGCAACCAAGGCGGCATGGGAGGAAACTCCTCCACGAGCAGTAAGGATGCCCTCGGCGGCTATCATTCCTCTAAGATCTTCGGGTGACGTTTCCTGACGGACCAAAAGGACCTTGCCTTTCTTGGCGGCTTCCACCGCTCGTTCCGCATTAAGGCAGATTCTTCCTGAGGCGGCGCCGGGACCAGCGGGCAAACCCTTGCAAAGTTTGAGGGCGGATTTTTGGGCGGCAAGATCGAATACGGGAGCCAAGACTTGATCCAGCTGATCGGCGGGAACGCGATTGATCGCGGTTTTCCAATCGATGAGGCGCTCCTGCACCATCTCAGCGGCGATGCGCACTGCGGCCAATCCGGTGCGCTTGCCGTTTCTCGTTTGCAACATGTACAATTTCTCGTCTTCGATGGTGAATTCGAAGTCTTGCATGTCCTTGAAATGCTTTTCCAACTTTTTCTGCACCGCAACCAGTTGCTTGAAGGGCTTCGGGAGAACCTTCTGCAGCTGAGCGACGGGCCGGGGAGTTCTTACGCCGGCAACTACGTCCTCGCCTTGCGCGTCAGTGAGAAACTCTCCGTAAAGGACCTTTTCGCCGGAAGCGGGGTCTCTGGTAAAAGCCACCCCGGAGCCGGACTTCTTGCCGGTGTTTCCAAAAACCATGGCCTGCACGTTGACCGCCGTGCCCCATTCCGCAGGAATACCGTATTTCCTTCTGTAGACGATGGCGCGGTCGTTCATCCATGATCCGAATACCGCTCCTACGGCCCCGTCAAGCTGCTCCCATGGGCAAGTCGGGAAATCCTTGCCCGTGCGCTTCTTGACCAGACCCTTGAACCGCGCCACCAACTCCTTCATTTGAGAGGCGGAAATCTTCGAATCATCCACCTCACCCTTTTCCTTGGGAAAAATTTCTCGCTTGAAGGAATCGATTTCCTCCTCGAACGGCTCATGGTCCTCGGACGGGAGCTTTTGCACCCCCAACACGACGTCGCCGTACATCTGAATGAATCGACGATAGCAATCCCAGGCAAAACGCTCGTTGCCGGAGGATTCAGCCAAAGCCACGACGGTCTCGTCGTTGAGTCCCAAATTGAGAATGGTATCCATCATGCCCGGCATCGAATCTCGCGCCCCGGAACGCACTGAAAGCAAAAGCGGTTTGCGAAGATCGCCGAGTTTCTTGTCCAGTTGTCGTTCCATCAAGGCCACTGATTCACGAACTTGGGAATCGAGCGTTTTCGGGTAGGTCCTTTTGTTCGCGTAGTAGAATGCGCAAACTTCCGTGGTGATGGTAAATCCGGGAGGCACCGGCAATCCGATGCGAGCCATTTCCGCCAAGTTCGCTCCTTTGCCTCCAAGCAGAGATTTTTGCTTGGCGTCGCCATCGGTCTTTTTGCCGAAATCATAAACGTATTTCACGCTCTTGGTTTTGACGGATTTGGCAACGGATTTGACTTTGGCGGTTTTGGACTTCTTCTTTTGGGCCATTTTCTTGAGGGTTGTGTTGAGTGAAGGAATTCATCTGCGAACTGCCGGGCAAACCGACGATGAAGATGAAGCAAAAAGGAAGAATATCTATTTTTTAGCGACTCTTGTCAATGATGCATACCCTGAGACGTTCGGCCTGCCGCTGAAAGGCGGGATCCTTGAAAATCACCGGGCAATGCCGCGCTTCCAGTCTTCCGGGAATGCGGGATCATCCATTCCAAGCTAGACGAACGGACTCTTTTTTCTCAAGATTCTGTCTTCTCCCTGATTCTTGCGCATTTCACAGCCTCTACGATGAACCAGCCTCCCTCCGACGATCCGCCGCACACCTTCGGCCAACGCTTCCGCGAACGCGGACTGATCGGGGCATTGAGAAAAAAGGGCGATGAAAAAAAGGACCCCAACCACATGCACTTTCTCGAGCATTTGGAGGAAATGCGGTTGGTCATTTTCAAATGCGTCCTCGCATTTGTCATTGGCTGTGGTTGTGTGATCGTTTTTTTGGACGATGCGGTTCGCATGCTCCAGCGACCCCTCGTCTCGGCCGTGCAGGACTTCGGCAGCATATCCATCGACTTGCAAACCGCAGGCCTTCCCCACCTGCAGGACGAATTGGAAAAGCAAGGAGTTGGATTGAAGGATTTGATGAACGCTTCCGAAGCCCAGCTCATGGAATGGGGAGTGTCCGACCCGCATGAACGGTCTCGCCTGCTGATTCATTTTGCCGGAGGAAAGGATCGCAGCCTGCTTCAAGTGATTCGGTCCTACTCTCCCATCTTCATCGCCATGAAGATATGCTTTCTCGGTGGACTGGGTCTGTCCCTTCCCTTCGTTCTTTATTTCGTCGGGGGATTCGTCGTGCCCGGACTTACTCCAAGTGAAAAGCGCGTCTTTCTTCCGGGATGCATCGTAGCTGCAATTCTCTTTCTTGCGGGAGTCGGGATGACTTATTTCTTCATCTTGCCGCTGTCGCTTGCCTTTACGATCGATTTCACCTTCAACGTCCTGGGTTTGGGAAATTACCGTCCCGAAGCGGGCAACTACTACAGCACGGTCATCTGGATGACCTTTGCGGTCGGTTTGGCGTTTCAGTTCCCCCTGATTCTCGTACTTCTCATGCGAATCGGCATCCTTTCGGTCGAAAGACTGCGTTCAAGCAGGAGAATGGTCCTCGTTCTGCTCATGATCTCCGCCGCCCTGATCACCCCGGGTGGAGATCCCGTCAGCCTTTGCATTCTTACGGTTCCCCTCTACCTGCTCTACGAGGCATCCATTCTGGTCGGACTTCTCGCGCAAGGGAATTCTTCCGACGCCAAGCCTTCCGAGCGCGGAAAATCAGGCCTCGCCGCATCAATCTTCATCCTCGCCAGCCTGATCGCTCTGGGAGGGGGATCCATCTGGTTTTACAAGAACTGGAATTACCTTGAAGAGTTGTTTCTTGGTTTGGATCCCGCGGAAGCGTCGGTGGATGAACCTGCCCCGTCGGGCAAACCCGGCCCAAACACCCTCAAAACGCAACCCCTCGGCGTTCATCCTCAGGAGTTCATTCTCGAACTGACTCCCATGGAAACCGAGGCAAACCGCTCTTTGCCTCCGGGGGTTTTTCACGCTCGCATACGCTCGGGCGGAAATTGATTTGAGGTTTGCAAGCATGACGGAACCCTTGGCCTCCGGGTACGTCCTCCGATAATCCGCATGTCATCCCTTCCCGATCCCAAAAGAATGCGAGTCGATCGCTGGTTATGGACTGCTCGCCTTTTCAAGACGCGAACGCTTGCCACGGAAGCTTGCAGAGCGAACTGCATCAGGATCAATCAATCGCCCGTAAAGCCATCGAGGGAAATACAGGCGGGCGAGGTCCTGACGATCAAACTCGGTCCACTCGAAAAAGTCGTTCGGGTGGAAGGATTGGAGGAAAGGAGGGTATCCGCCGCAAGGGCTCTGCTGCTGGCAACCGACTTAACCCCTCCTCAAGCCTATGAGGATG
The DNA here is from genome assembly GCA_038105525.1 of Opitutales bacterium. Classification (GTDB taxonomy): domain Bacteria; phylum Verrucomicrobiota; class Verrucomicrobiia; order Opitutales; family Seribacteraceae; genus Chordibacter. Next base: position 9,939 of record JAYOCQ010000009.1, on the reverse strand, counting down.
CCAGGAAAAGAAAGATTCAAACCGCACCCCTCCTCAAGGGCAAAGGCAAGTTCGGTCGCCCGACCAAGAGACAGAGGAGGGATTTGGAGGATTTTCTTTACCCGAAGTCCGATGAATCGACGGAGGAATCGACTTGAAGGGGACTGAGCCTCGAAAGACTGCCAAACAACCTTTTCTGGAGCTCAAAAACCTCTTGCCACATGCTTGGGGCATAGTCATTAGATAGTTATGAACAAGTCGCTTGCTCCTTGGTTTCTTTTCCCTGTTTTTCTACCCTTTTCCTCCTGCATTCACTCCGGCTCTTCGGGCAACGAGCGTTTTTCCTTCTCTTCGGACCAAACCGTCATGCTGCATTGGCTCGAACTTGACGAGAATGGCTTGGTTCGAGAGGCCGAAACCGACGGGAACCGCACCAATCAAGGCAAGCCTTTCAACGGCAAAGCCATAGAAACCTTCGAACAAAGCCCTACCAAATCAGTTTCTTCCTGGAAAAACGGACAGCGCCACGGACTCACCATAGAATATTTTTACAATGGAAGAACCCGCAATTCGATCGAATACAAAAACGGACGAAGACACGGCGCCTCCAAGGAGTATCGAATCACCGGGGAATTATGGCGTGAGGAAACCTACGCCGACGGAGAATTGAGCGGATCGAAGTCCGAATGGCACCCCAACGGCATCAAAGGATTCGAGGTACAGATGAATCAGGGCGCTCCGCACGGAGAAGCCAAGGAATGGTACTCGGACGGAACTCAGAAATCCTCCACCATTTATCGGCACGGATTACGGGAAGGGCCCGCTTCCGAGTGGTATCCGAACGGGCAGCAGAAATTGGGTCTTTTCTTCCAAAAAGACAAGCAACACGGCATGCGAACCATCTTTTATGAAAATGGTAAAAAACGTCTGTCCGCTCAATTCGTAGACGATAGGATGGAAGGGAATTCCAAAGGTTGGTTTCCTTCCGGCCAGCAACAATTCGACTACAATTTCAAGGGGAATTTGGAGCATGGGGTTTGCACCGAATGGGACGAATCAGGAAAGAAGATTTCCGAAATTCGCTTCGATAACGGAGTTCCCGCACAGGATTTGCTCACCGGACGGAAGATCCGGCTGGCTGAACCGAAGTCGGATCCGGAAGATCCTGCGGTTTCTCCGGTCAAGGAAGAGAAAAGCGAACCGGAATCATCTGATGACTCCAGCCTGCCTCCTCCACCGGTTGTGGAACCTGCTCCCGTTTCCCCACCTCCGCCCGCAAAAGCTGCCGCCACTTCCAGGAATCCCAAGGAACGCGTTGCCGAAACCAAGAAACCTTCAAAACCCAACAGGAAAAAGGAATCAATCGAGGTTCCACCACCTCCTCCGCTTCCTGCCCAAGAGCCTCCCGCGCTCCCCGAGGAAGCCGAACAGGATCCGCTCCCTCCTGCCATTCCCGAGCAAAACGAGGTTTCACCCCCTCCGCCTCCCCCAACTCCCGAATCGCCGGCATTCGATCCCTTTGACGGAGCGCTCGGCGTCCCCCCTCCGCCAACACCGGAAGACGCAGCCGTAGAACCTGAAGTTCCCTCAGCTCCATCCGCCGATTCATCGCTCGATCCCTTCGCCACCCCTCCACCCGCCTCATCGCTCGATCCCTTCGCCGCCCCCGAAGCTTCATCGGAATCCGCGGTTGAGAAGTCTACCCTTGACGATTTTTTCGCCGCTCCGCCCAATCTCCCAAGCGAAACCGGACCAAGTCCCTTCGAGGTCAGCCTGCCTCAATCCTCGCCCGCTCCCAATCCCTTCGTTCCAGCACCTCCCGAACCCGCTCCCAGCTTCGACCCGTTTTCAGGGGAAACGGAAGTGGAATCGCCCCCTGCCCCCGAACCGAGCTTCGATCCGTTTTCGGGGGAAACGGAGGCGGCAAAACCTTCCGTATCGCCGCTCTCGGAAGACGTTTCCCCGGCAGACCCCTTTGGAGAATCGACTGATTCCCCCAAACCTGAAAGCGATCCCTTCGACAGCGAACCTGCATTCGATCCCTTTGAAAACTAGGTTGCCGTGTCCCATGCCCGCGAAAAACCGATTTCTTACGCTTTGTAGGAATTGGCAGCCCGGTAGGGATTCGAACCCCAACTAAGAGAACCAAAATCTCCTGTGCTACCATTACACTACCAGGCTGTAAGTTTGCTAAAATGTACCATGCCTTTGCAAAGTCAAGGAACTAGCAACTTTCCCATGACCCATGACTAAACCGAAATACAAACGGGTGATTCTAAAAATCAGCGGTGAAATTCTCGGCAACAGAAGCTTGGGTGAACCCATCTACGCCCAATCGCTGGAAAGCATCTGCGAGGAAATCAAACACGTTTCGGAAATGGGGGTGCAAGTAGGACTGGTTGTTGGAGGAGGTAACATTTTTCGAGGTTTACAGGGAACCGACAAGGGCATAGACCGGACGACCGGCGACTCCATGGGCATGCTGGCTACCGTGATCAATGGCCTGGCCCTGATGGACCGCTTGGAAAAGATGGGAGCCGTCGTACGCGTGCAGAGCGCCATTGCGATGGACAAATTGGCCGAGCCCTACATTCAACGCAGGGCCATACGGCACCTTGAACGGGGGAGGATCGTCATCTTCGTCGCCGGTACGGGCAACCCATTCTTTTCTACGGATACCACCGCCGCCCTGCGGGCCAGCGAAATTTCCGCGGACGTCATTCTCAAAGCGACCAAAGTGGACGGGATTTACGATCAGGATCCGAAAAAACACGAAAATGCCAAAAAGTTCGAGCGTCTCGCCTACATGGATTGTCTGGAGAAACGTCTCTCGGTAATGGACTCCACCGCCTTTTCGCTTTGCATGGACAACGGCATGCCCATTCTCGTCTTCGATTTACAGCAAAAGCATTCCATTCGCAAAGCGGTTGCCGGCGAACAAATCGGCACCATCGTCTGCTGAGCGTATCCCCTTCTTGAATAAGTCGGCTTCCCTCCTTTCACCCAACAATTATGGAAACAAATCAAATCTTCGAAAAAGCAACCGTTGACATGCAAAAATGCGTCGACCACGTCGTACACGAATTCGCCACCCTGCATACCGGCAAAGCCAACCCCACCATGGTTGAAAACGTCATGGTCGATGCCTACGGATCCTCGATGAAGCTCAGAGACGTCGCAGCCATCACAACTCCGGATGCTCGCACCATTCAAATCCAACCATGGGACCGCGGCACCGCAAGCGCCATCGAAAAAGCCTTGCTGGAAGCCAAGTTGGGCATCACTCCCGTAGTTACCGGCGAGTTGATTCGCATGCCCATCCCCGAACTCAGCGGCGAAAGAAGAGAGGAGCTCTGCAGAATGGCTCAAGGCTTTGCCGAAAACGGACGCATCGGCATACGGGCATCCCGAAAGGAAGCCATGGACGGTCTCAAGCTCCTGCAAAAGGATGGCTTGCCCGAAGACGACTTCAAGCGAGCGGAAAAGGAAACTCAGAAACTGACGGATGAAATGGTGGAAAAGATAAACCAGGCGCTTGCGGGCAAGGAATCCGATTTGCGAACGGTTTGAGTTTCGCAAGCTTTCCTAGATCCCCCGGGCAGCGGAACATGAAATCGTACGCCCCCGAATATCCCCAGTTGATTCAATTTGCATTGTACTTAGGTTTGTTCATTGGATGAGAAGAATCGTCATCAAGCTGGGCACCGGACTGCTTTCCACCGACAACGGTCAGATCAGGGAAGAAAGAATCTCTCAAATCTGCACCGGCATTCAACAGCTAAGCAGGCAAGGAACCGAAGTTATCGTGGTTAGTTCGGGGGCGGTCGGGCTGGGAATGGGCAAGCTCGGTTATGACTCCCGCCCCAAGGATCTTTCTCTTTTGCGCTCCTGCGCCTCCGTCGGTCAAAGCGAATTGATGCATGCATGGAAGTGCGCTCTAGCCAAGCACGATTTACTTGCCGCTCAAGTGTTGCTCACGAGAGAAGACTTCAACGAACGAGTTCGATCCGGCAAGGTAAAGGAAACCTTGGACTGCCTTTTGAGCCGGCAGGTTGTTCCGGTAATCAACGAAAACGATTCCGTCAGCGACGAGGAATTGAAATTCGGGGACAACGACGTCTTGTCCGCCCTGCTCGCATCCTTGTGCATGGCGGAACTGCTGATCATTCTTACTACGGCCAAGGGATTGATGACCTCTCTTGATTCCGGGATCTTGGTTCCGTTCGTAGGAGAAATCACCCCAGAAATCGAAGCTATGGCCACCGGCACGAGGCACGAACGATCGGTTGGGGGAATGACCGCGAAAATCGATGCGGCCAAGGTTGCAACCAAATCCGGGTGCGCCGTTTTCATCGGCAGCGGGGATAACCCCGCTCGCCTGTCGCAAATCACCGAGGGCAAGGCGGAAGGTACCTTCTTTGCCCCATGCGGGCTCGACTTGAACCGAAGAAAGAAATGGCTGGCCTTCTTCCCAAGCCCCAAGGGCTCCTTGGAGATAGACGAGGGAGCCAGTCGGGCGATCCTCGAACAAGGAGCCAGTTTGCTTGCCAAGGGACTGGTGCGAGCGAGCGGCGACTTCGGACGAGCCGAAGTCGTTTCCATCCTTGATGCCAATGGACGGATCATCGCTCGTGGAATCTCGCGTTTTTCCGGAGATGAAGCGAGGCAACTCATCGGTTGCGACAACGAAACGGTTCTGAACAAGCATCCATGGAGCTCACGATCGGAGGTCGTTCATCGTGACTATCTAGCCCCCTTGATCGGCAAGCCTTCAGTCAACGCTTGAAATGTACGATTACGAGGACGACGAAGACGATCTTTTTGGCCCGAAACCCCAGCGCCCGGATGCATCGAATCCTTCGAAGATCGACTATGCCAAGGACTTGAACGAGGACCAGCTTAAAGCGGTCACCGCTCCTGATGGCCCCGCCCTGGTTCTTGCAGGAGCAGGTTCCGGAAAAACGCGCACCCTCACCTATCGAGTCGCCTATTTGATCGAACAAGGAGTGCAGCCCGAAGCGATCCTGCTTCTGACCTTCACCAACAAGGCCTCGAAACAAATGCTCGAACGCGTGGAGCAACTCACGGGCATCGCAAATCACCGATTTCTTGGCGGAACTTTCCACCACGTCGGCGGTCAGGCCCTGCGTCTCTTCGGTGATCTCGTCGGATTGCCGAGAAGCTTCACCATCTTGGACGACGGCGACTCCGACTCCCTGCTCAACGAAGTCATTCGCGAGCTTGACCCTCAATTTTTCAAATCAAAGGAAAACCCCAAGGCCAAGCCTATCAAAGGACTGATCAGCTATGCCCGAAACGTCGGCAAGGACGTCGAGGAGGTGGCTTGCGGACGCTACCCTGCCAACCGCGAGTTAATCGCAAAGATCGAGCAATTTTCGCAAGCCTACGCTCGGGCCAAAAAAATGCGTGGTTTGACCGACTATGACGACTTGCTGGTTTACTGGCTCGAGTTGCTCAAGGAGCATGATTGCGCCCGAACCTACTTTCAGAACCGCTTTTCGCACGTTTTGGTCGACGAATATCAAGACGTCAATTCCTTGCAGGCTCAGATCGTCGATCAAATCGGCCACCATCATCAAATCATGGCTGTCGGTGATGACGCCCAATGCATCTACACTTGGCGAGGAGCCGATCTCGATCAAATCCTCTCCTTTCCTCAACGACACCCCGGCGCTCGAATCTACAAGATCGAAATCAACTATCGCAGTTCTCCCGAAATTCTCATGCTGGCCAACGGCATCCTGGAAAACAGAGTGGCCGAGAAAAGCTTTTGCAAGGAATTGAAAGCGTCCAGGCCCAATGAGCGCTTGCCGGTGGTGGTTCCTGCGTTCGACGCCTACCAGCAGGCCGACTTCGTCATTTCCAAAATCAATGAACTTCATGATGCGGGAGTTTCCTTCGACGAAATTGCCGTACTCTATCGAGCGCATTTCCATGCCATGGAGCTGCAGGTCGAGCTTTCTCGTCGAGGCTTGCCCTTCCTCATTACCAGCGGCCTGAAGTTTTTCGAGCAAGCCCACGTCAAGGACTTGGTTTCACAATTGCGCTTCGTGGCCAACCCCAAGGACCTCACCGCTTTTCTGCGCTTCGCATGCCTCTTGCCTCGAGTGGGGGAAAAGACTGCATCCAAGCTGCTGGGTCTGGCGGCTCGAAAGGCCGAAGAATTGAACCTGCCCGTTTTTCAAACGCTTGGCCACGAAACAGTGACAAAAAAGGTTCCTGCCGATGCTCTTGACGATTGGTCGAGCATGGCCGAATCCATGCTGAACATTCATAAAGCATCCGTCTCTTGCGCCCCATCCGTTGTCGTAGAAGAGGCCATCGGAGGATGGTACCTGTCTTACTTGCGCTCGACTTACGAAAATTGGCCTCGCAGGGAAGAGGATCTCGAGAGCTTGATCGACTTTGCCTCAAAGTATGAAAGTTTGGCGGAAATGCTTTCCCAATTAGTGCTCCTGAGCTCGGAATCGGGAGATCGGGTGGTTCGGCGCGGAGAAAGTTGCATTCGCCTGTCCACCATTCATCAGTCCAAAGGTTTGGAGTTTCCTCACGTCTTCATCATCGGGTTGGCAGACGGTCTCTTTCCGACCAAAAGAGCGATCGAGGGAGAAGGTGACTTGGAGGAGGAAAGGCGCCTCTTTTACGTTGCCGCCACTCGCGCCGAACGCACCCTCCATCTGGTCTTCCCTTCCTTGGCCAATCAAAAGGGGGCCACCGTTCGACTGATGCAAAGCAGGTTCATCAAGGAATTGCCCGAGTCACGGTACCAAAGGTCAAACGATCGACTCCCCTTTGCCTACGGTCGCGACTTTCATTATTCTCAGGCAAACTCCGGGAGGCGCTTCGGCCAATACGGCCGCTGGAACCGCTAAGTCCGCAAGGCGACGGCCAAGGCTCGCCACCCCAAGAGAGAACATTCTCTTCGTTCGGGAAACCGGGACAGCATCCGATACAATCCCAAGTCACCCTTCCATGCCGGTGGTTCGATTCCCTCTTCCATCCATCGTAGGATTTCTGCAAGAATCGCATGACCCTCGGACACCGCTTTCTCAAGCAAACTCGAACACATGATCGAAGCGCACGCCCGGGCCAAGGCAGAACCTTCCACGAATGCGGAAAGTTCGCTGAAGCGGTCTTGGTGGATTTTTCCCTGCACCTCGCAACGGTTGCCGGTTTTCAAATCGCTCCACGTTCCGGTGAAATCGGGACGCTCGATTCTCAATCTTCCGCGTGGATTGCGGGCGTGCTCATCAAGAATATCGCGATAAAGTTCTTCCACTTTCGATCAGAATCGGTTCTTCCACATCATGGATTCGACCGGCAAGGGTGAGCGTTGGTTGTACTTGGCGGACGCCTTGCTCGAATAGTCCACCTTGACCTCGCCTTGGACAGGAAAATAAATCAATTGCCCGATGGGCATGCCTGAGTAGACCCTAACCGGTTGGGCAACGGAAATCTCCAGCGTCCAGTGGTTGCAAAATCCGACGTCTCCCTTTCCCGCTGTGGCATGGATATCGATTCCAAGGCGTCCAACGCTGGATTTGCCTTCGAGGAACGGCACGAAATTTCTCGTTTCGGTATATTCAAGGGTTGAGCCAAGATAGGTTTTTCCGGGATACAGCACGTATCCATCCTCCGGAATCAGAAACCTCTCCACCTTGTTGTGCAAACGAGCGTCGATCACCTCGTCAAGGTAGCAGGCAAGGTGAGCCGAGAGATGGACGTCGTAACTGTTGGTGCCCAAGCAGGAACGGTCGTATGGATCTATGACGATGTCCTTGCGTTCAATCGCCTCTAGAATGGCTCCGTCGGAAAGTATCATGAATAACTTGCTAACGCCTGATCATCGATGGTCAAAACAAAGCGATCCACCATGGAACTCCATGTCCCATCGAGCTGATCCGGCTTGAACGGAGAAAGGCAGCCTTAGATCACCCGGGTTTTCCCAGGCACTGGAGCGTCATAACCGCCCGAGGAATTGGGCTGAACAGGGGCCTCGCTCTCCCAAGTTAAAGAATCGATATTCGGGCAGAGTTCGATCTTGGAAGTAAGCGCCTGATCCCAGCTAACCTCTTTGCCCGAGTAAGTGGCGCAACGACCAAGTATATTGGTCATCGTACTCTTGGCTCCGTATTCACCTTCATTGTAGATTTCACCCTTGGCCAACGCATCAATCATATTGAGCTGTTCCTGTTCGTGACCACCCACTTTCTGCCCCGGATAACGCCATGGATCTCCTGATTTTGGGAAAATTTGATGGCGACTCACTGCGCTGTAACCTTCGGAACCGTGAATATGCTCCGAGACATTTTGCCAGCAATTACTGATATGGCGGCACTGGCTGTACATGCGGAACCCATCAGCATATTCAAATTCCACAAAGTGATGGTCATAAATTTCACCATGATCTTTCCAATCAGGATCATTAGCGGGGTTGCCTCGAACCTGACGCCCACCGTGTCCGTTCGCTTTGATCGGATAGGATCCCTTGATCCAGTTAATGATATCGGTGTTATGGATATGCTGTTCCACGATGTGGTCACCGCATAACCAGTTAAAGTAAAACCAATTTCTAACTTGGTATTCCAGCTCATTTTGACTCGATGTTCTTTTCTTGGTCCAAACACCTCCACTATTCCAGAATACACGGGCATAGTTAAGCTCACCAATGGCACCATCCTGAATCTTTTTTACAGTCTCGATATAATTGGGCTCATGGTGACGCTGCAAACCAACTGTAACCATTAAGTTCTTCTTTTTCGCCTCCTCATTGGCAGCTAACACGCGGCGTACACCAGCACCATCAGTCGCAACTGGCTTCTCCATAAATACATGCTTGCCCTTCTTGACCGCATGCTCGAAATGCAGGGGTCGGAAACCGGGAGAAGTCGTAAGAAGGACCAAGTCCACATTATCCATTTCCATAACTTTTTTGTAGGCGTCCAAACCTGCAAAAATAGTGTCATCAGTTAATTTCAATTTGTCTTCATGTCCCACATGCTTGAGGTAGTTTTGCGCACCTTTGGCGGTATCCATGAATGCATCGGCAAGGGCAACACATTCGGTCTTGTGCGGAGAGTTCATAACCTGTGCCGCAGCACCCTTTCCTCGGCCACCACAACCAATTAAGGCAAAGCGGACAACCTCTTTTCCTTTACTCTCCGCGGTTAAAACATTGGGAAAAGAAACTGCTGCGCTCGCAAGGGCGGCAGAACCCATGAATTTTCTTCGGCTCACTGAATCTGTACTACTCATTGTGTATGTTTTGCGTTTTGGATTAACTTATAGAAATTACTTTTGAGAATGGCTGCTAGGTAGATTGAGGCTTGCAGTAGGGCCATCTAATTCTCCCAGGCTCCAACGAATACCTGCTAAAAAATGTTCGAGTAAAAAGGGCGTCCACCAACTTGCTTTATTATGCCCAAAATTTGAGTAGAAAACTCGTCCTTTCCCATATGACTTGACCCAGGAAACTGGATAGTCATTGGTGGGCGATTTTCCAAGCTTTCCACTCTTATTTGCATCCAAACTCACCAAAACACGAAGGTTTTTACGGTCATAGCCCTTGTATTGATAAATTTCATCTGAGAATTGAAAGGTGGTATTGGAAAAACTTTTACACAGTGGATGGGAAGGATCTTCCACGGTAAAAGGCCATGTTCCTCCCGCATTCCACGGATGCCCATCAAAACATCCACCGATCATTTCAGTATATTCAGACCACTTAGGCATACCTGCATCCGAGGCACCATGGAAACCAGCGAAGCCTTTTCCTCCTTCGATAAAACCCAGTAATGCCTGTCTTTGTTCGACAGTGACAAACGCTTTTTCAATTCTTGTAGTGTTATTGAAAATCAACCCATCAAACGATCTAAGGTTATCATTGGTGAAATCTTCGACCGCATTAGTAAACTGGGGTTCAAACGCTTTTGTTTTTTG